>NZ_JBIBJK010000002.1:380950-610160 GCF_042958635.1 Streptomyces sp. NPDC007971
CGGCAGGACGCGTACCCTCACCAGCGGCTCGGGGCGGCGGACATTGCGCCGCCTGATGCGCATGCTCATCCACCACACCTCGCCCGCGCCACGTGCAGCTCCGGTGTGATCACCTGCTTGGTCTTCGGCAGCACGATCCGGCCGTCGAAGTCGCAGAGGTAGAAGTTGAACCATGAGCCGTACGAGGCGGTCCCCGTCAGCTTCTCGAGCTTGTTCGGCAGCCGCTTCAGGACGCCCTCCACGGTGTTCTCGTTCTTGTTCAGCGTTCCGACGACGTCGCCGAGCCCGGCGATGTCGTCCTTCAGCGGGGGACGCGCGTCCTTCAGCAGCCCCGACGTGGCGTCCGTGAGGTCGCCGATGCTCACCAGTGACTGCCCGATGGGCCCCCGGTCGGCGGACAGCCCTGAGACCACCCGGCGCAGCTGAGTGAGCAGCCCGGAGAAGCGGGAGCCGCGCTTGTCGAGCGTCTCCAGGACGGCGTCGAGGTTGTCGATCACCGATCCGATCAGCTTGTCGCGGTCGGCGAGGGTGCTGGTGAGCGAGGCAGTGTGCGCGAGCAGGCTGTTCACCGTGCCGCCCTCTCCCTGGAGGGTCTGGACGATCTCGGTGGCGAGCTGGTTGACGTCGCTCGGGCTGAGCGCGGCGAACAGCGGCTTGAAGCCGTTCAGCAGGGCGTTGAGGTCCAGCGCCGGCCGGGTCCGGGACAGCGGGATGGTGCCGCCCGGCCGCAGCCGGGCGGTGACGTCGCCTGTGCCCTCGGTGAGCGCGATGTACCGCTGCCCGACCAGGTTGCGGTAGCGGACCACCGCGTGGGTCCCGGCGAGCAGCGGCCGGTCCGCGCTGACGGTGAACGTGACCTCCGCCAGGGTCCGGTCCTTGATCCGGATGCCGTCGACCTCTCCTACCCGCACTCCGGCCACCCGAATGTCGTCGCCGTTCTCCAGCCCGGTGACGTCGGTGAACACCGCGTGATAGGTGTCCTTGGGGGTGAAGGAGACGTTGACGATGGTGGCGGCGAGCAGCGCCGTCGCCGCGATCGTGACCAGCGCGAAGAGGCTGAACTTGACCAGCGGGGCGGCGGTCTGCCGGGCTCCTGACCTGCTCATACGACACTCACCGCCGTTCCGCGCGCGAGCGGCCCGAACAGCAGGGTCGCCACGGGGGGCACCTGGTCCGCGGGGACGCCCATGACGGGGGCCACGAGCGAGTCGACGGCCCGCTGCTCGGCCCGGGTGGCGGACACGTCGACACCTCCGGGGGGTGCGCCGCCGGAACCTCCGGCCGACGTACCGTCGTCGAGATGGGGCTTCGGCCCGGGCACCTGCGGATGCGGCAGGCCGCGGCAGTTCGGACCGGACCGCTCGCCGTACACCGGCTCCTCACCGGGCCGGTACTCCCCCTGCGGCCGGACGACCTCGAGGGTGATCCGCATCTCGCCGCCCCGGAACGCGTCCTCCGACGCCTTCTCCTGCCGGACCAGGCCCTGGAACAGGCACGGGTACTCGGGGGAGTAGCGGGCGAACAGCTCCAGCGTGGGGCGGGCGACCCGGCCCAGGGTGATCAGCCGGTCGCCGTTCTCGGACAGGAAGTCGTTCGCCGTGGCCGCCACGGAGGCGGTCGCGCGCAGAGCCGAGGCCAACCGGTCCCTCTTCTCGACGATCGTTCGGCTGGTGGTGACCGTGTTGCGCAGGATCCGCATCAGGTCGGGCGCGGCGTCGCCGTACACCTCGGCGACGTCCGCGAGCCGCGTGATGTCCTCCTTGAGGGAGGGCATGTGCGGGTTGAGGCGGCGTAGATAGCCCTCGACCCGGACGAGGTTGTCGCCGATCCGGTCGCCGCGGCCCTCCAGAGCGGTGGCGAACGCCGAGAGCGTGGCGTTGAGTTCGCCCGGCTGGACCGTCCGCAGCAGCGGCAGCAGGTCGTTCATCAGCTGCTGTACCTCGATGCCGACCGTGGTGCGGTCCTGTGTGATGACGTCCCCGGCGCGGATGGGCCGGGCCGTCGACCTGGCGGGCGGCACGAGATCGACGTACTTCTCGCCGAAGAGTGTCTTGGGCAGCAGCCGCGCGTGCACGTCCGAGGGGATGTCCGCGACGTACTCCGGCTCGAGCGCGATGTCGAGCGTGGCCTTCGTCCCGTCCGCGTGCACCCCCCGAACCTCGCCGACCAACAGCCCGCGCAGCTTGACGTCGGCGCGCGGCTCGAGCTGGTTGCCGAGCGTGTCGGCCTGCAGCGTGATGCGCACGACCGACGTGAACGCCTGCTCGTAGACGGCCACGGCGAGCGACAGCAGCAGCGCCAGCACGGCGATGAACGCGACGCCGTACCACCTGAGTCTCAGTGCTCTCATCGGCCTCACCCCGCGATCCGTACGGTCGTGTTGGCGCCCCAGATCGCGAGGCTCAGGAAGAAGTCCAGGACGTTGATGGCGACGATCGAGGTCCGCACCGCACGGCCGACCGCGACGCCGACGCCCGCCGGGCCTCCGCTCGCGTGGTAGCCGTAGTAGCAGTGCACCAGGATGATCAGGACGGCGAAGACGATCACCTTGCCGAAGGACCAGAAGACGTCGACCGGTGGCAGGTACTGGTGGAAGTAGTGGTCGTACGTGCCCGTCGACTGCCCGTAGTAACCGGTCGTGATGGTGCGGGCGGCGAGGTACGAGGACAGGAGCCCGATCACGTACAGCGGGATCACCGCGACGAAGCCGGCGATCATTCGCGTCGTCACCAGGAACGGCAGCGAGGGGACGCCCATCACCTCCAGCGCGTCTGTCTCCTCGCTGATCCGCATCGCACCGAGCTGCGCGGTGAACCCGGCGCCGACCGTCGCGGACAGGGCGAGTCCGGCCACCAGCGGGGCGATCTCCCGGGTGTTGAAGTACGCCGACAGGAACGCCACGAAGTTGGAGGTGCCGAGCTGGTTGAGGGCCGCGTAGCCCTGGAGGCCGACCTCGGTTCCGGTGAAGAAGGAGAGGAAGGCGATCACGCCGACCGTGCCGCCGACGACGGCGAGGGCGCCTCGGCCGAAGCTGACCTCGGCGAGCAGCCGCAGGATCTCCTTCTTGTAGCGGCGGACCGTGCGGCCCGTCCAGGCCAGTGAGCGCCCGTAGAAGGAGAGCTGGGATCCGAGCTCTTCGAGAAAGTCCAGTGGACGGCTGAGAAGTCGCATGGGCTAACCCCTCTGCGGGACGACCTGGAAGTACACCGCGGTCATCACGAAGTTGGTCACGAACAGCAACATGAAGGTGATCACCACCGACTGGTTGACCGCGTCGCCCACGCCCTTCGGGCCGCCCTGCGCGGTCAGCCCCTTGTAGGAGGCGACGATCGCGGCGATCGCCCCGAACACCAGCGCCTTCAGCTCGGCCGCCCATAGGTCGGACAGCTGGGCGAGGGTGGTGAAGGACGCCAGGTAGGCGCCCGGCGTGCCGTGTTGGAGGACGACGTTGAAGAAGTAGCCGCCCGCGACACCGACCACCGAGACCAGGCCGTTGAGCAGCACGGCCACGACCATCGATGCCAGAACCCGCGGTACGACGAGCCGGTGGATCGGGTCGATGCCGAGCACCTGCATCGCGTCGATCTCGTCCCGGATCTTGCGCGCCCCGAGGTCCGCGCAGATAGCCGTGCCGCCCGCGCCCGCGATCAGCAGCGCCGTGACGATCGGCGAGGCCTCCCGTAGCACGGCGAGCACGGACGCGGCACCGGAGAAGGACTGCGCGCCCAGCTGCCGGGTCAGGCTGCCGATCTGCAGCGCGATGACCGCCCCGAAGGGGATCGAGACCAGAGCTGTCGGCAGGATCGTGACGCTCGCGACGAACCACGCCTGCTGGATGAACTCCCTCGCTTGGAAGGGCCGTCGGGGGAGGGACCGGACGACGTCCAGTGCCATCGCGAAGAGGTTGCCCGAGTGCCGGAGCGCACCCGTCGGGGAGAGCCTCATGCGCCCGCCACCCCCGTCCCGTGCAGCTGTGCCTCGCGTCTGGCGATCGCCTCCCAGCGGGGCGGGCGGGTGATGCCGGGGCCGGGGAGCAGGCGGGGAGTCAGCGCCTCGGCCGCGCCGCCCTCGTTGATCTGGGCCAGCTCCTGCTCGACCTGGGCCGCGTCCTTCTCCTCCGCCATGCCGATCGGCCCCTGCATCCGGCCGTTCAGGAACTGCCGCACGACGGGCTCGTCACTGGCCAGCAGCTCCTCGCGGGGCCCGAACATCACCAGCTCGCGCCGGAACAGCAGCCCGATGTTGTCCGGGACCTGACGGGCCGAGGCGATGTCGTGGGTGACGATCAGGAAGGTCGCGTCGATCTGTGCGTTGAGGTCGACGATGAGCTGATTGAGGTAGGCCACGCGGACCGGGTCCAGGCCCGAGTCCGGCTCGTCGAAGAGGATGATCTCCGGGTCGAGGACCAGGGCACGGGCGAGTCCGGCCCGCTTGCGCATACCGCCGGAGATCTCGCCGGGCAGTTTCCCCTCGGCGCCGATCAGCCCGACCATGTCCATCTTTTCGAGGACGATCCGCTTGATCTCGCTCTCGGACCTGCGGGTGTGCTCGCGCAGCGGGAAGGCGATGTTGTCGTAAAGGTTCATCGAGCCGAACAGCGCGCCGTCCTGGAACAGCACACCGAACAGCTTCCGCACCTCGTACAGGTCGTGCTCGCGCAGGCGGGTGATGTCCCGGCCCGCGACCTTCACCGAGCCCCGCTCCGGCTTCAGCAGCCCCACGAGCGTCTTGAGGAACACCGACTTGCCCGTCCCCGAGGGGCCGAGCATCACCGAGACCTCCCCGGCGGGCAGCGTCAGCGAGACGTCCTGCCAGATGACCTGGTGGCCGAAGGACTTGGTGAGCCCTTCCACACAGATCTCGACACCCATCCGGTTCCACCCTTCGCCTGTGGAGCAGCTCCGACATCTGCTCTACGGGGAGGGGAGGGGCGTCCGTCGCTGCGGACGAAGAATTTTTTACGGACGCGTGTACGGGCGCTACGGCAGCATCGGTGATGGCGTGCGCGAAGGCGTCCTCGGGGCGGGGACGGAGAGTGGAGCGGCCGGCAGGGCCGGGGCCGGGGGAAGCGACGGGACCGACGAGGCGGCCGACCTCGTCGGCAGGCCCGGCACCTTCGGCACCTCGGGCACCTGCGGGATCTGCGGCGCCGACAGCCCCGGCAGCGGGGACGCGGACACGTCCGGCAGGGACGGCACGGGCACCGACAGGGACGTTCTCCCGGTGGGTGAGGGCGTCCGGCCCCAGGCCCCGGGCGCCGGGGGCGAGGGAGTGGGCATTCCGGGGGCGCGCCCCCGGCCCGTGGCCTCGCTGCCCAGGACCTGCGCGTCGCTGGACACGGCCGGCCGCGGCGTCGGACCGTTCCCGTGTCCGCCCGCGTCGAGCACGTACGGCAGCGCGAACCCCGCCACCGCCAGCGTCACCGCCGTCGAGGTGGTCACGACCGCCTGGGCATTGCCGCCCCCGCGCAGCCGCCCGCGCCCGACCAGGAACAGCACCAGCCCGAGCGTCCCGGCCAGCGAGGCGCGCAGCGTCCGCCGGGCCCGGGCGAGCAGCGACTCGACGGTCCGGTAGCTGAGCCCCATCCGCACCGCGACCTGGCTCACGTCCAGGTCCTCCGACCTCAGCCGAAGCGCCTCCGCCTGCCGGGCGGGCAGCTCACCGCTGCGCACGGCGAGCCACTTCGCCTCGGCCCGGTCGCACACCGCCTCCTCGACGGGTACCGGGCCCGGCGCGACGAGTGTGGGGCGGCTGCCCACCTCGGCCTCGCGGTTGACCTGCCGGTGCCGGTCGACGCACAGCCGCATCGTCACCGTCGTCAGCCAGGCGCCGAGCCGCTCGTCATCGAGCTCCGGGCGCTCCGCGGCCCGCAGCATCGCCTCGTGAACGGCGTCCTCGGCGTCCTCCTGGCTCATGGATCGCCGCCGGGCCACCTTGAGCAGCTGCTCGCGATGGCTCCACATGCGCTGCCAACGCTCGTCGGAGGCCGCTGTGTCCGCAGGCATGTCCGTCGCCATGAGGGCCCCTTCGCACTCACCCGCCGGTCCTGTGCTTCCAGCGGGTGGCGACATTACCGCCGGGTAGTGGCAGTTGTGGAGGGGGAGACGGCCATCGTGTTCCAGCCGTTGCCGGTGGTCAGCGGACCCGCGTCGGGCAGCACACCGCTGCTGGGCAGCGTGAGGGTCGGTTCGGGGACGGGAACCAGCGGCGTCCCGGACTCCTTCGGGACGCCGGCCTTGGGGGACGGGCTGGGGGAGGGTGAGGTGGGCGGCCTCGACGACGTGCGCGAAGGACCAGGGCCCGGCTTCCGGTCGTCCGACGGCTTCGGCGACGAGGGCTTCGGCCTCTTCGGGCGGGACGGCTTCGGCCGGTCCGAACGGGATCCGTCGGACGCGTCCGGCACCACGCGGTGTCCGGTCAGGTAGTACGCGTACCACGCCTCGACGGTGCGCAGATAGGCGTCCGAGTGGTTGTAGCCCAGGATCGCCCGGTCCAGGTCGGCGGGGTTCGACAGGTCCCGGCCGCCCGCGCACAGATAGCGGCCGGCGGCGAGCGCCGCGTCGTAGACGTTGTTCGGGTCCGTCCGTCCGTCGCCGTTGCCGTCCGCTCCCCAGCGGGCCCAGGTGGACGGGATGAACTGCATCGGGCCGACCGCGCGGTCGTACACCGCGTCTCCGTCGTACGCGCCGCCGTCGGTGTCCTCCACGACGGCGAAGGCGCCGCCGGTCAGCCGCGGGCCGAGGATGGGCGTCACGGTCGTACCGTCCCGGGTCACCCGGCCGCCCCGTCCCTGCCCGGACTCCACCTGGCCGATCGCGGCCAGCAGCTGCCAGCGCAGCCGGCAGCGTGGCGCGCTGCGCGCCAGCTCCTCCTCGGCACGCCGGTACGCGGCGAACACGCTCGCGGGCAGGGCGCCGCCGACCGTCACTCCCTGTGCCGAGCCGTTCTTCCGGGTCCGCAGCGGGGGAAGGCCGGTGCGGTACGGGGTGTCGCCGGACACGCCGAGGCCGTGCTCGGCGGGTGCCGCCCTCCGCGCGGGCTCCGCGGCCTGGGCCGAGACCGCCTTCGGCGCCTGCGACGCGGTCAGCACGGCCATCGCCGCCGCCGCGATCGCCGTACCCCTGGCACCCCTCAGTGCCCCCTTGAGTGCACGCGCTGTCACTGTGCAGTCCCCTCCGTGGGTGAATCCGTCGTCTGCTCTACGCGGCCGGAGGGCAGGTCCGTCGCGCGGAACCGGGGGGGGGGGGGGGGGGATTGGGCGGGCGCCTCTTCGGGAGATCGGTGTTGGTCAGGCGGGAGCCCTCGTTCACGGCTGAGTGAGAGTCCCGGCGTACCAGGAACGCGGCCGAACGCGGCTGCTGACGGTGCGGCCGTGCCAGCCCGGATCTCGGGGCCGGAGGCTTCCACCCCCTGCGCCGACTGGGTGAAGGCTGAGGCGAAACCGGCGGAGACGCTCAGCGCCCAGGGAGGATTTTGCCCGACGGCGCGTTCCCATTCGTTCCCATGCAAGGCCAAAAAGCCCCTCGGAGATCACTTCCGAAAGGCCCTTCTGGTACATCGTGCCTGTTCAGGCATGGTGCCCCCGGCAGGATTCGAACCTGCGACACCCGCTTTAGGAGTTTCCTTTGGCTGGGGCCGGGCCGTGGCCTGCGGAAACGCCGACTGCATGCTGCCTGGGCTGGGGAAACACCATCGGTGGTTCTCGCGTGTTCACAGGGATTCCCGGCCTCATGTGTGCTGAATCCGTTCTGGCTGGGGCTGCCTTCGGCGAGGAATCGCCAGGACGGTGATCCGCCTGCACGGCGGATCACCCCGCGACGACGGCCAAACGGTCGCTGATCTCGTGTGCTGCAGACCGGACACCCTGGACCGTGCCATCGCCGCCCACCGCACCGACGGTAGGTAGCGCCCGGCCTTCCGTGAACACCTCGGCATCACGACGGCCCGATGGTCGAGACGCAAGACGGACCAGGAACGCGTGCTGCTCGCGGAAACGCCGGTGAGGGCCTCGGTCGGCTCGGGGATCTCGTCATGGAGTTTTCGCTCGGCCGGGGCCCGGCCCGACCAGCGCGGCAGGCGGGGAACCTCACGCCGAAGGGCGCGCGGATGCGTACATGACTGAATCTGCAACTGGATCTACACAGCGAAGGCGCAATTGCCGCACAGGTGAGTTCGGTTGATGCAGAGTTGTCCGGGTCGGAGCAGACGTGACAACAGCTGCCGGTTTCGATGTGCAGCGCTACATGTAGAGAGGCTGCCCTCTATTCGTGTGCATCCCTGCACGGATGAGTGGCCGACCGTTTCAACTGCCCTGCTGGGAGCAACGACCGACTGGATGCCGGGCATGCTCCGTGATTTGATCCTTCGCGTCGCAGGGATCGCGCCAAGGTGTCCGGAAAGAGATGGCGCGGGCTGCGGTCGCGGCCGACCATCTGTCCCCGGCTTTGCCGCTCCCCCTTGTGGAACATCCATACGAAGGGCAGTTTCATGATGAACTCCGCTCCCCAGGTTCAGACCCTTGAAATCTCCGACGCCGAGCTCGACACCGTCTCCGGTGGCCTGAGCCCGCAGGTCGGTATCACCGCCGGCCCCACGGCGATCAGCAGCTCGGGCCTCGTGGCTCAGTTCGGCGCGGTCAAGGACGAGGTCCTGGACACCGTCGGCCAGTACCACCAGGTGGGATTCACCGCCTCCTTCTGATCGCGAGATCGCGGGACTCCCTCGTCGGGTGATCGCTGATGGCTTGGCCGACAGCCTGACCGTTGATCGGTAACCACAGCGGGCCCGTAGCTTCTTCAGGCGGCTATGGAAAGCGGAAAGCGTTGTGGCGGTTCTGGTCGAGGTCCGGCGGAAGGCCAAGTCGAGAGACGAGCTGTGACTCCATGGCTCACGGTTCCAACTGCTCGACCAGGCACACTCGCGTGTTGTCCGCCAGTCATCGGTCCAGGGCGGCTTCGCCAGCCTGGCCGAAGGTCCTCAACCTACCGCTGCCACACGCCACCGCGTCTCGGCGACATGATCTGGAAGGGCGGGGAAGAGGCTCCCGCCCAGGAGACGTGGCATCCGCGTGGCATTAGTGACACGCGTCTGGCACGCCCCCGAACACGACGCAGGGCCAGCTCAGGAGGAAACCCTCCCGAGCTGGCCCTTCTCGCTGTGCCCCCGGCAGGATTCGAACCTGCGACACCCGCTTTAGGAGTTTTCTTTGGGCGGGGCCGTGACCTGCGGAATCGTCTGAAGTGGTGTGTCTGGCCTGGGAAAACACCCCTCCGTGGTTCTCGCGTGTTCTCGGGGTTTCCCATCCCCATGTGTGCTGAATCCGTTTCGTCGAGGACTGTTGGCGAGGCCGAGGCTTCTCCTTCCCCAGGCTCTCCATGATGGACACCCCTTCGAGGCAGAAACCCTGATCTCAAGCGTCCGCCGAAGCGGATCAAGCTCACCGACCACTGGCGCCGCCGCTACGGACACCGTGCCGGCGTCGAGGGCACCATCTCCCAAGCAGTCCGTGCGTTCGGCCTGGGCGGATCCCGCTACCACAGCCTCGTCAAGACCGGCCTGTAGCGCCACCTCACCGGCCGCCGCCCCTCGCCCGCACCACCCGCATCCCATCCCTTGGCGGTAATACGCCCAGTCAGGGCCTTCGTTGCGTGGCAGCCGGCCGTACCCGCCTGGCGGGCTTACACGATGGGGTGAATCCCGCAGGTAAGCGGCAACCGGCCGCCACCTTCACATGTCACACATCTTGCTCTCGACAGCGGACACCTCAGGGGGACCCATGAGTAACCAGCCGCCGCAGCCTCCCGGATGGGCCGGCCCGCAGCATCCCTTCGGCCAGGCCGCTCACGGCCAGCAGCCGTACGGGCAGCCGCCGTTCCAGCCGCAGCCGCCGAAAAAGGGACCTGGCGCAGGGAAGGTCATCGGTTTCGGCTGTCTCGGCCTCGTCGGCGTGGCTGTCGTCCTTGGCATCGCTGCCGCTGCCGTCAGCGGCAGCGGCTCGAACGACTCCGGCAGCAGCGTCTCGAAGTCCACGTCCACCACCACGACCGGCAACAAGACGGCCGCCGATGCCACGGGAGACAGCAAGGGGTCCGGCGCCCCGAAGACCGTCGTCTTCAAAGTCTGGGGGACCGCCCCGGCCGGAGCGCTCGGCGGTCTCGACATCAACTACGGCTCTGACAGCGACACCCGCAAGGGCGTGTTCAAGAACGGCAAGTTCGAGGCCACCCTGCCCCTCAAGAAGGGGGCGATGTATTACACGCTGAACGCCCAACTGCAGGGTTCGGGGGACATCAACTGCAGCGTGACCGTGGACGGGCAAACGAAGTCCGGGCACGCGTCGGGCGGCTACAACATCTGCGACGCCCAGCTCAGCGGCGACTTCACCGGTGGCTGGCAGTAAGAGCGGTCCGGATTCCCGGCTGCCCATCCTCGAACCGAACAACTGCCTCTGGGGGAACCATGACCGACGCCGCCACACCGCCGATGCCGTCGTACAGCCCGACACCACCGGTGAAGAAGTCCCGCGCCAGCCTGGTCATCGCGGCTTCAGCCGCCGCCGTCATCGTGGCGGTCGTCGGCACCGGCATGGTCGTAGTGCACTCCGGCCACGGCAGCAAGCAGGCCGCAGCCGCCAATCCGACGGGCGGCGCTACGGAGGCGGCCGCCACGGAGTCACCGACCCCCACGCCGTCGTACGACGAGGTGACCGCCGACAGCTTCACCATCGAGCTGAGAACCACGAAGCGGCAGTGCTTCGGGACGGCTGGCTGCAATGTGACAGTCGAGCCGACCCTCACCTACCTGGGGGACAGTGAGAGTATCGACCCGGACGCCGTCTACGAGATCACTTACGAGATCCACGGCGACGAGTCCGGCCCGGTCATCGAGACAGCTGAACTGTCGGACCGGACGAGCCTGAACTACACGCCGTCCATGATCAGCACTGCTTCGGCGGGCACGAATGTATCCGTGGAGATCACCGACGTCACAGCCCAGAGAGGATGAGGTGTCGAAGGCCGGGTGCGCGGCGGCCTTGCTTCCCGACCCGAACCCGGTTGGAGGCCGACGTCGCGCAAGGCCCGATTCAACCAACAGCACCTCGGATGGCGTACGGGGGTGTTCGCGTCTGGAGTGACCTGCGGTTATCCCCTGATCGTTCAGGCGATGCTCAGTAGGTCGGCACTCGTGCCCCGGCCCCTCTCTGACCTGGGAGTTCCGGGGTCGTAGCCCTGCTCCAGACTGTGGCCCGGGCAGGGTTCGAACCCGCGACACCCGTTCAGGCGTTGGATGGAATCCTTGCCGGGTGCTGCCGCGCGGTGCTGTTTCCCAAGGTCAGCATCGTACGGAATGCACTTGCTCCGGCTCATGCTGCCCTGTAGCGGGCCGTCCGCTCATGTATCGCTCACACGCGCTGCCGACTGCCGAGCAGTGAGTAGGTCAGACCTGGCCGAGGTCGATCTCCACCGGGAAGGGGGCTGCTGCCTTGACGACGCCGGTGAACACGTCTCCGTCCCTGTAGGTCTTCGTTGCGGGGTCGAGAACGTAGGTGTACACGAGCGGGACGCCCGTCGCGGCCTGCTCGATCCGCCAGTAGAAGCCGATGCCTGCCTTGGCGTACTGGTCGACCTTCACGATCCGGTCGGTGGTCTCCGAGCCCGGCGACACCACCTCCGCGACCAGCAACACGTGCTCGGGGCGGGTGGGGGTGATGTCGATCGTGTCTGCGCGGTACACGACGACGTCCGGGCGTCGATTGGTGAGCGGGAGGTCCTGAAGCCGGACGTCGAAGTCCGTGTCGGCATTCCATTCCGGGCCCGCGGCGGCGTCCAGGTTGTTCGCCAGAATCCGGGCCAGCCGGTTGTGCCGTTTGGACGCGCTCGGACTCACGACGACCATCCCGTCCACGATCTCGATACCGGCGCACTGCTCCTCGGACCAGGACTCGTACTCCTCCGCCGTGATCTGCTCATGCATCCACGCCGGGGCCACCATCTCGGCCGTCATGAAGCACCTCCCGGACACTGTGCAGCGGGCCCGATCCCGCTGGATTCAGCGTACTGTCCACCACCCGTCCGGCACGCCGATCTCCTTCACGCACCCTCTCCGCCGGCCGGCATCCCACTGGTGAGCCCACGACGTCGTGATCGCTGGCCTCCCTCTAGGAGAGGCTGAACTCTGGACCTGCGCAGACCCGCCCGTCACAGAGCCGGCAGTACACCGCTGGTCACCCAAAACGGCCCCGGACAAGAAGCCCGAGGCCGAAGAGAGCGCCTCCCTGGGGAGAAATCCCAGGTCGGCAACGAACTACATGGTGCCCCCGGCAGGATTCGAACCTGCGACACCCGCTTTAGGAGAGCGGTGCTCTATCCCCTGAGCTACGAAGGCCTGGCACTCGGTCCACAGGGTACCGGATCAGGTGCCGGGTGCGTGAAAGTCCGGGGGTGCCGGGGCGGGTGCGGGGTTCAGGTCGGCGGGACGCGGGTGAAGCGGGATGCCGTGTGCAGGTCCGTCTGGAGGTGGTCGGCGGTGGTGCGCAGGGCGGGGAGCAGGTCGTGGACGCAGTCCTCGAGGGTGCGGCGGGCCGGGTGGGTGGCCACGTTGAGGGCCGCGACGACGCGGCCCGCCCGGTCCCGTACCGGCACGGCGATCGATCGCAGCCCCGACTCCAGCTCCTGATCGACCAGGGCATAGCCCTGCGCGCGGACCTCGGCGAGAGCGGGCGGCAGGGGACCGGAGGCATCCGCGAGGAGCACGCGGCCCAGGGACGTCGAGGCCGCGGGCAGCCGTGCGCCCACCGCGATGTCCACGGTCAGGACGCGGCCCGCGCCGGCCCCGGCCGTGTACTGGATCTCCGTGTCCGCGGCTGCTGCGGTGCCCGGCGCCAGGACCGCCAGCGCCGTCGGCTCGTGCACCTGGTCGGCGAGGGCCCTCAGGTGGGGCCCGGCGAGGCGGGGCAGCGTGGTGCGGGACAGGGGAGGGAAGCCCAGGCCCAGGACGCGGGGGGTCAGCGTGAAGGTGCGGTCGGCGGTGGGGGCCACCAGCCCCAGGTGTTCGTAGGTGATCAGCGCCCGGCGTGCCGTCGCCCGGGCGAGGCCGGTCGCCCGGGCCACCTCGGCCAGGGTCAGCGCCGAGCGCCCCTCGCCGAACGCGGTCAGTACGGTCAGGCCCCGGGCCAGGGACTCGATGAACTCCCGGCCCAGCTCGTGCTTGGACGCCGTCGTCCAGGTCGCCAGCCCCGAGGGCGGCGGGCCGGGCTGCGGCGGTGCCGCCTCGCGCAGGTCGGCCTCCATCGCCGCCACCGCCGTACGCAGCCGGGGCAGCAGCGCGGCGTGCAGGTCGGCCGCCGAATGCCTGCTGGTGTGGCTCACCACGCTCGCCACACAGGCCGTGCGGCCGGTGCCCGGTTCCCGCACCGGTGCGGACACCGCGACCAGCCCCGGTTCGATCAGCTGGTCGTCCAGCGCCCAGCCGTCCCGCCGGGCCCGCTCCACCCGCTCCTCGAAGTCGTCCGCGGCGGCCGCGGCGCGGGGCGGTACGGCGGGGAAGGAGGTGTCCTCGGGGTCCTTAGCCCGCCGGGACCGCCATCGCTGCCGGTCGGCCTCGGTCCACTCGGCCGCGAACAGCGGGCCGGGCGCGGTGCGTTCGGCCGGGAGCAGGTCGCCGATGCGGAAGCTCACGGACATCGCGCGGCGGCGCGTGGCCTGATGGATGAAGCGGACGCCGTCCAGGTCGGCGACCGCGAGCGACACGGACTCGTCCAGTTCGTCGGCGAGCGCGTCGGCCCGCGCGGCCAGCAGCGCGGGCAGGCGCAGGGCGGCCAGGTAGGCGTTGCCGAGCCGCATCACGCCGGGAGTGAGGACGACGTCCCGGCCGTCGAGGCGGACGTATCCCATGCGGGCGAGGGTCGCGGTGATCCGGTCGACCGTGGAGCGGGCGAGCCCGGTGGCCCGCTCCAGCGCGCCGGGGCTCAGCGTGCCGTCCGCCTCGGTCAGCCTTCGCAGTACGGCGATCCCGCGGATCAGCGGCGTGACCGCCTCGGCCGGCGGCCCACCGGCCACGTCGTGCGGTGCGGTCTTCGCGGGCATCGGCTCTCCGGTACGGCGTTCGGGCAGGCCTACGGTAAACCCGCCCGGCCCCGGCCTTCAGCCCCGTCTCCCGCTGCCTGCCCCGGCTCGCGGTCCTGGCTCACGCTGCTTGCCCCGGACGTCGGCTCTGCCTCCTGCTGCCTGTCATGGCTCTCGGACCGGTCTCCCGCTACCTGTCATGGCTCTCGGACCGGTCTCCCGCTACCTGTCTCGGCCTTCGGACCGGTCTCCCGCTACCTGTCTCGGCCTTCGGACCGGTCTCCCGCTACCTGCCTCGGCCTTCGGACCGGCCTGCCGCTGCCTTCTCGCTCTTCGGCCCCGTCCCTCGTTGCCTCCCCCGACCCACCACCCATTTACCCGCCCCCTTGACCTGCTGCCACCCCCCGACTTGCTGCCCCCCTCGACCTGCCGTTGTCGCCCCCCCGGCCCTGCTGCCACCCACCCCCCGGTCTGCCCCCGATCTGCCGCCCCCACCCCCAGCTCCGCGGTCTCCCCCCTATCGCCGGGTCACGCGCACCTTGTACTCCCCGTCGCGGCCTCTCCCCACCACCTCGACCGTGATCCCGTGACGGGGGTCCTTGAAGGTCTCGCCGGGGCCGAAGGGGGCGTCGGAGAGTTCCGTGTGGACGTTGGGGCTGCGGGTGCAGCCGCCGCTGCCCCGGTGGGCGTCGAAGACCGAGACCGGGCCGCGGCCGGTGTCCACCGTGGCGTCGACCTTGTAGATGAGGATGCCCGGCTTGCACACCGCCTCGTCGTTGCCTCCTTGTGTACGCAGCTCCATCGCGTACGAGGTGCGAGCGTCGACCGGCACGAGGATCAGCTTTCCGCCGCCCTCCTTGTACAGCGGCGTCAGCGTGAACTCGGCGCTCCCCTTGGCCGCCGCGCAACCGACCTGGGAGCCGTCCAGCCAGCCCAGCTTCCACTTGTGCCAGCCGAGCAGGTCGTTGTTGGCCCCCCAGTCCTCGCTCATGATGTCCCAGTGCCCGACGGAGCCCCCGCCTTCCTGGGTGTAGAGGTCGGGCAGCCCGAAGGTGTGGCCGTTCTCGTGCGGCAGCACCCGGTAGCCGGTGCGGGCGTAGGAGCCGGAGCCGTCGTCCTGGCGGGAGTAGACGAAGGACGCGTTGGCGACGGGGACCCCGTCGGCGACCGGGGCGTCGGAGTTGCCCGCGAAGGTCACGGACAGCACGGTGTCCAGGGCGGAGGGGCCTGCGTTCGGGGTGATCAGCACGTTCAGCAGGTCGTACGAGCGGAAGTCCACGTCCGGATCGGCGGCGGCCACGATGTCCTGCACCAGCTGCCGGTAGCCGGGGTCGAAAGGGGCGCCGCGCTCTATGCCGTACGCCTTGAACGGTTTCGGCATGCGCAGCCAGGTGGTGATGGGGGTCTCGGGGCGGTAGTCGAGACGGCCGTACGACGCTCTGCGGAACCACTCCTGGGTCTGCGGGAAGAATTCGTGGAAGCGGGCGAGCGCGCTGCCCTTTCCGGGCGCGTCGGAGAAGTCGATCATCAGGGTCAGGGCGTGGACCGTACCGGTGGAGCGGGAGTAGCCGGTCGGGGTGGGCACTCCCTCCGTCATCTGTACGTCCACGCCGCCGTGGAGCATGCAGGGCTGGAGGGCGGCGGAGTGGCCCAGGCCGATGGGCCCGGCGGTGGTGGGCGCCGTCAGATGTCCGGTCCCGGCCGAGGTGCTGACCGCGAGGGTCAGGAGAGTCACCGCGGCCAGGGCGGCCACACGGCGCCGGCATATGCGGCAGGGACGTATACGACAGGGACGCATACGGCACCCGCGGGTGCGGCACGGGCGTGTGCGGCGCGGGCGTATGCGGCGGCGGGGCTTCTGCGGCTGCATGCACGGACCTTCCGCTCCACGGCAGCCGCCGTCGGCGGCGACGCCGCCCCGGTGTCCGGCTGCCCCCTTGCGCTCACCCTGTGTCGGCGGGGCGCGGGGCGCGCGCTGGGCGAGACCGATCGTGGGAATCGGGCGCGAGCAGGTGTGAAAGACGCGGTGGGACCGGTTTGAGCTGCGCGGGGGAGGGACGATCGGGCCGCCGACGGGATGTGTGGCCCAGGTCACAGGAATTCTTTCCCGCGGGGGGAAATAACCGGGGAGCCTCTCCCCGTTTAGACCTGTGTCCGAGTGAAACGGGGACTGCTTCCCCGGATCGCCCTCACCATCGTCATCACTCTCCACACTCTCCACGACCGATCGACCGAAGGAGTACGCCGTGCAGACCGCGACCCCCATGCGCAAGGTGGCCAGGCCCCGCGCCGACGCCCTGCGCAACCGGGAGCGGATCGTCACCGCCGCCCGGGAGATGTTCGTCGAGCACGGCCCCGATGTGCCGCTCGACGAGATCGCCCGCCGGGCCGGTGTCGGCAACGCCACGGTGTACCGCAACTTCCCCGACCGTGACGCCCTCGTCCGCGAGGTCGTCTGCTCCGTGATGAACCGGACGGCCGAGGCGGCCGAGAAGGCCCTCGCGGAGACCGGGGACGCGTTCGCCGCTCTGGAGCACTTCACGCATGCCGCCGCCGACGAGCGGATCAGCGCGCTGTGCCCGATGGTCTCCAGCACCTTCGACCAGCACCACCCCGACCTGGAAGCGTCCCGGGGACGGATCGAGCGACTCGTCGAAGAGATCATGAGCCGCGCAAAGGCGGCAGGGCAGCTCCGGGCCGATGTGGGAGTCGGCGACCTGCTGGTCGTCGTGGCCCAGCTCAGCCGGCCCCCGGCCGGTACGGACTGCCTGTTGAGCGACCGCTTCGTCCACCGTCATCTGCAGCTCTTCCTGGACGGACTGCGGGCCCCGGCCCGCTCCGCCCTGCCCGGTACGGCCATCACCCTGCAGGAGCTGCGTCAGAACTGACCGCCTCCTCGATCACGCCCGCCTCGATCACGCCCGGCATCGTCGTCACCACCTCGGCGAGGGCGTGGGCGCGATCGTGACCTCGACCACGATCCCGACCGACTCGACCGCGACCGATCAGTTCCGTACGACACATCGACCGTTCAGTTCCGTGCGACACCGACCGATCAGTTCCGTACGGCACATCGACCGGTCGGCCCGTACGGCGCACAGGCCGATCACTTCCGTGCGGCACGCCGACCGATGAGTTCCGTGCGGCGCATCGGTCCACATGACACGCACGCCGCCCAACGACCGTTACGACCTGCTCTTTTTCCGTCACGAAGTCCCGAAGTGGGTACCCCCATGTCCGAAACAGCCGTCAAGGCTCCCCTCGCCGCCGCGTCAAGCGGTGACGCCAACCGCTGGAAAGCGCTCATCTTCATCGCGCTCGCCCAGCTGATGGTCGTCCTCGACGCCACCATCGTGAACATCGCCCTGCCCTCCGCCCAGACGGACCTCGGCATATCCGACGGCAACCGGCAGTGGGTCGTCACGGCCTACGCCCTCGCCTTCGGCGGTCTGCTGCTCTTCGGCGGCCGGATCGCCGACCTGTGGGGTCGCAAGCGCGCCTTCGTCATCGGCCTGACCGGCTTCGCCGGGGCCTCCGCGCTCGGCGGCGCCGCCACGAGCGGCGCCATGATGTTCGGCGCCCGCGCGCTGCAGGGCGTCTTCGGCGCCATGCTCGCGCCCGCCGCGCTCTCCCTGCTCGCCGTGATGTTCACGGACGCCAAGGAGCGTGCCAAGGCGTTCGGCATCTACGGCGCGATCGCCGGTGGCGGCGGCGCCGTCGGCTTCATCCTCGGCGGCGTGCTGACCGAGTACCTGGACTGGCGCTGGACGTTCTTCGTGAACATCCCGTTCGCGATCGTCGCGGCCCTCGGTGCCTACTTCGTCATCCGCGAGCCGGAGGGCGGCCGCAACCGCTCCCCGCTCGACATCCCCGGTGTCGTCCTGTCCACCCTCGGCCTGGTCTCGCTGGTCTACGGCTTCACCCGCGCCGAGTCCGACGGCTGGGGCGACACGGTGACCGTCTCCCTGTTCGTCGCGTCGGCGGTCCTCCTGGTGGCCTTCGTCTTCACCGAGACCCGGGTCAAGGCGCCGCTGCTGCCCCTGCGCGTGGTCACCGACCGCAACCGCGGCGGCATCTACCTCTCCCTCGGCATCGCGATCATCGCGATGTTCGGCACCTTCCTCTTCCTGACCTACTACCTGCAGGTCGTGAAGGGCTACTCGCCGATCAACACCGGTTTCGCCTTCCTGCCGATGATCTTCGGCATGATGGTCGGCTCGACCCAGATCGGCACCCGTCTGATGACCCGGGTCCCGGCCCGGCTGCTGATGGGCCCCGGCTTCCTGGTCGCCTCGGTCGGCATGCTCCTGATGACGCAGCTGGAGATCGGCTCGTCGTACGCCGCGACCATCCTGCCGGCGATGCTGCTGCTCGGTCTCGGCATGGGTACGGCGTTCATGCCGGCCATGTCCCTGGCCACCCTGGGCGTCGAGCCCCGGGACGCCGGTGTCGCCTCCGCGATGGTCAACACCTCCCAGCAGGTGGGCGGCGCGATCGGCACCGCCCTGCTGAACACGATCGCCGCCTCCGCGACGACCGCGTACATCAAGGACCACATCGCCACCGCGACCTCCAAGTCGCAGCAGCAACTGGTCAAGCTGGAGGGCCAGGTGCACGGCTACACCAACGCCATCTGGTTCGCCGTCGGCATGCTGGTGCTCGCCGCGGTGATCGTGGTGACCTTCGTCAACGCCGGCCGTCAGGACAGCACTCCGGTGGCGTCCGGTGACGGCGTCGAGGACGAGGTCCCGGTGCCGGTGGTCGCCCACTGAGGCGCCCGGGCGGTGCGCCACTGAGGCGCTTGGGCGGTGCGCCGCCGGGACGCCGGGGCGCAGGGACGAGGGGTCTGCTCCAACACGGCCGGGGCAGGTCGGGGCCGACTCTGCTCTAGCGCAGCCAGGGCAGGTCGGCACCCGCTTCGTTGGGCTGGAGGCCCTCGGCGACGATCTCCATGATCTCGCCGAGGGCCTTCTGCTGTTCCGGGGTCAGCCGCTCGAACAGCGCCTGCCGTACGGCGGTCACATGGCCGGGCGCGGTGCGCCGCAGCACCTCGGCGCCCTCGTCGGTGAGCACCGCGAACTGGCCGCGCTTGTCGGAGGCGCAGTCCTCGCGGCGGACCCAGCCGTTCTTCTCCAGACGCGCGATCGCGTGCGACAGCCGGGAGCGGGTGATCTTCGACCGCATCGCCAGCTCCGTCATCCGCAGTCGGCGGCGGGGTGCCTCGGCGAGGCCGACGAGCAGGCCGTAGTAGATGTGGGGCATGCCCGCGTCGCGCTGCAGCTGCCGGTCGAGGTGGTCCTCCAGCAGGGTGGTGGCGTGCAGGTAGGAGCGCCAGACGCGCTGTTCCTCGTCGGTGAGCCAGCGGTGCCGGTCCGCGGAGTCCGTTGCCGTGTTCATGCATCCCACTGTACGGGGCATCTCCTTGAAACTTGAACAAGTCACGCGTACGCTGTCCCGTAGAGCTTGAGAGTTAAAGCATCGAGGTCGCTCGGAGGCGTCCGGAACGATCCGGAGCCGGCCGGAGCCAACCGGGGTCGGCCTGAACTGTCCGGAGCCGGCCCGAAGTGTCCGCAGCATTCGAAGCGTTGGGAGCCGCCGTCGTGTCCGCCACCCAGGAGCGCATGCCCGCCCTCTATCTCGGCCATGGCGCCCCGCCGCTCGCCGACGACCCGATCTGGCCCGGCCAGCTCGCCGCCTGGTCCGCGGATCTGCCGCGCCCCAAGGCGATCCTGATGGTCTCCGCCCACTGGGAGGAGGCCCCGCTCGCCCTCGGCGCCACCCGGACCGTCCCCCTCGTCTACGACTTCTGGGGCTTCCCCGAGCACTACTACCGGGTCCGGTACGCGGCCCCCGGCGCTCCCGGGCTCGCCGAGTCCGTCCGCAAGCTGCTGCGCGCCCCCGGCGTCCCCGTCCAGGACATCCCCGACCGCGGGCTCGACCACGGCGCCTACGTCCCCCTGGTCGAGATGTTCCCCGCCGCCGACATCCCCGTCCTGCAGATCTCCCTGCCCACCCTCGACCCCCGACGTCTGATGGACATCGGCCGCAAGCTCGCCCCGCTGCGCGACGAGGGCGTGCTGATCGTCGGCTCCGGCTTCTTCACGCACAACCTGGCCGCTCTGCGGTACACGGGCCGCGGAGTGCCGAGCTGGTCGTCCGAGTTCGACGACTGGGGCCGGGGCGCGCTGGAGGCGCGCGACTGGGACGCCCTGCTGGACTTCCTCGACAAGGCCCCGGCCGGCCGTTACGCCCACCCGCGCACCGAACACTTCGCGCCGCTCTTCGTCACCATGGGCGCGGCCGAGGCGGGCGGCGAGCTGGATGCGCAGAAGTCGGTGATCGACGGGTTCTGGATGGGGATGGCGAAGCGGTCGGTGCAGTTCGGCTGACCGCCGGTCCTCATCCTGCTCCGGCCCGTGGATCCCGCGCTCGCACCGGCCTGCGGACCCTTCTCCCGCTCCGGCCCGTGGATCCCGCGCTCGCACCGGCCTGCGGACCCTTCTCCCGCTCCGGCCCTGCAGATCCGTTTCCCGCGCCGGCCTACAGATCCGTGTCCCGTGCCGGCCTACAGATCCTTCTCGTACCAGGCCACGTCCCAGTAGCGGCCGAACTTGCGCCCGACCTCCCGGTGGGTGCCGACGTGCCGGAAGCCGAAACGGGTGTGCAGGTGCTCGGAGGCGCGGTTGGGCCGGGCGATGCCGGCGTAGGCGCGGTGCACGTCCTCGTCGGCCAGGATCCGGAAGAGAGCGTCGTAGAGCAGGGTGCCGATCCCGCGGCCGCCGGCATCGGGAGCGACGTAGACCGATATCTCCACGGATGTCGCGTATGCGGGCTTCGGCCGGTAAGGGCTGGATGTGGCGTAGCCCAGAATTTCCTGAGAGTGCGTCTCCGTGGCAACCATCAGGCGGTATGGGCCGTCTTCCGGGTGGGAGAGCAGCCAAGGACGGCGCTCCTCCGCAGTGAAGACAGCCGTGTCGAAGGTGATCGCCGTCTTGCGCACGTAGTGGTTGTAGAGGGCCGTGAGGGCTTCGAGATCCTCCTCGACTCCCGGCCTGACCTGCGCCTCTGTGCGCTCGGTCGACATCACGCCTCCCCGTGTGGCGGACAGGGTACTGCATGATCAGAAAAATAGGGGAGCGGGTTGGGAATTCTGTCCGGATTCCAGTCGTTGTTTCCCACGGATGCAGGGCACTCCAGGAGAGTCCAGAGACAGTCCCGGGAGTGCTGAGCGTCCGATAGGACCACCCGCCAGCCCACCACGCAAGGGAGCACGCATGGCAACCCGTGCCGTCGCCCGTCGTCAGTCCGCCACCGGCGAGACGGTCGACTCGGCAAGCAGTGTTCGCGCCCATGGCGGCGAGATCGCCGACCGCGACCTGGTCGGCATGTACCTCGACGAGATCGCGCGTACGCCGCTGCTCGACGCCGCCAAGGAGGTCGAGCTGTCCCAGACCATCGAAGCGGGTGTGTTCGCGCGGCAGGTCCTCGACGGCTTCGAGGACAGCGAGACGGACGCCAGCCGTGACGAACTGGAGGCCCTGGTCGCCGCGGGCGAGCGGGCCAAGGACGTCTTCATCCGCTCCAATCTCCGCCTGGTCGTGGCGGTGGCCCGGCGCTACCCGCGCAGCGGCCTGCCGCTCCTCGACCTGATCCAGGAGGGCAACGCCGGTCTGGTGCGTGCCGTCGAGAAGTTCGACTACCGCAAGGGCTTCAAGTTCTCGACGTACGCCACCTGGTGGATCCGTCAGGCCATCACCCGCTCCATCGCCGACCAGTCCCGGACGATCCGGCTCCCCGTCCACCTGGTGGAGGAGCTGGGCCGCATCCGGCGCGTCCAGCGGGAGTTCAACCGTGAGCACGGGCGCGACCCGGAGCCCGCGGAGATCGCCGGCGAACTGGACTCGACGCCGGAGCGCGTGACCGACGTGCTCGACTGGTCCCGGGACCCGGTCTCGCTCAACATGCCGGTGGACGACGAGGGCGAGACGCAGTTCGGTGACCTCCTGGAGGACACCTCCGCGGTCTCCCCCGAGCAGTCGGTGCTCACCCTCCTGCGCAGCGAGGAACTGGACGACCTGATCGGCCGCCTCGACCAGCGCACGGCCTCCATCATCAAGATGCGGTACGGCATCGAGGACGGCCGGGAGCGCACGCTGACCGAGGTGGGCAAGGAGCACGGCCTGACCCGCGAGCGCATCCGCCAGATCGAGAAGCACGCGCTGCTCGAACTGAAGAAGCTGGCCCGCCAGACCGGCTTCGACGCGGCGGCGTAACGGGGCGTACGCCCGCTTCGGCCGCGTACGCCCGGTGCCCGAAGACGGCGCAAACATGGCGCGCTACCGTCGCTTCAACTGCGGGACCCGAGGGAAAAACCCTTCCGAGCCCAGGAGTTGGACGCCAGGGGCCGCACTCCCGCCCCCACACACGCACCATTCGGCACGACGAACAGCGGGCACGACCCACCGCCTGTACGAGCTGTACGAGCTACGTCCCGACGCAATCCCCCCCCGGCGCCGGGACCTACCAGAGCCGGGCTCCGGCGCCTACCCCCCCCAGGCGCCGGAGCCCGGCTTGTTCGTCTGCTGCCCAGGTGCTGCGGGGTGGCGGGGTGGCTGTCCCCGAGGTGCGAACGTCCGCGCCGACGGCGGACGTTCCGCAGCCGGCGGACAGGCTGAAGTGGCGGGCCACCCCGTACCTGAACCCCGGGGTGGCCCGCCGGATGGCAGATTCTGCCACACCGGCATAGCCTGCCGAGGTGAGCACCCCCCGCACCACCGGCACCTCCGCCCACCAGCAACTTTCGGCCTCCTCCCCGGCGTCCCTCACGGAGCGGCGCAAGGCGGAGACCCGCATGGAGATCGCCCGCGCGGCGGCCGCCCTCTTCGTCCGTCAGGGCCTGCGCACCACACGTGCCGAGGACATCGCCCAGGCGGCGGGCATCGCGCCGCGCACCTTCTACCGTTACTTCGCCTCCAAGGAGGAGGCGGTGGCCCCCCTGTATGCGGCGGGCGCCGAGCGGTGGACCCAGGCGGTGCGCGAGGCCCCGCCCGCCCTCACCGTCCCCGAGGCCCTGCGGCACGCGGTCGGCCGGACGCTCACCCCCGGGGCCGGTGTCTCGGCGTCGTCCTGGGAATGGGTCCGCACGCTGATCCGCCTGGCCGACGCCAGCCCGGCACTGCGGAAGGTCTGGGCCGAGGTCTGCCAGGCCTCGGAGAGCACGCTCGCGGAGATCCTCGCGGAGCGGCTGGCCTCGACGGGGGAGGGGGCGACGGGCCGCGGTGCCGCCTCGGTAACCCCGGCCGCCGCAGCCGTCCAGGAGGCTTTGGCCGCCGGGGAAGTCCCGGCCGTTCCGGAGGCTGCGGCCGCCCGGGGAGATGCGGTTGCCCCGGTTGCCCCGGAAGTGCCGCGCCTCCGCTTCGCGGCAGCGGTGGCCGGTGCGGCGGTCCGCGTGGCCGTCGAGAACTGGGCGACCACCACGGCGCCGCCCACCGGCCCCGCCGGTCCGGCATCCCTGGCCCTGCAGAACCTCGATGCCTTGGGGGACTTCGGGTGGGGGGCGGGGGCGTAGCGCGGGGTGCTCGGCGCCGGGGGCCGTTGTGGGGGGCGGGGTCTGTTCTTCGGGTGCGGGTGCGTGGTGGTTTTCGCGCAGTTCCCCGCGCCCCTATGGGGCGGTTGTTGTGGGGGCGGGGTTTGCTCCGCGGGTGTGTGGTGGGATTTTGCGCAGTTCCCCGTGTCCCTGTGAGGCGTCCGTTCCTGATCCTGCGCGGCTCAGGCGTGCTCCCAACTCCCTTGCGCACCGCACCAGTTCCTCCGGTGACCGCACCGTGAACTCGCATCCCACCATGGCCAGCCGTGCCGCCAGCCACTCCACGGGATCCCCGCTGTCTCCCCGCAGCACGCACCCGCCCTCGTCGCCCGCCGCCTCCGGCACCCCGATCCATGCCGGCACCCGTGACGACACCACCTCCGCCGATCCGGCGAACCACACCTCGAACGCGTACCTCTCCTGGTGCCGCCGCCCGATCGACCGCCGCAGATACTCCGCCGCGTTCTTCGCCGGCAGCTCCCGCGGAGCGAACCGCACCCCGGTCGCCAGCGGCTCCGTCACCCGGTCCACCCGGAACGTCCGCCAGTCCTCCCGCCCCAGGTCGTACGCGACGAGGTACCAGCGCTGTCCCGTCGACACGAGCCGGTACGGCTCGGTCAGCCGCCGCGACTCGCCGCCGTCCTTGTCACGGTAGGCGAACCGCAGCCGCTCCCGACCGGCCACCGTCGACGCCATCACGGTCAGCGTCTCGGGCGCGATGCTCGCGCCGTCGCCGTGGGTCAGCTGCGTCGTCGCGGCCTGGAGCGTCGACACCCGGTGCCGCAGCCGGGCCGGCAGCACCTGCTCCAGCTTCGCCAGCGCGCGCACCGACGCCTCGTCCACGCCCTCGACCGCGTGCCCGGCCCCCGCCCGCAGCCCGACGGCGATGGCCACCGCCTCCTCGTCGTCCAGGACCAGCGGCGGCATGGCCTTGCCCGCGACAAGGCGGTAGCCGCCGTCGGCGCCTTTGCTCGCCTGTACGGGATAGCCCAGTTCCCGCAGCCGGTCGATGTCCCGCCGCACCGTCCGGCCGGACACCCCGAGCCGGTCGGCCAGCTCGCTGCCGGGCCACTCTCGCGGCGTCTGCAGGAGGGAGAGCAGCTGGAGGAGTCGAGCCGGAGTGTCCGTCGTCATACTTTCGAGAATGCCGCATATCTAGGACACGATCTGACCTAGTGCCCTTCTACCTTGAAGTCATGACCTCCACGGAACAGACACCCACCGCCCAGCAGGCGGCCGGCGACCGCCGCCGATGGTTCGCGCTCGCGATCGTGATGACCGCGGCCTTCATGGACCTCGTCGACGTCACGATCGTCAACATCGCGATCCCCTCGATCAAGCAGGACGCGGGCGCGTCCCTCAGTCAGATCCAGTGGATCACCGCCGGATACGCCCTGGCCTTCGCCGCCGGCCTGATCACCGGTGGCCGACTCGGCGACATCCACGGCCGCCGGCGGCTGTTCCTCGTCGGCATCGCCGGCTTCACGGTGGCCTCCGCGCTGTGCGGCTTCGCCGTGAACCCGGAGATGCTGGTCGCCTCCCGCATCCTCCAGGGCGGAATGGCGGCGATGATGGTCCCGCAGGTCCTGTCGATCGTGCACGCCACCTTCCCCGCCCACGAGCGCGGCAAGGTCTTCGGCCTCTTCGGCGCGATAATCGGCCTCGGCGCGGTCTCCGGGCCGCTGCTCGGCGCCCTGCTGACGGAGTGGAACCTGTTCGGGCTCGAGTGGCGCCCGATCTTCCTGATCAACCTGCCCGTCGGCGTCGTGGCCTTCCTCCTCGGCCGTCGCTACATCACCGAGTCCCGCGCGCCGAAGGCCCTGAAGCTGGACCTGGTCGGCGTCGCCCTGGTGACCCTGGGCCTGCTGATGCTGCTCTACCCGCTCACCCGCGGCCGCGAGCTGGGCTGGCCGCTGTGGGGGTACGTCTCGATGGCCGGCGCGCTCGGCGTCTTCGCGGCGCTGGTGGCGTACGAGCGGCGCAAGGCGGCCCGGGACGGCTCCCCGCTCGTCGAGCTGTCGCTGTTCCGCGTGAAGAGCTTCGCCGCCGGGATCGCCGTACAGACCGTCTTCGGTGTCGCGCTCGGCATCTTCTTCCTGGTCTGGACGCTGTACATGCAGATCGGCCTGGGCTGGAGGCCGCTCAGGGCCGGCCTGACCGGTGTCCCGTTCTCCCTCGCGGTGTCCACGGCGGCCGGGATGTCGGTGCAGAAGCTGGTCCCGCGGTTCGGCCGCAAGGTGCTCCAGGCCGGCGCGCTGATCATGGCGGTGGGCGTCCTCCTGTACATCTGGGAGTCCCACCGCTACGGCCTCGGCATCGCCCCCTGGCAGATGGCGCTCCCGCTGGTCGTGATGGGCGCCGGCATGGGCCTGATCGTCGCCCCGCTGACGGACGCGGTGCTCTCGGAGGTGCCGCAGGAGCACGCCGGGTCCGCGTCCGGCCTGATCAACACCGTGCAGCAGATGGGCAACGCGCTCGGCCTCGGGCTGGTCTCGGTGGTGTTCTTCGGCGTGATCGGTGACCGGCTGACCCCCGCCGAGGTGGGCCCCGCCTTCGTGAACGGCTTCCAGCACGCGCTGTGGTGGGTGGCCGGTGTGATGGGCGTGATCTTCCTGCTGATGTTCGCCCTGCCCAAGCGGCCCGCCCAGCACGTGGAGGGTGCGGAGCCGGCCGGGCAGGAGCTCCCGGCGAACGACAAGGAACCCGTATACGCGGGGTGACGCCCGACGGAGGTCCGTAACCAGCACGACGTCGACGAGCCCGGTGGCCACGGCCCCGGGCTCGTCGGCGTTCCTGCATTCCTGCATTCCTGCGTTCCGTTCGCTTTGTGTGCCCTGGGCGCTCCGGGCGCTCCGTGCGCTCCGTCCATGCCTCTCACCTGGGCACTCCCGGGGACGCGGGCGGGCACTCTCGCAGGGCGCTCGCAGGCGCCTCCCACAAGTACAGAAGTCCGTTTGTGTCCGAATGAGGTCTGGGACTGTTTACTTTCCGGAAAGCCGGGCGTAGCCTCCCATTGAAACCACACGTTCGGGCATCAGTCGGAGGCAAACGGACATGTACGCACCGGAGCGGCAACAGGAGATCCTCCGGCTCGCCCGTGACGGCGGCCGGGTGGACGTCCTGTCGCTGGCCGAGGAGTTCCAGGTCACCGCGGAAACCATCCGCCGCGACCTGAAGGCCCTCGACCGCGCCGGACTCGTCCGCCGGGTGCACGGCGGCGCCATCCCCGTCGGCCGCCTCGACTTCGAGCCGGACCTCGCCGAACGCGAGTCCACCGCCGCCGACGAGAAGGACCGCATTGCCAAGGCGGCCCTCGCCGAGCTGCCCACCGAGGGCACGGTGATCCTCGACGCCGGTACGACGGTGGCCCGGATGGCCGCGGCCATCCCGCTGGAGTCCTCCCTCACCGTCGTCACGCACAGCCTGCCGATCGCGGCCCGCCTCGCCGACCATCCGGGCATCCAGCTCCACCTGGTCGGCGGGCGGGTACGGCACCGCACGCGCGCCGCCGTCGACGCCTGGGCGCTGCGCGCCTACGGCGAGATCCGCGCCGACGTCCTGTTCGTCGCCGCCAACGGCTTCTCCGCCCGGCACGGCCTGACCACCCCCGACCTCGCCGAGGCCGCGGTCAAGCGCGCGGCCGTGGCCGCCGCCCGCCGTGTGGTCCTGCTCGCCGACTCCTCCAAACACGGCCAGGAGCACTTCGCCCGCTTCGGCGACCTGGGCGACGTGGACCTGCTGATCACCGACAGCGGGCTGAGCCCCGAAGACACGGTCGCCATCGAGAGCGGCGGCACGGAAGTGGTGCGCACATGATCCTCACCGTCACCCCCAACCCCTCCCTCGACCGCACCTACGAGGTCCAGGCCCTCCGGCGCGGCGAGGTCATCCGGGCCGAGACCGAGCGCATGGACCCGGGCGGCAAGGGCGTGAACGTCTCGCGCGCCGTCGCGGCCGCCGGCCGGCACACGGTCGCCGTCCTGCCCCTGGGCGGTGCGCCGGGCGCGCTCGTCGCCGACCTGCTCGACGCGCAGGGCATCGAGGTCGCCCCGGTCCCGGTCGCCGGCGCCACCCGCTCGAACATCGCGCTCGCGGAGGCCGACGGGACGCTCACGAAGATCAACGCTCCCGGACCGGAGCTGACGGCGGCCGAGCAGGAACTCCTCCTGGACGCCGTCCGCGTGCAGTCCCGGGACGCCGACTGGATCGCGTGCTGCGGAAGCCTGCCCCGGGGGCTCTCGCCCTCGTGGTACGCCGACGTCGTCACGCGGGCGCACGCCGGAGGCGCACGCATCGCCCTGGACACCTCGGGGCGCGCGCTGCTGGAGGCACTGCGCGCACGGCCGGACGTGGTGAAGCCGAACGCCGAGGAGCTGGCCGAGGCCGTCGGCCGCCCCCTGGCGACGGTGGGCGACGCGATGAAGGCGGCCGAGGAGCTGCGCGGGATGGGCGCGCGCGCCGTCCTCGCGAGCCTCGGCGCCGACGGGCAGCTGCTCGTGGACGATGCGGGTGCCTGGTTCGGCAGCGCCCGCGTGGACACCGTACGCAGCAACGTGGGTGCCGGTGACTCCTCCCTCGCGGGCTTCCTGATCGCCGGCGGCAGCGGCCCGGAGGCCCTCGCCTCCGCCGTCGCCCACGGCGCCGCCGCCGTGCAGCTCCCCGGCAGCGTGATGCCGGCCCCCGCCGACCTGGACCCGGCGGCGGTGACGGTCACCGCCGACATCCCGGTCGACCACGAACTGACGGAGCCGGTGTCATGACCGCCCGAGGCGTCGTCACGACCCTGCGGCCGCCCCCGCTCGCCCCATCGGCCCCGCCTCCGCCCGCCCCAGCGGCCCCGGCCCTGCTCCCCGCAGCGGTCGCCCCCACCCCCGCCCACCCCACCCCCCGGGCGATACGCGCGCATTGGAGCCCGCGATGAGCGACCTGATCACCGTGGACCTGGTCGATCTCGACCTGTCCGCCGACACCAAGGAAGCGGCGGCGCGCGTCCTCGCCGAGCGCATGGTGGCGCAGGGCCGGGTGACCGACCTGGCGGGCTTCCTCGCCGACGTGGCCGCCCGTGAGGCACAGATGCCGACCGGCCTCGACGGCGGCATCGGCATCCCGCACTGCCGCAGCGCCCATGTCACCGAGCCGACGCTCGCGTTCGGCCGCAGCGCGGCGGGCATCGACTTCGGCGCCGCGGACGGCCCCGCCGACCTGATCTTCCTCATCGCCGCCCCGGCCGGTGCGGACGACGCCCATCTGACGATCCTCTCCTCCCTGGCCCGGCAGCTGATGAACACCGAGTTCACGGATGCGCTGCGCTCGGTGGGCGACGCGGGGACGGCGGCGGCGCTGATCCGCGGCGACGAGACACCGACGGGCACGGCGGAGACAGCGACCGGGACAGCCGCCGGGCAAGCTGCCGAGGAAGCCGCTGGCCAAGCCTCCGTGCAAGCCGCCGAGGCAGGGGCCGGGGCCCCGGGCGGGACCTCGGCCGAGCACGCCGGGGCACAGGACGCCGAGCGCGTCCCCGAGAACACCGCTGCGGCGCCGGGGGCGGCCTCCGCCGGCGCCGCGGCGGGCAGTACGACACAGCAGGCACCGGGCGCGGGCGAAGGCGCGGGCGAGGACGAGGGCGTGGGCGCGGGGGCGCGGGCGTCCGCTCCGGCGCAGAGCGCCAGGGCCGATGCGGCCGACGCGTCCGGCAGGCCCGATGGGTCCGGTAGGTCCGACGGGTCCGGCAGGGCTGAAGAGTCCGGCAGGTCCGATGGGGCCGACGAGGGCGAACGTCCCTTCCGTGTCGTCGCCGTCACCTCCTGCCCGACCGGCATCGCCCACACCTACATGGCCGCCGAGTCCCTGGAGAACGCGGGCCGCGAGGCGGGCGTCGAGGTTGTCGTCGAGACGCAGGGTTCGGCCGGCTTCACCCGGCTCGACCCCGCGGTGATCGCGGCGGCGGACGGCGTGATCTTCGCGCACGACGTCCCCGTGCGCGACAAGGACCGCTTCGCGGGCAAGGCGACCGTCGACGTCGGTGTGAAGGCGGGCATCAACCGCCCGGCCGACCTGATCGCCGAGGTGCGTTCCAAGGCCGAGCACGGCGAGGTCACCGCGGCCGCCACCGCCGCAACCCCCATCGAGCGGGCCGGTGACTCCACCGAGGGCTACGGCACCAAGCTGCGCAAGTGGCTGATGTCCGGCGTGAGCTACATGGTCCCGTTCGTCGCCGCGGGCGGCCTCCTCATCGCCCTCGGCTTCGCGATCGGCGGCTACAGGATCAACAAGGCGCCGTCGGTGATGGACCACTTCGTGTGGACCCAGACCGGCAGCTGGGGTGCCCTCCTGTTCCAGATCGGCGTCGTCTCCTTCGGCTTCCTCGTCCCGGTCCTGGCCGGCTACATCGCCTACGGCATGGCGGACCGGCCCGGCCTGGTCCCCGGGTTCGTGGGCGGCGCGATCTCGCTGACCATCAACGCCGGCTTCCTCGGCGGCCTGGCGGCCGGCCTGATCGCCGGTGGTGTGGTGCTGGCGATCCAGAGGATCCGTGTCCCGGGGGCGTTGCGCGGCATCATGCCGGTGGTGGTGATCCCGCTGATCTCCTCGGCGATCGTCGGCTTCCTGATGTTCGTCGTGATCGGCAAGCCCATCGCCTCCGCCCAGAAGGGCATGACCGACTGGCTGAACGGCCTCACCGGAGCCAACGCCGTCCTGCTCGGCGCCCTGCTCGGCCTGATGATGTGTTTCGACCTGGGCGGTCCGGTCAACAAGGTCGCCTACACCTTCGCCACGGCGGGCATCGCCGTCTCCGACCCCAGCGACTCCGCGATGAGGATCATGGCCGCGGTGATGGCGGCCGGCATGGTCCCGCCGCTGGCGATGGCCCTGGCCACGACCGTCCGCGGGAAGCTCTTCACACCGGCCGAGCGTGAGAACGGCAAGGCCGCCTGGGTGCTGGGCGCCTCGTTCATCTCCGAGGGCGCGATCCCGTTCGCCGCGGCGGACCCGCTGCGGGTCATCCCCTCCTCCATGGTGGGCGGCGCGGTCACCGGTGCTCTGTCGATGGCCTTCGGCGCCACCCTGCGTGCCCCGCACGGCGGCATCTTCGTGGTCCCGCTGATCGGCAACCCGTTCCGCTACCTCGTCGCCATCGTGGCCGGTATGTGCATCACCGCGGCCCTGGTCGTCATCCTGAAGGGCATGCGCAGGCCGGCCCCGCAGACCACGGCCGCCGACCCCGCCGCGAGCGCGGACACGGCGTCGAGCCGGACGAAGCAGCCGATCGCCGCCTGAGGCACTCCGGCGCCGGCTGAAGCAGTCACCGCCGCCTGAGGCGGTCCGGCGCCGGCTGGGGCAATCCCTCGCCGTCCGAGGGCGCACCGCAGCCTCTTGTCCCTTTGGTGAACTGTGAGTTGTTCACGCCACCTGCGAGATACGTCACGGTCCGGGGCCAAAGTCCCGGGGCGTGGTGTGTACTGGGGTGTATGCGTGAGCACGTCTCGACTCTTCAGCTGATCGGCGCGGTCGCCCTCACCGCCGCGGGCGTCGCCTGGGCCGTCCTGGTGACACGCCTGCTGCGCCGCGCCCGTGTTGAGGCCACTGGACGATTCGCCGCCGCGCTCCCGGCCCTCCCGCACCAGTCCGAGGTGGGTCCCTCGCAGGAGTCCGTCGAGCTGACCCCGGCGGAACAGGACGCCTTCGCGGGCCTGGTACGACGACTCGGCCACCGCTAGAGCCCGTCCGGCGGACCCCGCGGGAAGGGGAGCGGACCCGATCCGCGGGCCAGGATCTCGGCCCGGCCGGACCTCAGGCTCTGCCGGTCCCCGGCTCTTGCCGGGCCCTTGGCCCTTGCGGTCCCCAGGTCTTGCCGGGTCCCTGGCTCTGCTGGTCCCTACCTCTGCCGGGCCGCGCGTCGCTCCATGGCGTGCCGTGCCGCGTCCGCCGTCGTGTACACCTCGCACATGTGCCGCCCGTCGGGCGTCGCCGTGTGCTCGACCTCCCACAGGGAGATCTCCCGGCCGTCCGGCAGCAGGAACGCGTGCTCGTACAGCGCGAAGCTCACTCCGGCCCGGGCGGCCCGCCCGGGCCGTCCGAACGCCTGGGTGATCTGATGCGCGGCCGCGGTTGCCAGCAGTGCTGCCACCTCCGCGTCCGGCGCGTCGGGGTTCTCCGCACGGCGCAGCAGCCGGCGCGCGTGGTCCGCCGAGTCGTCCGGGGTGTACACGTGTCGGGGCTCGGGAATCGCCGACAGATGCGTCAGCGGCGGCAGCTCGAAGTCCGGCGTGTCCGGCGGCAGCGGGAGCCGGGCGGTGGAGGCGTGCAGTTCCTCCTTGTCGACGTACACCTCGTGCTGTGCGCCGACGCCCGGAGCGGTGTTGTGCACGAGCTCCCACAGGGTCACCGCGGAGCCGTCGGCGAGCAGCCAGGTGTGCCGGTACGTCTCGCAGTGCAGGCCCGCACTGTGGTGGGCGGAGTGCAGGGAACTGTCGTGCGCCAGCGCGCAGTCGAGCCGCCGTATCACCTCGTCCGGCAGCTCGAAGGAGTTCAGGGCACGGCCGAGGAGTCGCTCGAGATGCTCCTCCGGAGACTCGGGCGACTCGGCTGGTTCGTACGCTGCCGTCTCGTACGGAACGCTCAAGGCTTCTCCCGGCGTTGCTGCATGTCACCTTGTGGGTGCATACCGTAGCCCCTCGGTCGGACATCATGTCCGGGAACCGGAAAAACGTATGCCGGGAAAACGTGAGGGCCGCGCGAAATGTTCTCGCGCGGCCTCACGTTCCGTCAAAACCCGCCGGTCAGGCGGCACTTCCGGCAGTCCAGGCGCTCCACGCCATGTTCCAGCCGTTGAGCCCGTTGTCCGGGGACACCGTCTTGTCCGGGGAGTTCTTCACGATCACGACGTCGCCGATGAGCGAGTTGTCGTAGAACCACTTGGCCGTCGTGGCGCCCTGCGCGCCCTGCACGTCCGCCAGGCCGACGCAGCCGTGGCTGGTGCCCTCCCGGCCGAAGGGCGGGTTGCCCTTGTTGTACCAGTAGTTGCCGTGGATGAACGTGCCGGACGTCGTCAGGCGCATCGCGTGCGGCACGTCCGAGATGTCGTACTCCCCGCCGAAGCCGACCGTCGAGCCGTTCATGCGGGTCTGCACGAACTTCTCGGAGATCACCATCTGCCCGTTGTACGTGGTGTGCTGCGAGCTGCCAGCGGAGATCGGCAGCTGCTTGATCGTCCGGCCGTCCCGCACCACGGTCATGGTCTGCGTGTTGGCGTCGACCGTGGAGACCTGCGAGCGCCCGATCGTGAAGGTCACCGTCTTCTTCTGCACACCGGAGACGCCCTTGGCGCCCTGCACGCCGTCCAGGTCGATCTTCATCGTGACCTTGGATCCGGCCTTCCAGTAGTCCTGCGGACGGAAGTCCAGCCGCTGGTCGCCGAACCAGTGCCCGGCCACCTGCTGCCCGCTGCTGGAGCTGACCGTGATGTGCGACTGCACGGCCTTCTTGTCGGTGATGTGCTTGTCGAAGGTGAACGACACCGGCATGCCCACGCCGACCGTCGAGCCGTCGTCCGGCGTGTAGGTGCCGATGAAGCTGTCGCTCGAGTTGACCGTGGTGAAGATGGAGTTGGCCGCCGCCGTGCGTCCGTTCGCGTCCTTCGCGGTCGCGGCTATCTGGTACTTGGTCCCGCGCTCCAGCCGCTGCTTCGGCTTCCAGGTGCTGCCGTCCGCCGATATCGCACCCTGCACGGCCTGTCCCGAGCCGGCCACGGTCATCTTCACATCGGTCAGCTTGCCGTCGCTGACCTTCACCCCGGTCGCGTTGATGGACGCGCCGGTCGAACCGTCCTTGGCCGAGATCGCGATGTTCGCCGTCGACGTCCTGGACGAGTCCTTGCCGCCCTTGCCGTCCTCGTTCGTGGCGTTGGCGCTGCCACCGCAGGCGGTCAGGGTGAGGGCGCCGACCAGCAGGGCGGCACAGGCCCCCAGTGCGCGCCGCGCTGTAATGTCCGGCGTTGTCACGGGCTGCTCCAGGTTCGTGTGATGTGAGTGATCCGTTCCAGTGCGTGGAGAAAGAGGGCACCGCACCCACCGGAGGTTCCGTCCGAGGCCGATGAACGCCATCACGTGACAGAACCGCGACATTCCGAACCCCCGAGCCCCCTGACGTGCCCCTCTTCGGCCGCCTGGGCCTACCGCTCCCCGTGCAGCTCCCCGGACGGCTCCCCGTACAACTCTGCGTACGACGGCCACACCCCGCCCGGCCCCTCGACCGACTCGGCGGCGCGCACGGCGCGCACGATCGCGCGCGTCACGACGTCCGCGCCCGCCGCGAGGATGTCGTTCAGCGCCAGGGGGTGCCCGCTGTCGAGCGGGCGCGCCCCCGTCGCCAGGGCGAACACCGTGTCGCCGTCGTGCAGCAGGTGCACCGGCCGTACGGCGCGCGCGATGCCGTCGTGCGCCGTGCCCGCCAGCTTCTGCGCCTGCGCCTTCGTGAGGTCCGCGTCGGTCGCGACCACCGCGAGTGTCGTGTTGAGCGGCGGGGGCGCGTTCTTCGCGGCCGCCTCGGCAAGGCGCCCGAGGGCGGCCTCGTGCACGCGCTCGTCGGGGTACCGCACGCGCCCCTGGAACAACTCCCCGTACAGGACGCCCGTACCGGGATCCGTCACCGCCCCCGCGGCGTTCGCCACCACCAGCGCGGCCACGGTGATCCCCGAGCCGAGGACCGTGCTCGCGGTCCCCACCCCGCCCTTGAGCGGCCCGGCCACTGCACCCGTGCCCGCCCCCACGCACCCCTGCGGCACCCGCTCACCGGGCGCGCTCGCCGCGGCCGCCTCGACCGCCGCGCGGCCCATCGCCGCGTCCGGGCGGGCGCGGAAGTCCCCGCCCCGTCCCAGGTCGAAGACGCACGCGGCCGGAACCACCGGCACGACGTGGGCCGGATCCGTCCCGACCGGCACCCCGCGCCCCTGCTCCTCCAGCCAGGCCATGACCCCGGACGCCGCGTCGAGCCCGTAGGCGCTGCCTCCGGTCAGCACGACGGCGTCGACCTTCTGCACCACGTTGCGCGGGTCGAGGGCGTCGGTCTCCTTGGTGCCGGGACCGCCTCCGCGCACGTCCACGGCGGCGACGGCGCCGCCCTCGGGGGCGAGGACGACCGTGGTGCCGGTGAGCCAGCCGTGCCCGCTGCGGGAGGCGTGCCCCACCCGCACTCCGGCGACGTCCGTCAATGCGTCAGTTGTCATGGCGGCCAGTCTGGCCCAGCCCGGGGCGCCGTCGCAGGGTTCGGGCGGCCGGTGCGTTCGCAGGGCTCAGGCGGCCGGTGCCGTCGTGTCCGTCCGCCGTTCGTGGGCGACCATGCGCGCGGTGAGTGCCACTCCCGTCGCCACCGCGGCCGCCGAGACGAGCCCTGCCGCGAGCACCGCCCAGTCGCCGAGGAAGGTGCAGCAGATCACCAGCAGGGCCGTCAGCGGAAGCACCAGCTGCTGGGTGATGCCGATCTTGAAGTGCCGCGAGTGCAGCGCCCAGACGGTCAGCAGATACAGCGCCGTCGGCAGGGTCACGGCCGCCGAGGCGGACAACGTCGAGATGTGCGTCTTGCCGACGGCCTGCTCCACCGCCACCTCCAGGCCCGCGCCGATCGCCGCGGCCGAGGCGAAGATCAGGTAGTGCCCGTAGCCCCAGAGGAACGACTGTCTGTTGGAGCGCAGATGGCTGTGGATGGGCACCACGAAGTAGATCCACCAGGCGGAGAAGACGATCAGCAGCCCGCCCGCCGCGATCGGCAGCAGCCGGCCGAGCGCGTCGTGCTCGCTCACCGCCGACTGCACGGCGACCGTGGCGGCCGCGATCGTCTCTCCGAGCACGATGATCGTGAACAGGCCGTACCGCTCGGCGATGTGGTGCGGATGCCACGACGTCTGATGGCCCCGCTCGGCGTACAGCGGCACGCACAGCTCCGCGATCGCCATCACCAGGAACACCCAGGGCCGGGCGGGTCCGGGCAGTACGACCAGCCCCAGCCAGCCGACCTGGCACAGCAGCACGCCGCCGGCGTATCTGAGCGCCATGGTTCTCTCCGCGCCCTCGGCACACCGTGCCGCTCTCAGCCACTGCGCGGCCATCGCCACGCGCATGATCACGTAACCGAGCCAGAGCACCAGGTAGTCGTGTTGCACGGCCGCCCCGGGGATGCCCGCGGCCAGCACCAGCACACCCGCGATCTGGACCAGGGTGACGACCCGGTAGAGCGCGTCGTCGTTGTCGTACGCGGAGGCGAACCAGGTGAAGTTCATCCAGGCCCACCAGATGGCGAAGAACACCATCGCGTAGTTCCGGATCCCCTCGCCCGCGTGGCCCTCGGCCACGGCGTGCACGAGCTGCATGCCCGCCTGTGCAATGGCCACGACGAAGCACAGGTCGAAGAAGAGCTCCAGTGGGGAGGCGACCCGGTGCGCCTCGTCGCGCCCGCGCGCGGTGAGCCGGCGCAAGGGCCCCTGGGAGTGTGGTGCGCCCGGGGAAGCAGGTGCCGGAGCGGAACTCGAGGTCATGCCTCCCAGGACAGCAGAAAACCGCCTCCATGTCTTGTGAAGACTTTCACGAGCGAGCGGGGGGTGCAGGTGGCGGCGGCCCGGGACGTCAGTGCGGCCCGCGGCCGGGCCGTACCCTTGGGGCATGAGCACCGCCCCCGCACCCGAGCCGCGCGACTCCTCGAAGGCGCACGACCCGTCCGAGCCGCGCGAGCTGTCGGAGCCGCGCGACCCGTCCGAGCCGCGCGGGCCCAAGGCCGCGCTGGTCTTCGAAGACCCTCTGAACCAGCAGTCCTCGGACGACACCGACCGCGGGTGGGGCGAGCGCGGGGACGGCGACAGCGCCGCCGACCTGAAGCGCTTCCTCGACGAGAAGCCGCCCCACCACCTGTGAGCCGCCCGCGCAGGCGCCCCTAGCGCTTGTCGTACCCCGACCCGCGCTGCGCGACCAGCGCGTCGCGGATCTCCTTGAGGACCTCCAGCTCGGTCACCTCGATGATCTCGTGCGTGCCCTCCCGCGCCTTCCTGCGGGCCTCCTGCCGTGCCAGGAACTTCGCCATCGGCAGGACCATCAGGAAGTACACGACCGTCGCGGTGATCAGGAAGCTCAGGGCGGCGCCCAGTACGGAGCCCCACATCAGCTGGATGCCGTGGGTGCCCTTGCACGAGTCGCTCAGGCACGTGCGGTAGTTGTCCAGGTTCTGCGTGCCGATCGCGCCCACCAGCGGGTTGATGATCCCCTTCACCACCGAGTTCACGATGTTCGTGAAGGCCGCGCCGATGACCACCGCGACTGCCAGATCGACGACGTTCCCGCGCATCAGGAAGGCTTTGAAGCTCTGCCAGATGCTCGGTTCCTTCTGCGTGCTCACCTCGGGGACTCTCCTCGTATGCACAGGGTGTGGAACGAAACGCTCCGCAACCTACGGCACGATGCCGCCATTGTGTCCAATTTCTTAGCTTGATCGAGCGATCTGACAGCGGGTCGACTGGAAAGTGGCCGGGACGCCTCAGCACAGCGTCACCGCCAGCCGCGTCGTGGCGCTCGCGCCGACGAGCCGCGCCGCCGTGGTGCGCGGCACCGACAGCACGACCAGCGCCCCGCTCTCGGCCCCGCCTTCCAGGGGCTCCGGCACCTTCGTCACCCGCACCCCCCGCGCGAGCACCCGGGCGCCGCCCCCGGTCGACGGATCCTCGGCAGCGACGACATCGACCCGGTCACCGGGGCGCAGCAGCCGGACGGTGGCGGCATCGGCGATCCGCACCGGCGCCGTCACCGCATCCACCGTGCCGCCCGCATCCACCGTGCCGCCCGCATCCACCGTGCCGCCCGTGTCCACCGCGCTGCCCGTGTCCGGCGCCGGTCGATGCGGGCGTGCAGGTTCGGTGACAGGGTGCCCGCGGGCCCGGTCGGCGCTCTGTGCTTCCGGCGCGCTCCGCGGTCCGGCCACCACCAGCGCGGCAGCCGTCACGGCAAGACCGGCCGCCAGGGCGCGCCTGCGGTGTCGTAGGAGTCGCTGCAGGCCGTAGCGCCCGCCGCGCACCCGCACCGGGGCGAAGTGCGGTACCTCGCGGGTCGCGGGCGCGTCGGTGCCCGGCGGATGCGGGGGAGCTGCGAAGGACGGGCGTGGGGGAGGGGCGAGACCGGAGGGCGAGGAGACGGAGGGAGCAAGGACGGAGGGAGCAAGGACGGAAGGAGCAGGGACGGAAGGAGCAGGGACGGACGGAGCAGGGACGGAGGGAGCAGGGACGGAGGAAGCAAGGAGGGAAGGAGCGGGGGATGACGGGGCCGAGGACATGGGGATCACCGCCTGCGACGAGGAATCGGCCTGCGATGCCACGATGAGGCCTCGCGCCGAATCCCGCCGGAGCCGGTGGACCACCCACCGGTTGTGGACAACTCGCCCACCCGAACGGGCAATTCCGCTCGACGGGCCGCCCCCAGCTCGGCCGCCACCCAGCTCGGCCGCCTTCCCGCTCAGCCGACCGTCGTCCCGTTCGGCCCGCTGTCGTCCCGCTCAGCCGACCGCCGTCCCGTTCGTCCCGCCGTCGTCCCGCTCAGCCAACCGCCGTCCCGTTCGGCCCGCCGTCGTCCCGCTCTCCCGCTACGGCAGCTCGAAGCCCGGGTCCATGCCGCCGAGCGCGTTCACGCACAGGCAGTCCCGTGCCCCGGTCTCCGGCAGCGCCGCCACCGCGTCGAAGAGCACACCCCGCAGCCGGTCCACGTTGGCCGCGAACACCTGCAGGACCTCGTCGTGCGAGACGCCCTCGCCGGTCTCGGCCCCGGCGTCCAGGTCGGTGACCAGGGTCAGCGACGAGTAGCACAGTTCGAGTTCACGGGCGAGCGCCGCCTCGGGGTGGCCGGTCATGCCCACCACCGACCAGCCCTGCGCCTGGTGCCACAGCGATTCGGCGCGGGTCGAGAAGCGTGGTCCCTCGACCACGACCAGCGTGCCGCCGTCCACCGGCTCCCAGTCCCGTCCGCGGGCCGCCTTCAGCGCGGCGGCCCGCCCCGCGGGGCAGTACGGGTCGGCCACGGACACGTGCACCACGTTGGGCACCGTGCCGTCGGGCAGCGGCAGCCCGTCGAAATAGGTCTGCACCCTGGACTTCGTACGGTCCACCAGCTGGTCCGGTACGAGCAGGGTGCCCGGGCCGTACTCGGGGCGCAGCCCGCCCACCGCGCAGGGGCCGAGGACCTGCCGGACGCCGACCGAGCGCAGGGCCCACAGGTTGGCGCGGTAGTTGATGCGGTGCGGGGGCAGGTGATGGCCGCGGCCGTGCCGGGGCAGGAAGGCGACCCGCCGGCCGGCGATCTCGCCGAGGAAGAGGGAGTCGCTGGGCTGCCCGTACGGGGTGTCCACCCGGACCTCGGTCACGTCGTCGAGGAACGAGTAGAAGCCCGAGCCGCCGATTACGCCGATCTCTGCGTTCGCCATGACGAGCACACTAGCTGGCGGCGAACCCCCGGCGGGAGCCGGTTCCGGGTACGCCGAAGGCCCTGCCGCCGTACGGCGACAGGGCCCGGGAGTGAGGTCTCAGGCGGCGGAGCTGCTGGCGGAGCCCGACGAAGAAGACGACGAAGATGAAGAGGACGAAGACGTCGATGAGGACGTCGACGTCGACGACGAGGACGACTTCGAGTCGGACGACGAGGCGCCGGACGACTTCGATGCCGGGCTGCTGCTCGACGTGGAGCCGCGGGAGTCGTTGCGGTAGAAGCCGGAGCCCTTGAAGACAATGCCGACCGCGGAGAACACCTTCTTCAGGCGGCCACCGCAATTGGGGCACTCGGTCAGGGCGTCATCGGTGAACTTCTGCACCGCCTCGAGGCCCTCGCCGCACTCGGTGCACTGGTACTGGTAGGTGGGCACTGACTTCCTCCTGGCACTCTCACTCAATGAGTGCTAACGACGATCCATAGTGACGTATTCCTGGGGATCAGTCCACTGTCACCGGCACACGGTGACCGACGCCACGTGCGACGGTCAGGCTCCCGGGCCGGGCGGTCAGCCGTGAGCGCAGAGTCAGCAGCGTGGCCAGCGCGAGCAGTGTGCCGGCCATCGGCACCAGGAATCCGGCGCCGCCCCACAGGCGGTCCTCCAGCTGTCCGGCGGCCGTGACGGCTGCCGCCTGGCCGAGCGCGACGGCGCCGGTCAGCCAGGTGAACGCCTCGGTGCGGGCGCCGGCCGGGACCAGGCTCTCGACCAGGGTGTACCCGGTGATCAGGGCCGGGGCGATGCACATGCCGACCAGCAGGCCGAGGGCGGCCAGCAGCAGGACGGAGTGTGCCGTCCACAGCGCGGACGCGGCCAGCGCGAGTCCCGCGTAGCCGACGAGCAGACGCCGCTGCGGCGCGACCTTCCAGGCGATCGCACCGCAGACGATGCCGGAGAGCATGTTGCCGGCGGCGAAGACGCCGTACAGGACGCCGTTCAGGCCGGGCTCGCCGATCGACTCGGTGAACGCCGCCAGCGACACCTGCATGCCGCCGAAGACCGACCCGATGCCCAGGAAGGTCACGACCAGCACCCGCACGCCGGGGATGCGCAGCGCGGAGGCGTGCTGCACGCGCGCGTGCCCGCTCTCGGCGGTCACCGGCGGCTGCGTACTCTTCTGCGCGGCGAACAGCAGACCGCCGACGAGCGTCAGCGCCGCCTCGGTGACCAGGCCGGCGGACGGGGCCACGGCGGTGCACAGCGCGGTAGCCAGCAGGGGGCCGACCACGAAGGTCAGCTCGTCGGTGACGGACTCGAAGGCGGCGGCGGTGCTCATCAGGGGCGAGCCCTGGAGCTTCACACCCCAGCGGGCGCGCACCATGGGGCCGACCTGAGGCACCGAGGCGCCGGTCGGGACGGCCGCCGCGAACAGCGCCCACAGGGGCGCGTGGGCCAGCGCGAGCGCCGTCAGGGACAGGCCCGACACCGTGTGCACCAGGACACCCGGGAGCAGGACCGCGCGCTGCCCGTAGCGGTCGGCGAGCCGGCCGCTGTACGGGGCGAACAGCGCCATGGACACACCGGTGGCGGCCGCGGCGGCACCCGCGGCACCGTACGAGCCGGTGGTGTGCTGCACGAGCAGCACGATGGAGAGGGTGAGCATCGCGAACGGCTGACGCGCGGCGAAGCCGGGGAGCAGGAACGTCCAGGCGCCGCGGGTGCGCAGCAGCTGTCCGTATCCCGGGCGGGACGACGCCGGCGCGTTCTGCGCCGGGTCGGTGGTGACCGCCGGGTCGGTGGTGACCGTGGATGCCACGGCCCGTGCCTTTCTACCGCCTGGTAGCGCGCCCGTGCGGGGGCGCCGAGAGCTGTCCTCTTGCGCGGAACTGCGGTAGATACCGGTGCCGCTGCAAAGGGCGTCCGGCCGCCATACGGTCGCGCCAGCTCTGCGTCAGGCAGAGTTGGTTCGATCAGGGTGCCTTTATGTTACAGGGGGCAAGGGCTTGTGAGCCTGTGAAAACGAGCACCATGCAGCGCGTTCACCTGGGATTGCCGAAGGTGTGAATCGCGCGAAACCCACCCGTAACGTGTGCCCCCGCAGCTCATGTCCGCATCGCGCACCACGCCCCGCTCCTCGGCCCGCCGCGCCCCGCTCCCCAGCGGCCCGCGCCCCGCTCCCGGACCTCCGCGCCGCCCGCTCCCCAGTGCCCTGCGCCCCGCGCTGCTCAGCGCCCCGCGCTCGCCCCGTCCGTGCCCAGCCAGCCGGCCAGCTTGCCGCCGTGGCCGATCGCGCGCAGCCGGCGTTCCGCCGCGTCGCGCACGGGGTCGGTGGCGACCACGAGGAGTTCGTCTCCGCGCCGCAGCACCGTCGTGGGCAGCGGAACAAACGATTTTCCCTCCCGGACGACGAGGGTGACGGCGGCACCGGGCGGCAGCCGCAGTTCGCCCACCTCGACCCCGTGCATCCGGGAGCCCTCGGGGATCGACATGGACAGCAGGTGTCCGCGCAGCCGCTCCAGGGGGGCCGACTCGATGCCGAGGTCGGACGCCTCGCCCTGCTCGCCCAGGCGCAGCGTGCGTGCCAGCCAGGGCAGGGTCGGCCCCTGGACGAGGGTGTAGACGACGACCAGCACGAAGACGATGTTGAAGATGCGATGGCTGGCGTCCACGCCGTTCACCATGGGGATCGTCGCCAGGATGATGGGCACCGCACCGCGCAGCCCGGCCCAGGACATCAGGGTCTGGTCCTGCCACGGCACCCGGAACGGCACCAGGCTCACCATCACGCTCACCGGCCGCGCCACCATGGTCAGCACGAGCCCGATGACGAGGGCGGGCACGATGTCGTCGCCCAGTTCGTGCGGGGTGACCAGCAGGCCGAGCAGGACGAACATGCCGATCTGGGCGATCCAGCCGAGCCCTTCGGCGAAGCCGCGGGTGGCCGGCCAGTGCGGCAGCTTGGAGTTGCCGAGCACCATCGAGGCGAGGTAGACCGCGAGGAAGCCGCTGCCGTGGGCGAGCGCGCCGCCCGCGTACGCGGTGACCGCGATCGCCATCACGGCGATCGGGTAGAGGCCGGAGGCGGGCAATGCCACGTGCCTGAGCCCGAAGGAGCCCAGCCAGCCCACGGCGAGACCGACGGCCATGCCGATGGCCAGCTCCAGGGCTATTTCGCCGAGCAGCACGTACCAGTGTGAGACCGGGCCGGCCTGGGAGAAGGCCACGACCAGGATGACCACCGGGGCGTCGTTGAAACCGGACTCCGCCTCCAGCGTGCCCGTCACGCGTGAGGGCAGGGGAATCCTGCGCAGGACCGAGAAGACCGCGGCCGCGTCCGTCGAGGAGACCACCGCGCCGATGATGAGCGCCTGCCGCCACCCCAGCCCGATCAGGTAATGCGCGCCTGCCGCCGTGATCCCGACGCTGATCGCGACCCCGACCAGCGCCAGGGTGGAGGCGGCCGGCAGGGCGGGTTCGATCTCCTTCCACTTCGTGCTCAGGCCGCCCTCGGCCAGGATCACGACCAGGGCCGCGTACCCGATGACCTGGGTCAGCTCGGCGTTGGCGAAGTGGATGTTCCCGATGCCGTCCTGGCCCATGAGGACGCCGATCCCCAGGTAGACGAGCAGGCTGGGGAGCCCGCTGCGCGAGGAGATCCGCACGGCCGCGACGGCGACCAGGAGGACCACGGAGCAGACGAGCAGGAGCTTGTCGAGGTGGTGGACAGTCAGCGGCGAATCCCTTCCTTGGCCCGTGCGCGGAATGCGCGGGCACACGTACACAAGACCCGAGGCTGCGGCGCACCGCACCCAAGTACTTCGTTACCTTACCTAACTCTTGACGCTTTCTTGACGCTCGCCGAGGCAGGATCGAACGTCCGTGCGCGCTTGTTACCGACTCCGCGTCAAGCGGTTCGGGGCCCTGCGCCTATGGTTGCTCCAGCGCTCATTCAAAGTCACAGCCCGACCTGCCGCTCGCGTTAGGACAGCAAGGACAGCGATGCCCCCCAACACCACCGCCACAACGGGTGACACCGCCACCACGGGTGCCACGTCCGTCAAGTCCGGCAGGAAGAAGGGGCGCAAAGCCCGACTTGTCGTGCTGGTCCTCGTCCTGGCCATCATCGGTGGCATCGCCTACGGGGCGTACTGGTCGATCAGCACCGTCCGTGCCTCCTTCCCGCAGACCACGGGGTCGATCACGCTCCAGGGCCTGTCGGGTCCCGTCGACGTGAAGCGGGACGGCAACGGCATCCCGCAGATCTACGCCTCGTCCGACGAGGACCTGTTCATGGCGCAGGGCTTCGTCCAGGCGCAGGACCGGTTCTACGAGATGGACGTGCGCCGTCACATGACCTCCGGGCGCCTGTCCGAGATGTTCGGCAAGGGCCAGGTCAAGAACGACGAGTTCCTGCGCACCCTGGGCTGGGACCGCGTCGCCAAGCAGGAGTACGACACCAAGCTGTCGGCCTCCACGAAGAAGTACCTCCAGGCGTACGCCAAGGGAGTCAACGCCTACCTCCAGGGCAAGGACGGCAAGGACATCTCCCTGGAGTACGCGGCCCTGGGCTTCGTCAACGACTACAAGCCCGCGGCGTGGACCCCGGTCGACTCCGTCTCCTGGCTGAAGGCGATGGCCTGGGACCTGCGCGGCAACATGCAGGACGAGGTCGACCGCGCGCTGATGACCAGCCGCCTCGGCCCGCAGCAGATCGCGGACCTGTACCCGGACTACCCCTACGGCCGCAACAAGCCGATCGTCCAGGAGGGCGCCTACAGCCAGCTGGCCAAGGCCTTCCGGCAGAGCGGCGGCACCGGCGCCTCCCAGGGCACGACGGGCACGACGGGCACGACCGGCTCCCAGGGGACCGCGGGCACGGCCGGTTCCCAGGGCACGGCAGGCACGACCGGCTCCCAGGGGACCACGGGCACGACCGGCTCCCAGGGCACGACCGGCTCCACCGCCTCGACCGGGACCGGATCGGGCCTCACGAGCCAGCTGGCGGGTCTCTACAACGTCCTGGACAACGTTCCCGCCGCCGTCGGCGTGAACGGCCAGGGCATCGGCTCCAACTCCTGGGTCGTCTCCGGGAAGTACACCATCACCGGCAAGCCGCTGCTCGCCAACGACCCGCACCTGTCCCCGTCGCTGCCGTCCGTCTGGTACCAGATGGGCCTGCACTGCCGCACCGTCTCCAGCACGTGCCAGTTCGACGTCACCGGCTACACGTTCGCCGGCATGCCCGGCGTGGTCATCGGCCACAACGCGAACATCGCCTGGGGCATGACCAACTCCGGGGTCGACGTCACCGACCTGTACCTGGAGAAGCTCAGCGGCAACGGCTACCTGTACAACGGCAAGGTCCGGCCCTTCACGAGCCGCGAGGAGACCATCAAGGTCGCCGGTGGCACGTCCAAGCCGATCGTCGTGCGCCAGACCGCCGACGGGATGCCACTGCTGTCCGACCGCGACGACGAACTCGTCCAGGTCGGCAGGAAGGCCTCCGTGAGCAGCGCCGCGCCCGACCGGGGTGACGGCTACGGCATCGCCCTGCGATGGACGGCGCTCGACCCGGGCACCTCCATGGACGCCGTGTTCGCCATCGACAAGGCGGCGAACTGGAACGACTTCCGCTCCGCCGCGTCCCTGTTCGACGTGCCCTCGCAGAACCTGATCTACGCCGACACGGACAACCACATCGGCTACACGCTGCCCGGCAGGATCCCCACCCGCTCCTCGGCCACCGACGGCTCCGTCCCGGTGCCGGGCTGGGACCCCAAGTACCGCTGGACCGGCTTCCTCAAGCAGAACGAGCTGCCTTACGAGTACGACCCCCATCGGGGCTACATCGTCACCGCCAACCAGGCCGTGGTCGACAAGGACAAGTACCCGTACACGCTCACCACCGACTGGGGCTACGGCACCCGCAGCCAGCGCATCACCGACCTGATCGAGTCCAAGATCAAGGACAACGGCAAGATCTCCACCGAGGACATGCGCCAGATGCAGATGGACAACAGCAGCGAGATCGCCAAGCTGCTGGTGCCCAGGCTGCTGAAGATCAACCTCAAGGACAAGGACGTCCGCGACGCCCAGAAGCTCCTGGAGGGCTGGGACTACACCCAGGACGCGGACTCCGCGGCAGCCGCCTACTTCAACGCCGTGTGGCGCAACGTCCTCAAGCTCGCCTTCGGCAACAAGCTCCCCAAGGAGCTGCGCGTCAAGGGCCAGTGCCTGTGGGTCGACAAGATCGACGGCACCGGCCCGGTGGACGACGACACCAAGGTGCGCGAGTGCGGCCAGCGTGACGCCGACCAGGCGCAGCCGGACGGCGGCGACCGCTGGTTCGAGGTCGTGCGCCGGCTGATGGAGAAGCCGGACAGCGACTGGTGGAAGACGCCCAAGTCGGGCACCCGTCCCGCGGCGAACACCATGGACCAGCTCTTCAACCGTGCCATGATCGACGCCCGCTGGGAGCTGACCGCCAAGCTCGGCAAGGACATCGACACCTGGAGCTGGGGCCGGCTGCACCGCCTGTTCCTGAAGAACCAGACCCTCGGCACCGAGGGCCCCGAGTTCCTCCAGTACATCCTCAACCGCGGTCCCTGGCAGCTCAGCGGCGGCGAGGCCACCGTCAACGCGACCGGCTGGAACGCCGCCGGCGGCTACGGCGTCGTCTGGGTGCCGTCCATGCGGATGGTGGTCAACCTCAAGGACTTCGACAAGTCCAAGTGGATCAACCTGTCCGGCGCCTCCGGACACGCCTTCAGCGCCCACTACACCGACCAGACGGGCATGTGGGTCAAGGGCGAGCTGCTGCCCTGGTCGTTCACGGGCAAGGCGGTCGACAACAGCACGAGCGACACGCTCGTCCTCAAGCCGTGAGCGGCTGACACAGGACGACGAGAGGGCCCTTCACGCGCGCGTGAAGGGCCCTCTCGCACGTGCGGCGAGGACCGGACCCGCTCAGCCGCTCGTGAAGCGGCGTACGCCCGACGGCGTCACCACCGCCTGCACGGGCCGGTCGTGCGCCTGGACCGGGACCTGGGCGACGACTTCCGTGTCGTACAGAAGGACCACGAGCGCCGGGTGCGCGCCCGCGCGCTCCAGACGCGCGAGCACGCGGTCGTACGATCCACCGCCGCGCCCCAGACGCATCCCGCGCGCGTCCACCGCCAGCCCGGGCAGCAGGACGACGTCCGCGCCGGTCACCGCGTCCGGGCCGAGCCGCTCGCCGGAGGGCTCGAACAGCGCCATTTTTCCGCCGTGTTGGACCCGGGCGAGGGAGCCCGGGCCGGTGTACTCGCCCCAGTCCAGATCGTTGTCGGGCAGGAGCGCGGGGAGCAGCACGCGCACGCCCCGCGCGCGCAGGGCGTCCAGCAGCGCGGGCGTGGCGGGCTCGCTCCCGACGGAGACGTACGCCGCCACCGTGCGCGCACGCGCCAGTTCGGGCAGCTCCAGGGAGCGCAGGGCCAGCGCCCCGCCCGCCTCCCGTACGACACTCTCCGGCAACCTGTTCCTCACCGAGAGGAACTCCCGCCGCAACATCCGCTTGTCACGCTCGTCCGTGCGCCCGTCGTGTTCCACAGGTCGTTCCTGCACCCTTCGCAATGTGCTCATATGAGGGCCAAGTAACCGGAGCCGCAGAATCCCTGCAAAGGCACCGGATAAGGTTGCGGGCATGACTCAGTCGCACCCCAGGATCAGCAAGGCTGTCATCCCAGCAGCAGGTCTCGGTACCCGGTTCCTGCCGGCCACCAAAGCCACTCCCAAGGAGATGCTGCCGGTAGTCGACAAGCCTGCGATCCAGTATGTGGTCGAGGAAGCCGTGACCGCGGGTCTCGACGACGTCCTCATGATCACCGGACGCAACAAGCGTCCGCTGGAGGACCACTTCGACCGTAACTACGAGCTGGAATCGGCGCTGCAGAAGAAGGGCGACGCCGGCCGACTCGCCAAGGTGCAGGAGTCCAGCGACCTGGCCACCATGCACTATGTGCGCCAGGGCGACCCCAAGGGCCTCGGCCACGCCGTGCTGTGCGCCGCCCCGCACGTCGGCCACGAGCCCTTCGCCGTCCTCCTCGGCGACGACCTGATCGACCCCCGCGACCCGCTGCTCCAGCGCATGATCGAGGTCCAGGAGCGGCACGGCGGCAGCGTGATCGCCCTGATGGAGGTCTCGCCCGAGCAGATCCACCTCTACGGCTGCGCCGCGGTGGAGGCCACCGCCGACCAGGACGTGGTCAAGGTGAGCGGCCTGGTCGAGAAGCCGGACCCGGCGGACGCCCCGTCGAACTACGCGATCATCGGCCGCTACGTCCTCGACCCGCACGTCTTCGACATACTGCGCAAGACCGAGCCGGGCCGCGGCGGCGAGATCCAGCTCACCGACGCCCTCCAGCAGCTCGCCCAGGACGAGAAGGTCGGCGGCCCGGTGCACGGCGTCGTCTTCAAGGGCCGCCGCTATGACACCGGCGACCGTGGCGACTACCTGCGTGCCATTGTCAGACTGGCATGCGAACGTGAAGACCTGGGCCCGGACTTCCGGACCTGGCTTCGCAGTTACGTAGCCGAGGAGATGCAGCAACCTTGACCAGTGCCGCGACCCGCCCCACCGACCCGGACCGCCTGTGGTCGGTGGACGAGCACCTGGAGGACATCCTCACCACCGTCCGTCCTCTCGAACCCATCGAGCTGCAGCTGCTCGACGCCCAGGGCTGTGTCCTGGTCGACGACATCACGGTGCCGGTCTCGCTGCCACCGTTCGACAACAGCTCCATGGACGGGTACGCGGTGCGGGTCGCGGACGTCGCGGGTGCAGGCGAGGAGTTCCCGGCCGCCCTGGAGGTCGTCGGGGACGTGGCGGCGGGCGCGGCCGACCTCGTCCGGGTCGGCCCCGGCCAGGCCGCCCGCATCATGACCGGCGCGCCGATCCCGCCCGGCGCCGAGGCCGTCGTCCCCGTCGAGTGGACCGACGGCGGGCTCGGCGAGGGACCCGTGGACGGGATGCGGGCGCGCAGCCTCGCCCCCGAGGGCGCCGAGGGGCACGTGCGCGTGCACCGCCCCGCCGAGGCGGGCGCGCACGTGCGCGCCGCGGGCAGCGACGTGAAGGCCGGCGACCGGGCCCTGGAGGCCGGGACGATCCTCGGCCCGCCGCAGATCGCGCTGCTCGCCGCGATCGGCCGGGGCACGGTGCGCGTGCGCCCGCGCCCGCGCGTGGTCGTCATGTCCACGGGCAGCGAACTCGTCCAGCCCGGCGAGGCACTGGGCCACGGCCAGATCTACGACTCCAACAGCTTCGCCCTCACCGCCGCGGCACGCGACGCGGGCGCCATCGCCTACCGGGTGGGCGCCGTCGCCGACGACGCCGACATCCTCCGGTCCACCATCGAGGACCAGCTCGTCCGCGCCGACCTGCTGGTGACCACCGGCGGGGTGAGCGTCGGGGCGTACGACGTCGTCAAGGAGGCGCTGGCGTCCGTGGGTGACGAGGACGAGGCGGGCGGCGGCGTCGAGTTCCGCAAGCTCGCCATGCAGCCCGGCAAGCCCCAGGGCTTCGGCTCCATCGGCCCCGACCACACACCCCTGCTGGCCCTGCCCGGCAACCCCGTGTCGTCGTACGTCTCCTTCGAGCTGTTCGTCCGCCCGGCGATCCGCACCCTGATGGGCCTGGAGGACATCCACCGGCCCAGCGTCCGGGCCACCCTGAAGGCGGACAAGGCGCTCCGCTCGCCCAAGGGGCGCCGGCAGTTCCTGCGCGGCACCCACACCGGCGGCGAGGTGACCCCGGTGGGCGGCGAAGGCTCCCACCTGGTCGCGGCGCTGGCGCACGCCGACGCACTGATCGTCGTACCGGAGGACGTGGAGTCCGTCGAGCCCGGCACCGACGTGGAGGTCGTGCTGCTCGGCTGACCGGACCCGGGCCCCCGCCCCGTGCGCGGGGCGGCGGGCGGCCACGGGGGTCCTGGCCCGGTGCGTACGCCGGCTTGGCGGTACCGTGTCGCGCACAACAGGCCCGTGCACCGCACCGCGACGGGCCCGGACCGGGAGCGCCTCACAGCATGACTGAGCCTTTCCGGGGGCAGACCCCCGGACCCTCTGCGCAGGACCGACTGACGCACATCGACGAGGCGGGCGCGGCCCGCATGGTCGACGTGTCCGGAAAGGACGTGACCGCGCGCACCGCCCGCGCGAGCGGCCGGGTCCTCGTGTCACCCCGTGTGGTCGAGCTGCTGCGCGGTGAGGGGGTGCCCAAGGGGGACGCCCTGGCCACCGCGCGCATCGCGGGCATCATGGGAGCCAAGCGCACCCCGGACCTGATCCCGCTGTGTCACCCGCTGGCGGTCTCCGGTGTGAAACTGGACCTGTCGGTCGCGGACGACGCCGTGGAGATCCGGGCCACCGTGAAGACCACGGACCGCACGGGCGTCGAGATGGAGGCCCTCACCGCGGTGACGGTCGCCGCGCTCACCGTGATCGACATGGTGAAGGCGGTCGACAAGGGAGCGGTCATCACGGACGTGCGGGTGGAGGAGAAGACGGGCGGCAAGTCGGGCGACTGGAGCCGGGCATGACCTATCGAGCTCTGGTCGTCACCGCCTCCAACAGGGCCGCCGCGGGTGTCTACGCGGACCGGGGCGGCCCCTTGGTCGCCGACGGCCTCAGGGGCTTCGGCTTCGACGTCGACGGCCCCCAGGTCGTCCCCGACGGGGATCCCGTCGAGGCGGCCCTGCGCGCGGGTGTCGACGCCGGGTACGACGTCATCGTCACCACCGGCGGCACCGGCCTCTCGCCCACCGACCGCACCCCCGAGGCCACCCGCGCGGTGATCGGGACCGAGGTGCCGGGCATCGCGGAGGCCGTCCGGGCGTTCGGACGGGAGAAGGTTCCCACCGCCGCGCTCTCCCGGGGACTGGCCGGGGTGGCGGGGCGGACGCTGATCGTCAATCTGCCGGGCTCCACGGGCGGGGTGAAGGACGGCCTCGCCGTGCTGGAGCCCCTGCTGGCCCACGCCGTCGACCAGATCCGCGGCGGCGACCACCCCAGACCGAGCAGCGGGGGTGCGAGCTGAACAGCCCTTCCTGGCCCGTCGTGCTGGAGGACGAAGATGTCGTCCTGCGGCCGATAAGGCTGCGCGACCAACGGGTCTGGCGTGAGGTGAACCGGCGCAACCGGGACTGGCTGCGCCCGTGGGAGGCGACGATTCCGCCGCCCACGCCGAGCGGGCCGATCACGCACCGGCCGACCTACCGCCAGATGGTCCGGCATCTGCGCTCCGAGGCCCATGCGGGCCGGATGCTGCCGTTCGTCATCGAGTACCAGGGGCGGCTCGTCGGCCAGTTGACGGTCGCCGGGATCACCTGGGGATCGATGTGCTCGGGGCACGTCGGCTACTGGGTGGACGAGTCGGTGGCCGGGCGCGGGGTGATGCCGACGGCCGTCGCGCTCGTGGTGGACCACTGTTTCCGCACCGTCGGGCTGCACCGCATCGAGGTCTGCATTCGCCCCGAGAACCGGCCCAGCCGCCGGGTCGTGGAGAAACTCGGATTCCGCGAGGAGGGGCTGCGGCCGCGGTATCTGCACATCGACGGGGCCTGGCGCGACCACCTCGTCTTCGCGCTCACGGCGGAAGAAGTGCCCGAGGGGTTGCTCAGGCGCTGGCAGCGGGCACGCTCCGAGAAGGCGTCGCAGGCGCAGCGCCGGTCCGGTGCCGAGGGCGGGTCCGGTGCACCGGGCACGCCGGACGTGCCGCGGAGGCCGTAGAACATCCCGCGGAATCCGGCCGACCCTCTGAAATTGAATATGTGTTCGAAATTGATCGCCCGGCGACCGCCTCAGGGCATTCAATTCGCCACTTCGGCACTGTGCTGATCGCATCGGTCGCAAAAAAAGCTGGAAATATCAGCCAGATCGTGCGACACACCGGCCCAATTGGCGGATGGCCTCACGCAAACCCCTCTACCGTGTGAGATGTGAGCAGCAGCGGCCTCATCTACGCAGTCATTGTCGGGGCCTGGGCCGCCTACTTGGTGCCGATGTGGCTCCGTAGGCAGGACGAGCTGAACGAGGCCCGTCCGACGGAACGCTTCAGCACCGCCATCCGGCTGCTGTCCGGACGGGCGGGCATGGAGCGCCGATACGCCAGGGACCTGCGGGCGCGCTCCGCCCAGGAGGGGGAGCCGGACGCCAGTGATCCGGACGCCGTCACCGACTCGGTGGACGTCCGGGCCTTCGCCGTGCCTCCGACGCGCCGTCAGGCGCGCGCCGAGGCCGAGCCGGAGGCGCCCGGGCGGCCGGAGCCGGCCCGCGACCAGTCCGTCGCCCCGACACCCAAGTCCCCTTCGGTGCCCGCCCAGAAGCGCGTGCCGGCCGCCCGGCGTTCCCCCTCGGCACAGGCGGCCGCTGCACGTGCCCGGCGCTCGAAGGTGCTCGCGCGCCGCCGGCGCACCACCGTGGTCCTCTTCCTCGCCTTCACGCTCGGTGCGGTCGTCGCCGCCGTCAGCGGGCTCGCGTTCCTGTGGGCGCCCGCTGCGCCCGCGGTCATGCTCAGCGCGTACATCGCCCACCTGCGGGTCCAGGAGCGCCGCCGCTTCGCCTACCAGATGGACCGCAGGCAGGCCGAGGTCGCGGCCCAGCGGCTGCGGGAGCGCCAGCCGCGCCGGCGGGTGTCCCCCGACGCGGGTCCCGGCGCCGGCGAGGCGGAGGACGGTGCACAGGCGGGGACGGACACCGGCCTCTCCGCCCTGGCCGCGGACCGTCGCGCCCTCGTCGAACAGACCGACCACGCCGAGTGGGTCGACCAGCAGCAGCGCGAGCGGCAGCGGCGGCCCGGGCGCGGAGACAGCTGGGACCCGGTCCCGGTGCCGCTGCCCACCTATGTGACCGCGCCGGTCGCGCCGCGGGCCACCTCCGACGTGGACCTGGGGGCGCCCGACACCTGGAGTTCGGCGCGTTCCAGCTCGGCCCTGCCGGAGCACGAGACGGGCCGCGTGTCCCAGGCCGAGCCGGGCGAGGCCGGGCCCGCGTCCGAGGACCGGACGGCGGACGGCCGCGGCGACGGGCTCCCTCGCGCCCGCTCGCTCCCGCACTCCCGGCCTCACCCGAGCGGGAGGGACCCCCACCGCGGGGAGAGCCCCACCGCGGCCTCGGCCCGCCGGGCGCGCGAGCGAGGACGCACGCCGCTCTTCGACCAGTACGAGGACGGCGACCGCCCCCGCGCGGCCAACGAGTGAGCGCCGTCACTGTGCCGGAAGCCCGCCTCTGACCAGTCAGGGAACGGATTTCCAAGCACCCCGACGGGGATGCTAGAGTTTCACTCGTTGCAAGGGCCTGTGGCGCAGTCCGGTAGCGCACCTCGTTCGCATCGAGGGGGCCAGGGGTTCAAATCCCCTCAGGTCCACGCATCATGAAGCCCCGGTCGGCAGTAGCCGACCGGGGCTTCATCGTGTCTACAGCTGCTTCGCGTAGCAGCGGCTCTCCTCGTAGTGGCGGTAGTAGCCGAACTTGGCGCAGGGCTCGTAACCGCTCGACGCATACAGAGCGATGGCCTCCGGCTGCTTGGTGCCCGTCTCCAGAACCATCCGGACGCGGCCGGCCGTGCGGGCGTCCTCCTCCAGGGCCGCGAGGATGCGGCGGGCGAGGCCGTGGCCGCGCATCCGGTCGATGACGAACATGCGCTTGAGTTCGGCGTCGCCGTCCTCGTAGCCCTCTTCGTTGCGGTCCTGGAGGCGCCAGCCGCCGGTGGCCACCGGGCGGTCGTGCTCGTCGTAGGCGATCAGATACACGCCCCGGGGCGGGTCGAAGTCGTTGGCGTCGAGCGCGGTGGCGTCGCCGCCGTCTCCGTAGCGCAGGTGGTATTCGGCCTGGACCTCGTCGTTGAGCTTGACGGCATCGGGATGGTCGAAACGGACACGGCGTATATTCATGCTAAGTATCGTACTTCTATGCGGGCACTTCCGTGCGGGCTGCTGGATGACCGGGCTCAGACCAGTGTGCAGGTATCGTGCCCTGGTGCTGACTGTGACCTCGGTGAACGCGTTCAGCCGCCGAGGTCGCCCATGAGGTCGAGGAGAGTGTTTTGCTGACGGTGACCTCGGTGAATGTGAACGGGCTGCGGGCCGCCGCCAAGAAGGGCTTCGTGGAGTGGCTCGCCCGGACCTCCGCGGACGTGATCTGTCTGCAGGAGGTGCGCGCCGAGCCGCACCAGTTGCCCGAGGAGGTCCGGCAGCCCGACGGCTGGCACGTCGTGCACGCCCCGGCCGCCGCCAAGGGCCGCGCGGGCGTCTCCCTGTATTCGCGCCGCGAGCCCGACCGGGTCCGGGTCGGCTTCGGGTCGGACGAGTTCGACGGCAGCGGACGCTATGTCGAGGCCGACCTGCCCGGCGTCACCGTCGCCTCCCTCTATCTGCCCTCCGGCGAGGTCGGCACGGAGCGGCAGGACGAGAAGGTCCGCTTCATGGGCGAGTTCCTCACCCACCTCAAGGAGCTGCGCGAGCGGGCCGCCGCCGACGGGCGTCAGGTGGTCGTCTGCGGTGACTGGAACATCGCGCACCAGCAGGCCGACCTCAAGAACTGGCGCGGCAACACCAAGAACTCCGGCTTCCTGCCCGAGGAGCGGGAGTGGCTCTCCCGGGTGCTCGCCGCCCAGGACGGCGGCTACGTCGACGTCGTCCGCGCCCTGCATCCGGACACCGAGGGGCCGTACACCTGGTGGTCGTACCGGGGGAGGGCCTTCGACAACGATTCGGGATGGCGGATCGACTACCAGGTGGCCACTTCCGGCCTCGCGGACAGGGCGGTCAAGGGCTTCGTCGAGCGCGCGGCCACGCACGCCGAGCGGTGGTCCGATCATGCGCCGGTGACCGTCGTGTACGACCTGTAGGGCCGGGCTGGTGCCGGTCGGGCCTGCTCGCCCGACTGGCCGTTCGTGCCCGCGCGATGGGTGTGGACCGCGTGCGGCCCCTCGTCCGCCCGGGCCTGCGCGACGGCCGCCCCTCAGGGGCGCTTGCTCATTCGGCGGTCCAGGGCCAGGGACAGTTCTGCCTCCACCACGCTGCGGGCGAGTGGGCGCAGGCGGTGCAGGTCCTCCTCGGGGGCATGGCGCAGGATCAGGCCGGAGAAGAGTTCGGCGAGGGCGTCGGCGTGTTCCCGTACCCGCTTGGCGGCTGCCAGGACCTCCGCGAGCGGGATGCCCTCGCGGACCAGGGCGGAGGAGACGTCCAGCAGGCGGCGGCTGATGTGGACGATCTGGTCCCCGTCGGTGCCGAGGTAGCCCAGGTCCATGGCGGCGGCGAGGTTCTCGGGGGTGACCTCGCCCTCGAAGCGGGCGGCGAGTTCCTCGGGGGTGAGGCGCACCGGCTCCTCCTCGGTGGGGCTGTCGACGCCGAGGAGTTCGGCGACGTCGCGGCCCTGGTCGAGTGCCTCCGCGAGTTCCGCGATGCCGTTGAGGGTGTGGCCGCGCTCCAGCAGGGTCGAGATCGTGCGCAGGCGGGCCAGATGGTGGTCGTCGTACCAGGCGATACGGCCCTCGCGGCGCGGTGGCCGGATCAGGCCCCGTTCGCGGTAGAAGCGCAGCGTGCGCACGGTGATGCCGGCCAGCCGGGCCAGCTCCTCCATGCGGTACTCGCGCACTGCGCCGTCCCGTCCGGCCTTGCGTCCGCTGCTGTTCCCGTCGTGGTCCGTCACGCCCGAAGCCTATGGTGTACCGCCGGTAACTTTCCTTTCCGCTCCCCTACCGCTCGGTACGGAGCTGCTCTACAGTCCCATTGCGCCAGTATTCACTGGCAGAGTCCAGGCGATGCGTGGAGGCTTCGGGATGGACGAGCACGAGCATGTACGAGTGGCGGTGATCGGGTCCGGCTTCGGTGGACTGGGGGCCGCCGTCCGGCTGCGCCGCGAGGGGATCACCGACTTCGTCGTCCTGGAGCGGGCCGCCAGCGTCGGCGGCACCTGGCGGGACAACAGCTACCCCGGGTGCGCCTGCGACGTCCCTTCCCACCTGTACTCCTTCTCCTTCGCGCCCAACCCCGACTGGCCGCGCACCTTCTCCGGGCAGCAGCACATCCGCGCCTACCTGGAGCACGTCACCGACGTCTTCGGTCTGCGCCCGCACATCCGCTTCGACTCCGAAGTGAAGATGATGACCTGGGACGCCGAGAACCTGCGGTGGACCATCGAGACCGCCCGCGGCGCGCTCACGGCCGACGTCGTGGTCTCCGCCACCGGGCCGCTGTCCGACCCCAGGATCCCCGAGATCCCGGGGCTCGACTCCTTCCCGGGCACGGTGTTCCACTCGGCCCGCTGGAACCACGACTACGACCTGTGCGGCAAGCGCGTCGCCATGGTCGGCACCGGAGCCTCCGCCATTCAGATCGTGCCCGCCGTCCAGCGCGAGGCCGGCCGGCTCACGCTCTTCCAGCGCACCCCGCCCTGGGTGATGCCGCGGATGGACCGCGCCATCAGCGGCGCCGAGCGCCGGCTGCACCGTGCGCTGCCCTTCACCACGCAGGTCAGGCGCGGAGTGCTGTGGGGCATCAGGGAGCTGCAGGTGCAGGCGTTCACCAAGCGTCCCGACGAACTCGGCCTGGTCGAACGGCTCGCCAAGCGCAACATGGCCCGCGCCGTCAAGGACCCGGCCCTGCGCGCCAAGCTCACTCCGGACTACCGCATCGGCTGCAAGCGGATCCTGCTGTCCAGCGAGTACTACCCGGCGCTGGCCCAGCCGAATGTGGACGTCGTCGCGAGCGGGCTCACCGAGGTCCGCGGGTCGACCGTGGTCGCCGCCGACGGCACCGAGGCCGAGGTCGACGCGATCATCTTCGGCACGGGCTTCCACGTCACGGACATGCCCATCGCCGAGCGCGTGGTCGGCGCGGAGGGCATCACGCTCGCACAGGCCTGGAAGAACGGCATGCAGGCGCTGCGCGGCGCCTCGGCGGCCGGGTTCCCGAACTGGATGACGATCATCGGGCCCAACACGGGCCTCGGGAACTCCTCCATGATCCTCATGATCGAGTCCGCGCTGAACTACATGGCCGACTATCTGCGCCAGCTCGACGTCCTGGGGGTCCCCCCAGGCCCTCAAGGCACTGGGGGAGGCCGCGCCGCCCTCGACGCCCGGCCCGCCGCCGTCGACGCCTGGAACCACGCGGTCCAGGAGCGCATGAAGCGGACCGTGTGGAACACCGGCGGCTGCACCAGCTGGTACCTCGACGCGAGCGGCCGCAACACCACCATCTGGCCCGGTACGACGACGGAGTTCCGGCGCGCGACACGGCGGGTGGACCTGGCGGAGTACGAGGTGATCCGGAAGGTCGCGGACAGGCCGAAGGGGGCGCCCGCCGGGGAGAAGGGCGAGGCCGGCTGGGAGAGGAGCAGGGACGCCGGGGAGAAGAGCGAGGCTGCCGGGGAGAAGAGCAAGGCCACCGGGGAGAAGAGCGAGGCTGCCGCATGAGCCGTCTCACCTCCGTGGCCTCCGGCCCCTACGCCCCGCCCGTGCCCGCCCGCGAACTCACCGTCGTCTCCGCCGACGGGGCGCGGTTGCACGTCGAGGTGCACGGGCCCGAGAACGCGCCCCCCGTCGTCCTCTCCCACGGCTGGACCTGCTCGACCGCCTTCTGGGCGGCCCAGATACAGGAGCTGGCGGCCGACCACCGGGTCATCGCCTACGACCAGAGGGGACACGGGCGCAGTCCCGCGAGTCCCGCGTGCACCACCGGCGCGCTGGCGGACGACCTCGAAGCGGTGCTCGCGCAGACCCTGGCACGCGGGGAGAAGGCCTTGATCGTCGGCCACTCCATGGGCGGCATGACGGTCATGGCCGCCTCCGCGCGCCCCCGTTTCCGCGAACACGCCGCCGCCGTCCTGCTGTGCAGCACCGGCAGCTCGCGGCTGGTCGCCGAGTCGCGCGTGGTGCCCCTGCGGGAAGGGCGCGTGCGCACCTGGATCACCGGGCACATCCTCGGATCCCGCGCTCCCCTCGGACCGGTCACGCCGGTCGCGAAGAGGATCCTCAAGTACGCCACCATGGGCGCCGGTTCGTCTCCGCACATGGTCGAGGCGTGCGCACGGATCGTGCACGCCTGCCCGCGCGCCGTGCGCCACGCCTGGGCCGCCGTTCTCGCGGCGCTCGACCTCGACCACGGCGTACGCGAGCTGCACACGCCCACCGAAGTGGTGCACGGCGCGTCCGACCGGCTCACGCCACCCGTGCACGCCCGTGCGCTGGCCGCCGCGCTGCCCCACTGCATCGGCCTCACCGAACTGCCCGGCGTCGGCCACATGACCCCGATCGAGGCGCCCCGGTGGGTGACCGGCAAGATCCGGGAACTGGTCACCACGTACGTCACCGGGAGCACCCCGGGGTCCCCGTCCGAGTCCCCGTCCCCGTCCGAGTCCCGTCCCACCCCCGCAGAGCACGTCAAGGAGGGCGCATGAGCAGGGTCAGCCTCGAAGGTCAGGTCGCCGTCGTCACCGGAGCGGCGCGCGGCGTCGGCGAGTTGCTCGCGCGCAAGCTCTCCGCGCGCGGCGCGAAGGTGGCGCTCGTCGGCCTGGAGGAGGAGGCGCTCAAGGCGGTCTCCGAGCGGCTGCACACCGACAGCGCGTACTGGTACGCCGACGTCACCGACCACGAGGCGATGAGCCGGGTCGCGCAGGAGGTGAAGGAGCGGTTCGGCAAGGTCGATATCGTGGTCGCCAACGCCGGTGTGGCGAGCGGAGGCCCGTTCGCCGACTCCGACCCGCAGGCCTGGCGGCGCGTCATCGAAGTGAACCTGATCGGTTCGGCGGTGACGGCGCGCGCGTTCCTGCCGGTGCTCGTGGAGAGCCGCGGCTACCTGCTGCAGGTGGCCTCGCTCGCCGCCATCACGCCGGCGCCGATGATGACGGCGTACTGCGCCTCCAAGTCGGGCGTGGAGGCGTACGCGCACAGTCTGCGCGCCGAGGTCGGCTACCAGGGTGTGCGCGTCGGTGTCGCGTACCTGTCCTGGACCGACACCGACATGGTGCGCGGCGCCGACCAGGACGAGGTGATGCGCGAGCTGCGGCAGCGGCTGCCGTGGCCGTCCAACAAGACGTATCCGCTGGGCCCGGCCGTGGACCGTATCGTCGCCGGGATCGAGCGGCGCTCGGCGCATGTGTACGGGCAGTGGTGGCTGCGCGGCATGCAGGGGGTGCGCGGATATCTGCCGGCGCTGATCGGCAGTGTGGGCCAGCGTGAGATGCGGCGGTTCGCTCCCCGTTTGCAGGGGATGCGTTCCGGACTCGTCGGTGCAGGTGGGGAGGCTGACGAAGCGGCGCGCTCTACGCACCGTAACTGATCGAAATGCGCCCTGTGTTCCTCCGTGTGAATCTGGTCGAGGCCCCATCTGGAGGCCGAACCCCCACTCTCACTCACCACAGGAGTGAACCCACATGGGTATGAAGGACAAGTCCAACCAGCAGCGCGGTCAGCAGCAGGGTCAGCAGCAGCGCGGCCCGCAGCAGGGGCAGCAGGGCCAGCAGCAGGGCCAGCCGCAGCGCGGTCAGCAGCAGGACCAGCGTAAGCAGGGCAAGCCGGGTCAGCAGGGCGAGCGCGGCAAGCAGAACTACCGTGACATCCAGGACACGGAGCAGGAGATGCGGGACCGGCTCGACCAGGACTACGACGCCTAGTCGCTGCGCTCGGCCTTGGCCGAAATGGTGTGGGGTGCCCCTTCTTTGGGGTGCCCCACGCTGTCGGTTCTGTGTGCTGCGGGTGCGTTGGCGGGTGCGGGGCCGTGGGCTTTTGCGCAGTTCCCCGCGCCCCTGGGGTACGCGTTGTGCGTTGGCGGGTGCGGGGTGGTGGGGGGCTTTTGCGCAGTTCCCCGCGCCCCTTTCAGGGCGCGTGGTTCCTCGCGTTCCTCGTTCCTGGGGGGCAGTTCCCCGCGCCCCTTCAGTCAGGGCAGTCAGGGGTCCCCGCGCTCCTTCAGGGCGTGGCCCCTCTACAGGGTGTGTCTTCAGGTTGGTTCAGGTTGTTCTCGGGGGGAGTTTTGGGCGGGTGCGGTTCGGGGTGTCGGTGTAGTCCGGGGGGACGGCCGCCGGGTTGGACTCCAGGAGGTCCAGGGCCAGTTGGATGGCGTCGTCCATTTCCACGTGGCGGCCCTCGGCCCAGTCCAGGGGGGTGCGCAGGACCTCCAGGTCGGGGGCGACGCCATGGTTCTCCACGGACCACCCGTAGGCGTCGAACCAGGCGGCGTTCATCGGCACCGTGATCACCGTGCCGTCGCCGAGGCGGTGCCGTCCCGTCATGCCGACGACGCCGCCCCAGGTGCGCTGTCCGACGACCGGCCCGAGCCTGAGCAGCTTGAAGGCCGCGGTGATCATGTCGCCGTCGGAGGAGGTCGCCTCGTCCGCCAGGGCCACGACCGGGCCCCGGGGTGCGTTCGAGGTGTACGACACGGGCTGCGCGTTGCGGGTCAGGTCCCAGCCCAGGATGGTCCGGGTCAGTTTCTCGATGACCAGCTCGCTGATGTGGCCGCCCGCGTTGCCGCGCACGTCCACGATCAGTGCGGGCCGCGACACCTCCATGCGCAGGTCCCGGTTGAACTGGGCCCAGCCCGAGCCGCCCATGTCGGGGATGTGCAGGTAGCCGCACTTGCCGCCGCTCAGCTCCCGGACGACCTCCCGGCGTTTGGCGACCCAGTGCTGGTAGCGCAGCGGACGCTCGTCGACGAGCGGGACGACGGCGACCCGCCGGGCGGTCCGACCCCCGTTCCCCTCGGGCGGGACGAAGGTCAGCTCCACGGTCGTACCGCCCGCGCCCGCGAGCAGCGGGTACGGTCCCGTCACCGGGTCCACGGGCCGGCCGTCCACATGGGTCAGGACGGAGCCCTCCCGGATGCCCGTACCGGCCAGCGGTGAGCGTGCCTTGGAGTCGGACGAGTCGCCGGGCAGGATGCGTCGGACCGTCCACCCCTCGTCGCGTCGTGCGAAGGTGGCGCCGAGCAGGCCCTGCCAGCGCTGGTAGTGGCGCGGGCCCTCGTTGCGGCGGGCGGCGGTGACGTAGGCGTGCGAGGTGCCCAGCTCGCCCAGGACCTCGCGCAGCAGGTCCGCGAACTCGTCGGGGGAGGCGACCCGTTCGACGAGCGGCCGGTACTGGGCGAGCACCGCGTCCCAGTCGATGCCGCTCATGCCCGGGTCCCAGAAGTAGGCGCGGATGAGACGGCCGGCCTCCTCGTAGGACTGGCGCCATTCGGCGGCCGGGTCGACCTCGTGCAGGATGCGCCGCAGGTCGATCCACACGGTCGTGTCGCTGTCGCCCGACTCGGTCGACGGCACCGCCCGCAGATCCCCCTCGTCGACCACCACGAGCCGGGTCCCGTCCCCGCTCACCACGAACCAGTCCAGGTGGTCGACGAGTTCGGACTTCTTCGCCTTGGTGATGTTGAAGTACTCCAGCGTCGGCCGCCCGCTGGTGTCGGCCGGGTTGACGAAGGTCTCGCCGAGCGCGCCGGAGATGGGCCAGCGCAGCCAGACCAGGCCGCCGCCCGCGACCGGGTGCAGCGCCGAGTACTTGGAGGCGATGACCGGGAACGGAGTCACCCGGTTCTCCAGGCCCTCCACCTCCACCATCACCGTGCCGTTCTCCCCGGTCTCCTCGTCCTCGACGGGGTCGAGCCCGCCGGCGGCCGGGCGGCCCTCGGGGTTCAGGGCGAAGGGGGAGGGGGTCGCCGAGGAGAGCGGTACCAGGTACGGGCGGCAGCCCAGCGGGAAGGACAGGTCGCCGGTGTGGACGTCGTACACCGGGTCGAAGCCGCGCCAGGAGAGGAAGGCGAGATAGCGGCCGTCGCGGGTGAAGACGGGGTTCTCGTCCTCGAAGCGGCCGTTGGTGACGTCCACTATGTGCCGGTCCTTGATGCGGGCCAGCTTGATCTGCCGCAGCGAGCGCCCGATGCCGGGGTGGGACCAGGCGAGCCAGGAGCCGTCCGGGGAGAAGGCGAGATCGCGGACGGGGCCGTTGACCGACCGGATCAGCTCGGCGACCGCGCCGTTCGTGCCACCGGTGGCCGCGCCGCCCGGGCCGCCGGCGGCCGCGCCGTTCGGGTCAGGAGTGGCCTCGCCGTTCGCGTCAGGAGCGGCCTCGCCGTTCGGGTCCTGAGTGTTCTCGTCGTTCGTGCCGTCCGTGGCCTTGTCGTCCGGGGTACCGGTGCTCGTGCCGCTCGGGTCACCGGCGGCCCCGTCGTCCGACCCCTCCGACCCCTCCGAGCCCTCCCCGTCCGCCCGCGCCTGTTCCCCGACCTCCCCGACCGCTTCCGCCACCTCCCGGACCGCTTGCGCCGCCTCCCCGACCGCTTCCGCCATCTCCCCGACCGCTTCCCCCATCTCCCCGACCGCTCCGGCCGTCGCGTCCGTGGCGTCGATCAGCAGCAGCCGTCCGTCGTGCGAGGCGACGGCCAGCCGCTCGCCCAGGGGGTCGCAGACCATCTCCAGGACCCGCCCCAGCTCCCCGGAGGCCAGGCGGCGCGGGGCGCGGTCGCCGGTGGCACGGGGCAGCTGGGCGATCTCGATGGCGTCCTCGCCCTCGGCGTCCGTCACGTACGCCATCTGCCCGGTCGAGCCGAGCATCTCCGGCAGCCGGACCCGTACGCCCGGGGTGTCGGCGATCGTGCGCGCCGGGCCGTCCCGGTGGGTGAGCCAGTACAGGCTGCCGCGGACGACGACGGCGCTGGCCCGGCCGGTCTCGTCCACGGAGATGCCGTCCACGTGCTGGGCGGCCGGCACCTGGTACCTGCGGCGCCCCGCACGCGGGGCGCCCAGCCGGATGTCGAGCCTGCGCGGAACGGCGCCGGGGGCGAAGTCGTCCATCAGCCACAGGTCGCCCGCGCACTGGTAGACCACCCGGGTGCCGTCGCCGGCGGCCTGCCGGGCGTAGAACGCGTCGTGGTCGGTGTGGCGGCGCAGGTCCGAGCCGTCGTACGCGCAGGAGTAGAGGTTTCCGACGCCCTCGTGGTCGGAGAGGAAGGCGATCCGGCCGGCGACGAACATGGGGGCTTCCAGGTGCCCGCCGATGTCCGGCAGCAGCCGCTGTCCGTGCAGCCACAGCCGGCCCATGGCGCCGCCCCGGTACCGCTTCCAGGAGGCCGGTTCGTGCGGTGGGGTGCCGGTGAGCAGCAGGGTCTTGTGCGCGCCGTCGATGTCGGCGACCTGGATGTCGGCGACCGGGCCCCAGGGCAGCTTGCGGCCGGGGTCGCCGTCGGGGGTGACCATGTAGGCCCAGGTGAAGTAGGAGAAGGGCTCGCCGTGGGAGGCGACGGCGAGGATGTCGCTCCTGCCGTCCTCGTCGGGGGGCATCCAGCCGCGGACCTCGGTGTCGGTGCTGCCCCAGTACGTCAACTGCCGCGCGGGGCCGCCGTCGACGCCGACGAGGTGGATCTCGGGCACCAGGCTGCGCCAGCTCGTGTAGGCGATCCGGCGCCCGTCGGGGGAGAAGCGGGGAGGGCCGGCCTTCGTGCGGTCCACCGTGAGCCGCCAGGCGCGGCCCGGGGTGTCGAGGGCGGTCAGCCAGAGGTCGTCCTCGGCCACGAAGCACAGCAGGTCGCCGCTGAGGTGGGGGAAGCGCAGATAGCTCACCTCCCCATGCTTTTCCGGGGGCGGGGGCCCAGCAACTTGTGGGGGCGGGCCCGACCCCTTATGCGGAACTGACACTCGTGAGGCAGCACACGTACGAAACGGTTTCGTTTCGCTAGAATCTGCGGTACCTTTTACGTGTACGGAACCGTGTCGTTCGAAGCGGTACGTGGAGCAGGATGTGTACCAGCAGCCGAAGCGGCAGCCGAAGCGGCAGCCGAAGCAGGAGGGGTGAGGAAGATGACTGAGATCGCCGCCGTGCGTCGCAGTCGGATCACGCCCGAGCGCGAGGCCGAGCTGTACGCCGCCGTGCTCGACCTGCTCCGGGAAGTCGGCTACGACGCCCTCACCATGGACGCCGTCGCCGCCCGCACCCGGTCCAGCAAGGCCACGCTCTATCGCCAGTGGGGCGGCAAGGCCGAGCTGGTGGCGAAGGCCGTACGGCACAACAAGCCGGGCGGGTCCGCGGACGAGGTCGACACCGGGTCGCTCAGGGGCGACCTGCACGCCCTCACCATGCGTTCGGACGACTGCGAGATGGAGCAGAACTCCGCGCTGATGCGGGGTCTGGCCATGGCGATCCACGGCAATCCGGACCTCCTGCGGGCGTTCCGGGAGCATCTCATCGAGCCCGAGACGGCGGACTTCCGGCGTGTGCTGCAACGGGCGGTCGACCGGGGTGAGGTCCGAGCGGACAACCCGGCGCTCGCCTACGTGATGCACATGATGATCGGCGGTTTCGCCGCCCGCACGATGCTCGACGAGCTGCCGCCGACGCAGGACTTCCTGCTTTCGTACATCGACGCCGTGGTCCTCCCCGCCCTCGGCGTCACCACCGGCTGACCCCTCTCCCCAGCAAGCCCACCACCTGACGTCACCGCTCACGTCGTCGGGCTGATCACCCCTGCCCTGATGAACCCAACGACCTGACCGGGAGTACGCCCTCGTGGCCACATTCCTCTACAAACTCGGCCGGCTCGCCTTCCGGCGACGGCACTTCGTCGCCCTCATATGGGTGGCGCTGCTCACCCTCGCCGGGGTCGGTGCGGCCTCCGCGCCCGCCGCCGGCAACTCGTCGTTCTCCATCCCCGGCACCGAGGCCCAGAAGGCCTTCGACCTGCTGGAACAGCGCTTCCCCGGGATGAGCGCCGACGGCGCGACCGCGCGGGTCGTCTTCAAGGCGCCGAGCGGCGAGAAGATGACCGGCAAGGACAACAAGGCGGCCGTGAACAGGACGGTCAAGGAGCTGAAGAGCGGCTCCGAGGTCGTCTCCGTCGCCGACCCCTACACCGGGCACGCCGTCAGCAAGGACGGCCGGATCGCCTACGCCTCGGTGAAGTACAAGGTCTCCGGCATGGAGCTCAAGGACTCCTCGCGCGACGAGCTGAAGAAGGCGGCGCAGGACGCGCGGGACGCCGGGCTCACCGTCGAGGTCGGCGGTGACGCGCTGCAGGCGACGCCCGAGACCGGCAACAGCGAGGTCATCGGCCTCGCGGTCGCCGCGGTCGTCCTCGTCATCACCTTCGGTTCGCTGCTCGCGGCCGGATTCCCGCTGCTGACCGCGGTCATCGGCGTCGGCATCGGCGTCTCCACGATCACCGCGCTCGCGAACGCCCTCGACCTGGGCACCACCACCTCCACCCTGGCCTCGATGATCGGCCTCGCCGTCGGTATCGACTACGCCCTCTTCATCGTCTCCCGCTACCGCGCCGAACTGGCCGAGGGCCGCGAGCGCGAGGAGGCGGCCGGACGCGCCGTCGGTACGGCCGGCTCGGCGGTGGTCTTCGCGGGCCTGACCGTCGTCATCGCCCTGGTCGGCCTGTCCGTGGTCGACATCCCGATGCTGACCAAGATGGGCGTCGCGGCCGCCGGTACGGTCGCCATCGCGGTCCTCATCGCCCTCACCCTGATCCCGGCGCTGCTCGGCTACGCGGGCCGCAGGCTCAAGCCGGCCGGCGAGAAGAGCAAGCTGCTCGGCGGCGGCAGGGCCAAGAGCGCCGAGAAGAAGGCCCGCCCGAACATGGGCACCCGCTGGGCCAGCTTCGTCGTACGGCGCCCGGTCGCCGTCCTGCTGCTCGGTGTGATCGGCCTCGGTGCGGCGGCGGTCCCGGCCGCCTCCCTCGAACTGGGCCTGCCGGACGACGGCTCCCAGCCGGTCTCCACCACCCAGCGCCGCGCCTACGACCTGCTGTCCGAGGGCTTCGGGCCCGGTTTCAACGGCCCGCTGATGGTCGTGGTCGACGCCAAGGACAGCGACCACCCGAAGAAGGCCTTCACCAAGGTCGGCGACGAGATCAAGGGCCTCAAGGACGTCGTCACCGTCACCCCGCCCATGCCCAACAAGGCCGGTGACACCGCGACGATCACCGTCGTCCCGAAGTCCAAGCCGTCCTCGACCACCACCGAGGACCTGGTCCACGCCATCCGCGACAAGGGCGAGGGCATCACCTCCGCGACCGACGCGAAGGTGCTGGTCACCGGCTCGACGGCGATGAACATCGACTTCTCGCAGAAGCTGAACGACGCCCTGCTGCCGTACCTCGCCCTGGTCGTCGGCCTGGCCTTCCTCCTCCTGATCGTGATCTTCCGCTCGATCCTCGTCCCGCTGAAGGCGGCCCTCGGCTTCCTGCTCAGCGTGCTGGCGGCCCTCGGTGCCGTGGTCGCGGTCTTCCAGTGGGGCTGGCTGTCCAGCCTGTTCAACGTCGAGCAGACCGGCCCGATCATGTCGATGATGCCGATCTTCATGGTCGGCGTGGTCTTCGGCCTCGCCATGGACTACGAGGTGTTCCTCGTGACCCGCATGCGGGAGGCGTACGTCCACGGGGAGAAGCCCACTCAGGCCGTCGTGACCGGCTTCAAGTACAGCGCACGGGTGGTCACGGCCGCCGCGATCATCATGATCGCCGTCTTCTCCGGCTTCATCGGCTCCAGCGAGTCGATGATCAAGATGATCGGCTTCGGCCTCGCCGTCGCCGTCTTCTTCGACGCGTTCATCGTCCGCATGGCCATCGTCCCGGCGGTGCTCGCACTGCTCGGCAAGACGGCCTGGTGGCTGCCGAAGTGGCTGGACCGCGTCCTGCCCAACGTCGACGTCGAGGGCGAGGGGCTGCGCACGCCGGACGAGCGCAAGGACGCCGACCCCGACGGGGAACGGCAGCTGGTACACGTCTGACGTACCGCCAGTGAAAGACCGCCGGTGAGGGATCCGTGGGGACGGGGCACCCTCACCGGCTTCTTTTATGTCCCCGTGATGCATTCCGAATCAATAGCGGAGTTGGGGTCTGGGCGTGTAAAGCTGCCCGGGGTGTCGGATTTCCCTGGTGCTGCCACTGGGGTAAATGGTGTTCAGAAATACGCTACGTCTAGTCCTGGCCGGGTGGGGGGATCCGGAGTAGATTCATCGCCTGGTCGCTCGAAAGGAGGTGAAGATGTCATTCTTGATAAACCCGAGCTTTGAGGGCAAGGAAGATCACTGGGTCCGCATCAACTATCCCAATTCCACCACCCTCGAATTCAATCCTGTACTGACGCCGGCCGGGCAGCCCGTACCCCCCAAGTCCGGCAGCCTCTACCTGTCTCTGACGTCCTCGCAGGCAGCAGGTTCCGTCGGGCAGGATGTAGTCATCCCCGAGCGCTTGGCGGCGATCTCTGCCTTCGCATGGGTCCGCGCAGGCGACGCGGGTTCGGTCCGGGGAGCGCTGAACATCTGGCAACTGGATACGGACCCCGACCGGGCCATGTCCGCACCGTTCGTCGCCGACGGTGAGTGGTCTCTTGTCACGAGCACCCTCGATTTCCCGAATCCGGCCGATCGGAAGACCATCCGCATCGAGTTCTACGTCCTGGAGCCGAACAAGTCTCTGCTTGTCGACAGTGTGAATGCCTTCTAGAGGGCATCGATTTCCAGGGTGGCCCCGAACCATTTCAGGCATGCCGGTTCGGGGCCGCTGGATTTCCCCCCGTTCAGCAGGAACGGTAATGCGGCGTCAATGGGCTCGGGCCGGCCGACTCCGGCCGCCGTCTCCGTGCAGCCTCACCTCGGCCCACACCGTCTTGCGCGGGTGTGGGCCTTGTGCGACGCCCCAGCGGTCGGCCAGCGCCGCCACAAGGAGAAGGCCGCGGCCCGACTCGCCGTCGGGGGCCGGGCATGCGTGGTGGGGGAGAAGGTCACCGCGCGTGTCGGTGACCTCGATCCGGAGGGTGTCGGCGACGACGTAGAGCGTGGGGGATGACGGCGGCGGTTTCTTTATTCACGTCACTCAGCGTGGCCGGTTCTGCTTACGCAAGGGAGTGATGACGCCTGTGCGTAGCGTGACTGTCCCGGCTTTGTCCTGGGCTGTCTCGGCTGTCCCGCGGGGCGTAGGGGTACCGGTGCGCGGTGGAGGTGTGTGAGCGTGAACGAGGGTGTGGACGAGTCGGGTTGGGACGTCGAGCCCGGGGACGAGATCGAGCCGCTGGTCCAGGCGGTGGGGCATCTGCTGAAGGTCTGCCGGGAGGCGGCCGGTATGCGGGCGGCCGACCTGGGCGAGGTCATGGGCTACGGCGAGGACATGATCCGCAAGATCGAGCGCGGGCAGCGGATTCCCCGACCCGAGTTCCTGGACAGGGTCGACGGGATCCTGAAGGCGCAGGGGGGCATCTCAGGGCGTTCATGAAGGACATGGAGAGGGCTCGGTATCCGAAGAAGGTGCGGAGGCTGGCCGAGATGGAGGCGCGGGCGGTTGAGCTGCTGATGTACGGCAACCACAACATCCATGGCCTGCTGCAGACCTCGGAGTATGCGAAGTCGCTGTACGAGATTCGGCAGCCCCCGCTCTCCCAGGATGTGATCGAGCGGGAGGTTGCTGCGCGCATGGCCCGTAAGTCGGTCTTCGAGCGGGACCCTGCACCGGCGCTCAGTTTTGTCCAGGAGCAGGTGACGTCAGAACGCCCGCTCGGAGGGAAAATGGTGCTGCGTCGACAGCTCGAACACCTGCTGGAGGTGGCGCAGTTGCGGAACGTGTCGATTCAGGTCATGCCGACCGATCGCGAGGAGCACGCAGGAATGCACGGCGTGATCGAGGTGCTGAAGTTCGGCGATGGCACAGGCATCGGGCGTTCCGAGGGCGCGTTCAACAGCCGCCCGATCTCGAACCCGAGGGATCTCAGGGTCCTTGATCAGCGGTATGGGATGATCCGGGCCCAGGCTCTCCCGCCGAGGGAAAGCCTGGCCTTCATCGAGGAAGTACTGGGGTGACTATGAGTGCCACGGAACTCCACTGGTTCAAGAGCAGCTACAGCAGCAGCAACGAACCCGGTGACTGCGTGGAAGTAGCCCTGGGCTGGTTCAAGAGCAGCTACAGCGACAGCAGTAACGGCAATGACTGCGTCGAAGTCGCCACCACCCCCGCCACCATCCACATCCGCGACACCAAGACCCCCGACACCGCGCAGCTGAAGGTCACCCCGGCCGCCTGGACGCAGTTCCTCGCGCACGCGGTCAAGTGAGCCGCAGGCGGACCTTCGGGCCTTGCTGACGCCGACGAATCCGCAGCTCACCCCCCTTTTTCGCCTCGCTCCGATCGCGGCCCTGCGCGAGTCCTCAGTCAAGCGCTGCTCATGCAGTAATGACTTGGCTGGTCGGGGGGCTGGTCGTCGGGTAGTGGCTGAGGCGTGGGCCCTTTTGAGCCCGCTCGGTCCCAGAGCGGCCAGGCCATCTGCCAAACCTGCTCCGACCTCTAGCCAAGGGCGTCGTCAGCCGAGGACTGGTCACTGGATGCCGCTGAGTGGCGTAGGGTGTTCCTACAACGACGCGGGGTGGAGCAGCTCGGTAGCTCGCTGGGCTCATAACCCAGAGGTCGCAGGTTCAAATCCTGTCCCCGCTACTACATGAAGCGGAGCCTGTGCATACACGCCAGGCTCCGCTTCATTTATTGCCAGGCGCTTTCCTTTCGGCCTGGCGGGTGATGTCGATCATCGTCGGCGCGGCCATCGGCGCCCTGTTCTTCAAGGAGCGGTTCGGTGCGCCCCGGCTCGCGGCGGCAGGTCTGCTGGTCGTGCAGGGTGTCGCTTTTGGCGGAGCCGACTTCGGCACCCGCCGCGGAAGGAGCCGTTCCGAGGGGCTTCCGTACGAAGATGACGGGGGAGCAGAGGACAGGAACCGTAGGAGAGGGAGCCGTCAATGACCGACAAGCCGACCGTCAGCGTCCTGGGCACCGGCATCATGGGCGCCGCCATGGCCCGTAATCTCGCCCGCGCCGGGCTCGCGGTCAGGGCCTGGAACCGCACCCGGGAGAAGGCCGAGCCGCTGGCCGCGGACGGGGTCCGGGTCACCGGTACGCCCGCCGAGGCGGTCGAGGGCGCCGATGTCGTGCTGACCATGCTGTACGACGGCAACACCGTCCTGGACGTGATGCGCGAGGCCGCTCCGGCACTGCGTCCGGGTGCCGTGTGGGCGCAGTGCACCACCGCCGGCATCGAACTGGTCGCCGACCTGGCCGACTTCGCCCGCGAGCACGGGCTGGTGTTCTACGACGCCCCCGTCCTCGGCACCCGCCAGCCCGCCGAGGCCGGTCAGCTGACGGTGCTGGCCGCCGGTCCCGAGGCGGGCCTGGAGACGGTCACGCCCGTCTTCGACGCGGTCGGCGCCAAGACGGTGTGGACCGGCGACGACGGGGCCGCGGGCAGCGCGAGCCGGCTGAAGCTGGTGGCCAACAGCTGGGTGCTCGCGGCCACCGCGGCGACCGGTGAGGTGCTGGCCCTCTCGAAGGGCCTCGGCGTGGACCCGCAGAGCTTCTTCGACCTCATCGCGGGCGGGCCGCTCGACATGGGGTACCTGCGGGCCAAGTCCGCTCTGGTGCTCGACGACAGGCTGACCCCGGCGTCGTTCGCCGTGTCCACCGCCGAGAAGGACGCGCGGCTCATCGTGGCGGCCGGCGCGGGCAACGGCGTACGGCTCGACGTCGCCGCCGCGACCGCCGAACGCTTCGCACGGGCCGCCGCCCAGGGACACGGCGACGAGGACATGGTCGCCGCCTACTTCGCCAGCTTCGAGGAGAAGCCGGCCGCGGACTGAGGACCGGGGGCCGGGGACCGAGTACCGGGACCGGGACCGAGTGTCGGAGACCGGGACCGAGTGCCGGGGACCGCGGAGCGACCTGGCCTCCACGTGACGTTCCGGGCCCGCGGGAGCACCCTGGAATCAGCGCTCTTCCGGAGGTGGTCGACATGATGAACACCGTTGTGGGATGGCACGTCGAGCTGGAATTCGAGGAGGACGACACGCGCACGCGCGCGGTCGCCCTGGTGCGTCTGCCCGACGGCACCGAGATCCGGGCGCACGGGCACGCCAGCCGCCACCGCATCGACGCGAACCAGCCCAGAGTCGGCGAGGAGATAGCGGGTGCCCGCGCCCTGAACGAACTGGCCATGCAACTGCTGACCAAGGCGCACGGCGAGATCGACGCGGATTCCGGGCGGACGTCGCACCCGATCAACGTGTGAGACGGGTCGGGCCGAGGGGGGGCGCGTGGCGCACGCACCACCGCCGCGCGCACCCCTTGCGCCCCGAGCGCCGCACCCGGGCCCCGAGCGCCGCACCCGGGCCCCGAGCGCCGCACCCGGGCCCCGAGCGCCGCACCCGGGCCACGAACCTCGCGCCTCTGGTCCGAACCCGGATTCTCCAGCCCGAGCCCGAGCCCGAGCCCGAGCCGCGTGCCCGAGCGCGGTACGCCCTACGCGAGCGCTCTACGAGAGTGCGTCCTGAGCAAGCGCTCTAGGAGACTGTGTCCTGCGCGAGCGCCCCACGCGAGCGCTCCCTGCGAGAGGGCGTCCTACGCGAGCGCCGTGCGTACCGCGCGTACCAGCGCCTGCGCCCTCGGGTCGGCCGTCACGCTCTTCCTGAAGCCGTTGGTCACATAGCCGAAGGCGATACCCGTCTCGGGGTCGGCGAACGCCAGGGCGCCGCCGCGGCCGGGGTGGCCGAAGGAGTGGGGGGAGAGCAGCGGGGACGCGCTGCCGTGCAGCATGTAGCCGAGGCCGAACCGGGTGCCCACCACCAGGACCCGGTCCGGCCCGGCCGACTGCTCGCCGCGGGCCAGCTCCATGGTCCGGGGGGTGAACAGGCGGGTGCCGCCGTCCACGTCTCCGATGAGCGAGGCGTAGAAGCGGGCCAGGCCGTCGGCGGTGGCTATGCCGTTCGAGGCGGGCAGGGCGGCCGCCCGGTAGCCGGGCGCGTTCTCGTCGGGGAGCGGGGTGATCGCGGCGAAGGCGCGGCGGGTGAGGGAGGCGGGGTCGGCGTAGGCCTCGGAGACCGCCCGCTTGGGGCGCGTCCTGAGCGTGCCGGCCGTCGGGGGTTCCGCCGCGGGCCCGACGCGGCCCGCGCGCCCCTGCTCCGCCTCGGGCAGCCCGAGCCACAGGTCCGCTCCGACCGGTGCGGCGATCTCGTCGGCGATCCACTCGCCGATCGGCCGCCCCGTGATCCGCCGGACCAGCTCGCCGGTGAGCCAGCTGTAGGTCTGCGCGTGGTAGCCGTGGTCCGTACCCGGCTCCCAGGCCGGCGCCTGCGCGGCGACGGCGGCGGCGCCGAGGTCCGGGTCGGCCGCCTCCCCGGGCGTCAGCGGGCGGTCCAGCACCGGCACCCCGGCGCGGTGTGCGAGCAGATGCCGCACGAGCGTGTGTTCCTTGCCGGCCGCCTTGTACTCGGGCCAGTACGTGCCCACCGGGGCGTCCAGGTCCAGCTCGCCGCGCTGGTGCAGCAGCAGGAGTACGGCGGCGGCGACGCCCTTGGTCGCGGAGCGCACGATCTGCGCGGTGCCGGGCTCCCAGGGGGACGTACCGTCCACGTCCCTGGTGCCGCCCCACAGGTCGACGGCCCTGTGGCCGTCCCGGTACACGGTGACGGCCGCGCCGCGTTCCCCGAGCAGCCCGAAGTTGGCTGCGAACGCCTCCCTGACCGGCTCGAAGCCCTCGGCCACCGTGCCGTGCACGTTCACACTCACGCCCGGGTCCCTTCCCTCGCTTGCGACAACGAGTGAAACACGGGGTGGCGGCCTTGGATTCCTCGGTGGGGCAGTGATTTCGGCTACGGTCCGGCGTCCTGCGGCCCGTCCTCGTACCTGGCCGGGACCGCCCGCCCGCACGGGCGACACCGGTGTGGTACCCGGGAAGGGAAGCCTCCACCCCGGCGTTCCGGCGCGTCACGCGCCCATGGCCACCGACTTCGGGTCGAAGCCGAACGGCAGCTCCAGCCTGTGTGCCCGCATCAGCGGGTCGTCGGAGAGCAGTTCGCCGGTCGGGCCGTCCGCCGCGATCACGCCGTCGCTGAGGACCAGCGAGCGCGGGCACAGCTCCAGCGCGTACGGCAGGTCGTGCGTGACCATCAGGACCGTGACGTCCAGGGAGCGCAGGATGTCGGCGAGTTCGCGCCGGGAGGCCGGGTCGAGGTTGGAGGACGGCTCGTCCAGGACCAGGATCTCCGGCTCCATCGCGAGGACGGTCGCCACGGCGACCCGGCGGCGCTGGCCGAAGGAGAGGTGGTGCGGCGGACGATCGGCGAAGTCCGCCATGCCGACCCGCTCCAGGGCGCCCCGCACCCGCTCCTCCAGCTCGGCGCCCCTGATCCCGGCCGCCGCCGGGCCGAACGCCACGTCCTCGCGCACGGTCGGCATGAACAGCTGGTCGTCCGGGTCCTGGAAGACGATGCCGACCTTCTGCCGGATCTGGGCCATGTGCCGCTTGCCGACTGGCAGTCCGGCCACCGTCACCGTGCCGGTGCCGCCGCCCAGGATGCCGTTCAGGTGCAGGACCAGGGTCGTCTTGCCGGCGCCGTTCGGGCCGAGCAGCGCGACCCGCTCGCCGCGTGCGATCGAGAAGTCCACGCCGAACAGGGCCTGGTGGCCGTCGGGGTAGGCGAAGGCGAGGCCGGAGACCTCCAGCGAAGCAGTACTCACAGGACCCATCCCAGCAGACAGACGACGAGGGCGGTACAGGGGAGCGCGAGGGCGTGCGACCACTGCGCACGGGATGCGGTCACCTCGTCGATGACCGGCATCGAACCGGCGTACCCCCGGCTCACCATGGCCAGGTGCACACGCTCCCCGCGCTCGTAGGAGCGGATGAACAGCGCGCCGGCGGACTTGGCGAGCACACCCCAGTGCCGCACGCCCCGCGCCTCGAACCCGCGCGACTCCCGCGCGATCCGCATGCGGCGCATCTCGTCCGTGATGACGTCGCCGTAGCGGATCATGAAGGAGGCGATCTGCACGAGCAGCGGCGGCAGCTTCAGCCGTTGCAGTCCGAGCAGAAGTTCGCGCAGCTCGGTGGTGGCGGCCAGCAGCACGGAGGCGGCGACGCCGAGTGTGCCCTTGGCGAGCACGTTCCAGGCGCCCCAGAGACCGTTCACGCTCAGCGAGAGCCCAAGCACCTGCACCCGCTCGCCCTCGGCCACGAACGGCATGAGCACCGCGAACGCCACGAACGGCACCTCGATCAGCAGCCGTTTGAGCAGGAAGCCGGCGGGCACGCGCGCGTGACGGGCGACGACCGCGAGCAGGACGGCGTACACCGCGAACGCCCACATCGCCTCGCGCGGCGTCGACACCACGACCACCACGAACGCGAAGGCGGCGGCGAGCTTGGTGTGCGGCGGCAGGGCGTGCACGGGCGAGTGCCCGTGCCGATAGAGCCTGTGCGCTCCCCCACGCTCGAACGCGCTCGCGCGGGAGGTACCCTCATCGGCCCCCACGTCAGACGCCGGTGTTCAGCGTCGAGGCGGGGGAGGCGTCCGCCGTCCGGCGCCGGCGCACCGCCCAGAACACCGCGCTGCCCGCGACGACCGTCACCCCGACGCCGATCACGCCCGCGAGACCGCCGGAAAGCCGGGCGTCGGAGACGTCCTTGACGCCGTAGTCGGCGAGCGGCGAGTCGGACGCCGCGTGCTTCCCGGCCTTCTTGTCGATGCCCTTGTCGTGCGCGACCTTCTCCAGCCCGTCGGGGTCGGCCGAGGCGTAGAAGCTGACGAACCCGGCGAGCACCAGCGAGGTGACCAGGCCGGTGATCCACAGCGTGCGCCGGGAGGTGCGCGCCGCCACGGGCGCCGTGGGGGCCGGCGCGTCCACCAGGGCGCCGTTCACCCGCAGCTGCAGGCGCTGCCGAATCCCCCGCGCGCCGTGCACCAGGTCCGGCCGCACGGCGATGACGGCGCCCACCGTGAGCGCGGTGATCGCCGCCTCGCCCATGCCGATCAGGACGTGGACGCCGATCATCGCGGTCGCCACCTTGCCGATGGCGACGTCGGTGGTGCCGCCGACCGCGTAGATGAGCGTGAAGGCCACCGCGGCGGCCGGCACCGAGACCAGGGCGGCGACGAAGGAGGCGGCGGTCACCGAGCGGCGCCCCCGGGGCAGCACGGCGAGCAGCCCGCGGAAGACGGCGTAGGAGACGACCGTGGTGACGATCGCCATGTCCGTGATGTTCACGCCGAGCGCGGTCAGCCCGCCGTCCGCGAACAGGACCCCCTGCATGAGCAGCACGACCGACACGCACAGCACGCCCGTGTACGGGCCGACGAGGATGGCGGCGAGCGCACCGCCCAGGAGATGGCCGCTTGTTCCGGCCGCGACGGGGAAGTTGAGCATCTGTACGGCGAAGATGAACGCCGCCACCAGACCGGCCAGCGGAGCCGTCCGCTCGTCGAGTTCGCGGCGGGCGCCGCGCAGGCTCACCGCGAGGGCGCCGGCGGCGACCACCCCGGTGACCGCGGAGGTGGGGGCGTCGATGAATCCGTCAGGTACATGCACCGTACGATTTTAAGGCTTTGTTGCGAACTATTTGCAAGAGAGACGCAGTCTCCGTCTTCCGTCGGGCGGGAGCCGGAAAATGTGGCACATTGGATGGAAAGCGGATTCACGTTTTCCGCATGGGTCACAGAACGTGAAAGGGCGATCCGATGTCTGTAGTCGAGCAGTACGCGCGCGCCCACATCGTCACGGACGAGGAGGATCCGGGGGCCGTACCCGTAGTGCTGCGGTACGACCCCGACTCCGATCCACGCTCGGTCCGGTTCGGCCTGCCCGGACCGCACGAGTGGACCTTTTCGCGCGCGCTGCTCGAACGCGGACTGCGGGCGCCGGTCGAGAGCGGCGACGTACGGGTGTGGCCGTGCGGCCGTGTCCAGGCCGTGGTGGAGTTCCACTCCGCGCACGGCGTCGAGGTGGTGCAGTTCGAGTCCAAGGCGCTGATGAGGTTCCTGCGCCGGACCTACACCGCCGAGCCGGTCCACAACTGACGTGCCCGCGGGCGGCCGCCCGTCTTCAACGCTGTTCGGCCGCCCGCCCCCCGGTGCTGCTCTCGGCCGCCCGTCCTCGGTGCCGCTCAGCCGCCCATCTTCAGCAGCGTCGCGACGATCGGCCCCGCCGTGTCGCCCCCGTGCCCGCCCGCCTGGACCACGCCCGCGGCGGCCAGGTCACCCCGGTAGGCGGTGAACCAGCCGTTCGGCTTCTTCTGCCCGTCGACCTCGGCCGAGCCGGTCTTCGCGCCGGAGTCCGCGCCCAGTCCCGCCATCGCCTTGGCCGCCGTGCCGTACGCCGCCGTGTAGCGCATGACGTCCTTCAGCTCGGACTGCGTCTTCGACGACATCGTGCGCGAGGCCTTCGCCGTCGTGCGGCCGTCCACCGAGGGGGACACCAGGTACGGCTGGTGGAAGACGCCCGTCTGCACCGTGGCCGCCACCGACGCCATGTTCAGCGGGTTCATCCGCACCCCGCCCTGACCGATCAGCGAGGCGCCCATCTGCGCGCCGCTCTGCACCGGAACGGAGCCGTCGAAGGTGGGCACGCCGATGGACCAGTTGTTCAGGCCGAGGCCGTAGACCTGCTGGGCCTCCTTCGTCAGGTCGCTGTCGGACAGCTTGGGCGCGAAGTCGATGAAGGCGTTGTTGCAGGAGGCGCCGAAGCTCTGCTTGAACGTGCCCTTCTTGATCTCCGAGTCGGCGTCGTTGTGGAAGGTCCAGCCCGCGAGCTTGTAGGTCTTGGGGCAGGGGTGCTGGGCGTCCGGGGTGATCAGGTTCTTCTCGAACAGCATCGTCGACGTCACGATCTTCATCGTGGAGCCGGGCGCCAGGGAGCCCTGGAAGGCGGTGTTGAAGCCGTGCCCGGTGTTGGCGACGGCGAGGATCTCGCCCGTCGAGGGCCGCAGGACCACCACCGAGGCCTGCTTCTGCTTGCCGACCTGCTGCTCGGCGGCCGTCTGCAGCGACGGGCTCAGCGTCGTCTTCACCGTGCCCGGAGTGCCCTGGCTCAGCGCCACCAGCGTCTTGTCGGACAACTTGGCCGCCTTCGACGCCTTGCCGCGCACCACCCGCAGCTCCACGCCCGCCTTGCCGCCGGCCTCCTTGCCGAACTTGTCGCGCAGACCGTCCAGGACCGTGCCCAGCGACGGGTACCTGGCGGCCGTCAGCTCCCCGCCGTCGCGGTCCAGGGCCTTGATGGGCGGGGTGCCCGACGCGCCGGTGACGAGCGTGTCGCCGTCCCGCAGGTCCGGGTGGACGACCTGGGCGTGCCAGCCGACCAGCGCGCTGCCGTCGCTCTTGCGTCGCACGACGGTGAGCGAACTGTCGTACGCCAGCGGCTCGGTGAGGTTCTTGTACGACACCGTCGCCTTGACGGAGAACGCCACCTTGGCGCCGGTGGTCCGGCCGGCCGTGAGCGTGACGTTCTTCAGGCGGGCGTCCTTGGTGTAGCCGGCGAGCAGGGCCGTGGCGGCCGACGGGTCGTCGGTGGCCGCCGCCGCGTCGGGGACGTGGCCCTGCTGCCAGGCGGTCAGGAAGCGCGTGGACGCCGTCCGCACCTCGGCCGCGGACAGCGGGCCCGTCTTGACGGCCCGGTGGCCGGCCGTCGTGGCCGTCCCCTCGTCGGCCGCCGCGCCGCCGCCGTAGAGCGCGTAGACGCCGAGTCCGGCGCCGACGGCGACCACGGCGATCATCCCGCCGACCACGACGGGTCCGGTCTTCCGTCGCTCGGCGACGCGCCTTCTCTTGCCCACAGCCTCAGTTCCTCCGCACCTTCCCCAGGGTCCCCGCAGCCCTCACACTCCCCAACGACGGCGACCAGCCTAGAGTCCCCACCTTTGCGGGTGATGTCAGCGGGCACTCCGTAGCACGGTTGCGACAATAGGCCCGGCCGCGTCGACGCCGTGACCGCCGTCCTGGACCATCGCGGCGGCGGCGACATCGCCCCGGTACCCGGCGAACCAGCTGTCGGACTTCGCCTGTCCGTCGGTCTCGGCCGAGCCTGTCTTCGCGCCGATGTCCCTGCCGAGCCCGGACATGACCTGGGCCGCGGTGCCGCTGAGGGCGGTGCGGTTCATCATGGCGCGCAGCTGGGCGGCCGTGCCCGACGACAGCCCGCGCGCGCGTGCCGGATCACGGTGGTCCAGGCCGAGCGGCACGATCACCGGCTGCCGGAAGCTGCCGGTCATCGCGGTCGCCGTCACGGAGGCCATGTTCAGGGGGCTCATCTGGACCTGGCCCTGGCCGATGAGGTTGGCGGCGGTGTCCGGGCCGCCGGAGGCGGGGACCCGGCCGTCGAAGGAGGGCACGCCGATCTGCCAGTTGTTCTGCCCGAGCCCGAACCGCTCCTGGGCCTCCCGGGTGAGCGAGTCCGGCTTCACGTCGTCCGCGAACTTCACGAACGCCGTGTTGCAGGAGCGGGCGAAGCTGTCGGAGAGGGTGGCGTTCTCGTCCGGGGCCAGGCCCGTGAGGTTGTGGAACGTCTGGCTCTGCCAGACGGCGGTCGGCGGACAGGGCGCCTTGCCGCCCGCGGTGGTCAGTCCGCTGTCGATGAGGGTCGCCGCGCTGATGATCTTCATGGTGGAGCCGGGCGGGCGCTCTCCGAGCAGGGCCGCGTCGAAACCGTCGTCGCGGTGGTTGGCGACGGCCAGGATCTCGCCCGTGCTGGGCTTGACGGCCACGACGGACGCATCGGGGTATTTCTCCACGGCGGCCTCGGCCGCCGCCTGCGCGCCCGCGCTGAGCGTCGTGCGCAGTCTGCCCGGTCTGCCCTTGGCGAGGGTGAGCAGAGTGGTGTCGGCGGCCTGGGTGCCGTCCGCGGCGTCCGCATGGCGGATGACCAGCTCCACGCCGGGCCGGCCGCCCGTCCGGTCGCCGTACTTCTTGCGCAGCTCGTCCAGGACCGGGCCGAGGGAGGGGTACTTCTCCTTCGACAGCACCCGGTCGTCGCGGTCCACGGCCAGGATCTCCGGGGCCGCCGACTCGCCCGTCGCCAGGGTGTCCCCCTTGCGCAGCTGCGGGTGGACGACGGAGGGCTGCCAGTCGACCAGCGGGCGGTGCGAGGTCCGGCCGCGGACCACGGTCAGCGTGCTCCTGTAGGCGAGCGGCCGGTGCTTGCCGTCGTACGACACCGTCGCCCTGACGGTGAACGGCACGGTGCTGCCGGCGGCCCCTTCGGCCGTGATGTGCACCGCCGTGATGTGCGCGTCGTCCGCGTACGCCGTCAGCAGCTGCTCGGCGGCCTGCGGGAAGTTGGTGTACGTCGCTGCCGTGGCGGCGTCGCCCTTCTCCCAGGCGGCGAAGAACGCGTGGGCCGTCTGCCTGGCCTCGGCGCCGCTGGGCGGCCCGGTCCTCGCCGCCGCGGGCGCGGCCGTTCCCCCGTCGCCGTCGAGCGCGGTCACGATGTTGTAGGTGCCGTAACCGGCACCGCCCAGCATCACCGCACACACGCCGCCTATGACAGCAGCCTTCACTCCGCTGCGCATCGCGCGCACCCCTCCCCGTTCCCCGTGGGGACCTGCACGCGATCAGACTTCCTGAACGCGTTCAAAAAGCAGGTCGCAGAGGAACTGTAAGCGGTTGTGCGCTTCCTGTGACCATGGATGGCGATTGTTGGCCGAACAGAGATCTCGCCGTCTCCGCTCGGTTGTCGTGCCACAGGCTACGCACGGCAATCAGCGCCTCGAACGGGGCGCGGATCGCCGTCCCGACCCCGCCGACCCGGCTGCCGCCGGCCGCGGCCGGTGTCGGCGTCCACTGATTACTTGGTGTCGACGTAGTCGCCGGCGGCAGTGGCGGAGGCCGTCGTGGTGGTGCCCGCGAAGCTGTAGCGCCAGTAGCCGTCGGCGGCAGCGGCGACGGTGGTCCTCAGGGTGCCGGTGCTGCTGGTGGTGACGGTCCTGACCGTGGTGTAGGTCCTGGTGCCCGCCTTGCGGAACTGCAGCTTCACCGACTGGCCGGCGTACCCGTGGTACGCGTTGTCGTCCCAGTTGGCCCGGCTGAGCTTGCCCGTCACGGTCAGCGTCGCGCCCTTGCGCACCGGTTCGGGCGAGGCGTCGGTCGTGAGCTTGGCGTACCGCTTGACGTAGAACTTGTCCGGGAAGTTCTGCGTGATGACGTCGTGGTCCTTGGAACTGATGTCCACGTACGCCTGCCAGGCCCCCGCCTGCGCGTTCTCCAGCCCGTAGCGGCCCGGGTCCATGACGTAGCTCATCGAGCAGGTGGCGGTGGTGGCGTTGACGGCCTTGCAGCCCAGGTTGTCGTGGTAACCGAAACCGGTGGCGGTGGCTGTGCTCCAGATGTCGGAGTAGGCCGCGTTGATCCCGGAGCCGTCCGTGGCGGTGATCGCCAGGACGAAGGTCTTCTTCTCCGTGGTGCCGACCACGACGGACTTGCCGCCGTTGAACGACACCTTTGTGATCTTCAGATCTCCGTTCCCGGTCACGGCCTCGGCGGTCGGACCGGTCAGGGCCGACAGCGCCACCGTGCACGGCAGAAGGATGCCGACAGCAAGTCTTCGCATGAAACCCCCCACAGGGCAGGCCCACCGTCCTGATCGATGACGGTGGGGTGAACAGGTGTGCGGAGTGTAGGGGCGCGCGCCCAGGCCGATCTCGGCGGGGCGGCGATGGACGTCGACCTGTGCAGACCGGGCCGACTCCGGGCCGTCGGAGGGGGACCGGTGACGGTCGCCGACAGCCGACAGCCGACAGCCGACAGCCGACAGCCGACAGAGCCGACACCCGACGGCCGGCAACGACCACGACGGCGCGGCAAGCCTGCCGCGCCGTCGTGGTGTGTCTGCGTCCGCCCGGCTAGACCCAGGTGTCCAGCCACATCCGCGAGCGCCAGGAGTCGATGGGGATCGCCGTGCCCGTGTACAGGGGCCAGAAGTAGATGAAGTCTGCGCGGTGGGGGCCGTCGGGGCTCCGACCAGCGCGTTTGCCTCTGGATGGGGCAGGGGCAGGCGGTCTGGGCCGTCTACGGGCCGTGGTTCTAGGCAGCCGGTGTACCTAGAGTCCCGCGGGTTGCTGCCACTAGGGTCATCCGAGCTTCTGTCTCGCGCTCGGCCAAGTGCAGAAACTCCTGTCGCCTCTCTTGAATGGCGCCGTGGTCTCCTCTCCGGATGGCGGCAGACCAATCCACCTGCTTAGCGAACCGATGGGCCGCAGCATAGGCGAGTGCACCAGCCAGCCTCACGACCTCGTCAGGTCCCCAGAGCTGAGTCCTGGCTATGGTGCAGCCGAAGGCTGCGAGTCCATCTTTGGCGCTGGCCATCTGCTCAGCGGAGAGAGCGGAACCATCGTCCATCAATTCCCGGAGGCTCTGAGACGTCGTGAGTATCGCGACGTGTCCCTCTACGACGGCGCTATACACCTCTTTGCGCTGCTCACGTACCCAGTGAGTGTGCTCAGCTGCTGATTGTCGGTCTACTTGGGTCTGTGCAGCCTCGATGGTCTTCTCGGCCCCAATGCGAGCTCCGTAGGCCGTTGCAAGCCCGCCAATGCCAGCCCCAACGAGCCCCGCTATGCCGGCGATGACGCCGGCGATCCCCTGATCCATTGAGACATTCTCACGATGCGTTGCCGCGATGTCAGTGGTTCCCGTGATCAGGAGCCTCGGCTTCTCGCAGGACATGGTCGGCTTCCGTGGCTGTCATGTACATCCCGTCTACGGCCTTCCGGGTGCGTCCATCACTGTTCGGCATCAGGTGTGTGTACGTCCGGAGGGTGAACCCCGGATCGTTGTGACCGAGGTACTGGCTCAGGGCCCGGATGTTCTCGCCAGCGTCCAGCAGTACCGATGCGTAGAAGTGCCTGAGCGCGTGCATGCCGTGTTCGGGGGCTGATGCGTACCGCTTGCCTGTCTCCCGTGCCGGGATGACGCCTGCGGCGGCCAGAGCGGGTTTCCAGTGGTGGTCGTTGAAGTTGCTCACGCGGACGTGTTTGCCCTCGGGGCCACTGAAGATGAGCCGCTTCGTCACGAGGGGGCCGTCCGGTGTGCGCCACGGAAGCGTCACGTCGACGGGCGCGAACTCCTTCGAGTGGGCCCGGAGCGTGGTGGCCACGGCCTTGGGAAGCGGCACGTCGCGAACCTTGCCACCCTTCGGCAGGGCGAAGACGTACTTACCCCGGATGCGCTTGAGCTGATGGCCGACGGTCAGCCAACCGCCCTCGTGGTCGAGTTCGTCAACGGCGAGACCGAAGATCTCCCCTTGTCGAAGTCCGCAGCCCGCACCGGCGTCCACGGCGGCCTGATAGCGCTGGGGAAGCGCAGCGCGCACGCCGAAGGCCTGCTCTGCCGTCCACGGGACGACGCGCGGCTTGCCCGGCTTCGGGAGCTGCACTGTGCGGGCGCGGCATGGGTTCTTACCGAGTAGCCCGTCGTCAACCGCCGCGCTCAGGGCTGCGGAGACGGTGCCGACGATGATGCGGCGATGCGACTCCGCCGGCACGGTGGTTTCCAGAGCGGCGATCCAGGCGCGGATGTGCTCCGGCTTGAACGAGCCGAGCGGTCGTGAGCCGATGTGGGGATAGGCGTGCAGGCGGAGCCGACGTTCCGCAGCCTCACGGCTGTTGATTTCGCCGGTGTGCGTCTTGACCCAGCGCTCCGCGTACTGCCGGAACGTGGTCCGCGCGTTGCGCGGGTCGACGTACTGCCCGCGCGACATATCCGCTTCGATCTCCGCGAGCCACTGCTTGGCCAGCCGCAGTTCCTTGTCACGGAAGGATTTGCTCTTTTCGGTGCCGTCCGGGCCGATGTACCGAGCGCGGTAACGGAGCCCGGACCCGTAGCGGTCGGTCTTGACCTTGGCGGGCTTGCCATCAGGACCGGTGACGGCCTTGAACCAACGGTCTTGGATGTGTCCTGCCACGTGGCAGCAGTCCTCTCAACGTGCAGCAGGGAGAGCCGCTGACTCGCGGCTCTCCCTGCTGTCCTCTGTGTGATCGGTCAGGCAGCGGCGAAATCGGTGCTCTTACGCTCGGCGACGTAGGCGCGCACATCGGCAGGGTCGTAACGGATGTACTTGCCGATGCGGAATCCAGGGGGACCGATGCGCTTCTTGCGCCACTGATAGACCGTTTCCTTGGGCACCTCGAAAATCTCGGCGATGTCGTCGGGGGTGAGGTAGCGGTCGGGTAGTCCGCCACGGAGGATGGCGCGGGGGTCCAGCCGATCAAGTGCGGTATCGATGAGGCGCCTCCGTACGTCATGTGTCGGGAGTCTGCGTGTGTCCGAGGTACGGATTTCTGCGTCATCGCGTCACGCACGTCATTTGTGGCTCTGACCTGCTGCTATGCGGTGACGCGGGTCGCTCGGGGCGTGTCACAGGGCGGGGCGGGGATCTGTCACCCGTGATGCGGGTGACGCGAGATGACGCAGGTGTCGGCCGTCTGCGTCACCGCTTTAGCCGCAGGTCAGGGGCGGTTTTCTGATCCGTGGTGACGTGGGTGACGCAGGGTCTCTTCTCTTAGGAAAAAGAAGAGGGGGTGGTGTCTGTGGTGGTGCGGTGCGGCTCAGGACGTGAAGAAGGAGCCGCCTTGCGGCGCGACTTGTGCAGCGGCGGCAAGCCGCCGGAACAGCAAGAGGAGCACGCGTGGCGCGGCGTGCTCCTCTTGCTTGTTCGGTGTGGCGCCGTGGTGGCGCGGGTCAGAACGCCGCTTCCTGCTCGTGTGGGGGCGGGAGAGTGAGCGGGGTACTGCGGGTCATTTCGATGTAGCGGGCGGCGCTGGTGCGGCCCCAGTCGATGAGGACGCCGCGTGCGGCGAGGGTCGGCTGCAGCCGCTTGAGCCGGTCGGAGAGGACCTTGCCCGTGGTGGGCCAGCCCTTGGGCAGAGGACGGCACTCCTCGCCGCTGTAGAGGCTGGTGAGGCAGTGCAGCCACTCCGAGGACGTCATACGGACTTCCGCGCCCGCGTCGAGCCCGCCGGCGTGCTGCAGGACCGTCTGAGCCAGCAGGTCTCCTTCGATGACGTCGTCGTTGAGGTCGTCGAGGCTGGCCCGGTAGGCGCTGAGCGCGCCGAAGCCGGTAGCCGCATCGAGCTGGGCGCACAGGTGGGCGAAGTCGGCCATCCGCAGGTCGGTGGGGGTGTCCGCTTGGGCGGCCCGCACCTTCACTGTCAGGTCCAGCAGGGAGCCGAGAACGACCGGCAGGATCTCCGCGTACTCGGCCCACAGCTCTGCCTCGGTCCGCCGTACCCGGGGCCGCACGAGACGCAACGGCAGGAGGCGTTCGGCGAGGTCCGGGCGGATGACGCCGACATCGATGCCCGTCAGGAGCATGGGGCGCCGGTAGCGGGAGCGGACCACGTCGCCATCGGTGAACAGCGCGCGCTTGATGCTCTCGGCGCCGGTCACGATGCAGCACATGAGGTCGGACAGGTCCGGGGGCAGGTGGGAGAGGTTGTCCAGGGCGGTAACCCATCCGGCGGCGACCGCCGTGATCATGTTCTCCTCGTCCTTCGGCGCCCTGCGCAGGTCCCCGCTCATCCCTTCGATGATCCGTACCAGCATCCGGCCGCCGGTGGACTTGCCCGCGCCCTGGGGTCCGGTGAGGAACGGTGCGGGGACGGGCACGGACGGCTCCAGGCAGCCGATGAGCCAGGCGAGGGCCAGGCACTCGGTCTCAGCACTGGCGAAGTTGCACAGGCGGAGCAGGAGGTCGATGCCCTTGCCGTTGGTGTCCCGGGCGGGCAGGGGGAGTTCGCCGGTGAGCTGGGTGCGTCGCCAGCAGACTTCCTGCGGGTCGGGGGTGAGGATGTCCCAGCCGGTGGGGTGGATGCGGACGCACTGGCCGTCGTCGCGGCCCAGGTCGAGCCAGGTCGCACCGTCGAACCCGGGCGCTACGCGGATGTGGGTGGGCTGTACGTCCTCGGTCAGGGCGAGTGCTTCGATCAAGTCCAGCGCCTCCTTGAGTGCTGTGCCGTTGAACACGCCGATGCCGTCCTTGAAGAGGCCGACCATGAGTTCCTGCCGGTGGCTCCCGGTCGTGCCCTGGGAGCGGATGGGCCGGGCGACGGGGTGGCCGTTCTTCTGCGCGTAGACGGTGCCGTCGATGGTGCGGAAGTACCGGAAGTGTGCTTGTGCGTAGTCGGTGATGATCTGGCGGGCCGGAGTCCTCTCGTCCTCAGCCATGGCTACATCCCCAGTGCGGTGCGGGCGTTGGTCCACGCGTCGGTGCAGTGCCGGGGTGATTCGCCCTTGGCCTGCGCGGCGGTGAACAGCCGCGCGACATGGGCGTCCGTGAGGCAGCCGCACCGGCCATGGGTCGACAGCACCGCGAGGAACGTGCGGTACACGGTCGCGTGGATGGCGCTGCGGGCCTCGGTGATGCGCTGTTCGGCCATGGTGATGCCACGGTCCAGGTAGGCGGGCGTGCGGTGACGGCACTCCCCCTCACGGCCCCTCAGGGGCACTGCAAGCCTCCGTGGCGCGCTGGGAGCAGTGGGCTTTACTGCCAGGGCGCGCACAGCGTCCGGGAGAGCGGCCGTGGCGCCGCTGCCGGGAGTGAGCCAACGGGCGTACGCCATGAGGCACTTGATGTCGACTCCGGGCCGGACCGCGTTCGAGGACGGCATGGTGCCCTGGTAGATCCAGTGCTCGCCCCGTGTGGTGGTCACGGTCCGGGTCATGGGCAGGGTGGCGCGGGCCCACTGGACAGCGGCGGGGTCGTCGAGGTCGACCACGGTCACGCCGGCGCCGCCGGGGTGGTAGGCCACCGTCGCCGCGTGCCGCCATGCCGTCGCCCACGGCGTGGAGGTGAGGACGTGTGGGTCGGTGGTGGCGGCGGCCCAGCCGTGGCACGGCCGCGGGCAGACACAGGGGCCGGGGGTCTTCATGTTCGGCCGGCCACCGCACGCGTTCTGCACGCAGGCCGGGCAGTTCCCGAACGGCAGCTTCCCCCGGCGCAGGGGCAGCACGGGGACCCCGTCCGCAGCGAGGTGCAGCGCGGTGTGAAGCGGGGTGAGTGCGGTGGTCACGCAGCCACCTCCAGACCGCTGGTCGTCGAGCGAGTGAGGCTGGCGCGCAGGAGCAGGCCGTAGGCGTGGTGGGCTTGCTGCCAGACCACGCCGTTGCCCAGGATCTTGAGCTGTTCCTTGCGGGGGACGCCGGGGACGGCGGTGACCCAGCCGGCGGGCAGGCCCATCATCCACTCGACGAACGGTGGGGCCAGTCGGCGGTTTCCGCGGGTGCCGGGTTCGGTGGGCAGGGGTGCCGGGCGTCCCAGGACCCGCTCCCATCGACGAATCGCCGACTCGTACTTGCCCCACTCCTGATCGAGCTGTTCGGGCTGCCAGGACCGAGGAGCCTCGCTCCAAGCGCGCAGCTCCCGGGGAAGGATGCCGTCGGCGATCTCGATCGCCTGCTCCAGCGAGGGAGCCGAACGGGAATGCCGGCCGACGGCCGCGTGCCGGCTGGTGCGGTCGGCGGCGGTGCGCGGGGTCGGCAGGAGGTGCACGACGGCTCCGGGCAGGTAGTAGTTGCCCTTCGCGTCGCGCTGGTTGGGGCCGCCGTGCGGTCCGTCGGACGCCTTGGGAGTGGGCAGCAGGCTCAGCCCGCGGGCGGGGGCAGCTTCGTCACGGCGGTCCGCAGGTTCAGTCCGCCCCTGCGGTTCGGGCTGGTGCCGGGGCCGCCAGTGCCGTCCGAGCTGGTCGGGGTCGGCATCAGCGGGATGGGCAACTGCGAACCAGCGATCCCGCGGGTGCGGGGCGCCGACTTCGGGGTCACCAGCTCGTAGACATGTCCACCGGACGTCATACCCGATCGCGGCCAGGTCTTGGGCGACGACGTCCAGCCCGCGCGAGCGGAGCGCCGCCACGTTTTCCAGGAAGACGTAGCGCGGTCGAAGCTGGCCCACAGCCTGAGCGACGTTTTTCCAGATGCGCGACCACTGGCCATTGATCCCGTCCTTTCGTCCGGCGTTGGAGATGTTGCGGCAGGGGAAACCGGCACCGATCACGTTCGGCCGGTACAGCGCGCGGACCTGGTCCCAGTCCACGGTGGTGATGTCCCAGAGGTTCGGCACCCCGGGGTGACGGGCGGCGAACACGGCGGCGGCGTGCGGGTCGTTCTCCGCAAAGGCGGCGACCTGGCCGCCGATACCGGCGCAGACGGCGGTCTCTAAGCCGCCATAGCCCGCGCACAGGGCGAGGATCCGCGGCGAGCCCGGGACTCGCCCGATGTCCTTGCGATGGGTCATGCTGGGTGTCTCCAGTTCCTTGGTGGGTGCTGGCTGGCAAGGGCGGCCCCGGACTTTGGCGAGACGGGGGCCGCCCTTGGCGTAGCTAGTGGTCGTTGGCCCACCGGGCGTACTGCTGGCGGACGTAGGCACGCGGGTTGCAGCCGATGACGTTGCCGTCCAGGGCCATCAGCCGGCAGGCCAGGTCGAACGCGTTGCTGGTGCTGGCGAAGTGGCCGGGAACCATGCCGGAGGCCACGCGGTCGACGAGCGCGGCGCGGCGCAGCCACCACTCACGCCCCCGCTCCTCGGCGTCCAGGAGCCAGGCCAGTTCGCTGTCGGCGTCGGGCGCCCCGGCGTAGGCCTCGGTGCGGCCGGGCCACTCGTCAGGGGTGTTCGTCTGGGGTGCGTGCTTGTGGTCGGGGCGGGCGTAGAGGCGGTTCTTCTCGCCGTCGCGGCTGGGGTAGACGGTCACGGTCCCGGCGTTGAACGCGCTGTCGAGCGCGGCGACGACGTGATCGGTGTCGGCGGACTTGCAGATGATCCGGATGTCGAACACAGGGGCTCCTGTCAGCCGTGGAAGTGGTTGCGCTTGATGACGGCCTTGCGGATGTTGACCGTGGTCCCGTCCCCGCCGGATGTGATGGCGCGGGTCGGGATGCGGAGGGCGAGGACGATGACGCCGAGCCAGAACAGGACGCCGGAGCCGAAGCCGGTCGCGGCGTTGATGACCTCACCGGCGCCGTACCCGATGCCGGCCGCGAGCGTGCCGCCGCCAATGCCCGCGGCGGTGATCCGTTGGGCGAGAGGGTCGAGCAGTGGGAGGGGGGTCAGGTCGCGCGGCTGCGGCATGGGCATCGGGGGCGGGGCGAGGTGCTTGGGCATGGGGACCATGCGGCCGTAGGCGTCGGGCACCCACACCACCGGCCCGCGCTCCGCGGACAGCTCCACCGCGGCCGGCATCGCGTACGGAACGGGCTCCAGGACCATGTCCTGGGCGGGCGGCTGGTAGGGCTCCAGGGGATGGTTCACGGGTCCTCCAGGGCAGGCAGAGGCCGTCCCCACGCCTCAACGGGTGGTGACGGTGCGTGATTGTCACGGGGAATGTCACGGCCGCTCGTGACTGTCACGAGGGCGACGTCACGGCGTTTTCGCGTGACTTTCCTATAGGCCCCCGCCTGCCGTGACAGTGACAGTCACGGCAGGCGTGACAGTCACATCCGTTGCGGTGTGTGACCGTTAGGCGGCGTCGGCGACCGGGCGGACGATGGTGTACTCGCCGTGGGCGTCGTGGCGGAGCACGCCCTGGCGGACGAGTTCGTTCAGCTCCTTGTGGAGCCAGCCCCGCTTGCGGCCCGCGGCCACGGCGACGGGGATCAGGTCGCCGGTCTCGAAGGCGAGACGGTCGCTTGCGGCCCACTGGTCGATCTGGCCGTAGAGGATGGCGCGGGCCTCTTCGGTGGAGGGCCTGTCCTGCTGCTCGAAGGCGAGCGGGGTGTCGGGGTCGGCGTCGGGGACGTCGTCCTCCAGGCGGAGGCGTGCGTAGCCGGCGTCGGGTTCCGGGTCGGCGGGGATGTGGCCCATCACCTCCTCGTAGACGTCCTGCAGTTCCATCGCGGCGGCCTCCTCCGCTGCTGGGTCCACGGCGTCCATGTCGTCCGTGTCGTCCATGGTGTCCTCCGGTTCGTCCCAGTCCTCCAGCTCCGGTGATGGGACGGTGTGTAGACGGGCGGGGGCCGCTGCGGGTGTGTCGGTGGGGGCGTTGGTGCGGTTGGTGCCGTGGTGGGTGCGCTGTTCGTAGGCCAGGCCGGCGGCTCGTGCGGAGATCTCGTCCAGCGGATCCCTGTATGCGGCGGCGGCCAGGATCATGTCGCGGATCTGGTCGCGGACCGTCTTGGTCAGGGAGCCGCGTACTTCGGTGGTCCACCGCTTGGACGGGATGCCCATGCCGGTGGCGTAGGCGTAGCCGGGCCGGTCGGAGCCCCAGTCGGGGATCGCGCCGGACTCGGTGACCCGGTCGGGCAGGCAGAACGCGGCGTCGGAGGCTTCATCGACGCCGAAGCATGCGGCGGCCTGGAGGTTGGCGCGGACGTCGGTGTCCAGGTTCTTCCAGGTGGCGCGCTGGAGGCTGATGACCAGCCACATCCCGACCGACCGGGCGGTGCGTGCGATCTTGGAGATGACGTCGAAGTCGGCGACGTCCGCGGCCTCTTCGATCCAGACCAGCATCGCGTTGAGCTTGGAGGCCGGGGTCCACTGGTCCAGCCCTTCTTGGGCGAGTTCGTCGCCGCGGGCGGCGATGACGCCGGGCAGGCAGCGGAGCATGGCTTTGGCTTCCTTGGTGCCGCCCTTCTTGCGTGTGACCAGCCAGTCGAAGCCTTCTTCCATGTGCCCGATGGTCTGTGCGCCCTTGGACAGGTCGATCAGCCACACGGACATTTGCCTGCGGGTGAGCAGGTGGGCGAGGACGGCGCGGGCGAACTCCGACTTCCCGGAGCCGGTCACCCCCATCACGAGCAGGTGCTGGAGGATCTCGGCCAGGAAGGGGTTGATCCACCAGACTTCCCCGTCCGCGTACAGGCCGGCCGGGATCGGCTCGGTGGGCAGCAGTCCCAGCTCTGACGGGGGCTGGAAGGGCACACCGTCCTTGAGCAGGTCGGCGACGCGGGCGGAGAACGTGCCGCGTCCGGCGTTGTCCGGGTCCCTGCCCACGGTGATCGCGGACGGCGGTACCTGCAGGGCTGACGCGATCTTCGGGGCGGCGGACTGGACGTCCTCCACCGTCATGCCGGGCTGGGGCCAGACCTCGGCGGTGACCATGCCCTTGCCGTTGCCCTTGGCGTGCTTGACCTGCACCTTTTCCAGGCCGATCGCTTCGGCGAGCTTGCCGAGACCGCCCTTGTCGGTCTCTTCGGTCTCGTCGTGGGCGTTGCGCATGAGCTGCCGCACGTTCCACGACGCCGCGAACAAACCGGCCCCGAGCAGCCACAGGTCGGCCATCGGGTGGCCGAAGGGGCCCGCGGAGACCGCGCAGGTCAGCCAGCCCATACCCGCGGCGACACTGGTCGTGGCCTGCGCGCGGCGGTAGCGGCGGAACTTGTTCGTGCCGCCCGCCACGGCCCAGGTGACCGCCGACAGGACGACTCCTCCGGCGCCCATGCCGGCCGACGCGAGCCCGGCCGACAGGGCACTGTTGCCCCACATCTCGTGCACGCCCCACCCGGCTACGGGCGGGAGGACGGCGGCGCCGACCCACGGCGGCAGATACGGCGCGGCCTTGGCCGCGATGTGACTGCCGATGGTGGACAGGACACCGCCCTGCCCACCGGGCAGGGTCGCGAGCGCGTAGCCGTTCTGCCCGTCCCACCCGCGCAGCCCGGAGGCGTTGTCGCGGGTACGGCGGGGCATCAGTCCTCCCCGATCGTGAACGTGGGGCGGGCCGTCTTGCCGTTGCGCTTCTGCCTGGCCTCCTGCTCCGGCTTGACGAAGTGCCGGTTGAAGGAGTGCGCCATCTTCAGCGCGCCCACCCCGAGCGCCTTCGCGGCCTCCGCACTGACCTTGAGGTGGGCGGAGACGAGACGGGCCTTGATCCGGGACTGGGCGCCGAAGGTGTACCACTTGCCCTTGTAGGTCGACAGCACTCCGTTCAGCTCCTCGGCCCGCATGCCCAGGATCAGGTGCAGCTCACGGCCCAGGTGGTTGATGGCCTTGGCCAGGGCCATGATGTCCTTGTCGTTGCGGATCTCGATCCGCTCGATGGCGTGGATCAGCCGGTCACCCTGGTGCCGGTCGGCCGCCCCACCCCCGGCAGAGCCGCCGGTGGCCCCGGAGCCCGTGCCGCGGTTGGTGCCGATGTTGACGTTGTAGGTGCGTTCCTTGTGGGTGTGCCGGGTCCGGCCGCCGCCGGAGGACGCCCCGCCGCTGCCCTTGTTGCTGTTGGTGTTGGTGTTGGTGTTCCTGGTGCTGTTGGCCGGGCCCCAGGGCCATTGGTCGTTCGGGTTCCTGCTGGGGGGAGTGCTCACTGGTCGTCCTCCTCGAAGACGAGCGCGTCACCGAGCAGCGGTGAGGTGGCGATGAAGTCGACGGACCAGCCGTCATCGACCGCGTCCGCGGCCTGCTCGATGAGCCGGTGGGAAGCCGCGAACCGTGCCGTGACGGCCGCGGCGTACAGGTCGGTGGGCCGCCACCGGGTCTGTCCGGAGACGGCGTGGATGAGGGCTGCCAGGGTGCGGGCCGCTCGTGAGCCGAACGCCCACGAGCGGTCCAGCAGGCTGGCACGGTGTGAGCCGAACACCACGGGTTCAGCCCTTCCGATGGATGAACAGCCACGACGCCTGAGCGGCGAGGGTGTTGACCAGCCACAGCACCAGCAGCGGCCCGGACAGGGGCCCGAGGGCGGCGGCCAGGGCCAGCCACAGCAGCACCGACGTGGCCGCGACCGTGAGCCCGACCCGCCAGAGGAGGACCGAGCGGCCGGCCGGGCGGCGCTTCAGCGCGAAGACCAGCCAGCCCGCGGGGGCGGCCACCAGCGGGGCGAGGAGCAGCCCCGACCACCACGCCCACCAGTGCAGGAGGCCCGTCAGCGGCAGTGCCAGCACGGACAGCAGGAGCGGGGCGAGGGGGCGGCGCCGGTCCCAGACGGCCAGCGCGAGTGCGCTGCCCAGTTCGGCCAGCAGGGAGGGGCGTTCGGGCACCACGACGACGAACGGCTGATGGGAGCGGCGGCCGCGCTGGCGGGGGATGCGGACGGTGTGGACGCCCGCGGCCGTCTTCCGGAGGCGGGCACGAGTACGACTGGACACAGCGAACTCCCGGGGAAGTCGAAGGGGGCGTTCAGGCGGCGCGCTGTTCTTCGGCTGCCAGGCACAGGCCGCAGATGCCGTGCCGGGTCGACAGGCAGTAGCTGTAGGTGACCTGGCAGCTGGGGCAGGTGCGGCGGGCGAGCATCGCCAGCGCCAGGGCACCCCACTTGCGGGAGGTCATCGGCCGGACGGGCTTGGCCAGCTCCTCGCGGTAGAGGTAGGCGACCCGGGGCGTGCCGCAGCGACGGTTGACGCGCATGAGCTGAGCGGCGACCGGCTGCGCGCCCGGCCGTAAGCCGAGCGAGCGCAGCTGCCGGCGGGTGGCGTATCCGTCGGGTGCCATCCGCCACGGGTAGGTGGGCACCCCGTAGCGGGTGCCGGTCGGGTCGAAGCACAGGCTGTAGGCGGTCGGCATCAGCCCACCTCGGCCCGCAGTGCGCCGGGGAAGTCGGCCAGGTACGGCTCACGTGCCTTCACGCGGCTACGCGCCGTGCGTGCGGTCGACGGCGACGTGCCCAGTCCGGCACGGTCCATGGCCATCGTCATGCGCATGGTGCTCGGCTGCGTGAAGTCGGTGCCGTACAGGGCCCGCACCAACTGATCCACCCGGTTGGGGTAGACGACCGGCGTGCACAGGTCGACGGCCGTCGACCGCGCCTCGGCGACGACCGGCTCAGCGCCGACGGGCGCCGACTCCGCGTCGACGTCGACCGGCACGGCCGCACGCTCCGGCACGGCATCCATCTCGACCACTAGTGGTGAGGACGAAGCCGTGGGCGCGTGATCGGCGGCGACGTCGGCGGGCGTCGACGGGGCGTCGACGCCCGTCGGCGGGGTGTCGATATCCATCGAGGCCCGGCGGGCCAGGTAGGCGTGTACCTGCCGCATCAGGGCACCGAACGCCAGCAGAGCGGCCACCGGCGGGACGGCCGCCACCACGTAGTCGAGGGCGTTGGCGTCGTTGCCCACGCCAGCGACGTTCAGCGCGATGGAAGCCCCGTCTCCTGCCGTGACCAGCATGATTGCCCACCAGTCCACCCTGTGGGCGAGCGAGGCGCGCAGGATCAGCAGTTCACCGATCACGATGAACAGATCCACCGTGGCCGGCCATGCCCAGGAACGGGCCACCGCTTCGGCCATGCCGTGTCCGGCGGCTACTTCTTGCAGGTGCTCGTAGGAGAGCCAGAACGCCACCGCGGTGAGCACCACGGTGAGCACGGCGGCGATGACGGTGATGGTGCCCTCGGCGTTCAGGGGCGTCGACGCAGCCTCGACGGGCGTCGGCGGCTCCTCGACGCGCGCCGCGGCGTTCATGCCGCACCTGCTTCCGTCGGCGCTGGCTGGTAGGTGGCATAGACGTGGAAGTCGATGCCGTAGGCCGTCGCGTCGAACTCCAGTGAGGGCTGCGTGCCGATCCGGTCGGCGACCACCTTGTCGGGGTCGACGCCCAGCGCCTCCCGCCACGCCTCCACCGCGGCCGGACTTTCGAGCTGCACGGCCACTTCTCCCGGCGTGTAGCGGCTGATCGTGAGGTAGGCGCCAGGCAGGTTCGGGTGACCGACCGCGAGACCGGCCAGACACGTAAGGACAGCCGCCTGCGTGGCCAGCGTCTCGGCATTCACGCGGCCACCTCCTTCCGGGAGGGCCTCCGGCGCACGGCCGGGCGGGTCAGCGGGACGACGTTGAACAGTTCCGGTGCGTGCGCTTCGATCACCTCGGCGACGACGCGGGATACGGCGTCCGGGAGGTCGGGGTTGTCGGCGAGGATGTCGCGGGCTGCGTCCAGACGGGCCGCGCGTTCTTCGTCGGTCTCGCCCTCCACCCCGAGCCACAGCTCAGCCGGGGTGCCCAGGGCCAGTTCGATGAAGTCCTTCACAGAGACGGCCTGATGACCGCCGATGTAGGCACGCATGACAGCGCTCCTGATGTCGAAGGGGCAGAGAGACCGAGCGGTCGTGGCCTTGTGGTGAGAGGCGACCGTTCGGGGCGTGCATCCCCAAGCTGCTTCTGCGGCGAGGGCAGCGCCCTGACCGGGAGTCGAACCCGGCCTACGACCATCAGGGCGTTTTGCGCTGTTCAGCACACGGGCCGAAGCCCGCGTGCGCCGCCTACTTGGCCGAGGAGAGGTGGCGTGATCCTCATTCAGTTGTCAAGGCACGAACGCTTCCGACAAGCGCGGTAAACCCCTGGTAGAAGGGGCTCCCGGCCCTTGCGGGGCGGGGCCTGCCGAGCGCCTTCAGATTGACCTAAGTCAATCCGACTGTCAAGGGGATCCAGTTCAGAACCAGAGATTGACTTAGGTCCCGGCTACTCTCGAACCCATGGAGCAGAGCTCAGAAGCGCCCAAGCAGGCGCCCACGGCCAAGAACATCGCTGCGGACTTCCGCGCGAAGATCACAGGCCCGAACCGCGAATACGAACCGGGACACCGACTCCCCGCGGCACGCAAGCTCGCGAAGGAAATTGGCGTGCAGCTCCTGACGGTGCAGAGCGCGTACAACCAGCTCCGCGATGAGGGGCTGGTTCTCACCCAGCAGGGCCGCGGGACGTTCGTCCGTGACCCTTCCCTGCCGCTCGGCACTGAGCCGGGCAGCAGCCCCGCATTCACAGCCCTGGCCGCAGAACTCAGCTCGATTCACGAAGCTCTTCGCCTGCTCGATGAGCGACTTGACCGTCTTGAGCAAGTCGTTGGCAATGAGACTCCACCCGTGCAGTGAGTTCGTCCGCGCGCCTCAGCAGTCGCTCGACTGTGGCGCGCGCCTCGCTCAAACTCGCTTCGATCACTGCGAGTTCTGCGAAGGTGAGACCTCTCGACTCGCCACCTCGCTCCTGGATTCCTGACATGCCAATGAGCATGCGGCCGGAAACAGAAGAGGACCCGGACAGACTGTCCGGGTCCTCTTTCTTTGCAGCTCAAACGGGTTGTCCACTCGTCACCCGGTGGCTTCGTCCACCGCGTCCAGCACTGCCCCCCACGGGAGTTCACGCCCGGCTGGTGCTTCCCTCGGTTCATACAGCGGCCACACGTCCGGGCCGTAGACGAGGTGCACATCCCCGGCTCGCAAGGCGTCAATGTGGCCTTGCCACGCGGGATGACGCGCATGCGCCGCGTTCACCCGCGGAAAGACGACGACGGGGAGACCGAGAGTGCCGATAGCTTCGCCAACCTGCGTCAGTGCCTGGTTGTCCATTACGCCAGTGGCAAGCTTGGCGACCATGTTGGCCGACGCGGGAGCAACCACGTAGCAGTCAATCGGAGGATGTGGACGAGCGTCGCCAGGGAGACGCGGTTCGTCACGCACAGGCAGGCCCGTCAGCTTCTCCAGCCGCTCGACCTCGCCACTCATCCGCAACCACTGACCTGCGGTCGGCGTGAGCGTGACGGCCACCCGCCATCCGCGATCCATCGCGGGCTCAACGAGACCGGTACGCAGCACTTCTACGCCTCCGGCCGCTGACCCGACGACCCCGAGCACCCCACGCTTGCCTGAACTCATTGCACCGCCCTGCACCGCTGAGCCATCGCGAACACCTCGGACGAGCGCGAGCCGCCGGTGACCGGGGATTGTTTGATCAGGTCTCGCAGCGTCTCGCGCACCCTTGGATTGTTGCGGACGAGCTGCGGAGACGTGCGCTCGGCTGTGCACAGTTCCGAGAATGCCTCGTCCCCCTGGCCGGCGAGTGATAGAGCCCGTGCGTAGTCGATATGGTGCGACACGCTGCGCTCCTGCGGCATGTGGTCGACGTTGATCCGGCCGTGTTCCACAACGTATGAGACGTTGTCGAGATCTAATTCAACGGACAGACGATGGAGTAGGACGTTCGTCGGCCCGAATCCGGTCTGCCAGTAGTTCTCATCCGCCCCAAGGTCATCGGCCAGTTCTTCTGCACGGTCCAACAGTCCTGTGGCCGTCGTCCGCTCCTGGTGCCGTGCTGCCGCAACGGCGGCACGCAGGTGGATCATCCCGAGCAAGCTGAGCGCGGCCGGGTCGTTCTCGTTCACCTGAGACGACAGCCACCTTGCCGCCGTGTTGCCAAGTTCGAGAGCATCGTCGTAGCGACCATTGGCAAGCAACGCGTGCGTGCCGGACCGGGCTGCGGAGGCCAACACGAGCGGGTCGTCCGACTCATCGGCGGCCCGCATCGCGCGCTCGGCAGCGAGCCATGAGATGTCGGACTCGCCGATTTTCGCGAGCGTCGTTGCTGCGAGGTGGTGCGTGCGAGCCGACACTGCCCAGCAATCGCTAAGGTCGTCGCCGCGACGCGCCCCGCGATCCTCCAACTCCTGCGCGGTCTGGAGTAGCGCGGGAAGTGCGGCAATGACGCTCCCGAGCCGTCCGCCTTGATAGTCGTTCCACGCCTGCTCCACTCGCACGGCCACTCGGGTGGGTGTCGGCAGCTGAGTGTCAGCTTCGGAGCCGAAGAGCAGCCGTGAGAGACGACGCGGACTCATGAGGGCGTCACGGACGGCGGGGACGTCATCCTGTTGACGCTCGTCTTCCATGAGGACGGTCTGTCCCAGCAGGTCCCCGAGAGGCACGCGCAAGATGCGCGACAGTTCGGCGAGCATGTCGATGCGGGGCGGCTTCCGACGCCCCGTCTCGATCTTGGCGAGCCAGTCGGTGCTACGACCGACCAGACCAGCCAGCACCTCTTGCGTGTAGCCGCGGCGCTTCCGGTAAAACGCGATGCGCTCGCCGATGCTGAGGTGATCTCCAAGACCACGCATTGCCTGTTGCCTCCTGCTCGTAGGGGCTGGCTTCACGGTACCGAGTTGACCGATGCCGAGACAGGCGGCCTCATCCGCCCGCCCATCCGAGCATGCAGCCGCCAACAGGCGAGGGCCCGGACGAAGTGTCCGGGTTCAAAGTCTCGCTACACCATTCAAGGCCCGCGCACGGCGCGGGCGCGCGCCGCCTTGTCGGCGGGGCCGCCGCCCTGTCTTCGCCAGCGGCGGCCCCGCCCGGCGGCGCGCTGCGTGCTTGCGGGCGGAGGTAGGAAAAACCCTCTGTGGCTGAGGCCGGTCGGCTCTGCGGCTTTAGGCAGTCAATTTGGCGCGAGCCTCGAAGATCACGGCCCAAGACCGGGCACTAACGGGCAGGCTCACAAACCTGCCCGATCCGCGGGCTAGCGTAATGGGCAATGATCACTCGCACCAAATCAGCTCCATCCCAAAGCCGTTCCGCCGACCTTGACGGAAAGTAACCCGCCACTTGAGTGCATCATTTGATCTGACATTCAATGTCGCGCACGAGTTTCTCTGTCAATGCTCGATTTTCCGATTCCTCATGCCAAATCGAGAAGGCCGCACGCAGGCAGTAGCGCCAGTCATTTCCGGTTCTCAGGGACAGTGTTTCCAACCATCGATGGTGATCAAGCCCATTGAGCTCGGATAGGTACACGTTGACAGACGCTAGCGAGCATCCCAAGAGCTTCGCAAGTTCTTCTGGGTATTGTATCGCGTGGCGTATAAGGACCCGTTCGGGTGGCTCAGCTCCCGGCAGGAACAGAACGTTTCGAGATGCGTCGTTGAGTTTCGGGTTACTTCGCTGATCGCCGTCGACTACAGCGACGGCTCGCAGTCGTTGTGATTTAGAGAGGCCTACCTTCATGCTCAAAACGTCATTCCATGAACCGACGTCGATAATCTCTGCCTCGCCGCTACTTGCGAAATTATGGGCTGCGAGCATGAGCTTAAGGAGTTCCAGTGCTGCCTCATCCTCGACCAGAATAATTGACCGCAAAGGATTCTCGACACCCAAGGCGTCGCGTAGGTCAGACGCCTTGGACGGCTGCATAACCATCGGGCCGTGACTGGTTCGCACGCAGACTCGTACGAACTCAAGGGGAACTCTGGTGAGGAAGACCGGAGAATGTGTGACGGCAAGGACCTGCACCTGTGCGGCCCGGGCTAGACGCGCCAGGTCGTCGACCAAAGCGGCGTGACCGCGAGGCGCAATGTTCGCCTCCGGCTCGTCTAGAAGAACGATCGAGTCATCGTATGGGTGCCTCACGAACCAGCGCATCCGGTGGACGGATAGCTCGCCATAACTCATGGAATATGAGTCCACCCAGCGGTCTTCTTGACGTGCCCGAACGTAAGGAAAGATCGGCGATAGGTCATCCATTTTGACCGGGTAGTAAACAACCTCATCGTACGTAACGCCCAAGATGTCTCTGAGTGCATCCAAGTCTTTTCGTGACTGAACCCATTCAGCACCCTCTTGTTTCTCGATCACCTTTCCGTCTCTAGGGGCATCTTGGAAGAACATTGATATCTCAGAAGGAACCTCAAACGAATTGTGCACATCCGGGAAGATGCCAACCTCGCTACTCCCTCTATCCCTCCACTCCGACTTCACCGACAGGTTGACCGTGTAAGAAAAAGTATCACCTCCCTTACTTCCTGAAACCTCTACCTGCCCTCCTAGCGCCGTTGGGGAATTCGCTCCGAGGAGAGGCGGGTGCTCGCGACTCCACATGCCGGTCATTAGTGACTCGGAGATGCATTTCAGCAGCGTGCTCTTACCTGCTCCGTGCAGTCCGGAGATTACCGTGAATGGTGCGAGAGCGATTACTTGGTCAACAAAGGGGGCGTCGGCAGTGAATTTCAGTGAAGTTAGGCGAACTGGCGGCAGGTAACTCCGCATTTCTCGCCAAAGCTTCAACGAGGTGTGCGACGTGCCGCTCATTTGTCCCCACGTTCCGTCGGTTGGTGGCGTTTCCCAGAAGAGTAGGGCAATACGCGGTCGAGGATAGGAAGTTTTGCGAGTGGAGCTGACCCGGTGCGCCGGGCGCCGTGCCACTGGACATGCCTGCCCTCGGACTGTCCCGCTTGAGGCAACGACGCCGGACGGCAGCAACGCTCGGCGGCCCGGCACGGGACGATCGGATCCGCCCCACCACGGCGTGTCCGCATCTTCTGAGCGACTGTGCCGCCGGCAGCCACGAGCCCACCGGGCGGCGATGGCCGGTGAGTGTCTAACTGCATGACAACGCCGACGCACAGCGGCGAACAGCCGCGGACGTTTGCGGACGGTCGCAACAGGTGAGAGGCACACCGGCCCATGGTCAAGCGCTCCGCGAAGTTGCTTCGGGACGAAGCGGCTACGGGATCAAGGCTGCGGGAGGTGGCCGGTGAGACGTCTTGGGCCACAGTCTCAGTTGCAGTCTCAGTTGCTTCTCGTTCCGGGAGGGTTCGCCCTCGTCCACCAGCATCCGGGATACCCGCTGACCTGGCAGGAGGTGGTCTAGGCAGACGCCCACGGACACTCCCGGACCAAGATCAGACAACTCGTAATGTGTAGGTCTCGGGTTCGAATCCCGCGGGGGCTCCACGGACCCCAGGCAGAGCTTCTCACTCCTGGACTCTTTCAACGTCTGGCGCCCTTGCGGGAAGGCGAACCTTCCGAAGCATTGAAAACCCCAGTCGGAGTGGGTGTCGGAGGAGGCCCGGCGGCCGGTTGCGGAGCGTGGTTATGCAGGGGGCGTCGGCGGCGTGCCGTCTCCGCTCGCGATATGAGCGGCGTCGCGTCGCCGGGCTCGCATGCGCGACCACCACGGAGTGTGGAGCCGGTCCTTGAACTCAGCCTCGTCGCGGATCGCCTTGGCCAGAAGCTGATCAGCCAGGTCGACAGTCTTCGCCAGTTCTTGGAGTTCAGCCCACTTCCTGTCGGCGACCTCCCACATCTCCCTGTTGCTCAGATGGGCAGTAGCGCGGGCATTCAGGTCACTCCACTGCGATAGCGCACGGGACCAGTTGTTGAACGCCGCGAGGGAAATGGTGTCCAGAGCCTTGATCGCGTTCGAGCCGAACATGGTCAGCTGGGCCTGCGTCAGGTGGAAGGCATTGAGTTCGCCTTCAACATCGGTGATGGCTGACTTGGCCGACTGGGTGCGCAGCACGTCTGTCCTGTGCTGAGACAGGATCCGGCGAGTCCTCAACACCTCTTTGTAGGTATCCATGCGGCGGTCCCATACGCGGTGCTGGCGGTCCCGGCGGATGGTCAGCCGGTGAGTAATCAGTACGGCGGACGTCGAAGCCAACACTGAGGCCGTTCCCACGATCAGCGTGGCCTCGACTGGTTGTAGTGCCATGTCCTGATCATATGGACTAACACCACCTATTTGGGCCAACATCAGGACTTCCAAAGGTGGTTCTCCAACCCCCAGTCACTCCAGGGCAAAATTGCCCGTGTCAGGGCTCGGTTGTGCGGCCGCTCTCGCAGCCCCGACGGCCACGTGGCGATGGCCTCCGCATCCGCGTCGGCCATCGTGGGCTCCAGAACTGACAGGGCGCTCCTCCTGGTTCGGTCAGACGGCCTGGGCGCGGAATAGATCAGTTGAGCACGCCCTTGCCGTAACAGCGCCTAGGCGTTGCTCCACGCTTCAAGGAATCGCTTGCGGTCATCCTCTGTCTCGTACGTCCGACGGCTGGCAAGCAGGACGTACCAGGCAGAGGTCTCGGCATCACGCAGCCATAGCTTCCCGAGGTACCGACCCCCTGCTACAAATGTGTTGTGGTCCAGTGCGCCCCCGATCACTTCGGTCACGGCGTCGCGCTGCTGGTCGTCGAGCTTTCCCAGGAAGCTGAGCACACGGCCGGCGATGCCCGCTTCGTTCCCGTCGATCAGGTAGTTGAAGAAGGGGCCACCCGCGTTGGCGGGATCGACGTACAAAGCGGCCTCACCCCCGGCACGCCTCAGCGCCTCCCAGAACTCGTTCCCTTCAGGGGTGCTTGGCAGGGGGAGCGCGGCGAAAAGGTCGACCAGATGGCCGTTGGCCGCTTGATTGTAGGAGACGTCGCAGGCTGCCGCGGAAGCAATCTTCGCGACGTGCTCGGTGTTCAGCCCCCCGTCCTCCGGCCAGTCCAGTGGAGTGTTGAGCTGCTGGGTAAGATGCTGGGTCAGTTCATCGCTTTCATCCAGGTATCGCCGAACGATCATAAGTTCCCCCAGTTCAGGGTCAGATGGCGTACAAGGCAGCTTCTCTCCGCCTGCCAGTCTGCCCAACTAGGCGGTGATCAGCAGGGATGTGTGGACAACGTCTTAAAAGAGCTGGTGACCGGAAGGTTGCTCCGTTTCCTGGAGCGGCTGCAGGAACGGGACCTTGCACGCACCCGCACGTGGATCGTTGACGAAGAGCGTCGCGAAGCCGGGCGACAGCGAGTCGCCCAAGCTCGCTCGACCGCGCGGAATGGCTCATCGAAGTGGGCTCAACCGGCACGTCCCGCCCCTGTATGTGCAGGTTGGTGACAGCTGGAACGTGGTCAAGCGCAGCCGACCTGTCAGCAGGAGGCAGGCTCGGCGCGCACTCGCCGACGGGGTCAGGGTGTGTCGGCAATGGTGGCCCGATACGACCTTGGGGATGCTGGACTAAGCGCTGCACAAAATATCGTTCGCCCTGGATGCGAACCTGCGGAGCACATCTGGCCGTCACACGGAAGAATTTGGAAGACCTCATCTATTTCCGCCTTGGGGTTATTCCATTCCCTGGGGGCCTATCTCTCTAATGAAATTGGGGAGATTCTGCAGCATAATCGTGGCGTCTGTGAAGCCGGCTTGCTCTGCACGTTGTAGCCAGATTCGACCTTCATCAACTTCCCCATCAAGTACGGCAAGGAGGAGTCCGTTGAGGGCCATTCGATGCTCTCCGTCGAGCTCGGCAGCACGCTCCAGCCAAGCGCGACCCTCCTCCTTTGCGCCATGCCTGAAAAGGGCTAGCCCTGCCACAGTTGCACAGGTTGCTCCTCCGGTCTGCACGGCGCGCTCGAACCATGCTTGTGCCTCTTCTGTATTTCCTTGGGAAAGGAGTAGTTCGGCGATCGCAATCGTGGCTTCAGCTCCCCCCTGATCAGAGGCGATGGCTAGCCAGATGTGCCCTTCTTCTAGGATTCCGGACCCGGCAAGGGCGATCCCGATGTAGCCAGGTGATTCGCCTTCCTGTACAGCGCGCTCTAGCCAAAAATGCCCTTCCTCTGGATCATGCTCCATGAGGAAAAGGCCTGCCATGGTTGCCACGCCGTGGCCTCCATGCTGGACTGCTTCCGCTATCCAGGAACGTCCCTCTTCCTTTGCGCCGCGGAGGATTAGGAAGCAGCCGATGACGGGGGGAGGGATTTCGACGCCTCTGCGAATTGCTTCACTAAGCCATGAGCGACCTTCTGTGATTTGCCCGGAGATAATTAGTGAAGTCCCGAGGTGTACCATGGCGTAGTGATTCCCGGAAATTGCGCCGCGTCTCCATGCGTGCTGTGCGAGGCGTTCACGCCCGTGGAAATGGGCCGTATCTCCGATTTCTAGGCAGACACCTTCCGAAGACGCCTCTATAAGTAGAGTCCATTGCTCCTCTGGGGCATACTCCGTGATCGGCGAGTAGCATTGAACATGCTGGGTGAGGATGTCCGTGACGCAGTAGCCATCGATCTGCCCAATCTCAGCGCCCTCGGGCCTGAGAGGTGCAATGTCTCCGCGGACTGGTTCGCAAGCCCAACTTAGGGCGCTGGCAAGCCAGTTGTCTGAAGCTTGGGCGCGTTGTGTAGGAGTCAAAAGGGAAACAGCCAGAGCCTTAATTACTTCCAATGGTATCGGCTCTGGATGGCCGCAGAGGCCGGCGATAATTCCCCCTTTCAAGATAGCTGCACCGAGAGGATCGGAAGCATTCTCCCACCTACGGATGAGCTCAGGGGCCGCAGCGAGCACCTCGGTTGCCTGATTGCCCCTCTCGTGTGAGAGAGCTTCCTTCAGGCGCGGATCCGTGGAAGCTATTTCTTTGGCTCGATCTCTTTCCGCCTCGCTAAACTCTTTGAGGGTGAAGTGCTGGGCTAATCTGAGGATATCTCTTGAATCCCAATCGATTTCCTCGGTAGCGCGAAAAGGGGCATCCCTGATGAGTCTTTCGTACTCTCTTGGCCAGATAGTTCCGATCAGGATGACAGGCTGCGTTGTGTCTGCAAGTAGTTGACGGACCGTCTTGGCGGACAATTTGCCGGGGCCTAGGTATCTCTGGGTTTCATTAAGCCAGATAACGGTGTGCGCGAGATCTGCGCCACTGGAAACTAGAGCGGTAATCTGCTCGTCACTGGTTGGCATGCATATGCGCCAGTCGCTCAATACGACTCTTATTGCTTCGTATGCGCAGCGTGTCTTGCCGGAAGCTGCTGGGCCAATCAGGAGGAGGAAGCCGTTATTTGTGCTGGCGGAGCGCAGCGCCGCGTGTAGATCTGTGTCAATGTCTCGGGGGACATACGTGGGTAGGGTCGCCGACAGCTCAGGACTGGCACCAGCAGGCAGCGGGATAGCTGGATGGATTCCCAAGAGCGCTCGATCGGTGACGTCTCGGATGCACGGTAGATCTCCAGTAGGGCCAGCCAGTGACTGAAGAGCGTCTATCCGCTCTCGTGCACGTTCCCCTTCGAGTCGAGTGCGTTGTGTAAGACCATCCAGGCGGGCCTGCAGCAGGGGGGTAGCCACAAGCAGCAACACGCCGCCAAGTCCTGCGACGGCGGTGGTGACCCACGCGGGCCCAGGCAGTTTCACGACGTTGAGTACGGCTGGGCCGATGGTGAAGAGCCCGACGCCTAGCAAGGGGCCGATCAGGGCAGCCCACCCCACATCTCTCCATCGCATAGGGCCGAGCATGCCGCAAGGAAGGCCTGCGAAGGGGCGGATCGCTAGGTCAGTGTCGGGCAGTGCGGACGAGACGTGGACGATTAACGGCCGAGAACGGCGGGCGGCGGCCATACTCGCTGCTCAGGCGCCTAACGGACCGAAGACTCTGAGGGGACTGTAAATCTGCTGGGCTCCCGACGGGGTTGGCGTCGGCAGTCCCAGACAGGGGAGTGGCAGCCAATGACCATGACGAGCGCGCAGCTGTCCGCCGCGTGCTCGTGGCGTGCGGGCTGGGCAAGCCCAGATGTTCGACGGCATCCTCGACCGCAGGGTGTCGGCTCTGCTGTCGTACGCTGCGCCAGCGATCAAGATGCCAGGGGGGCACATGCCATCTAAGGGCGAAGCACGCTCTGTGCAAGCGATCTCGAACATGCGAGTCGCCGCCAGCGAGTACCTGAAGGTGTTGGAACGAGCTGAGGACGCCACAGTCGGTAGGGAGGCATGGTTGGAGTTTGCTGCGGAGCTGGGGGGCTTGTCGGCCCGTCTCCGCGACGGACTGAACGAAGCGAACAAGGGCCTTGGTATCGCGTCGGCGCGCGAGGCCATACTGCTCTACCTGCGTCGCCATGTGGGCGAACCGGTACCGGCCGATCATCTCGCCGGCGTCTCGGGCATTGTGGAGTGGGCTAGGCGGGTGCGGGAACTGCGAGTGGAGTTTGGCTGGCCGGTCGAATCCGGCGTCACCCGCGATGATCTTCCCTATGACCACTACCGGCTGACGGCGGACGAACCGGATGAGGACCTGGCGGACCGCTGGCGAGTGGCCAAGGAAGCACGAACGCTGAAGAAGCCCGGAGGCAAGGATGCAGCCGGCCGCGCCAGGCTTCTCCACTACCTCCAGGCGATCTCCCCACGCCCCGCCGACAAGGAGCAGCTCGCCTACGTGGCCAAGATTCAAGAGTGGCCGCGTCGTCTGCGTGAGCTGGAAGAAGAGGGTTGGCAGATCATCTCCAACGTCGATGATCCGACCCTCCCGCCAGGGTCGTACAGGCTCCCGTCGCTGGAGAAGCGACCGCCGCGCGTCCGAGAGGCGATCAAGCTTCGCTACAAGATCCTCGACAGAGACAAGCGCACCTGCCAGGACTGCGGGCGGACTCCAGCGCAGGGTGCCTCGCTACAGATTCATCACGTTCTGCCAGTGCACAGGGGCGGCAAGAATGACGACGAGAATCTGATCACGCTCTGCATTCAGTGCCACGGAGGACGGCACGCCCTCATGGGTGGGGCCCCGAAGGATGAGTTGCTCAACCCGGAGTACGAGGCAGACCTGCGGGACGTCTAGAACCTCACACGGTTCCGTCTAGCCGCGGGAGACCGACACGGCACTGGGTTGTCAGTGGTCACAGGTACGCTCCCAGAGCGCTGCACTACAGAGTGCGGCCGCTTGGACCGCCACCCTGACGCTCTGGAGATCACGTGCAGCCAGTCAAGATCGTCGACTTGTTCGCCGGACCTGGTGGCGTGGACGTGGCTGCCGAGAGACTGGGAGTACCCACGGTCGGCATTGAATGGGATGCCGACGCCTGCGAGACCCGCCGCGCTGCCGGCCTGGGCACAATCCAGGGCGACGTGCGACAGTACGGTCCGGCCGACTTTCCGGACGCAGACGTGCTGGCCGGTGGCCCGCCCTGCCAGACATTTACGGTCGCAGGCAGTGGGGCGGGCCGTAAGGCCCTCGATGACGTCCTCAAATTCGTTGAGCAAATGACTGCTCGCGTCGACCGCGAGCAGATCGTTAGCGATCTCGCGAACCTGGATGACGAGCGGACCGGCCTCGTACTGGAACCCCTCCGATGGATCTTGGAAGCCATCGACGTGCAGAAGAAGCCCTACGAGGCAATCGTCCTGGAGCAGGTGCCTGCGGTGCTCCCTGTATGGGAGGCGTACGCCCGAGCCCTCAGGAACGAGGGTTACTCGGTTGACTACGGACTCCTGCTCACGGAGGCCTACGGCGTTCCGCAGACGCGGAAGCGGGCCGTACTGGTCGCGCGCCGGGGGGAGCACAGCGTGAAACTGCCCGCCTCTACCCATCGGACCTACCGCAAGGGGGTTCCGCGTGATGCTGGCGACGCGTCGAAGGAGCCCTGGCGCACCATGGGCGACGTAATCGAGCGAGGAACGCCCTTCGAGGTCATCTCGAACTACGGAACGGGCGGCGACCCGAAGCTGCGTGGGCGCAGGACCTCGTCCCAGCCCTCTGCCACGGTGACTGGCAAGATCCGCCGAAACCGTGTCGTCTCCCTCGACGGGGCTGAACTGGATCGGTTCAATCACTCCGAAGCCGGACGTCTGCAGACCTTTCCTGCCGACTACCCATGGTCCGGTCGCGACATCGGGCAGCAGATCGGGAACGCCGTTCCGCCGCGCCTGGCAATGCATGTCCTGAGCGCCGCCTTCGGCTGGTCTCCTCCGAGTGAGGACCTGCTGGCGAAGCTTGATTGGTGGCACCGACTGCCGGTGCAGGCCGCGTCTGCGCCTGACGACGAGGTGCTGGTACGGGCCTAACGCTTTTGCGTCCTCCTCGAAGCCCGTCGAGGATGTGTCTCCTGTCGGTTGCCGACCGCGCCCGCTGAGGAGGGTTCGTCGAACCCGGCTGAGTGCCTGCTGCCAGACTTCAGCGCGTGACGATACAAGAGGGTCTGTGGTTGCCTGAGGATGCTGCTCAGGCTGGCATGCAGGATTCGCGCGCGTTGGCGGCGAAGCACTCGCGCCGCAATTCGTACCGCACTTGGGATCTCCCGACCGAGCCCATGAGCAGGGTGCCGCGTGAGTGGCGGATCCAGTCCGGTCTTACGCAACCCGTCCCCGATGACCTTGTCCCGTTCGTGGAGTGGTTCTACAGCCAGCCGGAGGCGCGAGAGCGCTTCCGATGGGCGCTCCGCGACTCCCTCGACGAGTTGCTCGATGGCCAGCGGACGGGGCGCTGGGCGTACCAGCACCTGACGAAGACCGAGAAGACGTATCTCGGCACGGCCGTCGAGGTGAACCTCACCAAGGAGTTCGCCATTGACAACGGCGCAGACCTCGACTGGTCCATCGCCGGCCTCGACATCGACTGCAAGTTCTCCAAGGATCTCGGTGGCTGGGAGATCCCGATGGAGATGTATCTGTGCGCCGACCACGGCGAGCGGAGTGGCCGTGCCGACCATGCTGCAGTCGTGACCTGGATAGACGACGACACGAGCCGGTGGGCCGCTGGCGTAGTACGGATCACCGATGAGCGCCTGCGTTGGAAGAGAGTGCTGGGTGCAAACGGTGACCTCGTCCGCGCATATAACCGAGACAACAAGCGCAAGCTCTCCGACGGCGCCAAGTCCGAGGTCTACTGGCTCTGGGGTGGGCTCCAGAGGGACCTGCCGACAAACCTGCTCCGCCACCTGGATCCCGAAACACGCGAGCGGATTCTCACTGCCCGACTGCCGCGCCGCCGATCCTCGTCGGGTCAGCAGCGGGTGAACCAGCTGTTCCGTGATGTGCAAGACCGACTCATTGGCCGCCAGACCATGTTGACCGTCGGCCAGCAGGACGACGCGCCGAAGCGTGCCCGCGACGCCCGGATAAAGCTGCGCCCGGAGGGCATTGTCGTGCTGGGTCACCAAGGATCACACCCACACGCCGCCCGTGCGGTTGGATTGCCGGAACCGACCAAGGGTGAGTGGATCTCCACCAGCCTCGTTCCTGTTTCATCTGACGATGACCGACCGAAGTTCTCACTGGACGGCCAGTTCTGGGCGCGTGCTTGCGGGGAGGAGCAGTTGCATCCCGTTCCAGCACCCGACCTACCTGATGGCCGCGAGAGCGATTGGGTGCACCGCTTCGGGTCCGGTTTCACTGCCTAGCTCGGCTCTGATCCCCCAGCAGCGAGTGACACACGGAAAGCCGCAGGTCACCGATGGCGGAAGCGGCCCGCTGTAAATCTATCGGCTCAGCCTTCCCGGGTTCGAGTCCCTCGAAGACTCGTGACTGCCGTGGGCGGCGTGGTCCTTCCACAGGCTCGCCAAGATCGAGCGCTCTCCGTTGTCCCGCCCGTCCACACATGCTGGACTGGCCCACGTACGAACACCACAGAAAGGGCTGGCACATGACCGCGGTCCTCAGCACCGGGTGGGACAGCGTACGGCAGCGGGCCAAGCTGAGCGCCCAAGCGCCCGGGGCCACCGCCCCGGTGGAGAGGCTGCCCCCCTCCGGGCGGGCAGAACTGCTCGGGCGGCTGCGCTGGGAAGTCATCCAGGGCGGATCCCTGTTCCTGACCTACCCCCAACTACTCGACGGCGCCGTCTTCGCTGTGCTGCGGCCCGCCGCACTCCTCGACGAGTTGGCGATCCGTGCGGTCGGCGGTGGCGCGGTACTCCCGATCCGGGTGAACTCCCGCAATGCAGACCTGGCCGGACAACTGGTCGCGATGCTCTCGACCGGTTTCCTCTTCTCCTCCCTCCCGATCCCCGACGAACAGTGCCTGCGGCTCCAGCGGGAGCTGGCTGTCCGCGCGGACGGCGAGGCCGCGGTCGCGGCCCTCGCCTCGGAGGGACCGGTCGGCATGGCGGACAGGTTACTAGCGGCGACAGGGGTCCTTGACGCTCCGCTACGGCGGCGCGCAGTCGCCCGGTGGGCTGACTGGCTGGACGCCGCCGGGCGTGGCCTGCTGGAGGTCAGCCCCCTGACACCGGCCGACTACGCAACCGCGTACGCGCTGCGTCCCCCGCCGCGCCCGGAGGAACTGGCCAGTGACCACGGCCAGTCGGTGCTCGCCGCCTGGACTGGCGGGGAGTTCGACGTGAACGGGCTACCCAGCCGTAGCCGCCTGTACGAGAGCCTTGACCCCCTGCTGCACTCCGGTGACCCGGCGGCACAAACGGACGCACGGACACTGCGCGAGTCCTTCGACGAGACGTACTACCGAGCCATCGCGGCGGGCGAAGGCTGCATGCTCGGGCTGGCCTCGCCGCGACGCGGCGTCCGGCGCCGGGAGGCAGCGACACTCGTGGAGCAGACACCGGTCGTGACCTACCCGACCCGGTTCGAACTGCGGCTCGGCCTGATGAGCGGTGAGCAATGGCAGAGTTACACGGATGAAGCAGCCGATGCCCTCGCCAAGTGGTGGCACCGGCAGGACCTCGCCGCACTGCAGGAGGTGGGCGACCTGCTCGCGGGCCGTACGAAAGAGCCACGGGCCGGTGATGTGGACGAGGTGCCGGTTACCCGACTCCAGAAATTCGCACACAGCGCGCGTGGCGCCACCGCTCAGATGGTCGCGGGCGGCGGAATGAGCCTGGCGACCAGCCTGCTCGGCCAGGGGACGCCCGGAGTGTTCGCCGCCGGCGCGGGCGGGGCGCTCGCGCCGGTCGTCGTCGCGGCCGTAGCAGCCGGGGTGACCCGTCTGACCGATTTCCGAGGCCGGTACGACGTGATAGAGCTTCCAGGGGTGCCGGGGAGGAGTGCCTGATGGACGCTGAGGCGCCACGCGCGCGCACCCACAAGGCCTACACCGATGCCGACGGCGGCCGATGGTGCGAGGTCTACATCGACATCTACCGCTTGCCCTCCGGCGGCGAGACCGTCCGGCACCGCGTACGCGTCGGCGGTGGCCGCACCGGAGTTGTGGTGCTGGCTCGACGAGGTGACGACATTCTGCTGGTCCGCCAGTGGCGACCGACGATCAGCCGGTGGGCCTGGGAACTTCCGCGCGGTTTCGGCGAGACCGACCCCGTCTCGGACGCGCTGCGCGAACTTGTCGAGGAAGCGGGGCTGGTCGGCTCCGCAGCCGCTGTGGTGGCGTACCTGGACGTCGACTCCGGCACGCTGGAGAGCGAGGTTGCCATCGTCGAGGTCTCGGTTCAGGGTGACGCACCACTGTGCCCTAGCCCGGGCGGCGACGGCGAGATTGCCGCAGCGCGCTGGTGGAGTCCGCACGAGATGGCACAGGCGATCCGTGCGGGAGAGCTGCGGGACGGCTTCACGCTTGCCGCACTCGGGGCATCCAGCGCGGCCCGAGGTTGGGCGGGGTAATGCTTTGCAGGTACGGCGCCCCCGGCACCGCCGCGGTCCTCGGCGCTCCGTGGACGAGGCGCGGACGGCGGACACGTATATCCCCGGGCGTGAGCAAGCTTCCGCAGGTCGCAGGAAGTGCGGGGACGCCAACGTGTGAGGTCTGTAAAGTTTCCGGGGGCCGTCAGCGTTGTACTTGCCCAAGTAGGGTCGCGGACGGCGCACGCTCGTCGTGCGCGTGCGCCGTCACAAGCCGGTGCCCGCGATCTTGGCACTACGACTCGTCCCTGGAGAAAGTGCGGTGGCGTTGGCGAGCGATGCGGAGCAGGGTGGTACGAAGCTGCCGGCGGTTACGGCCTCGGGTCTTAAGGGCATGACAGTTGGGGCAGAGCGCGATCATGGTTTCCGGGATGTCGTCGCCCCCGTTGCCGACTTCATTGACGTGGTCGACCTCAAGGATGGGTGCGCCGGCGTCCGTGAGCTCGGTGGGATGGCCAAGGCACCTGGGGTTCTCGCATGTACCGCCGCTACGAAGTAGCACGGCTTCGCGTGCGGCTGGTGAGCGGAAGTAGCGGTCGACCTCTGAGCGGCGCGACCTTTCGGAGCGGTTTGAGGCCGTGCGCCCCGCGGCCGCTGTTAGTTGGCGGTACCGGTCGCCGGCACTGAGCGTCTCTGCTTCTTCCGTCTCGTCGAAGGGCGTGTTCTGGGCGTGGTCGTGCACGTGGCCGTCGTCCTCGTTCAGCGCATCGATGATGTGCTGCGGCCAAGCGCCGCGTAGGGGGGAGGCCACCGGGGCGAGGACCCACGCATACTCGCGTCGTATCTGGCCGTCTTCGCCGCGGCCCCAGCGGCGGTGGCACTCCACGATCACGGCCCAGGTTTCGAACGCCCCCCGTCCCCTGTGGGGCTTGTGCCAGTAGCGCAGGGCGCGCTCTTCAGTCTGGTAGCGCTGCATGGACTTGTTGCCGCCACGCATCTGCTGGTCGCCGGAGAGCCCACGGGCAAGGAGGCCCCGCCTCACCATCTGTAGCGCGATGGCAGTTGATGATCAGAACCCATCAAGCCCAAAAGGCACAGCCGAACCAGCTGACACTGTGATTGGAGAGCAAACATCTCAAGCCAAGCGCGTGTGGATCACGTTGCCGCGCTTTGATCTTGGAGAGGTCGCCCCAATCGGCAACGGGATCGCTCCAACCTGCAGAAAAGATGCAGGTCGGCTGACCGGTTTCTAATCTCGTGTCCGTTTATTTTTGGCCAACTTCTGGTTCCTGCGGGGTGCCCCCAAGGAGCACCCACCAACCCCCGTTCGACCTGCGCGGAAATAGGGGCGAGCGCCCCGCGCACCCTACGGGGATTGGCCACTGCGACGAGGACCACTTCCCTGCACGGGCTATGGATGCAACGCTTCGTGATCGAATGGTTGACGCCAAGTAGCCGAGCCTAGACGGCTGCGAGTAGTGAACTCATCCGGCGGAACCATGCGAGCCGCGCACCCTAGTAACAGAAAGTGAGCGGCCTCCCGCGCTATCGGGAGGCCGCTCCAACACCCACCCCAGGCATTCGAGGAAAGAAGGTGTTGTCATGACCTTACGCCGTGGAGCCGCGCGCTCACAGAGGCGCCGTCTAAGGCCATCGATCTACGTGCCCATAGTCCTGTCGCTGGGAGTGATCCTGGCCGTGTGGGTCTTCCCGCACCTTGCGGCCCCTCTCAGCACAGCCGCCGCTGTTCTGGCAGCCTCCATCCCTGTACTCAGCAGTCGTCGGGGCTCCCAACAAGACCTGGCGACCATGCCCCCCAGGGCAGGCGACAGCGATACCTCCGACGCGGGAGAGCCCCTCTGACCGTGGGCGCTACAGCGGGGCTGGGGGAGGAGCGCAAGCCGCGCTTGTCCCCCACGCGGCCCCCAACGCGAGCGCAGCCTCGCCTTTTGCCTGGTCAGCGCCAGCCAAGCTAGCCCGCTGTAAATCTGCCAGCTTCGCCTTCCCAGGTTCGAATCCTGGCGCCGCCACACGGATGGAATCCCCTCCGACCAGGTTAATCACCTGGTCGGAGGGGGTTTCTCGTTGTCGGAGCCCCTTCGAGCCGCCGTGGACGAAGTGCGGCCGTGTCTCACCCCGTACCGCGCGTATCCCGACATCAGTCACTGCGTGTCCCCAGGTGTCGCCCGAGGGGCGGGCCAAGCTCACCCCACTCGTGCAGAGCATCCTCGATCCGCTCATTGGCGCGGTGCTGCGTCACCTTCGACCCGCACCTGCAAGCGAGCGGTCGAGATCCCCTTCAACCAGCTGTACACCCGCGGCTTGCTGGCACACGGCAGGGCGACGACCTCATCGGCCTGTGCCGCTCCGCGGGGCAACTACTCGTCCAGGAGATGTTCGACGTAGAGGCGCTGTGCCGGGCCGGGCAGGAAGCATGGCGCGGCATCGGGGACTCGTACTCCTGGGACCGCGGGAACAGTTCTCTCGCCCTGGCGATGTGGCTGAAGGGGCTGGTCAGTGCCGGGTCTTGATCTCGTCCAGCGCTTCTTCGACCGGGCCCGCCAAGACGTCGATCAGACCGTAGCGACTCCGTACCTCGCGGTTCGTCTGCTCGGAGAACGTACGGTTTTCCTCACCCCCCGGCGCGATGACCGGCGCCACGTCTACACCGTGTGCGCCAAAGCGCCAATAGGTAGTAACACGGCGCCTTTTTCTCGTATATTGATCGATCGCATTGTTTTCTTGCATGTCGGCTGTTTGGATGATGGTGTCGCTCTCTCTCTGGCCTCTCTTCACCCATTGGGGCACAGCAGCGCCCCGCCAGGAATAGCTAGGGTTTCCGAATTTGTCCATAACGAGCCGGTCTTTACGCGCCAGACTCAGGGTGGCGTAAAACGTCAGCTTGTCGAAATTCGTGTCTCTGGGAAGCTGAACAACGGTCCGCGTGAGCGACTCGTCGTTCGCCTCTACCCAGTTCCCGGGGGGCACCCATGGCTGCGCCGCCACCAGCTTGCCCGGCTGATAGACCTCCCTGCGGGTAAGCGGGTGCTTCTCCCGGTATCTAGCCCATTGCTCGGCGTCCTCTCGCCACTTCGCTCGGGCCAGGTCGCTCGGGCTCACCCTCACGTCCTCTCCCATGGCATGGAACTCGGCACCCAGCACGTAGAAGCTCATATCGCTGTGATTCACGAGCTTGATGTCGACCGGCACGGAAAACACCTTGCGGTCCGCACTGAGTACTGCCTTGCCAACGTTCAGCTGCACGAGAGGGGTGGCCTCGCGCCGGTACGGCTGGAAAATGTACTGGTAGCCAAAATTGGTGACCGCTACGAACGTGGAGGCAATGAGTGCCACAGCCACCCGCTTCGGAGTGGGGATCTCATCCAATCTTCGCCACACCAGGACGACAGTGGATAGCGAACTTGCGCTGAGCATAATGGACAGTACTTTGAAGCCGACTTTCTCGCCGTCATTCCATGTCTGTAACGCGAGCAAGACGTTCGTCAACAACGCCACGCCGGTACTGATCAGCGCGGCCACTCCAAAGTTGGAACTCGGCCCGCGGACCCAGCAGTCCACGACCGCAGCGACACCCACGACCATGATGAGAGCCGCCACCATGAGGGCCGCTCCGGTGACGCACCCCGCGAAAGTCAGAGCCTCCCTGAAGTCCTTGAAGCCGCACCAGCCCACGGGCAGCGCCGTCAGGAGCAGGACCAGCACAACCCATGCCATTTCCGCCCGCGAGCATGGGCATCTCCTCAGGCCTCTTCGCACCATCACGTACGAGCCAAAGCGGGCCCCTGGGTCGGGCCCTGAGGAAGTCGTCACATGATCACCTCCTGGCTACACACCGAAATCCGATCACCATGATCCGAGCGATCCACGCGATCACTACACATATTCCGCCGGGATCACTACACGCATTCCACCGGTCGGCCCACCCGTCCTGCGCCAAGCCGTAACAGCGATTGCGGCCTGGTGCGGGCAGCCTCCTGCTCTCATGGCCGCAGCTCGGTGTTCGCCGGAGGGATGAGCGCCCGGGAAGGCCGCTCGAGCGGGGTGTACGACGCCTACAGCTGCCGTACGGTCAGCCTCCAGTACCGCGCCAAGGGTGCCGACACTTTCAAGACGGTCAAGAAGGCCACCACCGGCCGCACCGGGGGACTGAAGGGCACGGTCACCGCCTCGGTCGATGGCTCCTACCGCTGGGTGTACTACGGCAACTCAACGACCGGCTTCGCCACCAGCGCGGCCGACCACGTCGACGTGCGCTGACGCCCTGCAGCGGCGGGTCCCGCGCAGCCCTCGGCCCCGGCCGGCGTGATCCTCGCTCGGTCGCGTAGCCCGCGTCCCGTCACGGCGGCCACCTCGGCGGCGGTCGCTGGGGTGCCTGTGGGGCAGATGGGGTCTGTAGATCCACCGCGTCGCCGCAATCGGGCCGCCCCCGGGCCGTCCCTGGGCCGTCCGAGAGGGACTGGCAACGGCCGCTGACGACCAAGGACACACAACGAGGGCACGGCTGCCAGCCGTGCCCTCGTTGTGTGTCCACGCAGCTAGACCCAGGTGTCCAGCCACATCCGCGAGCGCCACGAGTCGATCGGGATCGCCGTCCCCGTGTACAGGGGCCAGAAGTAGATGAAGTTCCAGGTGATGAGCAGGACCAGGACGCCCGCCGCCGATGCGCCGATCACGCGGCGGGTGTCGGACGAGCCCGGCGGGCCGACGATCGCGCCGATCAGCATCGCCACCGCCAGGCACAGGAACGGCAGGAAGACGACCGCGTAGAACAGGAAGATCGTCCGCTCCTGGTACATGAACCAGGGCAGGTACCCGGCCGCGATCCCGCAGGCGATGGCGCCGGCGCGCCAGTCGCGGCGCAGCAGCCACCGCCACAGCACGTACAGGATCGCGAAGCAGGCCGCCCACCACAGCAGCGGTGTGCCAATGGCCAGCACCTCCCGGGCGCACTTCTGTCCGGCGTCGGCCGGGCAGCCGTCGGCGCCGGGCGAGGGGGACTCGTAGAAGTACGACACCGGGCGGCCCAGCACGATCCAGCTCCACGGGTTGGACTGGTAGGTGTGCGGGGACGACAGGTGGACGTGGAAGTTGTAGACCTCGTGCTCGTAGTGCCACAGGCTGCGCAGCCAGTCCGGCAGGAACGTCCAGTTACCGCCCTTGCCGTCGGTCTCCGCCCAGTTGCGGAAGTAGCCGCCGTTGCCGTCCGTGGGGGACAGGATCCAGCCGATCCAGGACAGCAGGTAGACACCGATCGCCACCGGGACCGTCGCCAGGAAGGTGAGGCCGGTGTCGTACTTGAGGGCCGCCCGGTACGGGTGCCGGGCCCCGGCCGTCCTGCGGGCACCGACGTCCCACAACACCGCCATGACACAGAACGCGGCCAGGACGTACAGGCCGTTCCACTTCGTGCCGAAGGCCAGGCCCAGCATCAGTCCGGCAGCCCAGCGCCAGGGCCGCAGACCGAAGCGGAAGGTGTCGCCGACGTCCGCGTCCGGGCGGACCCGGCCGTCCGCGCCCGCGGGCAGCGCCACCGCCAGTCTCTGCCGCGACCGGTCCCGGTCGACGACCAGGCAGCCGAACGCCGCGACCACGAAGAACATCAGCACACCGTCGAGCAGCGAGGTCCGGCTCATCACGAAGTGCAGGCCGTCCACCGCCATCAGCGCGCCCGCCAGGCAGCCGAGGAACGTCGAGCGGAACATCCGGCGGCCGATCCGGCACAGCAGCAGGACGGAGAGGGTCCCGAGCAGCGCCGTCATGAACCGCCAGCCGAACGGGTCGAACCCGAACACCAGCTCGCCGAGGCCGATGACGTACTTGCCGACCGGCGGGTGCACGACATAGGCCGCGTCCGTCGGAATGGCGAGGTGCCCGTGGCTCTGCAGGACGAGGTCGTTGGCGTTCTTGTCCCAGTTGACCTCGTAGCCGCGGTGGACGAGCGCCCAGGCGTCCTTGGCGTAGTACGTCTCGTCGAATATCACCGCCCGCGGGCTGCCCAGGTTCCAGAACCGCATCACGCCCGCCATCAGCGTCACCAGCAGCGGACCGCCCCAGCCGGACCAGCGGGTGATCCGCTCCGCGAGGACCGGCGGGAGGCCCAGCACCTGCCACAGGCGCGGGCTCGGCTCGGCGTAGGGCGGCACCAGCCGGTCGCGTACGTCGCCCGAGGGGGCGTCCTGGGCGGGCGTGTACCCGAATCGTCGCAGCCGCTGCTGCCAGGACGGCCGCTGGTCGTGCGGCGCCTGGCCCTGCCGGAGGTCCGTGGAGGACGCGGTACTGGTCACCGCGCCATCGTAGGGAACCCGTCTGTGTGAGTCCCGTGCATGGGTGGTACCGGTTGGGGCGAGGTCGTTCCCGGCCGCCTCCTGCCTCGGGCCGGTGAGCCCTGCGGGAGGGGCCCGGCCGGGCCCTGCGCAGCGCCCCCCGAGAGCCGGGAGCGCCGCTCGGTCCCGTCCCCGAGAGCCGGGAGCGCCGCTCGGCCCCACCCCGCCCCCCCCGAGAGCCGGGAGCGCCGCCCCCGGGTGCCGGGAGGAGCTTTTCCGGGGTCCTGGGAGGATGGGGGCGTGACTGGAACCCTTGTCCTGGCAGGTACCCCCATCGGCGACATCGCGGACGCACCGCCCCGGCTGGCCGAGGAGCTGGCGGGCGCCGACCTCGTCGCCGCCGAGGACACCCGGCGGCTGCGCCGGCTCACCCAGGCGCTGGGCGTGACGCCCAGAGGCCGCGTCGTGTCGTACTTCGAGGGCAACGAGTCCGCCCGCACGCCCGAGCTGGTCGAGGAGCTGCTCGGCGGCGCGCGCGTGCTGCTGGTCACGGACGCGGGGATGCCGTCGGTCTCCGACCCCGGCTACCGGCTCGTCGCGGCCGCCGTGGAGAAGGACATCCGGGTCACCGCCGTCCCCGGGCCCTCCGCCGTGCTCACCGCCCTCGCCCTGTCCGGGCTGCCCGTCGACCGGTTCTGCTTCGAGGGCTTCCTGCCCCGCAAGGCCGGGGAGCGGCTGTCCCGGCTGCGCGAGGTCGCCGCCGAGCGGCGGACGCTCGTCTACTTCGAGGCCCCGCACCGGCTCGACGACACCCTCGCCGCCATGGCCGAGGTCTTCGGCGCGGACCGGCGGGCCGCCGTCTGCCGCGAGCTGACCAAGACGTACGAGGAGGTACGCCGCGGTCCGCTCGCCGAGCTGGCCCGGTGGGCCGCCGAGGGCGTCCGCGGGGAGATCACCGTGGTCGTGGAGGGCGCCCCCGAGGCTGGTCCCGAGGAACTGGACGCCGAGGAGCTGGTGCGGCGGGTGCGGGTCCGCGAGGAGGCGGGCGAGCGGCGCAAGGAGGCCATCGCCGCGGTGGCGGTGGAGGCCGGGCTGCCCAAGCGGGTCGTCTTCGACGCGGTGGTCGCGGCGAAGCGGGTCGGCGAGTAGGCCGGTTCGGGGGAGCGCCGCCGGGCTGTTTACTTCTGGTGGGGGAGCGCCGTCAGGTTTGTTCCCTTCAATGGGGGAGCGGCGTCGGGCTGGTTCCTTTCGGTGGGGGTGCCGTCGGGCTGGTTCCTTTCGGTGGGGCGGGCCCGTGTGTGGCTGGTTGCGCTCTTGCGGCGGAGCCCCGGATCGGCGCGGAACCGCGCTCCACATCGGGGGTGCCGCGCGCCCCCGGCCCGGGGGCCGCGCGCCTTGGGTGCCTGCCTTTATTTGCCCTCTGAGCAGGGCGCTTCTCCCATGAGCGCGCGCCCCATGCGAGGGCAAAAGGGGGGCGCGAAAAGCAAAGACCAGACCCCCTGCCAGGGGCTCCTTTGGCAAGCACCTTCCAAATCGCCTCCAACACTCGACAGGCCTGATGCATTCGGTCCCGTGGAGGCGTCCACTGGTCGAAGGGACGCACCCGTCCCTCGTCCCAGGGATTCCGGGGGGAATCCGTTCAGGGGCGCTTGTCCAGCGGACAAGAGGAGCTGGCATGAGTGAGATCGCAGGGCAGACCGGCCTCCGGGGTACGGCCACAGCCGTTGTTCACGAGTCGTATGCGTTCGCGTGCATGCGCTGCGGGCACGGCTGGGAGCAGTCGTACGAGATAGAGCACCACACGGACGCCGACGGTCACGAGTTCGTCCAGTACGTCGCCGAGGGCCGCATCGTGCCGTCCCCGCTGAGCCGGCCCGCGTGCCAGAACTGCGACGGCCACGTCGTGCGGATCATGCGCGCGGGGCAGGTCGCTTCGGTGCGCAGCGCGGCCCACCACCGTCACGAGGTGCCGCCGGCGGGACCGGTGGAGGTGCCCGTCGTGCCGGACGGGCCCGCCGCGGACGGCGGCGACGGCGGGACCGGGCGCCACCACTGGCACCTGTCCGATCTCCTGCACCCCTTCCACCGCAAGGCGAGCTGACCCCTCGCACGACGGGCGGTCCGGACGCCCGGCCGGCCCGTCGTGCCCCTTTCGTAGGATCGGGGCATGCCTTCGAACGCCGGGCGCGCCGCCCAGGACAAGAACGACAAGAGCGCCGCACCGCCGCTCCCGGCCCCTCTGCGGGTGCCCGTCGCCGACTCCCACACCCACCTCGACATGCAGTCCGCAACTGTCGAGGAAGGGCTCGCCAAGGCGGCGTCGGTGGGCGTGACGACGGTCGTCCAGGTCGGCTGCGACGTCAAGGGCTCGCAGTGGGCCGCCGAGACGGCCGCCGCGTACGAGAACGTCCACGCCGCCGTCGCCCTCCACCCCAACGAGGCCCCGCGCATCGTCCACGGCGACCCCGACGGCTGGTCCCGGCAGGGCGCCCGCGAGCCGGGCGGCGATGCCGCGCTGGACGAGGCCCTCGCCGAGATCGACCGGCTCGCCGCCCTGCCGCACGTCCGGGGCGTCGGTGAGACCGGCCTCGACCACTTCCGCACCGGCCCCGAGGGCAAGGCGGCCCAGGAGCGGTCCTTCCGCGCCCACATCGAGATGGCCAAACGGCACGGCAAGGCCCTCGTGATCCACGACCGCGACGCCCACGACGACGTCCTGCGCGTCCTGAAGGAGGAGGGCGCCCCCGAGCGCACCGTCTTCCACTGCTACTCCGGCGATGCCGAGATGGCCCGGATCTGCGCGCGCGAGGGATACTTCATGTCCTTCGCCGGCAACGTCACCTTCAAGAACGCCCAGAACCTGCGCGACGCCCTGGCCGTCGCCCCGCTGGAACTCGTCCTCGTGGAGACCGACGCGCCCTTCCTCACCCCGGCGCCGTACCGCGGACGGCCCAACGCCCCGTATCTCGTTCCGGTCACGGTGCGCGCGATGGCGGCCGTGCGCGGCATGGACGAGGATGCGCTGGCGACAGCCCTGGGCGCGAACACCGCCCGCGCTTTTGATTACTGAGAGTATTCGATTCGTCACCGAAGGGTAACGCTCGGCGAGGCTCCGAGCCCCTTGTGGCTACTTTGTGTAGTCGAGTCGCTTTGGAGAGTGACCGACCCTCCGCTAGGTTCTGGGCCCGATCCGGACCCCTCTGGCCCCCGGGAGTGTGTCGGCGTGAGCAACTCGCAGTACGAGCGGTACGAGGCATACGGCCCCTACAGCGCACCGGGCGGTGCGTACGACGGTGCACCGGGCGGTGCGTACGACAGCGCGCCCGGCGGTGCGTACGGCGGTGCGTACGACAGCGCGTACGACGGTGCGCCCGGCAGTGTGTACGACGGCGGTGCGTACGGCGGTGGGTGGCCCGGTCTGCACGACGCGGAGACGGTCGCGTACGGAGTGGCGCACGGCGTCGCCTACGGCATGACCTACGGGGTGATGTACGACGACACCTACCGTCCCGCGTACGAGATGCAGCCGCCCGCGCCGGCCCAGCTGCCGACGCGGACCCCGGGGTACGCACGGGTGAGGGAACCCGTGCTGCCACGACAGCACGGGAGCGCCTTCGAGGGCGACGGGGGCACGCTCGTCGACGAGGAGAGCCCCGTCCACGACGGCGGGAGCCCGCTCGCCGAGGGGACCCCGTTCGCCGAGGGGACCCTGCTCGCCGAGGGGACCCCGTTCGCCGAGGGGAACCCGTTCTACGAGGACGAGGGCCCGTTCCACGAGGACGAGGGCGGCGGCGCGTTCCCCGACGACGGGCGTGCGGCGGGTGAGGAGGCGCGCCGGCGTCGTGCCCGGGCCGGGGCGAGGCGGCGGGTCGCGCGCCGGCGCCGGGCACGCTCCGCCGAGCGCCCGGAGTCCGCGGTGCGCCGGCTGCTGCCGCAGGCGCTGGTCGTCGCGTTCCTCGCCGGCGGCACCACCGCCTTCGTCGCCGAGGACAAGACGATCGAGCTGAGCGTCGACGGCAGGCAGCGCACCCTGCACACCTTCGCGGACGACGCGTCGGAACTGCTGGCCGCGGAGGGCGTGCACGTCGGGGAGCACGACAGGATCGCGCCCGCCCCCGGCACGGCGCTCGCCAGCGGCGACCAGGTCGCGGTGCACTACGGGCGCCCCGTACGGCTCACGCTGGACGGCCAGCCGCGCGAGGTGTGGACCACGGCACGCACGGTGGACGGTGCGCTCAAGGAGCTGGGGGTCCGCGCGGAAGGCGCGTACCTGTCGGCCTCGCCCTCCCGGAACATCGGCCGCACCGGGCTCACGCTCGACGTACGCACCGAACGCGCCGTCACGATCATGGCGGACGGCCGCACCCGCACCATCCGCACCAACGCGGCCAGCGTCCGCGAGGCCGTCGAGGAGGCCGGCGTCACCCTGCACGAGCAGGACATCACCTCCGTACCGCTCACCAGCTTCCCGCGCGACGGGCAGACGGTGAGCGTGCTGCGGGTGACCGGCGTCACCGAGGTGCGCGAGCAGCTGATCCCGTTCGGGGTGGAGCGGACCGAGGACCCCACCCTCTTCAAGGGCACCGAGGTGATCGAACGGCTCGGCCGGCCCGGACTGCGGCGCATCACCTACCTCCTGCGCACTGTCAACGGTGTCCAGGAGAAGCCGCGCCAGGAGAACTCCGAGGTGGTGCGCAAGCCGGCCAAGCAGGTGGTCAAGGTGGGCACCAAGCCCCGGCCGAAGTCCGTGAAGGGCGCCGACCACCTCAACTGGCACGGCCTCGCCGCCTGCGAGTCCGGCGGCCGCCCGGGCGCCGTCGACCCCTCGGGGACCTACGGCGGGCTCTACCAGTTCGACGCGAGCACCTGGCACAGCCTCGGTGGCAGCGGACGGCCGCAGGACGCGACCTCGGAGGAGCAGACCTTCCGCGCGAAGAAGCTGTACGTGCGGCGCGGCACGAGCCCCTGGCCGGCCTGCGGGGCGCGACTGCACGGGTGAGCGGGGAGCCCGAGGCCGTCCAGCCGGGGCAACCGGGGGCGTGGCCCGGCTGCGGGTGCGTGGGGGGTTGGTCGCGCCCACGCGGCGGAGCCGCATGCCGTCACGGCCCCGCGCCCCTTCGGGTTCGGGGCCGCCCGGCCGAGGGCGGCCGTGCGGGCCCCCGCGAGCGGCCCCCGGGCACCCTGGCCGCCCCGGCATCCACACCCCCGTACCCTTGTCCCGTGAGCAGCCCCACCCCCGACGCCCTTCTCGGACCGGCCGACATCCGTGAACTCGCGGCAGCGCTCGGTGTCCGTCCCACCAAACAGCGCGGCCAGAACTTCGTGATCGACGCGAACACGGTCCGCCGTATCGTCCGCACCGCGGAGGTCCGCCCCGAGGACGTGGTCGTCGAGGTCGGCCCGGGACTCGGCTCCCTCACCCTCGCGCTGCTGGAGGTCGCCGACCGGGTCACCGCCGTCGAGATCGACGACGTGCTGGCCGCCGCGCTGCCCGCCACCGTCGCCGCCCGCATGCCGGAGCGCGCCGACCGGTTCGCGCTGGTGCACTCCGACGCCATGCACGTGACGGAGCTGCCCGGCCCCGCACCGACGGCCCTGGTGGCCAACCTGCCCTACAACGTGGCCGTACCGGTGCTGCTGCACATGCTCGACACCTTCCCGGGCATCGAGCGCACCCTCGTGATGGTCCAGTCCGAGGTCGCCGACCGGCTCGCCGCCGCGCCCGGCAACAAGGTGTACGGCGTGCCGTCCGTGAAGGCCAACTGGTACGCCGAGGTGAAGCGCGCCGGCGCCATCGGGCGCAACGTCTTCTGGCCCGCGCCGAACGTCGACAGCGGGCTGGTCTCGCTGGTCCGGCGGACCGAGCCGATCAGGACCACGGCCTCCAAGAAGGAGGTCTTCGCGGTCGTCGACGCGGCGTTCGCGCAGCGCCGCAAGACCCTGCGGGCGGCTCTCAGCGGCTGGGCCGGGTCCCCCGCGGCCGCCGAGGCGGCCCTGGTCGCGGCCGGCGTCTCGCCGCAGGCGCGCGGCGAGTCCCTGACGGTGGAGGAGTTCGCTCGCATCGCCGAGCACAAGGAGGCGGGCAAGTGAGCGTGACGGTCCGGGTGCCGGCGAAGGTCAACGTCCAGCTCGCGGTCGGCGCCGCCCGCCCCGACGGTTTCCACGACCTCGCCAACGTCTTCCTCGCCGTCGGCCTGTACGACGAGGTCACCGTCACCCCGGCGGACGAGCTGCGCATCACCTGCGAGGGGCCGGACGCCGACCAGGTCCCGCTGGACGGCACCAACCTCGCCGCACGCGCTGCCGTGGCCCTCGCCGCGCGCCGGGGCATCGAGCCGGCCGTGCACATCCACATCGCCAAGGACATCCCGGTCGCCGGCGGCATGGCCGGCGGCAGCGCGGACGGCGCGGGCGCGCTGCTCGCCTGCAACGCGCTGTGGAGCGCCGGCGCCTCCCGCGCCGAACTCCTCGCCATCTGCGCCGAACTGGGCAGCGACGTCCCCTTCAGCCTGGTCGGCGGCGCGGCCCTCGGCATCGGGCGCGGCGAGCAGCTGACCGCGCTGGAGACCGGCGGCACCTTCCACTGGGTGTTCGCGATGGCCGGACGCGGCCTGTCGACCCCGGCCGTCTTCCGCGAGTTCGACCGCCTCGCCGAGGGACGTGACATCCCCGGACCGGTCGCCTCGCAGAGCCTCCTCGACGCGCTCGCCGAGGGGGACGTCGACGCGCTCGCGGCCGCCGTCTCCAACGACCTGCAGCCCGCCGCGCTCTCCCTCTTCCCGGAGCTGGCCGACACGCTGGACGCGGGCCGCGGCGCCGGCGCCCTCGCCGCACTCGTCTCCGGCTCGGGTCCCACCACGGCCTTCCTCGCCCGCGACCCGGAGTCGGCCGCGAAGATCGCCGACGCCCTCGGCTCCTCCGGCACCTGCCGCACGGTACGCACGGCGACGGCGCCCGCACCGGGCGCCACGGTGACGGGCCTCCCCACCGGGCGGTAATCCGGCGGCCTCACCGGGTGGGTAATCCGGCTGCCCCACCGGGCGGCATCCGGGTGCCTCACCGGGCGGTAATTCGGCTGCCCCCGCCGAAGGGATCCCTCTAGGCTCGCCCGGCCGGTTCCGCGGGGGAGCGGCCGACGGCAAAAGGGGCACGCATGGGGGACGGGGGACGGCTCGTCGCAGCCGTACGGAGCGGGGACGCGGAGCAGGTCCGGGAGCTGCTGGACGCCGGGGCCGATCCGGACACGCTCGACGAGAGCACGGACCTGCCCGTGCTCTGCTCGGCGATCGCCGCGTACGACGAGCCGGTCGCCGAGGCTCTGGTGGAGTACAGGGCCGACGCGCTGCGGCGGCTGCCCGACGGCACCACCCCGTTGCTGCGGGCGGTGGAGAGCGGCTCGCTGTGGCTGATGTGGGCCGTGTTCCCCGAGGTGGCGCAGCGTCCCGGCCCGGCCCGCGAGGAACTGCTGGACCGGGCCCGCCACTGGGCACGGACCGATCCGGAAGCCGAGCTGCGGCGCAGGGCCGGCCTGCCGGGCCCCGTCGAGCGCACCAGGCTGGAGGACGAGACCGGCTGCTGGTACGAGAGGCTCACGCTCGGCGGGCAGACGCTGCACGACGGACACCTGGCGATCCTCACCTCCCTGGAGGCGAAGCTCCGGCTGCGCACGCCCTTCGGTGAACTCCTCGCGCGCGCCCGGGCCCATCCGGACCGGGATCACCAGACGTGGTCGGAGACGGTGCTGGCGCTGGGCAGGCGGCTGGACGACGAGACCTGGGCCGCGGCCGAGGACCTGAGCCGCGACCCCGACCCGCTGAACCGTCTCTTCGCCGCCGACGCGCTGCTCTCCCTGATCGTCGGTGACCCGGTGCGAGGGGACCAGCCGTTCCCGGACCGGGCCAAGGAGCTGGTCCCCTGGGCCGGACGGGAGCGGGACGTGGAGGTTCTCGATGTCCTGCTCAACGCGCTGACCTGGGCCGAAGACCTCGGGACCAAGGGGGTCGGCCTGCGCTGCGCCGCACATCCGGATCCCCGGATCCGTTCCTGGGCGCCGGAGCTGCTGGACGTCGACGAGGACCGGCTCAGCCCGCAGAGCCTGGCCGTCCTTCTTACCCTGGCGCGCGACCCGGACGCCGACGTGCGCGCCCGGACGTGCCACTGGCTCGAACACCACCGAGGTCCCGAGCCGGAGATCGGGGACGCGCTGCTGGAACTCACGCGCGACGAGCGGCAGCTCACCCGGATCCACGCCGTCGCCGGTCTGGCCCACCGCGACGACCCGCGCTGTGTGGAGGCCGAGGCACGCATCGGCCCCCTGGAGGCGGACCTCGGCGAGGTGGAGCCGCCGCTGCTGGCCGTCCGGTACTACCGGCGGCGCCAGGAGGAGCAGAAGAGCGAGGGCTGACCTCCGACTACCCTGGAGGGTCGATCCATCCCCCGGGGCAGGAGTGAAATGGCCGTCAACCTGGTCAATGTCGAGAACGTCAGCAAGGTGTACGGCACCCGTGCCCTGCTGGACGGCATCTCGCTCGGCGTGTCCGAGGGCGACCGCATCGGCGTGGTGGGTCGCAACGGCGACGGCAAGACCACCCTCATCCGGATGCTCGCCAAGCTGGAGGAGGCGGACACCGGACGCGTCACCCACTCCGGCGGGCTGCGCCTCGGCGTGCTCACCCAGCACGACTCCCTCGACCCCGCCGCGACCGTCCGCCACGAGGTCATCGGCGACATGGCCGACCACGAGTGGGCGGGCAACGCCAAGGTCCGCGACGTGCTGACCGGACTGTTCGGCGGGCTCGACCTGCCGGGCTTCCCCAAGGGCCTGGACACCGTCATCGGACCGCTGTCCGGCGGCGAGCGGCGCCGCATCGCGCTCGCCAAGCTGCTCATCGAGGAACAGGATCTCCTCGTCCTCGACGAGCCCACCAACCACCTCGACGTCGAGGGCATCGCCTGGCTCGCCCGGCACCTGCAGAACCGGCGCTCGGCGCTGGTGTGCGTGACCCACGACCGCTGGTTCCTCGACCAGGTCTGCACCCGCATGTGGGACGTGCAGCGCGGCGACGTGTTCGAGTACGAGGGCGGCTACTCCGACTACGTCTTCGCACGCGCGGAGCGCGAGCGGATCGCCGCCACCGAGGAGGCCAAGCGGCAGAACCTGATCCGCAAGGAGCTGGCCTGGCTGCGGCGCGGGGCGCCCGCCCGCACCTCCAAGCCGCGCTTCAGGGTCGAGGCCGCCAACGAGCTGATCGCGGACGTGCCCCCGCCCCGGGACACCAGCGAGCTGATGAAGTTCGCCTCCACCCGCCTCGGCAAGACGGTCTTCGACCTGGAGAACGTCACCGTGCAGGCCGGCCCCAAGGTGCTCCTCCAGCACGTCACCTGGCAGCTCGGCCCCGGCGACCGCATCGGCCTGGTCGGCGTCAACGGCGCCGGCAAGACCTCCCTGCTGCGGGCCATGGCGCAGGCGGCCCGCACCGAGGGCGAGGCGCAGCCGGCCGGCGGGCGCGTCGCCGTCGGCAAGACCGTCAAGCTCGCCTACCTCTCCCAGGAGGTCGCCGAACTCGACCCCGCCCTCAGGGTCCTGGAGGCCGTGCAGCAGGTCCGCGAGCGCGTCGACCTCGGCAAGGGGCGCGAGATGACCGCCGGTCAGCTGTGCGAGACCTTCGGCTTCAGCAAGGAGAAGCAGTGGACGCCGGTCGGCGACCTCTCGGGCGGCGAGCGCCGCCGCCTGCAGCTGCTGCGCCTGCTCATGGACGAGCCGAACGTCCTCTTCCTCGACGAGCCCACCAACGACCTCGACATCGACACCCTCACCCAGCTGGAGGACGTCCTCGACGGCTGGCCCGGCTCGATGATCGTCATCTCCCACGACCGGTTCTTCGTGGAGCGCACCACGGACCGGGTGTTCGCCCTCCTCGGTGACGGCGCCCTGCGCATGCTGCCGCGCGGCATCGACGAGTACCTGGAGCGGCGGCAGCGGATGGAGGAGGCGGTCGCCGCACAGACGGCCGCCGCTGCGCCCAGGGCCGCCTCGCCGGAGAAGAGCGCCGCCGACCAGCGCGCCGCCAAGAAGGAACTCCAGAAGATCGAGCGCCAGTTGGACAAGATCTCCGAGAAGGAGTCCAGGCTGCACGCCCAGATCGCCGAGAACGCCACGGACTTCGGGAAGGTCGCCGAACTCGACGGCCAGCTGCGGGACCTGGCCGGTGAGCGTGAGGAACTGGAGCTGCGCTGGCTGGAACTGGCGGAGGACGCATAGGGGGCGCGAACCGGCCGGGCCATGCTGTTGCGTGCGCCGCGTGAAGGGGGCGTGAAGGCGCATAACGGCGGCGTCACAGGCGGGTCCTCCCTTGGGAACAGCGGCACCCTGGCGCCCGTGCACTGTCGGTGCCGGGTGATAGAAAGAGCCGTCTGAGAACTGTCTGAGTACGACCTTGGGTCCGTGAGCGAACCTCGGGGCGTGGCTAAAAATCAGTGAACGAGGGGGAAGAGCGCTGATGACTCAGCCGCCCAACCAGCCGCCGCAGGGTGGCTTCGGAGCACCACAGGACCAGCCACCGCACGGCGGCGGATTCGGCGCCCCGCAGTCGCCGCCTCCGCCGCCGGCCCAGCCGCCGCAGGCACCGGCTCAGCCCCCGCAGCCCCAGCCCGGCTACGGTTACCCGTCCCAGCCCGGCCCCTACGCCCAGCCGGGCCCGTACGGCCAGCCCGCGCAGCCCGGCCCGTACGCGCCGCAGGCCGGCCCGTACGCCGCGCAGCCCGGCTACGGCCACCCGCAGCAGCCGCAGTACCCGGGCCAGCCGCAGTACCCGGGCGCGCCCGGCACCCCGCCCGCCGGCCCGCCGGCGTCCAAGGGCCGGACCGCGCTGATCATCGGCGCGGCGGCGGCCGCGCTCCTCGTCATCGGCGGCACCGTCTACGCGGTCACGAGCGACGGCGGTGGCGGCAAGAAGAAGCCGGTCGCCGAGAAGAGCGACGACGGCAAGCAGTCCTCCTCCGGCGAGCCTGCCGACCCCGGCAACGGCAAGGGCAACGGCGGTGCCGACCCGGAGAACCTCAACGACGGCCGCAAGCCCGGCGAGGCGAAGGTGCTCTGGTACAAGTCGGCACCCGACGCCCCGGGTTCCGGCGCGGACGCACCCGGCATGTGGATCACCGGTACGACGGCGGTCAAGGCTGCGTACAAGCAGGTCTTCGCCTACACCGTGGGCAACGGCAACGCCGCCTGGGACCCGATCGCCTTCCCGCAGAAGATCTGCGCGGTCACCCCGCAGAAGACGGCCGACGACAAGATCGTCGTGGCGTACATGAACGGCGTCAGCAGCCGTGCCAAGTGCAACCAGCTCCAGCAGATCGACCTGGACACCGGCAAGAAGGGCTGGAGCGGCGAGGTCGCCGACGGCGGCCTGTTCGACAGCGCGATCAGCATCGAACTGACCGTCAGCGGCAAGACGCTGATGGTGGGCCGCTCGGAGTCGGGCACGGCGTACGACATCGACAGCGGCCGCAAGCTGTACGACAAGGAGAAGTACGGCTCGGCCTGCTTCCCGGCCGGGTTCGCGGGCGGCTCCGGCCGGCTGGTCCAGGTGGCCTCCTGCGGCGCGGGCGGCAGCAACGCGCACGACGAGCTCCAGGAACTCGACCCGGCCACCGGCAAGGTCAAGTGGACGCAGCCGGTCAAGAAGGGCTGGCAGGTCTCGCGGGTGTACTCCCTCGACCCGCTCGTGGTCTATCTGACCAACCAGGACAAGAAGGCCTGGAACATCTCCACCTTCACCAAGGCCGGCAAGTTCCGCTCCGAGGTCAAGGTGGACGAGAAGTTCGCCCCGCGCTGCGACCTGTCGTTCCTCGCGCGCGACCTGCAGGGCTGCCAGGGCGTCGCCGCCGACGCCGACACGCTCTACCTGCCCACGAGCGCGACGACCGGCGCCAACCAGATCGTCGCCATCAGCCTCGCCAACGGCAAGGCGAAGTGGCGCGTCAAGTCGCCGGCGGACGAGTCGATGTTCCCGATCAGGACCGAGGGCGGCAAGCTCATCGCCTATGTGCAGCCGTCGTACGACACCGGCGGCCAGATCGTGTCCGTCCCGGTCACCGGCGGCTCGCACGGGACGACCAAGCTGCTGCAGAACCCTTCGGGCAGCGCGGAGATCGAGAACAGCTTCTTCCAGGGCGCCATCGACTGGGCCGGCGGGCGCTTCTACATCTCCTCCACCCGGCTGACCGGCAGCGACTCCTCGAAGGAGAAGCTGATGATGGCCTTCGGCAAGTGAGCCACGGCCCGTTCTCCGTCCCCCTTCCGCCGTCCGGCCCCGAGCGTTTCACCGAGGTACCTCCGTCATGACCCAGCCGCCCCCTCCGCCGCCGAACCAGCCGCCCAACCAGCCCCCGCAGCAGGGTGGTTTCGGCCCGCCCCAGGACCAGCCGCCCACGGCCCCGGCGATGCCGCCGGCCCCCACCGGCCCACCGGCACCCCAGCCCCCCACCGGCCCGCCGGCATCCCCGACCCCGCCCGGTCTGCAGAAGGGCGGCCCCCAGCCCGGCTACGGCTACCCCCAGCAGCCCCCGGCGCCCCAGCAGCCCCAGCCCGGCTACGGGCACCCGCAGCCCCAGTCCGGTTACGGGCACCCGCCGCAGGCCCCCCAGCCGCCGCAGCCCGCCTACGGCTACCCCCAGGCCCCGCAGCAGCCGCAGCCCGGCTACGGCTATCCGGGCGCGCAGCAGAACCCGTACGGCCAGCCCGGCGCGCCGACCAGCCCGTACGGCCAGCCGGGGTACGGCCACCCGGGCGCGCCCACCGCGCCGATGCAGATGCAGCCCGCGCCGACGGGCGGCGGCCGCAACAACGCCACGGTGGCCATCGTCGTCTCGGCGCTCGTCGTGATCGCCCTGATCGTCGCCGGCGGTGTCTGGTACGCCAAGTCCTCCGGCGGCGACGACAAGAAGCACGACACCGCGAGCTCCGGCGGCGGCACGGGCGGCAAGGACGGCTCCGGCGGGACGACCGGCGGCAAGGAGAAGGTGCCCTCGGACCCCGCCGCCAAGGTCCTCTTCCAGGTCCCGATGCCGACGACGAGCGACACCGTCGTCACCACCGGCTCCTGGCTGACCGACAAGGTGTACGCCAAGAGCGGCGTCGCCGAGGTCGTCGGCTACGACCCCGCCAAGGGCACCAAGCTGTGGACGCTCAAGCTGCCCGGCCCGGTGTGCGCGGCCACCAAGCACGTCACCGCCGACAACAAGACGGCGATCGCCTTCCAGCCGAAGATGCCCGCGAAGAACAGCACCGCGGGATGCAGCCAGATCGCGGCCATCGACCTCGACCGGGGCGCCCGGCTGTGGACCAGGACGGTCAAGAACGGTGACTCCCCGATATTTTTGGACAACGTGACGGTCGCCCAGCACACGGTCGCGGTCGGCAGCAGCGACGGCGGCGCGGCGTTCGACATCGACTCCGGCAAGGTGCTGTGGCAGCCCAAGCCGGGCGACACCTGCTACGACGACGGGTACGGCGGCGGCACCAAGCTGGTCGCGGTGCGCAAGTGCGGCAGCTACGACAACCGCCAGCTGCACATCCAGAACATCGACCCGGTCTCCGGGAAGGTGATCTCCGAGTACAAGATGGACCCGGGCATCGAGTACGCCGCCGTCGTCTCCACCGACCCGCTGGTGGTGGCCGCCCGGGTGGGAGACAGCGGCGGCGGTGACGACGGCTTGGACTACTTCTCCATCGACAACAAGACCGGCAAGCTGCTCAGCCACATCTCCGCGCCCGGCGACACCTACGGCGGCCGCTGCGACGGCATCACCCGTGTCGAGGACTGCAAGGAGATCGTCGCCGGCAACGGCAAGCTGTACGTGCCGACGGTGGAGCACGACGGCACCGGGCAGTACAGCAAGACCAACGAGATCATCGCCTTCGACCTGAACACCGGCAAGGAGACCGGCCAGAAGGCCGACGCCGGCGACGGCTACACGATCTACCCGCTGCGCATGGACGGCGGCAACCTGCTCGCCTACAAGCACCCGCCGTACGACAAGGGCGGCCAGGTCGTCAGCATCGACGGAGGCTCCTTCAAGGCGACCAAGCTGCTGGAGAACCCGGCCGCGCAGGACGCACGGCAGGCGGAGAGCACGATGCTGCCGGACTACGCGGAGTTCCTGTACGGGGACGGCCGGCTGTACATGTCGTCGGTGTTCGCGCACAAGGCGTCCTACGGCAAGGAGTACCTGCTGCTCGCCTTCGGCGCGGGCGCCTGACCGTACGCCTCCCGGCGCTTCCGGGCGCCGGGCCCCATACGAGGGATTACCAGGGGAGTGCCCCGGATTTCATCGATCCGGGGCACTTCTCCTGCGTAGGGGCAGCGCGACGTCGAACAAGCGTGTAGCTTCCGGGGGCATATGGAGGGCGGGGTGCCGGGGGGCCCTCTGTCCTTGTGGTCCCGTGGGCGTCCATAGTGGGGCATCCATGGGGGGGACTGGGGGGTTGCTCTAATGGGAGTGCGGCTCATGGTCGTCGACGACCACCGGCTGCTCGCGGAGGCGCTGGCGTCGGCGCTGAAGCTGCGCGGGCACCGGGTGCTGGCTGCGGCTGCGCCGGCCGCGGGCGCGGCGGATCTGGTGATCGCGCGGGCGCCGGAGGTGTGCCTGCTGGGCACGGCGGCCCCGGCCGAACCGGGGACCTTCGATCCGGTGGTGAAGATCAAGCGGGAGCGGCCGCAGGTCGCGGTGCTGGTGCTGGGCCCGGTGCCGTCCCCGCGGGGCATCGCCGCCGCCTTCGCCTCCGGTGCGTCGGGGTACGTACGGCACGACGAGCGGATCGAGGGCGTCGAGCGGGCCATCATGAAGGCCAGGGCGGGGGAGGCGGCGGTGGCGCCTCAGCTGCTCCAGGGCGCCTTCGGTGAGCTGCTCAACCCGGCGGCCCAGCCCGACGACGAGGGGCAGCGGCTCTTGCAGATGCTGACGCCGCGGGAGGTGGAGGTGCTGGTCCGGGTCGCCGACGGCGAGGACACCCGGCTGATCGCGGCCGGCATGGGCATCGCGCCGAGCACCGCGCGTACGCATGTGCAGCGGGTGCTGATGAAACTCGGCGTGGGCTCCCGGCTGGAGGCGGCGGCCCTGGCCGCGCGGACGGGCCTGCTGGACCGGGCGGGGCCGCTGCCGGACTCGTCGGGGCCGGAGCTGTAGGCGACTTTGCGCCCCTGAGGGCGCGGGGCCGTATCGATGTGCGGCTTCGCCGCGTGGGCGCGATCGGCCACGGCGGCCCCGCGACCGGGGACTGCCTGCAGTACCACGGTGCTGCGACCGGTCCCCGGGTTACTCCTTCTCCTCCGGCAGCCCCTCCTGAGGAACCGGCGGCGGTGTGGGCCGCAGCTTGAGCCAGGCCAGGAAGAAGATGCCCAGCAGCAGCATGCCGATGCCGGTCCACAGGTTGATGTTGACGCCCTCGGCCTTGTCGATGGCGGCCTGGGAGTCGGTGATGCCGGTGATCGTGACGATGACGCCGTAGAGCACGAACAGTCCGCCGATGATGCGGCGCAGGTCGAAGATGCGGGCCGCCGTCGCGGACTTGGTCTCCAGGTCGGAGACCTCCCGCTGGACGTCCGCCTCCGAGTAGTGGAAGTGCTCGTGGGGGCGGTCGGGGTTTTCGGTCATGGTTTCCTCATCCTCCCGCGGTCAGAACGAGAACGGGATGTAGCAGGCGGCGGCCAGGACGATCGCGCCCCAGCCCAGCAGGGCGGGCCTGCGGTACCAGGCCTCGTCGCCGGGGGCGGGCGGTTCGGACATGCCGGGGGAGCGGGTGCCGTAGACCAGACCCTGAAGTTCCTGCTCCGGCTTCGGCTTCGTGAACAGGGACACGGCGAACATGACGACCGCGCCCGCGACGAAGCCCGCGATCGCGGAGACGAAGTTGGCGCCCTGGTCGGTGGGGATCGAGATGATGCCCTTCTTGTAGAGGACGAAGTAGTTGACCATCGCCGTGACCGTGCCGGCGAGCAGGCCCCAGAAGCCGGACTTGGCGGACGCCCGCTTCCAGAACATGCCGACGATGAAGACGACGAACATCGGCACGTTGAAGAAGGAGAACAGCGTCTGCAGGTAGCTCATGATGTTCGAGAACGAGGACGCGAGGAACGCCGTGCCGACCGATGCGGCCACGCCGATCGCGGTGATGAGGCGGCCGAAGCGCACGTAGTACCCGTCCTCGCGGCCGCGCACGACGTAGCGGCCCCAGATGTCGTTGGTGAACACCGTGTTGAACGAGGACACGTTGGCGGCCATGCCGGCCATGAACGCGGCGAGCAGACCGGTGACGGCGATGCCGAGCACGCCGTTGGGCAGCAGCTCCTGCATCAGGTACGGGATCGCGTCGTTGTACTGGTAGCCGGAGCCGGAGGTGCCGAAGTTCGGGACGACCGCGGCGGCGACCAGGCCGGGGATCATCACCAGGAAGACGATGAAGATCTTCGGGTAGGCGGCGATCAGCGGGGTGCGCTGGGAGGCGGAGAGGTTCTTCGCGGACAGGGCGCGCTGCACCTCGGCGAAGTTGGTCGTCCAGTAGCCGAAGGAGAGGACGAAGCCGAGGCCGAGGACGATGGTCAGCCAGTTGGCGCCGAGCGGGTTGGCGCTGCCGATGCCGGTGCCGCCCCAGGCGGTGGTGAAGTGCTGCCCGTGGGTGGCGGTGAGCTTGTCGGTCAGCCCGCCCCAGCCGCCGACCTTCTTCAGGCCGAGGATGGTGATCGGGATGAGGGCGGCCAGGATCACGAAGAACTGCAGCACCTCGTTGTAGATCGCGGAGGACAGGCCGCCGAGCGTGATGTACGCCAGCACGAAGGCGCCGGCGACCACGATGGCCACCCACTGCGGCCAGCCGAGCAGGGCTTCGACGACGATCGCGAGGGCGTAGAGGTTGACGCCGGCGATCAGGATGGCGGCGAAGGCGAACAGGATCGAACTGAGCAGGTGGGCGCCCCGGTCGAAGCGCAGCAGCAGGAACTCGGGGACCGAGCGGACCTTGCTGCCGTAGTAGAAGGGCATCATCACCAGGCCCAGGAAGACCATGGCAGGGATGGCGCCGATCCAGTACCAGTGCACGGTGTAGGCGCCGTACTGGGCGCTGTTCGCGGCCATGCCCAGGATCTCGGTGGCTGCCAGGTTCGCGGAGATGAAGGCGAGGCCGGTGATCCAGGCGGGCAGCGAGCGTCCCGACAGGAAGAAGTCGAGGCTGGTCTTCACCGAGCGGCGGGCCGCGAAGCCGATGCCGAGGACGACGACGAAGTAGATCGCCAGGATCGTGTAGTCCAGCCAGTTGGTGGGGAGCCGTAGCTCCGCCGCCAGTTGGAGGGGGGCTTGTGTGGGGGTTTGCATGAGAACTCGCTTCGTTGCGCGAACTGATCCAGAGCGGAACCTACGCCTCTGTGTTCAGTAATTGAACACTTCTGTTGATGTTCTTTGTTTGATTGTGATGGTCCTAGGTGTTGTCGGGTTGTGGTCTGTTATGTTTGATTGTGTTGAGTGATTGGGTGCGGACACCTCTCGGCCGCTCTCCGTGACCCTCGGCACAGACGAAAGGCGAGTTGCTGTGAAGAAGACCTCGACCCGGCTCGCCGACGGTCGTGAGCTGATCTACTACGACCTCCGCGACGACACCGTGCGGGACGCGGTCGACCGCCGCCCGCTGGACCGAACGGTCACCACCTCCGAGATCCGCCGTGACGTGCTGCTCGGCGACTCGGTCGCGATCGCCTCCCACCGGCAGGGCCGCACCTACCACCCGCCGGCCGACGAGTGCCCGCTGTGCCCGACCCGGGGCGAGCGGCTCAGCGAGATCCCGGACTCCTCCTACGACGTCGTCGTCTTCGAGAACCGCTTCCCCTCGCTCGCCGGCGACTCCGGGCGCTGCGAGGTGGTCTGCTTCACCTCCGACCACGACGCCTCCTTCGCCGACCTCACCGCCGAGCAGGCACGCCTGGTGCTGGACGCCTGGACGGACCGCACCTCGGAGCTGTCGCACCTGCCCTCCGTCGAGCAGGTGTTCTGTTTCGAGAACCGGGGTGAGGAGATCGGCGTAACGCTCGGTCACCCGCACGGTCAGATCTACGCCTACCCCTTCACCACGCCCCGCACCGCGCTGATGCTCCGCTCGCTCGCCGACCACCGGGAGGCGAGCGGCGGACAGAACCTGTTCGACGCCCTCCTGGAGCGGGAACTCGCCGGGCAGCGGGTCGTCCTTGAGGGTGAACACTGGGCGGCCTTCGTGCCCTACGCGGCGCACTGGCCCTACGAGGTCCACCTGTACCCGAAGCGCCGCGTGCCCGATCTGCTCGCGCTCGACGAGGCGGCACGCACAGAATTCCCCCAGGTCTATCTGGAACTCTTGAGGCGCTTCGACCGGATCTTCGACGGAGGGGACGGAGGGGAGGACCCGGTGGACGAGCCGCCGACGCCGTACATCGCGGCCTGGCACCAGGCCCCGTTCGGCGCGCTGACGGGGTTCGACGGTGTGACACGGGACGACTTCGCGCTCCACCTCGAGCTCTTCACCATCCGCCGCACTGTTGGCAAGCTGAAGTTTCTCGCGGGTTCCGAGTCCGGCATGAGTGTGTTCATCAACGACGTGCCGCCGGAGCGCGCGGCCGAGCGACTGCGAGAGGTAGCGAGTTCATGAAGTACCTGGTGACGGGTGGCGCGGGTTACGTCGGCAGTGTCGTGGCACAGCATCTGCTGGAGGCCGGCCACGAGGTCACCGTCCTCGACAACCTCTCCACCGGCTTTCGATCGGGCGTGCCCGCCGGTGCCGCCTTCGTCGAGGGCGACATCCGCGACGCCGCGAAGTGGCTCGACCCCTCCTACGACGGCGTGCTGCACTTCGCCGCGTCCTCGCAGGTCGGCGAGTCGGTGGTGAAGCCGGAGAAGTACTGGGACAACAACGTGGCCGGCACCATGGCCCTGCTCGGCGCGATGCGCGAGGCGGGCGTGCGCACGCTGGTCTTCTCCTCCACCGCGGCCACCTACGGCGAGCCGGAGCAGGTCCCGATCGTGGAGAGCGCCCCGACCAGGCCCACCAACCCCTACGGCGCCAGCAAGCTCGCCGTCGACCACATGATCACCAGCGAGGCGAACGCCCACGGCCTGGCCGCGGTGTCCCTGCGCTACTTCAACGTGGCCGGCGCGTACGGGGCCTACGGCGAGCGCCACGACCCCGAGTCGCACCTCATCCCGCTCGTCCTCCAGGTCGCCCAGGGCCGCCGCGACGCGATCTCCGTCTACGGCGACGACTACCCGACCCCGGACGGCACCTGCGTCCGCGACTACATCCACGTCGCCGACCTGGCCGAGGCCCACCTGCTGGCCCTGACGGCCGCACAGCCCGGCGAGCACCTGATCTGCAACCTCGGCAACGGCAGCGGCTTCTCCGTCCGCGAGGTCGTCGAGACCGTCCGCAAGGTCACCGGGCACCCGATCCCCGAGGTCGTCGCCCCGCGCCGCGGCGGCGACCCGGCGGTGCTGGTCGCCTCGGCGGACACGGCCCGCGAGAAGCTGGGCTGGAACCCGTCCCGCGCGGACCTCGCGGGGATCGTCGCGGACGCGTGGGAGTTCACGCGGCGCATCGCAAAGGAGCACTAGTGAGGGCAGAGCAGGTCCGGGAGCGCTTCGCCGAGCTGTACGGGGCCGGGCCGGAGGGAGTGTGGGCGGCGCCGGGCCGGGTCAACCTGATCGGCGAGCACACCGACTACAACGACGGCTTCGTGATGCCCTTCGCGCTGCCGCACCGCGCGACGGCGGCCGTCTCCCGCCGCACCGACGGCATCCTGCGCCTGCACTCGGCGGACGTCGAGGGCCCGGTCGTGGAACTGCCCCTGGACGCTCTCGCCCCGCAGAGCGACGAGAACTGGACGGCGTACCCGGCCGGCGTGGTCTGGGCCCTGCGCGAGGCCGGGCACCCGGTCACCGGCGCCGACGTCCACCTCGCCTCCACGGTCCCCACCGGTGCGGGCCTGTCCTCCTCCGCGGCCCTGGAGGTCGTGATCGCCCTCGCGCTGAACGACCTGTACGACCTCGGCCTGCAGCGCTGGCAACTGGCCCGCCTGTGCCAGCGCGCCGAGAACGTCTACGTCGGCGCGCCCACCGGGATCATGGACCAGACGGCCTCGGCCTGCTGCGAGGAGGGGCACGCGCTCTTCCTCGACACCCGCGACCTGTCCCAGCAGCAGATCCCCTTCGACCTGGCGGCCGAGGGACTGCGCCTGCTGGTGGTCGACACACAGGTCAAGCACGCCCACAGCGGCGGCGAGTACGGCAAGCGCCGGGCCGGCTGCGAGAAGGGCGCCGCCCTGCTCGGCGTCGACGCCCTGCGCGACATCGCCTACGCCGACCTGGACGCGGCCCTTGCCCGCCTCGGCGACGAGGAGGAGGTCGTCCGCCTGGTGCGGCACGTCGTCACCGAGGACCAGCGGGCGGAGCGGGTCGTGGACCTCCTGCGCGCCGGGGAGACCCGGGCCATCGGCCCGGTCCTCACCGAGGGCCACGCCTCCCTGCGCGACGACTTCCGCATCTCCTGCCCGGAGCTGGACCTGGTCGTGGACACCGCGCTGGCGAACGGCGCGCTCGGCGCACGGATGACCGGCGGCGGCTTCGGCGGCTCGGCGATCGTCCTTTCGGAGGCCACCGACGTCGACACGCTCACCAAGGCGGTCGAGGAGTCCTTCGCCGCGGCCGGCTTCACGGCCCCGCGGGTGTTCGAGGCGGTGCCTTCGGCGGGGGCACGGCGGGCCGGCTGAACCTGCCCGTCAGCCCAGCCGCTTCGTCAGCGTGAACTCCGTGATCCCCGGCGGGTAGTCGGGGATCACGCACACCACGTCGTAGCCCTGCCTCCGGTAGAACTCCGGCGCCTGGAAGTCCCAGGTCTCCAGGCGTGCCGAGACGCAGCCGCGGTCGGCACGGGCGACGCGCTCCGCCTCGGCGAGGAGGCGGGAGCCGAGGCCCGCGCCACGGTGACGGGCGTCGACCCACAGATAGGTGATGTGCAGCCAGGTCGTCCAGGTGTGCCCGACCAGGCCGCCGGCCAGGTCGCCGGAGCCGTCCATGGCCCAGACGTGCAGGGGCACTTCGCGTTCGCCGGGTGTGCCGCGCAGGGCCGCCAGCACCGGCGACGCGGCCGTGTTGGTGTCCCGCAGCCGGCCGCGGAGCAGATCGCGTCGCCCTTTGTCGACTTCTGCCTCAATACGAAACATGCGGCACACCATAAACGTGCCGGACGGCCAGTTCTGCAAATCGACTTCCGCTCACTGCTCCCGTCCGTACTCTGATGAACAGCACCGGTGGGGGCCGGTGCTGATCAGGGGGCGAGACAGGCGGGTACGGCGCCTGTGGTGGGGGTAGCACTTTCCGAGGCGGCGGCGGCCGTCCGGTCGGCATTCCTTCCGCAGGTGTCGTGCCCGCGCGAGTCGCCGTTCTCCGGACCTTGGCTATCCCCTGCTCCGTGCGGAGCCCGGGGAATGGGGGTTTCGTGGTTCGTATCCGAGTCCTGGTCGTCGACGACCACCGCATCTTCGCCGAGTCGCTCGCGGCCGCCCTGGCGGCCGAGCCCGACGTCGACGTCTCCGCCGCGGGCAGCGGCCCGGCCGCGCTGCGCTGCCTGGAGCGCGCGGCCACCGAGGGCCGCCGTTACGACGTCCTTCTGGTCGACGCCGACCTGGGCGCCAACCTGACCGGCATACGCCCGGCCGTGTCCGTGCAGGACGGCGACGAGGACGGCCTGGTCGACGGCATCTCGCTGGTCGCGGGCGTCCGCTCGGCGCAGCCGGCGGTACGCACCGTGGTCCTCGCCGAGAAGGACGACCCACGGCGCGCGGCTCTCGCGCTGCAGGCCGGCGCCTCCGGCTGGGTCGCCAAGGACTGCTCGCTGTCCCGGCTGCTGGCGGTGATACGCGGGGTGCTGCGCGACGAGACCCATCTGCCGCCCGCGCTGCTCACCGGCGTCCTCAAGGAGCTGACGGCGGCGCGCAAGCACCGCACCGAGAGCGAGCGGCTGGTGGAGTCGCTGACCCCGCGCGAGCGGGAGGTGCTGCGCTGCATGGTCGCGGGCCTCGGCCGCAAGGCCGTCGCCGAACGGCTGTTCCTCTCCCCGCACACCGTGCGCACCCATATGCAGAACGTCCTCGGCAAGCTGGGCGTCCACTCGACGCTGGCCGCCGTGGCGCTCGCGCGGCGGGCGGGCGTGGGACCGGTCGATCTGGGGCCTGCCGGGCGGGTCGTGCCGGAGGAGACGAACAGCGCCTGATCCGCCCACCGCGTCTTCGGCAGGAGCCGCCCGGCAGGTCCCTAACCGGGGATGTTGTCGAACGGGGCGGTCAACTGGCGTAGCAGCCCGGCCAGTTCGGCGCGCTGGGTGCGCGACAGCTCGGCGAGGATCGCCCGCTCCTGCTCCAGCAGGCCCGCCAGCGCCTGGTCCGCACGGTCGCGGCCCGTGTCGGTGAGCCGGACCAGCACGCCGCGCCGGTCGCTCGGGTCGGGCAGCCGCTCGACCAGGCCCTTCTTCGCGAGCCGGTCGATCCGATTGGTCATCGTGCCCGAGGTGACCAGGGTCTGCGTCAGCAGCTGCCCGGGGGAGAGCTGGTACGGCGTGCCCGCGCGCCTGAGCGCGGTCAGCACGTCGAACTCCCAGGGCTCCAGCTGGTGCTCGGAAAAGGCGAGCCGGCGTGCGCGGTCCAGGTGCCGGGCCAGCCTGCTCACCCGGCTGAGCACCTCCAGCGGCTCCACATCGAGGTCCGGACGCTCCCGGCGCCACGCTGCGACCAGCCGATCGACCTCGTCCTCCATGGAGATCAGTGTAGTGGTTGTGTCGACATGAAGTCTCTTGATCTCAAGTCTCTTGACATCAAGATATGCGGGGCGGACAGTGGAGCACATGACGACGCCCACCTGGGACCCCGCCCAGTACCTCCGCCACGCCGGCCACCGCGCCCGCCCCTTCACCGACCTGCTCGCCCGCATCCCCGCCCTCCCTAACGAGCGACCCCGTATCGCCGACCTCGGCTGCGGCCCCGGCAACGTCACCGCCCTGCTCGCCGACCGCTGGCCCACCGCGCACATCACCGGCTACGACAACTCGCCCGAGATGCTCGACCAGGCCCACGTCGACCACGAGGGCACCACCGCCGGCGGCGGCCGCCTCGACTTCGCCCCTGCCGACGCCCGCACCTGGACGCCCGAGGAGCCCTGCGACCTGATCGTCTCCAACGCCACCCTCCAGTGGGTACCGGGACACCTCGACCGCTTCGCCGACTGGACCGCCGCCCTGAAACCCGGCGGCACCCTCGCCCTCCAGGTCCCCGACAACACCGACGCCCCGCTGCACGCCCTGATGCGCGACCTCGCCGCCACACCCCGCTGGAAGACCCGCCTCGCCGACGTCCTGCGCCGCACGGACTCCGTCCACACCCCCGGCACCTACCTGGACCGCCTCGCCCGCCTCGGCTGCGCCACGGACGTCTGGCAGACGACCTACTTCCACGTCCTCACCGGCGAGGACCCGGTCCTCGACTGGGTCAAGGGCACCGGCCTGCGCCCCGCCCTGACCGCCCTCGCCGACGACCCCGAGGCCCGCGACGCCTTCGTCACCGAGTACCGGGACCTGCTCCGCGACGCCTACCCGCGCGCACCCCACGGCACGGTCCTGCCCTTCCGGCGCCTGTTCGCCGTGGCCCGTACGGGGCAGTGATCAGGGGGTGCGGCCCAGATGGGTGACGAGGACGCGGATGACGGCGTCGTCGATGACGTACAGGACGCGGTAGTCGCCGACGCGGAGGCGGCGGATGTCCGGCCCGTAGGCGGTGGAGTTGAGCGGGCGGGGCTGCTCGGCGAGCGCGTCGACGGCTTCGTAGACGGCGGCGAGCCCTCCCGGGTCGTCCTTCAGGAACCGCACGGCCGCGTTCGTGGCCTCCGGTTCCCAGGTGATGCGGTAGGTCACGGGCGAAGCCCCAGCATGCGCCCCACCTCTTCGTGCGGGATGCCCTCGCCCAGCTCTCCCTCGGCCTTGCGCCGCCGGTAGTCGGCAACGGCCAGGGCGTCTTCGAGGTCCTCTATCACCTGTGGGGACACGAGCAGCGCGGCCACGTGGCCGTGGTCCGTGAGGGCGATGGTCTCGCGGCTGTGGGCGGCCCGGCGGACCAGGTCGCCGAGCTGGGCCCGGGCTGCGCTGATCGTGATCTCGCTCATGCAGTAATGGTTGCACAAGGTTAATCTAGTGCGCTACTGATTCAGCTCTTCCGGTGACCTATCAACCGCGGCTTCGGCTCCAGCCCGTCCAGGCCGTGCCAGGCCAGGTTCACCAGATGGGCCGCGACCTCCGCCTTCTTCGGACGGCGCACGTCCAGCCACCACTGCCCCGTCAGCGCCACCATGCCGACCAGGGCCTGCGCATACAGCGGCGCGAGCTTGGGATCAAAACCGCGGGACTTGAACTCACGGCCCAGGATGTCCTCCACCTGGGTGGCGATGTCCGAGATCAGCGACGCGAAGGAACCCGTGGACTGCGGAATGGGGGAGTCACGCACCAGAATGCGGAAACCGTCCGTGTACTCCTCGATGTAGTCCAGAAGAGCGAAAGCGGCCTGCTCGCACAGTTCACGCGGGTGGCCCGCCGTGAGGGAACCGGTGACCATGTCCAGCAGACGGCGCATCTCGCGGTCCACCACCACCGCGTACAGCCCCTCCTTGCCGCCGAAGTGCTCGTACACCACCGGCTTGGACACCCCGGCCTTCGCCGCGATCTCCTCCACCGACGTGCCCTCGAAACCCTTCGCCGCAAAGAGGGTGCGACCGATCTCCAGCAGCTGCTGCCTGCGCTCGGCACCCGTCATACGGGTCCGGCGCGCTCGCCGCGGCTTGTCGGTACTGGGGGTGCTGGAGTCGGTCGCCACGGCGTCAATCATGCCGCCTCAACGGTCTCCTTCCGGCGCCGAGAGCCGCCATCCCCGGTATTGCGCCGCGAATCGATACGTGAGCGTGACGGCCAGCGCACGTCGTACGCCCAGCCCAGCAGCTCGAACCAGCGGATGATCCGCGCGGAGGAATCGATCTGGCCGCGCATCACACCGTGGCGCGCGGAGGTCGGGTCGGCATGGTGCAGGTTGTGCCAGGACTCCCCGCACGACAGCACCGCCAGCCACCACACGTTGCCCGAACGGTCCCGCGACTTGAACGGCCGCTTGCCCACCGCATGACAGATCGAGTTGATCGACCACGTCACATGGTGCAGCAACGCCACTCGCACGAGTGACCCCCAGAAGAGTGCGGTGAACGCACCCGTCCAGGACATCGTCACCAGCCCGCCGATCAGCGGAGGCAGCAGCAGGGACACGGCCGTCCACAGCACGAACTGACGGGAGACCGCACGGATGGCACCGTCCCTGACCAGGTCCGGCGCGTACTTCTCCTGCGAGGTCTGCTCCTCGTCGAACAGCCAGCCGATGTGCGCCCACCACAAGCCCTTGATCAGCGCGGGAACCGTCTCCCCGAACCGCCACGGCGAATGCGGGTCACCCTCGGCGTCGGAGAACTTGTGATGCTTGCGGTGATCGGCCACCCAGCGCACCAGGGGGCCCTCGACGGCCATCGAACCCATGATCGCCAACGCGATCCGCAGGGGCCGCTTGGCCTTGAACGAACCATGAGTGAAATACCGGTGGAAACCGATCGTGATGCCGTGGCACCCCAGGTAGTAGAAGAACACCAGCAGGCCCAGATCGAGCCAGCTCACCCCCCAGCCCCAGGCCAGCGGCACAGCCGCCACAAGTGCCGCGAACGGCACCAGGATGAACAGGAGCAGCGTGATCTGCTCGATCGAACGCTTCTGCTCGCCGCCCAGCGTGGCGGAGGGGGTGGTCGTGTCGGTGGCCTGACGGGCTTCTTCGATCACATCGGAACTTGAGGTCATGCGCGTCCCCTGTGGGGTTCGAGGGTGGAAGCAGCTGCCGTGGTGCCCGCGGACCGGACGGGACAGGAACGGAACCTTCCTACGGTTCCGTAACCTACGGCGTCGTAAGTATGGCAGCGCATCGCCCGGCGGCAAGAGCCCGAGAACCTGCGCGTCCGAGTGGACACCTATCCTGGAAGTCGGTCGGACAGCGCGGTCCGCTCTGAATCCTTCCCGGACCATCCGGCCCGTATGCGGCACCCGCCGCGTGGTGGATCGATGCCCGGGTTCCCTCCCAGACGAGCTTCAACACTGCAAGGAGCCGCACCTGTGAGCAGTGCCGACGACCAGACCATCACGACCAGCAGCGAACTGCGCGCCAACATCAGGCGACTGGGTGACCTCCTGGGCGAGACCCTTGTACGGCAGGAGGGCCACGAACTCCTCGACCTGGTCGAAAAGGTCCGCCGCCTCACCCGGGAGGACGGCGAGGCCGCCGCCGAGCTGCTGCGGGGCACCGAGCTGCAGACCGCCGCCAAGCTGGTCCGCGCCTTCTCCACCTACTTCCACCTGGCCAACGTCACCGAGCAGGTGCACCGCGGCCGCGAGCTGCGCGCCAGGCGCGCAGCCGAAGGCGGCCTGCTCGCCCGCACCGCCGACCGCCTCAAGGACGCCGACCCCGAACACCTGAGGCAGGCCGTCGAGCACCTCAACGTTCGTCCGGTGTTCACGGCACACCCCACCGAGGCCGCGCGCCGTTCCGTCCTCAACAAGCTCCGGCGCATCGCCGCGCTCCTGGACACCCCCGTCCTCGACTCCGACCGCCGCCGCCACGACGTCCGCCTCGCCGAGAACATCGACCTCGTCTGGCAGACCGACGAACTGCGCGTCGTACGCCCCGAGCCCGCCGACGAGGCCCGCAACGCCATCTACTACCTCGACGAGCTGCACGCCGACGCCGTCGGCGACGTCCTGGAGGACCTCACCGCCGAACTGGAACGCGTCGGCGTCAAGCTCCCCGACACCACCCGCCCCCTCACCTTCGGCACCTGGATCGGCGGCGACCGCGACGGCAACCCCAACGTCACCCCCCAGGTCACCTGGGACGTCCTCATCCTCCAGCACGAACACGGCATCAACGACGCCCTGGAGATGATCGACGAACTGCGCGGCCTGCTCTCCAACTCCATCCGCTACGCCGGCGCCACCGAGGAACTCCTCCAGTCCCTGAACGCCGACCTGGAGCAGCTGCCCGAGATCAGCCCCCGCTACAAGCGCCTCAACGCCGAAGAGCCCTACCGCCTCAAGGCCACCTGCATCCGGCAGAAGCTGGAGAACACCAAGCAGCGCCTCGCCAAGGGCACCCCGCACGAGGTCGGCCGCGACTACCTCGGCACCGGCGAACTGCTCACCGACCTCAGGCTCATCCAGACCTCCCTGCGCGAACACCGCGGCGCCCTCTTCGCCGACGGCCGCATGAGCCGCACCATCCGCACCCTCGCCGCCTTCGGCCTCCAGCTCGCCACCATGGACGTCCGCGAACACGCCGACGCCCACCACCACGCCCTCGGCCAGCTCTTCGACCGCCTCGGCGAGGAATCCTGGCGCTACGCCGACATGCCCCGCGAATACCGGGCCAAGCTCCTCGCCAAGGAACTGCGCTCCCGCCGCCCGCTCGCCCCCACCCCCGCCCCCGTCGACGCGGCCGGCGCCAAGACCCTCGGCGTCTTCGAGACCGTCAAGCGTGCCCTCGAAGTCTTCGGCCCCGAGGTCGTCGAGTCCTACATCATCTCCATGTGCCAGGGCGCCGACGACGTCTTCGCCGCCGCCGTCCTCGCCCGCGAGGCCGGACTCGTCGACCTGCACGCCGGCTGGGCGAAGATCGGCATCGTCCCCCTCCTGGAGACCACCGACGAGCTGCGCGCCGCCGACACCATCCTCGAGGACATGCTCTCCGACCCGTCCTACCGGCGCCTGGTCGCGCTGCGCGGCGACGTCCAGGAAGTCATGCTCGGCTACTCCGACTCCTCCAAGTTCGGCGGCATCACCACCAGCCAGTGGGAGATCCACCGCGCCCAGCGCCGACTGCGCGACGTCGCCCACCGCTACGGCGTACGCCTGCGCCTCTTCCACGGCCGCGGCGGCACCGTCGGCCGCGGCGGCGGCCCCTCCCACGACGCCATCCTCGCCCAGCCCTGGGGCACCCTGGAGGGCGAGATCAAGGTCACCGAACAGGGCGAGGTCATCTCCGACAAGTACCTCATCCCCTCCCTCGCCCGGGAGAACCTGGAACTGACCGTCGCGGCCACCCTGCAGGCCTCCGCCCTGCACACCGCCCCCCGCCAGTCCGACGAGGCCCTCGCCCGCTGGGACGCGGCCATGGACGTCGTCTCCGACGCCGCCCACGCCGCCTACCGCCGCCTGGTCGAGGACCCCGACCTGCCCGCCTACTTCTTCGCCTCCACCCCCGTCGACCAGCTCGCCGACCTCCACCTCGGCTCCCGGCCCTCCCGCCGCCCCGACTCCGGAGCCGGACTGGACGGCCTGCGCGCCATCCCGTGGGTGTTCGGCTGGACCCAGTCCCGGCAGATCGTCCCCGGCTGGTTCGGCGTCGGCTCCGGCCTCAAGGCCCTGCGCGAGGCGGGCCTGCGGCAGGAAGGGGACACCGTCCTCAACGAGATGCACCACCAGTGGCACTTCTTCCGCAACTTCATCTCCAACGTCGAGATGACCCTCGCCAAGACCGACCTCAGGATCGCCCAGCACTACGTCGACACACTCGTCCCCGACGAGCTCAAGCACGTCTTCGACACCATCAAGGCCGAACACGAGCTGACCGTCAGCGAAGTCCTGCGGGTCACCGGTGAGGACGAGCTCCTCGCCGCCCAGCCCGACCTGCGGCAGACCTTCACCGTCCGCGACGCCTACCTGGACCCGATCTCCTACCTCCAGGTCACCCTGCTCAAGCGGCAGCGCGACGCCGCGGCCGCGGACGCCGAGCCCGACCCGCTCCTGTCCCGCGCCCTCCTCCTCACCGTCAACGGAGTGGCGGCCGGCCTGCGCAACACCGGCTGACGACTCCGCCCGCACAGGGGTGTGCCCCCGGGTTCGAACGAACCCGGGGGCACACCCCTGTCACCGTGGGGCCGCGTCACCGTGCGGCGCGGGGCCGCATCACTGCAGGGCCAGGAACGCCGCCGTCAGCAGCGCGGCCCCCGAACCGCCCAGCACCCACGCCGCCCGCGTCAGCCGCATCCCGCCCGCGACCACCACCGCGGCCAGCAACAGCGCCCCGCCCAGCGGCACCCACGCGTACAGGATCCCCGCCGGCCCGGACCGCACCGCGTCCCCGGTACCCGGCTTCAGAACGACGTCGTACGTCGGGCCCTTCTTCACCGCCACCGAATCGTCGATGACCGCCCGGTCCCGCCCGGCCGCGCCCTTCGCCGCCGGCGTGAACCGCCCCGAACACGTGTCCCCCTCGCACCGGGTGACCTGGAGCGTGCCGCGCTCGCGGCCCTTCGTCAGCATCACGTACTGCGCGGTTCCCCAGGAACCCCACACCCCGGCGAACACGATCAGGGCGGCGAGCGCACCCATCGATGCGACCCGCCCGAACCGCAACGCGGTCACGGAGGCCTGGCGAGCGGTGGCGGCAGTGGCAGGCATGGCCGGGATCATTGGCCATACCCACACGGCAGGTCAACTCCACCGGGAGCCATGCCGGGACAAGTCAGGAGTTGTGGGGCCCCCGCGCACCCTCAAGCGACCTACGACCTTCGCGCACCGTCAAGCGGCCTACGACCCTCGCGCACCGTCAAGCGGCCTACGACCCTCGCGCACCCTCAAGCGGCCTACGGCGCCCGAGTATCCCCAGGGCGTGCACGACGCCCCTCCATCCTCAGGAGTTGTACGTGCTCTGCGCCCGCTCCAGCCCCTCGATCACCAGACACTCCACCGCGTCCGTCGCACGGTCCACGAAATAGTCCAGCTCCTTGCGCTCCGCCGAGGAGAAGTCCTTCAGCACGAAGTCCGCGACCTGCATCCGCCCCGGTGGCCGGCCGATCCCGAACCGCATCCGGTGATAGTCCGCGCCCATCGCCTTCGTCATCGACTTCAGACCGTTGTGCCCGTTGTCGCCACCGCCCAGCTTCAGCCGCAGCGTCCCGTAGTCGATGTCCAGCTCGTCATGGACCGCGACGATGTTCGCCACCGGCACCTTGTAGAAGTCCCGCAGCGCGTTCACCGGGCCGCCGGACAGGTTCATGAACGACATCGGCTTGGCCAGGATCACCCGACGGTTCGCCGGCCCGACCGGACCGATCCGCCCCTCCAGCACCTGTGCCTGCGCCTTGCCCGCCCGCTTGAACTTCCCCCCGATCCGTTCCGCGAGCAGATCCACCACCATGAACCCGACGTTGTGCCGGTTCATGGCGTACTCCGGCCCGGGATTCCCGAGTCCGACGATGAGCCAGGGTGCGCTGGCGGGGGTGGTCACGTCCATGTCTCCTTGATACGCGTCAGCCGCTGCTCCCCCAAGGGAAGCAGCGGCTGATTCCGCTGTGGCAGCCGAATCGCTGGTACCACTCCGGTCCGGCCGGACCGCTGTACCACTCGGTCCGGCCCAATCGTTGCTACCGCTGTGCTACCGCTGTGGGCAGTCGTCCCGCAGGGCGGAACGGGTGGGCACAGCCGACAGTGCCGGGTGCCCGGAAAGCACCGTCACGGCAGCCACGGCCGAACCGCCGGTCGGGCAGCCTCAGGCCTCGGCAGCCTCTTCGCCACCCTCGGCACCCGCGCCCTCGGCGGCCTCCTCGGCCTGCGCCTGCAGAACCTGCAGAACGACCGCGTCCTCCTCGACGGCCAGGGTCACACCGGACGGCAGCTTGATGTCCTTGGCGAGGACGGAGGCACCGGCCTCCAGGCCCTCGACGGAGACGGTGAGCGCCTCGGGGATGTGCGTGGCCTCGGCCTCGACCGGAAGCGCGTTCAGCACGTGCTCCAGCAGGTTGCCGCCGGCGGCCAGCTCACCCTCGGCGTGCACCGGAATCTCGACCGTGACCTTCTCGCCACGCTTGACCAGCAGCAGGTCGACGTGCTCCAGGAAGCCCTTGACCGCGTCGCGCTGCACGGCCTTCGGGATCGCCAGCTCGTTGGTCTTGCCGTCGATGTCCAGGGAGATCAGGACGTTCGGCGTACGCAGCGCCAGCAGCAGGTCGTGGCCCGGCAGGGTCAGGTGCAGCGGGTCGGAGCCGTGGCCGTACAGAACGACGGGCACCTTGTTGTCGCGGCGGATGCGGCGGGCGGCACCCTTGCCGAACTCGGTGCGGGTCTCGGCGGCGAGCTTCACCTCGGACATGCTGATCACTCCTCGTAGGAATCGCAATGATGACGATGGGGGTCCCCCCGCTCGAACGGAGTCGAGAGTGGGGAGGTCACCCGGCCACGAACGGCCTGCTACGAAGAGCGCGTCGATAACGGACAGCCGCAGTCGCACACACGACTACGGCCTCCCTCGCCGAGCAACTGCAGCAGTCTACTCGGAGGGGAGGCCGCACCCAAAAGGATCTTCAGTGAGCGCTAGCGGCGAGCACTAGTGCAGAAACCTCACTGCTCGTCGAAGAGGCTGGTCACCGACCCATCCTCGAACACCTCACGCACCGCACTCGCAATCGTCGGAGCGATCGACAGCACCGTGATCTTGTCCAGATCCGCACTCAGCTCACCCGGCGTCGGCAGCGTGTTCGTGAACACGAACTCACTCACCCGCGAGTTCTTCAGCCGGTCCGCGGCCGGACCCGACAGCACACCGTGCGTCGCCGTCACGATGACGTCCTCCGCACCGTGCGCGAACAGCGCGTCCGCAGCGGCACAGATCGTGCCACCCGTGTCGATCATGTCATCGACCAGCACGCACACCCGGCCCTTGACCTCACCCACGACCTCGTGGACGGTCACCTGATTCGCCACGTCCTTGTCACGCCGCTTGTGCACGATCGCCAGCGGCGCCCCCAGCCGGTCGCACCACCGGTCCGCCACCCGCACCCGGCCCGCATCCGGCGACACGATCGTCAGCTTGGCCCGATCCACCTTCTCGCCCACGTAGTCCGCCAACAGCGGCAGCGCGAACAGATGATCCACCGGACCGTCGAAGAAGCCCTGGATCTGGTCCGTGTGCAGGTCGACCGTCAGAAGCCGGTCCGCACCCGCCGTCTTCATCAGATCAGCGATCAGACGCGCCGAAATCGGTTCACGACCCCGGTGCTTCTTGTCCTGCCGCGCGTAACCGTAGAACGGCACGATCACCGTGATGGAGCGCGCCGACGCACGCTTCAGCGCGTCGATCATGATCAGCTGCTCCATGATCCACTGGTTGATCGGAGCCGTGTGGCTCTGGATCACGAAGCAGTCCGCACCGCGCGCCGACTCCTGGTAACGGACGTAGATCTCACCGTTCGCGAAGTCGAAGGCCTTCGTCGGGACAACCCCGACACCCAGCTGCTGGGCGACCTCCTCGGCAAGCTCGGGGTGGGCGCGGCCGGAGAAGAACATCAACTTCTTCTCGCCGGTCGTCTTGATCCCGGTCACAGCACTGTCTCCTCAGAGGTTCTCAGCCAGCCGACTGCTCAGGCGACCTCTCGGCTGGGCATGAGAGGCCGTATCAGCTGGTAGGGGTGCGGGTATGCACTCGTGCGGATGTGCACTTATCACGGTACGCCGACTTTGACGCACCCGTTTCCGGTCAGCCCTCGGCCTCACCCTGCCGCGACGCCGCCTCGGCCGCCTTCGCAGCCGAACTCCCAGGACGCTTCCGGGCCACCCAACCCTCGATATTCCGCTGCTGACCACGGGCCACGGCCAGCGAACCCGGCGGCACATCCTTCGTGATCACGGACCCGGCAGCGGTGTAAGCACCGTCCCCGACCGTGACAGGAGCCACAAACATGTTGTCCGAACCCGTCTTGCAGTGCGACCCGACCGTCGTGTGGTGCTTGCTCTCACCGTCGTAGTTCACAAACACACTGGCCGCACCGATGTTCGTGAAATCACCGATCGTCGCGTCACCCACATACGACAGATGAGGAACCTTCGTCCCCTCACCGATCGCCGCGTTCTTCGTCTCCACATACGTGCCGATCTTGGACTTCACTCCAAGACGAGTACCCGGCCGCAGATACGCATACGGCCCCACCGACGCCTGCGGACCGATCCGCGCCCCGTCCGACACCGTGTTGTCCACCCGCGCCCCCGCGCCCACCCGAGTGTCCTTCAGCCGGCTGTTCGGCCCGACCTCCGCACCCTCACACAGGTGCGTCGAACCGGTGAGCTGCGTGTTCGGGTGCACGAGCGCATCCTGCTCGAACGTCACCGTGACATCGACCCACGTGCTGGCCGGATCCACGACCGTCACACCGTCCAGCATCGCCCGCGTCAGCAGCCGGTCATTGAGGATCCGACGCGCCTCGGCGAGCTGCACACGGTTGTTGATGCCGGCGATCTCCCGGTGATCACCGGCCACCGAAGCCCCGACCCGGTGCCCGGCCTCCCGCAGAATCCCCAGAACATCGGTCAGGTACTCCTCACCCTGACTGTTGTCCGTCCGCACCTTCTTCAGCGCATCCGCCAGCAGCTGCCCGTCGAAAGCGAACACCCCGCTGTTGATCTCCCGGATCGCCCGCTGCACCTCGGTGGCGTCCTTGTGCTCCACGATCGCCGTCACGGCACCGCTCGCCCCGTCGCGCACGATACGGCCGTAACCCGTCGCGTCCGGAACCTCGGCCGTCAGCACGGTCACGGCATTGCCGTCCGCGTGATGGGTGGCGGCCAGCTGCGTCAGCGTCGCGCCCGTCAGCAGCGGCGTGTCCCCGCACACGACGACCACGGTCCCGTCCACGGCCCCGCCCAGCTCCTCCAGCCCCATCCGCACGGCGTGACCGGTCCCGTTCTGCTGCGCCTGCACGGCGGTCCGCACGGCCGGGTCGATCTCGGTCAGGTGCTCACCGACCTGCTCACGGGCGTGACCCACGACGACGATCAGGTTCGCGGGGTCCAACTCACGGGCGGCGGCCAGCACATGGCCGACCAGGGAACGGCCGCAGATCTGGTGCAGGACCTTCGGTGTGGCCGACTTCATACGGGTGCCCTCACCCGCTGCGAGAACGACGACGGCTGCCGGGCGAATGGCGCTCACTGAGTTGCCCTTCGGCTCTGGATGGGTGGGGGTGACAGCCGCAGGATACCGGGGTGGGGTTGGGGGGATATGAGTGCGGGCCCTGACGGTGCTGTCAGGGCCCGGGGTCGGGTCTCGCGCGCTGTTGCTCCCCTGCCAGGACTCGAACCTGGAACAAATCATCCAAAGTGACCCGTGTTGCCGATTACACCACAGGGGATGGCATAAGTTACCTAAACGGACATTTGATCAATCCGTTGAGGCTGCGGCACCTACTATGCCGCACCATCAGCCCTCGATGCGACGGTACAAGTCGGCTCCCTTCGGGACTTTGATCACCAGACACCCTCGACAGGTCTCACCGACGTTCTTGCGGACCGTCTTGGGGTTGTGCGTGACGTTCTCGCGCCGGTCGCAAGGCTTGTCCTTCGAGCCCTTCCGGGCGATGGCTGCCGATTCCTCCGGGGTGCCGTAACGCCACCGCTCGCTAGCGCAACCCCTCGAAGTCCTCGTACCTGCCGTTCTTGCCGCCGTTCTTGCCGTGCACATGTGTCACAGGCATAGCGTCCGGGCGGAATGTGATGTTCCGGTGTCGAACGGGTGTGGTTCAGCGGTTCGAGGGATTCCTGTGGGTTCCGGCGTCATTCGATTACGGAGTGTGGTCCAGGCCAGTAGGCGAAAGTCACCGGAAATGCCGTGGTGCGCGCCCGTACGCTGGAGGCATGACCACGACGGGGGAAGAGCACGCCAGGGCCCTGACCGGCCCGTGGTGGTGGGCCAGGTGGCGCAGTGCGGTGCTCGACGGGAGTCTCGCGCTGGTGTCGGCCGTGGAGTGCGGCGCGGAGGGGATTCCGTTCGCCCGGGATGCGGGGATCCCGGTGGCGGTGGGGATCGTGTTCGGGCTGATCGCCGGTTCGGTGCTGCTGGTGCGCAGGAAGTGGCCGATCGCGGTCGTGCTGGTCGCGATCGCGATCACGCCGGCCCAGATGGGCTTCCTGATGGGCATCGTGGGCCTGTACACGCTGGCGACGTGTGAGCTGCCGCGCCGGATCATCGTGGCGCTGGCGGGGATGTCGTTGCTGGGCACGATGATCGTGACGCTCGTGCGGGTGCGGCAGGACATGGCGCGGGGGGATCTGACCCTCGGTGACTGGTTTGTTCCGTTTGCTTCGATCACGACGTCGCTGGGGCTGACGGCTCCGCCGTTGCTGCTCGGGTTGTACGTGGGGGCGCGGCGTCGGCTGATGGAGAGCCTGCGGGAGCGTGCGGACAGTCTGGAGCGGGAGCTTCAGCTGCTGGCGGAGCGTGCGGAGGAGCGGGCCGAGTGGGCGCGGAACGAGGAGCGGACGCGGATCGCGCGGGAGATGCATGACGTGGTCGCGCACCGGGTGAGTCTGATGGTGGTGCATGCGGCTGCGTTGCAGGCGGTTGCACGGAAGGATCCCGAGAAGGCGGTGCGGAACGCGGCGCTGGTGGGGGACATGGGGCGGCAGGCGTTGACCGAGTTGCGGGAGATGCTCGGGGTGCTGCGGGCGGGGGAGGGCGCGGGGGGTCGTGCGGCTTCGGCGCCGTTGGTGGCGGTCGGGGTGGCTGCTGCGGAGGCGGCGTCGCGGGCGGCCGGTGAGGACGGCGGTGTCGAGGGGCCGTGTCTGTCGGAGCTGGAGGAGCTGGTGGGGCAGTCGGCCGAGGCGGGGATGGTGGTGGATCTGTCGGTGCAGGGGGAGGTGCGCTCGTATGCGGCGGAGGTGGAGCAGACGGCGTACCGGGTGGTGCAGGAGGCGTTGACGAACGTCCACAAGCATGCGGCGGGTGCGAAGACGTATGTGCGGCTGGCGCATCGGGGGGAGGAGATCGCGATGCAGGTGGAGAACGAGCCGCCGCCGGAGCCGGCGTCCGCGTCGGCGGTGCGGTTGCCGTCGGGTGGCAATGGTCTGGTGGGGATGCGGGAGCGGGTCGTGGGGCTGGGTGGCGTGTTTGTGTCGGGGCCGACGGATGCGGGTGGTTTCCGGGTGTCGGCGGTGATTCCCGCGGCGTAGGCCTGTGGCGCCCGTGGCGGCCCGTGACGACCTGTGGTGTTCTGCGGCGTGCCGGGGCTCGGTGGGATCAGCCGGTGGTGAGGCGGGCGGGTTCCATGCCGACGACGAGGGTGGCCAGGGCGTGGTCGATGTCGGGGCCGACGTACCAGTCGCCGGTGTGGTCGAGGGTGTAGACGCGGCCCTGGGCGTCGATGGCGAGGAGGGCGGCGGTGTCGGTCTCCTCGCCGAGGGGGCAGACCTCGGTGGCGAGGGCGCGGCCGAGGTCGCCGAGGGTGCGGGCGAGGTGGAGGCCGTGGAGGGGGTCGAGGTGGAGGGTGGCGGGGGCGATCTGGCGGCCGGGGCCGGTGGGGGCGATGCGGAGGCCGCCGAATTCGGCCCATGCTTCGACGGCGGCGGGGAAGACGGTGTGCCGGTGTCCTGCGGGTGAGGTGTGGTCGCGCAGGGTGTCGGCCCAGATTTCCGCCTGCTTTATGTCCCAGCGTCCGGGTTGCCAGCCGGCGGCGCGCAGGGCGGCGTCGACGGGTACGGGGAAGCGCGTGGTGGAGGTGCGGTCGGGGTGCATCTGCCCTTCGATCGTCGTGCTTGCTGGGTCGTGCCGCGCGGTGCCGGGGCGGGTCGGCGGGTGCCGGGGTTCGGTCGCCGGTCCGGTGACCGGGTCGGTCGTCGGTGCGGTGGCCGGTCCGGTCGGTCGTCGGTGTGGTGGTCGGGCCGACGGGTCGTCGGTGTGCTGGTTCGTGGTCGGTTCTCGTTCGGCGGTTCAGTCTCCGGTGGTGGCCGGGTCGACGATGCGGACGCCGAAGTGGGAGCTGAGGGCGGTGCAGGCGCGGCAGGGGGTGGCGAAGCTGCCGTGGAGGGGGTCGCCGTCCTCGCGTATACGGCGGGCGGTGAGTTTCGCCTGTTTGAGGGTTTTGCGGGCTTCGCCGTTGGTCATGGGCTTGCGGGCGGACCGTTTGGAGCGGGCCGCGTCGGCGGCGGCGATGTGCCGGGAGATGAGGATGGTTTCGGCGCAGCGGCCGGTGAAGCGGTCGCGCTGCCCGCTGGTGAGGGTGTCGAGGAAGTCCTGGACGAGGGGGTGCAGGGGTGGCGGCTGGTCGCCGCGGGCGGCGGTGCCGGTGAGGGTGGCGCCGCGGACGGAGAGGGCCGCGGCGACGGTGGGCAGGATGCCGTCGCGGCGGTGGAGGAGGGCGGGGGCGGGGGGAGTATCTGTGCCGCTCCAGCCGATGCGAGGATCGCCGGCCCGCACGTCGTTACCTCCGGTCTGCAAGGTATTCATGATCGCCTTCCCCTCCCCGGGCGTCCCCCGAAGGACACAGAGTGCCAAATGCCGTGGCTGGTCGGGAAGCTGGGGCGGTGCGACACGCCCGGGTTTGGGCGGGCTGTCACGGCGGGGTGACGGCTGGTCACGGTTGTGGGGGGTCCGTGGGTGGCGGGATCCGGGGGCGGGTGGGCCCGTGGATGCGGTGGGCCGGTGACCGGGGTTCGTGTACCGCATAGGCTGTCGCCATCCGCGATCGACACCGCCGTTCAGGCCAGAGAGAACGCCGCAGGGGGCAACCGCCATGACGACAGGTCGGCTCGGGCTGGGGGCGCCGCCCAGCGGCCAGACCGGGGGACAGGCCGTGCCGCCGAACGCGGCCTACGCCGGGCAGGTCGTGCACTTCCCGGATCCGGTCCGGGCGGCACGTCACCCGAGAGGGGTACGGGTCGACGAGCGTGGTCACCCGGATTTCTCGGCGTACGCGCGTGCCGCGGCGGAGATCGCCGATCCGCCGGAGGGTTTCGGTGTCGACGAGTTGCGGCTGACGGACTATGTGTCGGCGAACGCGGCGCTCGCGGCGTCGGGGCACGAGTTGTGGGACACGGTGGCGGATGTGGCGACGCCGCACGGCTGGACGTGGCATCACGTCGTGGGTTCGCGGCGGCTGGAGCTGGTTCCGGTCGAGGTGAAGGCGTTGCTGCGGCACCACGGTGGGATCGCGACGGCTCGGGTGGACCAGGGCAAGCGGGGGACGCGGCCGTTGCAGGAGACGCGTCCGGCGCACTTCGGGCTGCCGAAGTCGGGTGTCGCGGTGACGGAGTCGCAGGTGCAGAGCGTCGAGGAGGAGCTGGGGTACCGGCTGCCCGGCGCGTACCGCTCGTTCCTGAAGGCGGCGGGCGGCTGTGCGCCCGTGGGCACGGCGCTGGTGGCCGAGTTGGGGCTGCTGCTGGACCAGCCGTTCTTCACGGTGCGGGAGGAGGCGGCGGTCAATGACCTGGTGTACGTCAACAAGTGTCTGCGCGACCATCTGACGAAGGACTATCTGTGCGTCGGCTTCGTGCAGGGCGGTCTGCTCGCGGTGAAGGTGAAGGGCGACCGGCTGGGGTCGGTGTGGTTCTGCGCGTACGACGATGCGCGGGACGTGGATCCGTCGTGGCCGCCGGCCGCGCGGGTGGAGCGGCTGCTGCTGCCGTGCGGTGACGATTTCGACGCCTTCCTGTCGCGGCTCGCGGGTAATCCGCCGGAGTTGGAGACGGTGGCGAACCTGATGGTGGACGGCGGTTTCGCGCGTGCCGTTCCCGTCTCTTCCGAGGGGGAGTGAGCTTCGGCGATGGTGACGTTTGCGCAGGCGCAGGAGCGCGCCGAGGAGTGGATCAACGGGGACGTCCCGGCGTACCAGCATCGTGAGGTGCGGGTGCGGGAGTTCGAGCTGGGCTTCGTGGTGTGGGGCGAGGACCGTGCGGAGGGCCCGCGTTCGGATGCGGGCGGGCAGCGGCTGGTGATCGCCCGGGACAGTGGCGAGGCGACGCTGTGGCCGGCGTTGCCGGTGGGTGAGGTGATCCGCCGGTACGAGGAGGAGTACGGCCGTGCGGACGAGGCAGAGGAGGCGGTGCCGGCGCCGCCTCCCGCGCGGGTGGACCTGAACCAGACGTCGTTCCTGCTGAGTCCACCGGAGTGGTTGCAGGAGGCGGCGGACAAGCTGGGTCTTCCGGACCGGCGTTCGGGGGAGGACTCGGGCGCTGCGGTTGCGGCTGCGGCCGGGGCTGATTCCGGTACGGGTGCGGGTTCGGGTGCCGGCTCGGGTGCGGGTGCCGGTTCTGGTTTCGGTGCTGGTGCTGGTGCTGGTGCGGTTGCGGCTGCTGCCGGTGGGGGTTCCGCCGGGGGCGGGGCGCTTGCCCAGACGCAGGCCGGGGTGCCTGGGGTGCCGGGCGCCGCGGCTGCTGCCGCGGCTTCGGGCCCGGCGGGTGTGCCTGGTGCGCCCGGCGTGCCCGGTGCAGCCGGTGCGCCCGGTGCACCGAGCGTGCCTGGTGCGGCGCCCGGTGCGCCGGAGGTGCCTGACGGGGCGACGCCGTGGGCCGGTACGGACACGAACGCCGACGCAGGTGAGGACCGCTCGGTGCCGTTGCCCGCGACGGTGTTCGCGCCTCCGTTGAGTGAGCAGGACGGCCCGGTTCCGCGGCCGCCCGCGGCGCCGGATGCGAAGACGGCACTGATGTCGGGGGGCAGTCACCTGCCCCCGACGGCCGTCGCACCGGCGCTCGATGCCCAGAACGTGCCGGGGGCGCAGAACTTCCCGCCACCGGGAGCACAGAACTTCCCGCCGCCCGCTGCACAGGACTTCCCGCCGCCGGGAGCGCCGTACGGCACGCCTGCGCCGGGCACCCCGGTGGCTCCGGGAGCCCCGGGCGTTCCGTCGAGCAGTACGCCTCCGCCGTCTGCGGGCAGTACCCCTCCGCCGCCTCCGGGTGCGCCGTCGTACGGCTACCCGCAGGGTCCGGCGGTCCCGGGCACGCCTCCGCCGGGCGCGCCGGTCTACTCCGCGGCGCCCGGCGCCCAGCCCCCGCCCCCTGCGGCTCCCGGTGTGCCGGGCGTTCCGCCGGGCAGCACGCCGCCCCCTGCGGGCAGCACGCCGCCCCCTGCGGGCAGCACGCCTGCGCCGCCTCCGGCCGGGCCGACGTACGGCTACCCGCAGGGTCCGGGTGCGCCGGGTGGCCCGCAGGTCGCCCCCGGTTACGGCTATCCGCAGGCGCCGGGCGGTGCCCCGCACGCGCCGCAGCCTCCGGCCGGTCCCGGGCGGTCGCTCGCGCCGAACGCCGGGGACATCGCGGACGCCGCGACGAGCAAGGCCGCGCCGCCGCCGCGCAAGGCGCGCGGTGGGGCGGGTGCGCCTCCGCCTCCGCCGGGCGTTCCTGGTGCGCCGGGCGCGCGTCCGGGGCATCCCGCGCCGCCCCCCGCGCCGGGGGTGCCCGGTGGGCCCGCGGGCGGGTACGTGCCGACGCAGCTCGTGTCCGCGCTCGGGCCCGAGGGGCCCGAGGGACAGGGCGTTCCGGGTGCTCCCGCCGGGCCGGGGGGTGCGCAGGTGCCGCAGGCTCCGGGTGCCCCCAACCCGCCCGGTGCGCCGGGTGCTCCTGGCACGCCTGCGGGCAACGTCCACCACGCGGCCACGGTGCTGGCCGACCCCAGCCGGCTGGGAGCGGGCGCGCCACAGGCTCCGGGTGCGCCGACGCCTCCTGGTGTTCCTGGTGTTCCTGGTGTTCCTGGAGCGCCGGGCGCTCCCGGCATGCCCCATGCGCCCGGCGTTCCCGGGGCTCCGGGCTTCCCCGGCGCCCCGCACCCCCCGGCCGGCCCCGGTGCTTCCGGAGGTCCGCACGGTGCCGTGCACCATGCGGAGACCATGCTGGCCGCGCCCCCCGTGGGCGGGCCGGGCGCGCCTTTGCCGCCCGCCCCGGGCGCTCCCGGCATGCCTGCGGGTGCTCCGCAGCCGATGCCGCCGGGTGCGATGGCGCCGCCGGGCGGTCCGCTGCCGGGACAGAACCCGTCGTACGGCTATCCGCCGCAGGCGCAGCCGACGGTGGGTCCGGGGTACCAGGCCGTGCTGCGCTACCGCGCGCAGGACGGTTCGGAGCAGCAGCTGATCCGGCGTTCCGCGCCGGGCACGCCGCACCCGGAGTGGCAGATCTTCCATGAGCTGCGGTCGATGAACGTGCCGCCGGACCAGGTGCTGGAGCTGCACACGGAGCTGGAGTCGTGCGAGCTGCCGGGTGCGTACTGCGCGCGGATGATCCGGGAGCAGTGGCCGCAGGCACGGATCACGAGCATCGCGCCGTACGGCACGGATCACGCGAGCCGGCAGCAGGGCATGCAGCAGTTGCTGGCGCACCAGGGCGAGTTGCACCAGGTGGCGGACGGGCCTGCCCGCCCGGCGCCGGTGCGGGCGCCGTTGCCGCCGGTGCAGGCCGCGCCGCCCGTCCCGCCGGAGGCGATCGCGCAGGAGCTGGCGGCGGCGTTCGGGCCGGGGGTCTTCCGGTTCGAGCAGCAGGCGGTGTCGCGGCAGGGTGTGCCGCCGATCGTGGCGCACACGCTGGTGGTGGCCGGCCTGCCGGTGGATCTGGGCCCGTTCTTCTGGGCGCAGGCCCAGCCGGGCCGTCCGGTGCCGACGCTGGCGGAGCTGGCTGCCGAGCGCGGGGTGCAGCCGGCCGCGGACGCGGGCTCGTACCTCGTCATGGGCACCGACTTCGGCAGGGCGCTGTGTGTGCAGTACGGCACGGCGAACATCGTGGCCGTGCCGGTGGAGGCCGGGCCAGGTGGTGCTCCGGTGCCGCCGCAGTTCGTGAACACCGGGCTGCCGGAGTTCGCGCGGTGCCTCGCGCTGCTGGGCCGGATGTGGCGGCTGCGGCTCGGTCTGAACCAGGAGCAGGCGGGCCGCTGGACCGTCGACTTCCAGGCGCAGCTGGCCGCCCTGGACCCGGCGGCGCTCGGTTCGCCGGAGGGCTGGTGGTCGGTGCTGCTGGAGCAGCTGTGGGACGGACTGCTGTGAGGCAGGCGCCGTAGCCTCGGTGCGGCCGGGCGGTGTGGTGTGGTGCCGCGCGGTGTCTGCGGCGTCCCGCCGTTCCGGCGATGCTGCTCAGTAGTCCAGTCCGGCGAACCATTCGCCGCGGCCGTCCGGGGTCAGGTCGAGCAGGTGCCAGACGGGGGTGAGCAGGTCGATGCCGCGCTGGTCGATGTCCTCGGCCATGCGCGGGTGCATGGAGTAGAAGTGGCGGACGGTGCCGTCGCCGTCCCGGGTGAAGACCGAGACGGTCGAGTCCTGTTCGCCGTTCTCGTCCTCGCTGCCCAGGTCGTACTTGAAGGTGCTGTCGTCGCAGCTCAGCAGGCGCAGACCGGTCCAGCCGCGGTTGCGGGCGTGGGCGCGCAGGGTGGGCAGGTCGGCGGCGGCGGCGATGGCGAGGTCGGCGTTCTGGGCGATGTGGCGGGCGACGCCGTTGTAGCCGTCGATCCACATCGTGCACATGGGGCAGGCCTCCTTCTGGAGCTTGCCGTACATGAAGTGATAGATGATCAGCGGCCGGTCCGGGGCGGTGAACAGCTCGCTCAGGGTGACCTCGCGGGCCGGCGCGTCGCCCGCGTCGAGGTCGGCGGGGCCCTCCAGGAAGACGTAGTCGTCGACCGGCGGACCCGGCGGCAGTGCCCGGCGCCGGGCCGCCACCTGCTCGCGGTGGCGCATGAGCTCGATCTCGGCGAGGCGGAGTTCTTCACGGGCGGCGAGGTAGTCCGCGGACTCGCCGGGCAGTCGGGTGTGCCGCAACATCGCGTCCTCCTGGGTGGGACCCCCGGATGGGTCGAGTCTAGGGCCGCTCCACCGCCGTCGCCGGAAGCACGCGCGGCCCGGCCCGGCGCCCGCTGCACGGGACGCACGGCCGGTACGGCGCGTACGGCGCGCGCGGGGCGTACGGCGCGCACGACTGTACTGATCGCGACCGGCCGTGACGTCCGGCCGGAGTGTCGCGTTATGAGCCTTTCCACCCCGTACATCAAGATGTGCGCGAAATCATCGTCTCGTGGTCCGTTCGGTGGAGAGGGGTTCCAGGATGAGCGGCGCACCGGTATCGCCCCACGGCTTCGGCTTCGCCTTCACGGCCGGGCGTGGGCGTGGTTACCGTCCCGACCAGGTCGATGCGTACGCCACCGCCCTCTTCGACGACCGGGACGCCGCGTGGGAACGGGCCGCGCGGCTGACGGTGCTCGCGCGGCAGATGGAGGAGGAACTCCTGCGGCTGCGGGAGGTCGTGGCCCGGCTCGCGCCGCAGACGTACGAGACGCTGGGTGAGCGTGCGCGTCAGATCTTCCAGCTCGGGCAGGAGGAGGCGACGGCGGTCCGCGAGGGCGCACGGCGGGAGGCGCAGTGCCTGGCGGACGAGGCGCGCGCGTACGCGGAGAGCCTGCGGAGCGAGGCGCAGGCGTACGCCGATGCCCTGTGCGCCGAGGCGGACGAGTTTGCGCGGCAGCGGCTGCTCGCGGCGCGCGCCGAGGAGGACCACATCCGTGTCTCCACCCGGCGCGAGGTGAAGGAGGGGCGCAGCGAGGCGCTCGCCGATCTGCGGGAGACGCGCCGGCGCTGCTCCGTGATGCTGACCGGGCAGCAGGAGGAGTTCGTCGGCCGACTGGCCGAGGCGGAGCGCGAGGCGGAGGAGGGTTTTGCCGCACTCGACGTCCACTGCACGGAGCGGATCGCGCGTGCCGAGGCCGAGCTTGCCGAGGCCGAGCAGACGCTCGCCGATGCCCGGCACTCCGAGGACCGGTGCCTGGGCGAGGCACGCGCGCGTGCCGACGAGATGCTCGCGGAGGCGCGGGCGCGCGAGGAGCGGATCGCCCGGGAGACGGAGCGGGTGCTGCGCGAGCACGGGGAGACGTGGGACGAGGTGCAGGCCCAGATGGACCATGTGCGCAGCAGCCTCATGACCCTGACCGGGAGGGTGCCGGTGGAGGTGGACTGGGAGGGCGGCGGGACGGAACCGGTGGAGCCGGACTGGGAGGACACCCGGAGGGCACCGGTGGAGTAGAGCCGGGGACGCAGCATGTGGAGAGCGCCGGTGGAGCCGGGAGGGCGTCGGCGGAGCGAGGCCGGGAGCGTGCCGGTGGAGAACGGGGCCGGGAGGGCGCCCGCGGAGCGGTGGGATGCGCTCGCGCGGGCGTACGCCCCCTCGCCGGCACCGTGGGTGTCAGCCGCTTCTGCGCACCGCCCCGGCGAGGATCCATCCCTCGACCGCCTCGTACTGGCGGCGCTGTTCCTCCGCCTTTCTGCGCCCCGAGACGACCGTGCCCGCCCAGCCGAGGGCGAAGCCCAGCGGGATGGTGACGAGCCCCGTGGTCGTGAAGGGGAACCAGTTGAAGTCGGCGTCCGGGAACAGCGCGGTCGGTGAGCCGGAGACCAGATTGGTGCCCGGCATCAGCGCCAGCACCGCCAGCGTGCCGCCGATCAGGGTCCACAGCAGGCCCGCACGGGTGTAGCGGCGCCAGAAGAGGCCGTAGACGAGGGCCGGGGCGATGGCGGAGGCGCCGAGGCAGAAGGAGAGCGTCACCAGGGGCTGCAGATTGCGGTGCTGGACCTGGGTGGACAGGAGGATCGCCGGGATGCCGACGGCCAGCGCCGAGACGCGGGCCAGGGTCATCTCGCGGCGGGCCGGCATCTGTGGGGCGCGGGCCGCGAAGACGTCGTGGGCCAGGGAGTTGGCGCAGGCCAGGATCATGCCGGCCACCGAGGCCAGCAGGGTCAGGAAGATCGCGGTCGTCACCGTCGTGAACAGCAGGGTCTCCGCCGTGGACACGTCCGGGCCGAAGGCCGCCCTCGACCCCAGCAGGTACGCCGTGTTGCCCTGCGGGTCTGCGGCCGCGATCGTCGCGCGTCCGATCAGTGCGGTCGCGCCGAAGCCGACCACCGTGACCACCAGCACGAACAGCGCGACCGCCGACACCGCCCAGGACATCGAGCGCCGCACCTGACGGGCGCTGGAGGCGGTGTAGGTGCGCATGGTGATGTGCGGCAGACAGGCGCCGCCCAGGACGACGGTCAGCTCCGAGGTGATCATGTCCAGGCGTGGATTGGTTCCGCCCGCGAACTCCAGGCCCGAGTGCAGGAAGGCGTCGCCGACCCCGCTCCGCTGCGAGGCCGCGTGGAACAGCGCACCGGGGTCCCAGGCGAACTGGCGCAGAATGAGGACGGCGACGACGGCGCCGGAGCCCAGCAGCATCACGATCTTCAGGATCTGGATCAGGGCGGTGCCCTTCATCCCGCCGATCGCCGCGTAGCTGATCATCAGCAGGCCCAGCCCGACCACGCATCCGGTCTTCAGCGAGTCGTTGGAGAAGCCGAGGATGAACGCCAGCAGTTGTCCGGCGCCCGCGAGCTGGACGAGCATCAGCGGCAGCAGTGCCGCGATCGTCACCGCGCACGCCGTCATCCGCACCGCGCGGCCCGGCATGCGGCGGGCCAGCGCGTCGCCCATCGTGAACCGGCCCGCGTTGCGCAGCGGTTCGGCCAGCAGGAACATCAGCAGCATCAGCGACAGGGTCGTGCTCAGCGCCAGCACGATCCCGTCGTAGCCGCACAGCGCGATCACTCCGCCCGTGCCCAGTACGGACGCCGCGGAGATGTAGTCACCGGCGATGGCCAGGCCGTTGCGCATCGGCGACAGGAACCCGTAGCCGGTGTAGAACTCGTCCAGGCCGTCGCGGTCCGGGCCGGTCATCACGCACAGCAGCAGCGTGATCGTCGCCACCGAGGTGAAGGCGACCAGTGACATCGTCTGCGCGGAGTCGCTGAAGCCCGTCATCGGCCGGCCTCCCGTCGTGCGTCCACCTCGGCGAGTCTGCGGATGCGGTCCGCGAGCGGGTCGACGTAGCGCCGGGCGGTGTGCTCGTAGAGCGCTATCGCCAGCCAGGTGACGGGGAGCTGGGCCAGGGCGAGCAGCAGTCCGGTGGGCAGGCCGTCCACCGCACGGCTCGTCATGAACGAGGGGGCGAACGCCGACAGGACCAGGAACAGGCTGAAGTAGCCGAGCGCCGTGAGCCCGGCCACGCGGCGCTGCCAGCGGGAGGCCGAGCGCAGGATGCGCAGGTCGCTGTGGTTGCCCAGGGCGGGGGGCGGGGTGCGGCGCGGGGCCGGTTCGGGGGCGGGTTGCTGGGGCTGCCAGGGGTAGGTGAGGTGCGGCGGCCCGGGCTGGTGGGCCGGGTACGGGTGCGTCGGGTTGGGCTGCCGCGGTGGGTACGGGTACGACGGGGACGGTTCGTAGGACATCCCGGTCTCCTTGCGTGGCTCGGGTCCGTGGCGGCGGACCGCAGGGAGTTTGGGGGGTGCGAGCCACGCACGCTACTCGCCCGTAACCGGAACGCGGAAGCTTTTCACCAAACTGGCCAGTCGGTACGCGCTTACTGTGCCGGTACGTGCTGACCTGGGGTGTTACCCCGATTAACTCAGACCTTTGAAACGGTGCCTCGGCGACGGGAGCGGCGCCTTCGGTGACGAACCCCGGCCGGACGGGGCAAGGAGGACGATCGCCGCGTACCGCTCCCTCGGCCTGCCTTCCGCGCGGACTCCCCTGGTCCGACCTCCGCGCGAACTCTTTTCGGCCTGCCTTCCTCCCCTCGCTCCGGCCTCCGCGAGGAGCCCCTCGGTCCGGCCTCCGCCGACCTCGCCGGCGTGCTCCGCCGTCCGCCGGTCCTGCCCTCCGCGATGTCGCCGCGCGCGTGGACGGCAGGCGGGGGGAGGGTGCCCGGCGGGTTCCTCGGGGCTCAGCCCTTCAGGACGCTCAGTCCTTCAGGACCGGGAAGCGGCGCGGTGCGAGGAGCAGCAGTACCAGGAACGCCAGCGCCGCCGCGCAGGACGCCCCCGCGTACACGGCGTGCACCGCCTCCGCGACGGCGCGCCGCGTGGCCTCGGGCGCCGTACCGGAGGCCAGCCCGCGCGTGACGGAGTCCAGGTCGCCGGCGCCGCCCAGGCGCGCGGCCAGGACGCCGTTGGCCACCGCGCCGAAGACGGCCGCGCCGATGGTCTGGCCGGTCTGGCGGCAGAAGAGGACGGACGCCGTGGTCGTACCGCGTTCCGCCCAGCCCACTGTCGACTGCACGCCCACGAGCAGCGGGAGCTGGAACAGTCCCAGCGCCGCCCCGAGGAGCGTCATCAGCAGCGTCGGCTGCCATGCCGCCCCCGGGTACGGCAGGAACGGAAACGCCAGCAGGATCAGCGCCGCCGCGCCGATGCCGAGCATCGCGGTGTTGCGGAAACCGATCCGCCGGTACACGTGCTGGCTGAGCGCCGCCGACACGGGCCAGGTCAGCGTCCAGACGGAGAGCACGAACCCGGCGGCGACCGGAGTCAGGCCCAGCACCGCCTGCGCATAGGTCGGCAGGAAGACGGTGGGAGCCACCATCAGCAGGCCCAGCGCGCCGAGCGCCAGGTTGACCGCGGCGATGGTGCGGCGGCGCCACACCCAGCCGGGGATGATCGGCTCGGCCGCCCGGCGCTCGACGACGACCACCAGCGCCACGAGCGCGAGCCCCGTGGTGAACAGCGCGAGGGAGGGCGCGGACCACCACGGCCACGCAACCCCGCCCTGCACCAGCGCCGTCAGCAGTACGCCCCCGCACGCGAACACCGCCAGCGCGCCCGCCCAGTCGATGCGTGCTCCGGTGCGCAACTCCCGTGCCGGCTCGTGCAGATGACGCACCACCAGCCACAGCGCCAGGGCGCCGATGGGCAGGTTGACCAGGAAGATCCAGCGCCAGTCGGCGTAGGCCGCGAGCACGCCGCCGATCGCCGGTCCCGCGATCGCCGACACCGCCCACACCGTCGACAACTTGGACGTGATCTTGGGGCGCTCCTCCAGCGGGTAGATGTCGGCGGCGAGTGTCTGCACCGTGCCCTGGAGCGCGCCGCCGCCCAGGCCCTGCACGACGCGGAAGGCGATCAGCGCGCCCATGTTCCAGGCGAGCGCGCACAGCAGGGAACCGAGCAGGAAGAGGCCCGCGCCGGCGATCAGCACCGGCTTGCGGCCGAAGGTGTCGGAGAGCTTGCCGTAGACGGGGAGCGTGACGGTGACGGCGAGCAGATAGCCGGAGAAGAGCCACGAGAAGACGGAGAAGCCGCCGAGGTCGCCGACGATCTGCGGGACGGCCGTCGAGACGATGGTGGCGTCGAGCGCCGCCAGCGCCATCGCGAGCATCAGGGCGGCGACGACGGCGCCGCGTCGGTTTGGTGCGGTGTGCTGCGCGGCGGCGTCGCGTATCGCAGGCTTCGTACCCCCCACGGGATTCCTTCCCCTTGCATCGATCGGCCCCGCACCAGCTTCCCACTTGACCCTCACGCGACGGGAGGGTGGAGCCTTGCTGGGCCGGAGGGTGGAGTCGACCCCGAGATGGACTCCACCCGGCGGTGGACCACCCCTAGGGGTATCTCCGTACTACGGCTCGGGGAGGGTTCGTACGTCCGGAGGACGAGACGGGGCAGGTGCCGTCCTTAACCTGGCTTTACGCCGCTGGGGGGCGGCGGACCGCACCGAGTGGGGCGGTTGACCGCACCGACGGGGGTGGGGTTTACCCCCGCACAAGAGGGGGCTCCGCGCCAGTGCGCGGCACACCCGCCGGACGCGAGACTCACCGACGTACCCACAACGACGCACCGGACACCCGGGCGCATCTACCGATCTGCGAACCGATATAGGAGACATACCGTGACTTCGGCTGTGACCATTCCCAGGCACGGGGGCACTGGAGGGCGTACGGCCGTTGCCGCGCGGGCGCGGCAGGTCGTGAAGGCGTACGGGTCCGGCGAGACCCGCGTCGTCGCCCTGGACCACGTCGACGTGGACATCGCCCGCGGCCAGTTCACCGCGATCATGGGCCCCTCGGGGTCCGGCAAGTCCACGCTGATGCACTGCCTCGCCGGGCTCGACACCGTGACCGGCGGTCAGATCTACCTGGACGAGACCGAGATCACCGGCCTGAAGGACAAGAAACTCACCCAGCTGCGCCGGGACCGGATCGGCTTCATCTTCCAGGCGTTCAACCTGCTGCCCACCCTGAACGCGCTGGAGAACATCACGCTCCCCATGGACATCGCCGGCCGCAAGCCCGACAAGGCGTGGCTGGACCGGGTCGTGGAGACCGTCGGCCTCGCCGGACGGCTCAGGCACCGGCCCACCCAGCTCTCCGGCGGCCAGCAGCAGCGCGTCGCCGTGGCCCGCGCCCTCGCCGCCCGCCCGGAGATCATCTTCGGCGACGAGCCGACCGGAAACCTCGACTCGCGCGCGGGCGCCGAGGTCCTGGGCTTCCTGCGCCGTTCGGTGGACGAACTGGGCCAGACCATCGTGATGGTCACCCACGACCCGGTCGCCGCCTCCTACGCGGACCGTGTGCTGTACCTGGCCGACGGCCGGATCGTCGACGAGATGTACCAGCCGACGGCCGATCAGGTCCTGGACCGCATGAAGGACTTCGACGCCCGGGGGCGCACGTCATGACCGTCCTGAAGACCTCGATGCGCAACTTCTTCGCGCACAAGGGCCGCATGGCCCTCTCGGCGGTCGCGGTGCTGCTGTCGGTCGCCTTCGTCTGCGGCACGCTCGTGTTCACCGACACGATGAACACCACCTTCGACAAGCTCTTCCAGGCGACCTCCTCGGACGTGACGGTCGCCGCCAAGGGCTCCTCCGACACCGGCCAGACCACCTCCCGCACCGGCAGGCCGCCGGTGATGCCGGCCTCCGTGGTCGGCGAGGTCCGGGGCGCCCAGGGCGTCAGGAAGGCCGAGGGCACGGTGTTCTCGACCTCGGTGACCGTCGTCGACCACCACCTGGACAAGCTCTCGCCCAGCAGCGGTGCGCCGACCATCGTCGGCAGCTGGAACGGCAACGACGCCCGCACCATGAAGATCACCTCGGGTTCGGCGCCCAAGGGCTCCGGCCAGATCATGGTCGACGCGGACACCGCCGACAAGCACCACATCAAGCTCGGTGACGACATCGGTGTGATCACCGTCGTGGGCACGCACCACGCGCGTGTGTCCGGCATCGCCACCTTCACCGTCACCAACCCCGGCGCGGCGATCTTCTACCTGGACACGAAGACCGCCCAGCAGACCCTGGTCGGCCGCACCGGCGTCTACACCAACGTCAACGTCACCGCCGCCAAGGGCGTCACCGACGCGCAGCTGAAGAAGAACGTGACCGCCCGGCTCGGCCACGGCTACAAGGTGCAGACCGCCAAGGAGGTCGCCGACGCCAACCAGAAGGACGTCAAGAGCCTCCTGGACGTGATGAAGTACGCGATGCTCGGCTTCGCGGGGATCGCCCTCCTCGTCGGTGTCTTCCTGATCGTCAACACCTTCTCGATGCTGGTCGCCCAGCGCACCCGCGAGATCGGCCTGATGCGCGCCATCGGCTCCTCCCGCCGCCAGGTCAACCGGTCCGTACTCGTCGAGGCCCTGCTGCTCGGTGTCATCGGGTCCGTGCTGGGCGTCGGCGCCGGTGTGGGCATCGCCGTCGGCCTGATGAAGCTCATGGGCGCCACGGGCATGCACCTGTCCACCGACGATCTGACCGTCGCCTGGACGACACCCACGGTCGGCCTGCTGCTGGGTGTGATCGTCACCGTCCTCGCCGCCTACCTGCCCGCCCGGCGCGCCGGCAAGGTCTCCCCGATGGCCGCCCTGCGCGACGCCGGGGTTCCGGCCGACGCGAAGGCGGGCCTGATCCGGGCGCTGATCGGCCTGGTCCTCACCGGCGCCGGCACGTACAGCCTGTACGTGGCTGCCACCGCCGACAAGGCCAAGGACGGCTCGGCCCCGCTGGGACTCGGCGTGGTGCTGACCCTGATCGGCTTCGTCGTCATCGGCCCGCTCCTCGCGGGTGGCCTGGTCCGCGTCCTCGGCATGGTCATCCTGCGGATCTTCGGCCCCGTCGGACGGATGGCCGAGCGCAACGCGCTGCGCAACCCGCGCCGCACCGGCGCCACCGGCGCCGCGCTGATGATCGGCCTCGCCCTGGTGGCCTGTCTCTCGGTGGTCGGCTCCTCCATGGTCGCCTCGGCCACCGACCAGCTCGACAAGACCGTCGGCACGGACTTCATCATCCAGCCGGACAACGAGCAGCTCATCAACTCCCAGGAGGTCAAGCTCATCAGGAGCACCCCGGGTGTCGCGCGGGCCACCGAGTACCGGCCGATCCAGGCCGATTTCATCACCCCGGACGGTCAGAAGGTCAAGGACACGGACGTCACGGCGGCCGACCCGACCTACGCGACCGACCTGCGAAAGAAGACCGTCGCCGGCAACCTCAAGGACGCCTACCTGCCCGACTCGATGTCCGTCCACGAGAAGTTCGCCAAGGCCCACGGCATCCACCTCGGCTCGAAGATCACCGTCGCGTTCCGGGAAGGGTCCACCGCCCACCTGACGGTCCGCGCGATCACCAGCAGCGACGAGGTGATCGACCAGGGCGCCAAGTACACGTCCCTCGCCACGCTGGCCAAGTACGTGCCCGCCGGCAGCATGCCGCTCGACCAGATGGTCTTCGCCACCGCCAAGGACGGGCAGCAGGCGGCCGCCTACAAGGCACTGAAGTCGGCCCTGCACCGCTACCCGCAGCTCACCGTGCGCGACCAGACCGACTACAAGAAGGCGCTGAAGGACCAGATCGGCCAGCTGCTGAACATGATCTACGGCCTGCTGGCGCTCGCGATCATCGTCGCGGTCCTCGGTGTGGTGAACACGCTCGCCCTCTCCGTGGTCGAGCGGACCCGGGAGATCGGCCTGATGCGGGCCATCGGACTCTCCCGGCGCCAGCTGCGCCGCATGATCCGGCTGGAGTCCGTGGTGATCGCCGTCTTCGGCGCCCTGCTCGGCCTCGGCCTCGGCATGGGCTGGGGCGCGACCGCCCAGAAGCTTCTCGCCCTGGAAGGGCTGAAGATCCTGGACATCCCCTGGCCGACGATCATCGCCGTCTTCATCGGCTCGGCCTTCGTGGGCCTGTTCGCCGCCCTGGTCCCGGCGTTCCGGGCGGGCCGGATGAACGTCCTGAACGCCATCGCGACGGAGTAGCAGCGGCGCACCAGGAGCCGGCCGAAGACCACCGCATACGGGGGTTGCGGGGGAAGACCCGGTGCCGGGAAGTCACCAAGACTTCCCGGCACCGGGTTCTTTGCCCGCCCGCACACTGCTGCCGCCCCGGCCGGACCACGACCGGTCCGGATCCGGGGACGGGGACGGGGACGGGGGCAGGGACTCTTCCGCGGAGACCGGGCCGGATCTTCGCGGGGTCGCCCATTCCGGTGACCGGGTCGGACGTTCGTGTGGGCTGTTCTTGTGGGGACTGGGGCGGGTCTTCGTGTGGGTTGTTCTCGTGGTGACCGGGTCGGACGTTCGTGCGGGCTGTTCTTGTGGGGACCCGAGCGGATGTTCGTGCGGGTCGTCCTTCTGGTGACCGGGGCGGATCTTCGTGGGCCGCCTTTCCGGCGCCCGGTCCGGATCTTCGTGGGGGCGTCCTTCTGCCGACCGAGGCGGGGCCTCGGGGAGTCTCGGGGGCCTCGGGGAGCCTTTGTGCCGACCGAGTCGGGCGGTGGGTGGGCGGAGGTACGGGGGTCCAGGGGGCGGAGGCCCCCTGGTTGTCCACAGGCTCCGACGGCAGCGCCGACAGCGTCGTACGCTGGACACCCCCGGTCGCCACCCGCATCGGGCCCTTCGCGTTGCCCCATACCCGGACGGAAAGCCTCCTCCATGAGCCTGCACGGTCTGCTCGACGCCGTCGCCAAGGACCCCGCCCTCGCGGAAGCGATCGACGCGGCCGCGGACGGCAACCGCATGCACATCGACCTCGTCGGCCCCCCGGCCGCCCGCCCCTTCGCGGTCGCCGCCCTCGCCCGCGAGGCCGCCCGCACGGTGCTCGCGGTCACGGCGACCGGCAGGGAGGCCGAGGACCTCGCCGCCGCCCTGCGCTCGCTGCTGCCCGCCGAGGGCGTCGTGGAGTACCCCTCCTGGGAGACCCTCCCGCACGAGCGCCTCAGCCCGCGCAGCGACACCGTCGGCCGCCGTCTCGCCGTCCTGCGCCGCCTTGCCCACCCGCGCCGGGACGACCCCGAGACCGGCCCGGTCTCCGTGGTCGTAGCCCCCGTGCGCTCCGTGCTCCAGCCGCAGGTCAAGGGCCTCGGCGACCTGGAACCGGTGTCCCTGAAGACGGGGCAGAGCGCCGACCTGAACGCCATCGTGGAAGCCCTCGCGGCCGCCGCCTACGCGCGCGTGGAGCTGGTCGAGAAGCGCGGCGAGTTCGCCGTACGCGGCGGCATCCTCGACGTGTTCCCGCCCACCGAGGAACACCCCCTGCGCATCGAGTTCTGGGGCGACGACGTCGAGGAGATCCGTTACTTCAAGGTCGCCGACCAGCGCTCCCTCGAAGTCGCCGAGCACGGCCTGTGGGCCCCGCCCTGCCGCGAACTGCTGCTCACGGACGACGTACGCGCACGTGCGCGTGCCCTCGCCGAAGAGCACCCGGAGCTGGGCGAACTGCTCGGCAGGATCGCCGAGGGCATCGCGGTGGAGGGCATGGAATCCCTCGCGCCCGTCCTGGTGGACGACATGGAGCTGCTGCTCGACGTCCTGCCCAAGGGCGCGATGACCCTGGTCTGCGACCCGGAGCGGGTCCGCACGCGCGCCGCCGACCTCGTCGCCACCTCCCAGGAGTTCCTGCAGGCGTCCTGGGCGGCCACCGCGGGCGGCGGCGAGGCGCCCATCGACGTGGGCGCGGCCTCCCTGTGGTCCATCGCCGACGTCCGCGACCGCGCGCGCGAGCTGGACATGATGTGGTGGTCCGTCTCGCCCTTCGCCGTCGACGAGGAACTGACGGACCCCTATGCCGCCGACGCGGCGGGCGACACCCTCAAGCTGGGCATGCACGCTCCCGAGACCTACCGCGGCGACACCGCGAAGGCGCTCGCCGACACCAAGGGCTGGCTCGCCGACGGCTGGCGCACGGTCTTCGTCACCGAGGCCCACGGCCCGGCCGCCCGCACCGTCGAGGTGCTCGGCGGCGAGGGCATCGCGGCCCGCCTCGACGCCGACCTCGCCGAGCTGAGCCCCGCCCTGGTGCACGTCTCCTGCGGCTCCATCGACTACGGCTTCGTGGACCCGGCGCTCCGGCTCGCCGTCCTCACCGAGACCGACCTGACCGGCCAGAAGGCCGCGGGCAAGGACGGCGCCCGCATGCCGGCCCGCCGCCGCAAGACCATCGACCCGCTCACCCTGGAGCCGGGCGACTACATCGTCCACGAACAGCACGGCGTCGGCCGCTACATCGAGATGGTGCAGCGCACCGTGCAGGGCGCCACCCGCGAGTACCTGGTCGTGGAGTACGCCCCCGCCAAGCGCGGCCAGCCCGGCGACCGCCTCTACATCCCCACCGACCAGCTGGAACAGATCACCAAGTACGTCGGCGGCGAGGCCCCCACCCTGCACAGACTCGGCGGCGCCGACTGGACGAAGACCAAGGCGCGCGCGAAGAAGGCCGTCAAGGAGATCGCCGCCGACCTCATCAAGCTCTACAGCGCCCGCATGGCCGCCCCCGGCCACACCTTCGGCGCGGACACCCCCTGGCAGCGCGAGCTGGAGGACGCCTTCCCGTACGCGGAGACCCCCGACCAGCTCACCACCATCGCCGAGGTCAAGGAGGACATGGAGAAGTCGGTCCCCATGGACCGCCTGATCTGCGGCGACGTCGGCTACGGCAAGACCGAGATCGCGGTCCGCGCCGCCTTCAAGGCCGTACAGGACGGCAAGCAGGTCGCCGTCCTCGTGCCCACGACCCTGCTGGTCCAGCAGCACTTCGGTACGTTCTCCGAGCGGTACTCGCAGTTCCCGGTGAACGTACGGGCGCTCTCCCGCTTCCAGACCGACACGGAGGCGAAGGCGGTCCTGGAGGGCCTCAACGACGGCGCCGTGGACGTCGTCATCGGCACCCACCGCCTCTTCTCCTCCGAGACGAAGTTCAAGGACCTGGGCCTGGTCATCGTCGACGAGGAACAGCGCTTCGGTGTCGAGCACAAGGAACAGCTGAAGAAGCTCCGGGCCAACGTCGACGTGCTGACCATGTCCGCCACCCCGATCCCGCGCACCCTGGAGATGGCGGTCACCGGCATCCGCGAGATGTCCACGATCACCACGCCCCCGGAGGAGCGGCACCCGGTGCTGACCTTCGTCGGACCGTACGAGCAGAAGCAGATCGGCGCGGCCATCCGCCGCGAACTGCTGCGCGAGGGCCAGGTCTTCTACATCCACAACCGGGTCGAGTCCATCGACCGCGCGGCGGCGCGCCTGCGCGAGATCGTCCCCGAGGCACGCATCGCCACCGCCCACGGCCAGATGTCCGAGACGGCCCTGGAACAGGTGGTCGTCGACTTCTGGGAGAAGAAGTTCGACGTCCTGGTGTCGACCACGATCGTCGAGTCCGGCATCGACATCTCCAACGCCAACACCCTGATCGTGGAGCGCGGCGACACCTTCGGCCTGTCCCAGCTGCACCAGCTGCGCGGCCGCGTCGGCCGTGGCCGCGAGCGCGGGTACGCCTACTTCCTGTACCCGCCGGAGAAGCCGCTGACCGAGACGGCGCACGAGCGTCTGGCCACCATCGCCCAGCACACGGAGATGGGCGCGGGCATGTACGTGGCGATGAAGGACCTGGAGATCCGCGGCGCCGGCAACCTGCTCGGCGGCGAGCAGTCCGGGCACATCGCCGGCGTCGGCTTCGACCTGTACGTCCGCATGGTCGGTGAGGCCGTCGCCGACTACCGGCGCCAGCTGGAGACCGGCGAGATCGAGGAGGAGCCGCCGCTCGAGGTCAAGATCGAGCTGCCCGTCGACGCCCACGTCCCGCACGACTACGCCCCCGGCGAGCGCCTGCGCCTGCAGGCGTACCGCGCCATCGCCTCCGCCAACTCCGAGGACGACATCAAGGCCGTCCGCGAGGAACTCACCGACCGCTACGGCAAGTTGCCCGAGCCGGTGGAGAACCTGCTGCTGGTGGCCGGCCTGCGGATGCTCGCGCGGGCGTGCGGCGTCGGCGAGATCGTCCTGCAGGGCACCAACATCCGCTTCGCCCCGGTGGAGCTGCGCGAGTCTCAGGAACTGCGCGTCAAGCGGCTCTACCCGGGCACGGTCATCAAGCCGGCCGCGCACCAGCTGCTGGTCCCGCGCCCGAAGACCGCGAAGGTCGGCGGCAAGCCGCTCGTCGGCCGGGAACTGCTGGCGTGGGTGGGTGAGTTCCTCACCACGGTCCTGGGGTCGTAGGCGCCGTACCCGGCGGACTCCGGTACAGCAGGGTGTGAGCGGGCGCACGCGGGCGTGCGCCGCGCTCTCCGGCAAGGCGCCACATGCATCAAATGGCGCCCGGCTTGCCCCTGAATCCTCCCTTTGTCGCCCATCTGATGGCAGCGGATGGGCAGTTACCGTAGGGGTGGATCGGTCCGCCCCGCACCCGGGGCGGACCAGGGCGAGCAGCAAGAGGGGGGCGCACCGTGTCGCGTCTGAGGAGTGGGGCGGTCACCGCGGCGGTCGTGCTGGTCGCCGTGGCTGGCTGCAAGCCCGGGCAGAGCAAGGGCGCCTCCGGGCCCGAGGGGACCGGGGGCACAGGCGCCGCCCTGACCGCCGCCGGCACACTGCCCGTCAAGGGGCGTGCGCCCAAGACCGGTTACTCCCGGGAGCGCTTCGGCACCGCCTGGGCGGACACGGACTCCAACTCCTGCGACACCCGCGACGACATGCTCAAGCGCGACCTGAAGGACGTGAAGTTCACCGGCGGCACCTGCAAGGTCTCCTACGGCCTGCTGGAGCCCGACCCCTACTCCGGCAAGGAGATCACCTACCGGCGCGGCCGCAGCCTGGTCGACATCGACCATGTCGTCGCCCTCTCGGACGCCTGGCAGAAGGGCGCCAAGTACTGGGACCCCGGCAAGCGCATAGCGCTGGCCAACGATCCCCTCAACCTCATCGCGGTCGACGCGAGCGCCAATCGCGGCAAGGGAGACGGCGACGCGGCCACTTGGCTCCCGCCGGACAAGGCCTACCGCTGCACCTATGTCGCCACCCAGGTGGCGGTGAAGAAGAAGTACGGCCTGTGGGTCACCTCCGCCGAGAAGGCCGCGATGAAGAAGGTCCTCGCCGGCTGCCCCGGCCAGAAACTCCCCTCGGGCGGCAACCCGACCGAGGCGCCCGCGCGCTTCCGGGCGCACTGAATCCACCCCGTCCATTCGCCGGCACGCCGAGTGCGCACTGCCTGCCGTGACCACCCTGGACGTCAAGGTGCGCAGCATCGCCGAGCGGCCCGACCGGCTGCCGGCGGTGCCGGAAATGGCCGACACACGGCCGGAGTTCGTGACCGACGACTCTGCGGGCAACGCTCGTCAAGGCCGGATCCCCACCGAACGGCCCGAGTACGCGCTGTTCGCCCAGGACCAGCACGGCGAGGTCGTCGCCCCCGTTCGCCCCAGCGCCAAGCACCGCGAACCGCACCCCCGATCACCGAGTACGCCCACCGGGTTCGTTCCGACGGCCTGCCCGCGGACCCCTGGCTTGTGCGTGCACGTCCGCGCCGGGGCGGCCGTCTACTCCGTCGCCCCGGCCTCCACGACGGTCGGCGCCTCGCCGGAGGAGTGGCGCCGCTGGACCGGGCTGCCTTTCGACACCCGGGCCAGATCGAGGTACCCGGCACCCTGGTCCCGGTCCGCTGCGAACCGGAACGCGGGTACGCCGTCCACGTCGAGCCCAGCGTCTGGATGCGGCACCGGCTGCAGGTGCCTCGCCCGGTGCCCGTCAGACCCCGGTGGAGTGGCCGCGCGGCGCAGGGGCGGGGCAGCCCGCCTTCTCCCAGAAGACGAAGGCGTTGGTGCGGGCGTAGACGAAGGCCTTGACCGGGTTGGCGGAGTACGTCCATGGCACGCTGCCGATGTATGCGCCGACCGCCCGGAACTGCTCGACGGCCTCCGCGTACCGCATCGTCAGGAACAGGGCGTCCGCCAGCAGGTGCCGGACCACCGGCAGTCGGTGGTGTCCGGCCGGCACCTGGTCCACGGCGTCCAGAGTGGCGTCCACGGCCGCCTGGACGAACGGCTGGTGGTACACGGGCTCCTCGCGCTCCCGGGTCCCGTGCTCCAGCAGCGCGTACAGACGGAGTACGGGCAGCAGACTTCCCGGGGGAGCCGTGGCCGCGGCCTGTTCGGCGAACGCGTACATCAGCTCGTGCGAGCCGCGCCACTTGGCGCACCAGAACTGCAGGGCGCTGACATGGGCACCGAAGTGGTGCGGGTCGCGTGCGGTGATCTCGGCCCACAGCGCCCGGAAGTCCTCGTGCGACCAGCCGAGCCCCAGGGCGATGGTGATCTGCGCGATCCAGGGGCAGGGGTCCTCTGGTGCCGTCCGGGCGGCCTCCTGGCAGGCGGGCAGTGCCTCGGCCAGCAGCCGGTGGAAGCCCTCGAACTGCTCCGCCGTGGTGTGCTTCGCCTGCTTCGCGCCGCGGACCTTGCCCGCGAGGACGACGAGGGCGTCGGCGTGCACGAGCGCGGCGGACGGGTCGCCGGGGTGCTCGGTTCTCCACGCCCTGAGCCAGGTGTCGTCCTCGGCGGCGGCCCGTGTGAGGGTGCCGAGCCGGTACCACCGCAGGTCCCAGTCGCGGCCCGCCCCGGCCAGGTAGGCGGCGGCCCGCCGCCAGTCACCGGCGAGGGCGGCCTCCTCGACCGCGTCGGCCTCCGGATCGGGGCCCGCGCGACGGGCGTCGAGCTGAGCGGCGGGCACCAGCCCGTACTTGGCGGGATCGATGTTGACCGGGGCCTTGGCCTTCGCCTCGGCCCGAGCGGCGCGCGCCTTGCGGGCGTTGCGGGGGATGGTGACGGCCGCGTAGACGAGGGCGCCGGCACCGGCTATGTCGATCAGGACGTTCATACCGGGTCTTTCCGAGTCGTGGCCGCCTGAAGAGGTGACCGGGGAGGCTGTGGGGCAGGAAGGAGAGCCGTCACGGCGGGGTGGGGGCCGGGAGCGCGGTACCGCCGACCGGAGAACGGTCGCCGCTGATCAGCAGGGCGCGCAGTGGCGCCGTGCCGGCCGGATCGGCGACCGCGTGGTCCAGGGCCTCCTCCAGAGCCTCGGCGAACCGCTCGGGTGCCGCCTGTCGCACCGGGGGCCCGGCCCAGCACAGCTCGAACCGGACCAGCCCCGCGTCCAGCGCGGCGAGCAGGGCCAGTTGGCGCAGGGCCGAGCGGAAGGCCGTCCTGGCGAACTCGCGCGCCGCACGGCCGCTGTTTTGGCCGGCCTGCTCCGACCTGGGGAGCCGGCCGGCGATCTCGTACAACAGACCCCGGTCGATCAGGTCCAGGAGGCGCTGGAGGTGGGTGACTGCCGGTGCGGCGGCGCCCCACGCGCCGGCCACCTCGGCCATGGCCTCCAGTAGCGGACCCGCCTCCCGCGCCCAGCTCTCGCGCCGGATCTGCGAAGGCAGTTCGGCCCAGCGCACCCGCCGCCCGGACGGCGTCCGCGGGCTCAGTACAGCCCGCTCCAGCTCGGCGAAGAGGCTCTCCGGCGCCCGGAGCAGCGAGAACGCGGGGCGCCGTACGCGCGAGGTGGTGCGTCCGTCGTCGGGGAGCGCCTCCAGCGCCGCGATCCGGTCGGCCGTGGGTGGGTGGCTGTCGTAGGGAGACCTCTCCTGGGGCATCTCGTGCGGGAGCGGCTCCCGGGCCAGGGCCTCCAGTTCCAACCGGCGTGTGTCGTCCGCGAGCAGGAGGACGAGCCCACCGTAGAACTGCCCTTCCGGCGGCAGCAGGCCGGCCTCCCGGCCCAGCAGGGCGTAATCGTGCAGATAGAGGTCGTCGGCGGCTTCGAGCGCGGGGATGCGGCGCAGTGCGGCGGCCGTGGTGTCCCGTCCGGCGACCCGGGCGGCCGCCAGATCGGCCGCGTACTCCTGCCGGCGGCTGACGGCCTCGGTCAGACGCAGGCAGAGCCTGGCGTACGCGGAGAAGACGACGGCCAGGCAGTGGTCCGGGCCCCGCGTGGGCACCCGCTTCGGCGGCGGCGACTTGCCGGCCGACCGGCGGCGTGCGGCCCGTGCGGCGAACGCCGCCTTCTCCTCGGCCTCCTGACGTGCGGCCCGCTGCTGCAGCGTGAGCACGGTGTTCAGCAATCTGCTGCGCAGTGCCCAGAGCAGGCTTCCCAACCGGCTGTCGTCGTGCGCGTAGTGCCCGAGCTCGTGCGCGAGCACGGCATCCAGTTCGTCCTCCGGCAGGCCGATCAGCAGCGCCGTCCCGAGGAAGAGCCGCCGTTCGCCCGCGATCAGCCCGAGCCACCGGGCGTCCTCCTGGACCATGGCACCGGCCCCCGGGATCACCCGTATCTCCGCGGGGGCCCGCGTGCCCACCCGCTCGGCCAGATCACGCACGCGCCGCCACAGCTCGGGCTGCTGCTGCGGCGTCAGCGGCAGCCCGGGCAGTTCGTCCCGCTCGGCCGGACGGCCACGGCTGAGGAGGACGACCCGCAGAACGCACCAGGCGATCGCCAGTGAGCCGAGGTAGCCCTCGAGAGTGACGACCGTGAAGCCCGGGCCCCGGGCCAGCATGACGTCCAGGACCGCCAGGGCGACGAGGACGAGCAGGGCCAGCAGGTAGAACCCGATCAGCAGGCCGAGGGCGAGCGCGGCGCGCAGCGGGGCTCCGGGTACGCCGCGGTCTCGTACGACGGCCTCGTCGTCGGCGGCGCTGCCGACGAGGCGGGACGTCAGACGCATCGGCATCCTTCACGGGTACGGAACGGACGTGGGGCTGTGATGCCGGTGATCAGCCCTGGCCGCCCGGCGCCGCCTCCTTCTTCAGCGCCGCCAGGATCGTCGTCGTCACCTTCTTGGCGGAAGCGGCACCGTTGTCGCCGCCCGCCGTGGACAGCACGGTGACCACGGAGCTGCCGGAGCGAGCCGCTATCAGCGTGGTGCCGTTGTCCCAGTAGCCGCTCGTCAGCGTCATCGTGTAGGCCTCGTCCCCGAGTCCGGACGTGGAGCTGCCGACGACCTTCACCTTGGCGTGCGCGTCGGTGTCCGTGAACGTGGCGCACTCACCGGCCACGGTCTGCAGTTGCTTCATCAGCGCGGTTGCGGTCGTGCCCTGGAAGGCGTCGATCTCCTGGGCCACTTCCTCGGTCTTGTTCGCGTAGTCCTCCTGCGCGAACGACACCCCGCCCTTGTAGCCGGACACCTGGATCCATGACGTGGTCTCCAGCCTGGTGCAGTCCGGCTTCGCGGTCTTCCTGCTGGACGGGGAGAGGAACTGGCCACCGCTGTCCGCGGAACCGTCCGCCTCGAGGGTGAGCCCGGACGGGATGGCCGACGCGGGCGCCATCGCCTTCTTCAGCTGTGTACCGGTGAGCAGACCGGCGTTGGGGTCCTTCGCCTTGGCCGGCTTGGCGCTCGCGCCGGTACCGGTACCGGCGCCGGTGCCGGAGGAGGAACAGGCGGACAGGGCCAGGGGGAGTGCCGCGACGGCGATCAGCATGACGGCACGGGACGGGATGCGCATAGGAGTCCTTCTCGGGGTGGTGGAACAGCTGTGCAAGGTATGCAGTGAGAGATCACATAAAGATCACATAAGGTTCAAGGGGCAACCAAAGTGCTGGCGTGCCGCCCTTGCCGCCGCTGCCGGCGTTCGTGGACACGGCACCGATGACGACGACCCCCACGACGGCGCCCAGCGCGACCTTGGCCTTCATGCCTATGGCGAATCCCCTCCCCAAAGCTGCGGCCGTCCCCTCCGGTGGCCGCCCGTTCGCTGGGTCAATGAGATCAGAGCTTGTGAACCGAGTCAACACGATTCACGGGATCGATCCTGTACACGTCCGTGAATGCATGGATCTTGTGTACGTCGGTATGCTCGGCACACACATGGGACGAGGGGAGCGGGGCCGGTGCAGGACAACGCGACAGAGGTGACCGCTGCCGGTATCGCACGGCTCGCCGGAGTGGGCCGGGCCGCCGTCAGCAACTGGCGCCGCCGGCACGCCGACTTCCCCAAGCCGGTAGGCGGCACCGAGACCAGCCCGTCCTTCGCCCTCGCCGAGGTCGAGGCCTGGCTGCGCAAGCAGGGCAAACTCGCCGAGGTCCCGCTGAGCGAACGGGTCTGGCAGCAGCTCCTCGGCCACCCCGAGGGCCCGCTGGCGGCGCTCGTCCACGCCGGTTGCGCGCTGCTGCTGATCCACGAGCGCCCCACCGTCTGGCTCGACGTGAGCGCCGGTTCGGACGAGCGCCTGGCCGCGATGCTGCCGGGCGCGCTGGAGCAGGTGCTGACACCGCGCTTCGGCGGAGTGCCGGGCCGTACGGTGCACAGCGGCCGGTCCGCGGGCGGCGCGGGAGCTGTGCACAGCTCCCGCGCCGCACAGGGGGTGAACACCACGCCGGTCGTCACCGGTGTGAACGCCGAACCGACCGCACCGGATGTGAACGCGAGCGCCGCGACACCCGATGTGAACACCACACCTACGGCGGCCGGTGTGAACACGGAGCCGACACCCCACGGCGTGAACGCGGCACCCGCAGCACCTGGTGTGAACCGCTCAGAGGCACCGCCCCGTGTGAACACCCCGCCCGAGGTTCACGACGCCCCCGCTGTCCACGGGATGCCCGGCGCGCACCCTCTGGCCGACCCCGCGACCCATCCCGCGCCGCACCCCTCGGCACCCCTCACGACCCACGCCACCGCACCCGCCCCCGGCATTGCCGCCCCCGGCACCCCTGTCCCCCGCACCCCCGTCCTGCGCACGCCCAGTGGCCCCCAGATGCTGACCTCCGCCCCGCTCCTGCGCGGTGCCGCCGAGCTGGCCGCCGAGGTGGGGGCGCGGCAGACCTTCGAGTTCCTGCTGGGCCGGCACCTGGACGCCAACCCCCGTCAGTACACGCTCACCCCGGCAGAACTCGCCGGTCTCATGGCCGATCTCGTCGGCCCCGCCCGTACCGTCCTGGACCCGGCCTGCGGCACCGGCGCCCTGTTGCGCGCTGTGGACAGCCGCCCCGACCAGGAGTTGTACGCCCAGGACAGTGCGCCCGACCTCGCTGCGCTCACCGCGCTGCGGCTCGCGCTGCACTCCCGGGCCGCCGTGCGCGGCGCCGCGGGCGACACCCTGCGCGCCGACGCCCACCCCGGGCTGCGCGCCGACGCCGTGCTGTGCCACCCGCCGTTCAACGAGCGCAACTGGGGTCACGACGAACTCGCCTACGACCCGCGCTGGGAGTACGGCTTCCCGGCGCGCACCGAGTCGGAGCTGGCCTGGGTGCAGCACGCGCTGGCCCGGCTCACCGACGGCGGCACGGCGGTCCTGCTGATGCCCCCGGCCGCCGCCTCCCGCCGCTCCGGGCGCCGGATCCGCGCCGACCTGCTGCGCCGGGGCGCGCTCCGGGCGGTCGTCGCGCTCCCGGTCGGGGCGGCACCGCCGTACAACATTTCCCTGCACGTGTGGGTGCTGCGGCGGCCCGAGCGGACGCCGGCGACGCCCGAGGTGCTGCTCGTGGACACGGGGAGGTTCGCCGGGGAGGGGCGGGGCGGTCCGGACTGGGAGGCGGTGCGGGACGCCGTACTGGACGCCTGGCGTGCCTTCGAGCGCGCGGGGCGGCTGGAAGAGCGGCCGGGGCTGGCCCGTTCCGTGCCGGTCATCGAACTCCTCGACGACGACGTGGACCTCGCTCCTGCCCGCCATCTGCCGCCGCCGGCCGTGGCCGACGGCGCGGAGCAGCTCACGGCGGTGCGCGAGCGCCTCGGCGAGACCCTGCGCCTGACCGCCGACCTCACTCCGCCCCCCGCGGATCCGGCTCCGCCCGCGCGCTGGCCGCTCACCACCATCGGCGAACTCGCGCGCGGCGGCGCGCTGGTGCTGCGCACCGGCGGAAACGGCGGCCACGCGCGCGTGCCGGTACTCACCGACCACGACGTCCTCGCCGGCACGGCGCCCTCGGGCACGCTGCCCGAGAGCGACGGGGAGGCTGTGCTGACCGAGCCGGGCGACGTCGTCGTACCGGTGCTCGGCGGAGGCTCGGTGGCGCGGGTCATCGACGAGGCGACGGGAGGCGCCACTCTGGGCCGCAACCTCGTGCTCCTGCGCCCGGACCGCACGTCGCTCGATCCGTGGTTCCTCGCCGGCTTCCTGCGCGGTACCGCCAACAACCGGCAGGCCAGCAGCTACGCCTCCACCGCGACCCGCCTGGACGTGCGCCGGCTTCAGCTGCCCCGGCTCTCGCTGGACGAACAACGGCACTACGGCGCTCGTTTCCGCGCACTCGACGAGTTCGAGCGGGCCCTGCGCCACGCGAGCCGGCTCGGGGAGCAACTCGTGCGCGGGATGTACGACGGCCTCACCGACGGCACGGTCGCCCCCGGCTGACCACTGACCGGAGGTTCCCCGGCCGTGGGCCCGGACAACGGTTCGGTACAGGCCGGACCGCTTGCCCGTGCCGGGCCATATGCTCGAAGCGACAATCGCATCACCGGCGTTGCCCGACCGCGGCGCACGCCGGGCGGATCCGTACGCCCACTTCAGGCAACAGGAGCAGCCATGCAAGGCCACGGCCACGGACAGCCGGTGAAGCAGCCGCCGCACACCGCGTGGCTGGTCTTCCTGCGCGTGCTGTTCGTGGCGCTCGGGCTCTTCAGCATCGGCTTCCTGGCCTGGGTGATGCCGCTGCGGCTGGCCGCGGTCACGCGCAAGGCCCTGGACTGGGGACTGTTCGTGACGGTGCTGGTCCTCGACATCCTCAGCATCGTGCTGCTGGCGAGCGAGCCCGGGGACGAGATCCACACCACCAGCGGCTACCTGGGCCTGTTCCTGCTGCTCGGCACGCTGGTGGGCGCCATGGCGTACTACCTGGTCGCGGAGATCCGCCACTTCATGCTGCAGCAGCAGGCGTACGCGGCACGGGGACCGGCGCCGGCGTACGGCTACCCGGGGCCCGCGAACCCGTACACCGCATCGCCGGCGCCGACCGTGCCGGTCGGCCCGCACACCCCGCCCCCGATACGGCCGGCCCCGGTGCCGCACACCCCGGTGCCTCAGCCCCCGCCGCCCACCCTGCCGCCGCAGCGCCCCGCGCCCGCGCGGATCGACCAGGTGCGGGCGGAGCTGGACGAGCTGAGCGACTACCTGCGCAAGCACGACGGCCACCCCGACGGCCGGAACGAAGGCATGCAAGAGGGCCACCACGAGGGCGGAAGGTGACCGTGGCGACAGGACGTGTCGTTGCCGGCCGCTACGAACTGTCCACGCTCATCGGCCAGGGCGGCATGGGCCAGGTGTGGACGGCGTACGACCAGCGGCTCGACCGGCGCGTGGCGGTGAAGCTGCTGCGCCCCGACAAGGTGGCGGGCCAGGAGGCGGACGAGCTGCGCCGCCGGTTCGTGCGCGAGTGCCGGGTGACCGCGCAGGTCGACCACCCCGGCCTGGTCACCGTGCACGACGCGGGCAGCGAGGGCGAGGAGCTGTTCCTCGTCATGCAGTACGTCGACGGCGCGGACCTCTCCGACCACCTCGCGGAGCACGACCCGTACCCGTGGCAGTGGGCGGTGGCGGTGGCCGCGCAACTGTGCGCCGTGCTGAGCGCCGTGCACGCCGTGCCGATCATCCACCGCGACCTGAAGCCCCGCAACGTGATGGTCAAGCAGGACGGCACGGTCACCGTCCTCGACCTGGGCGTGGCCTCCGTCATGGACACGGACACCACCCGCCTCACCCACACCGGCTCCCCGATCGGCTCGCCCGCCTACATGGCGCCCGAGCAGGCGATGGGCGGCGCGGTCGGCCCGTACACCGACCTGTACGCGCTCGGGGTGCTGCTGCACGAACTGCTCAGCGGAGACGTGCCGTTCTCGGGCTCCACGGCGCTCGGGGTGCTGCACCGGCACCTGTACGAGCCCCCGCTGCCGGTGCGCCGGATCCGCCCCGAGGTCCCGGAGGGGCTGGAAACCCTCGTCCTGCGCCTGCTCGCCAAGGACCCGGAACAGCGGCCGGCGTCCGCGCAGGAGGTGTACGAGGACCTGGCGCCGCTCCTGCCCGCGCGCGGCACCCCCACGGGGGCGCCCCTGGACCCCACGCGCCCCTTCCTGCGTCCGCACGCCCCATGGCCGGACCGGGCGCGCACGCCCGCGCCCCAGCCCGCCCCCGTCGCGCCAGCGCCGCCGGTGACCGGTAAACCGGATGTCGCCGCCGCCGTCGACGAGGTCAAACGCCTCCTGGGGGAAGGGCGCATCACCCAGGCCGTCGACATCCTGGGCGCGATCCTGCCCGCCGCGGCCGAACAGCACGGCGAGCACTCCCCGGTCGTGCGCACCCTGCGCAAGCAGTACGCGGCGACCCTCATGGACGACGGCCAGTACCGGCGCGCACTGCCCGAACTGCGCCGGCTCGCCGACGAACGCGCCGCCGAGGCCGGCCAGGCCGACCCGCAGTCGCTGCGCTTCCGCTACGAGGCCGCGCAGTGCCTGGAGCAGCTGGGCGAACCGGCGGCGGCGCTCGCCGAGTACCGCGCGCTGCTGCCGTACTACGAGAACCAGTACGTCTCCGGTGATCCGCAGCTGGCCCACGAGGTCCGCCGACGCATCGGCCATCTGCTGCTCGCCCTCGGCGACCGGCCGGCCGCCCACGACACGCTCGCGAGGCTGCTGATGGACGTGGAGCGGCTGCACGGCCCGGGACATCCCCTCGCCACCGACATCCGGCGCACTCTGCAGTGGCTGGGGCAGGTGCGCGGATAGGTTTTACTGTTCGCCGAAGATCAGGCGACACACATCAGGGGTGGGGACATGGCCGGCCATCGCCAGTCGAAGAAGCGCAGATACATCACGTGGGCGGTGGCGGGGACCGCAGCCGTGGCCGGGGCCGGCCTTGCCGCGCAGACCTCGATGGCCGCCACCACCTGGCCGGCGCAGAAGACGTTCACGGGCCGCGCCTTCGACACCTGCACCGCGCCCTCGCTGTCCACCATGAAGGCCTGGCACACCGGGTTCTACGGCGCCGCGGCGGTCTACGTCGGCGGCAAGAACCGCGGCTGCAGCCAGCCCAACCTCACCGCCTCCTGGGTGAAGTCGGTCAGCTCCCTCGGCTGGAAGCTCATACCGCTCTACGTCGGCGCCCAGCCGCCGTGCCAGAACAGCTCCAACCCGGAGAAGCTCACCGCCGCCACCGCCGCCTCCCTCGGCACCACCGACGCCAACGACGCGGTGGCCAAGGCGACCGCGCTCGGCATGAAGGCCGGCAGCGCGGTCTACCTCGACATGGAGGCGTACGACACGACGAACAAGTCGTGCAACGACGCCGTGCTCACCTACGTCCGCGCCTTCGACAAGCAGCTGCACGCCAAGACGTACCGGGCCGGCTTCTACGGCTTCACCAGCTCCAGCGCCAAGGCCGTCGCCACCGCGAGCGACAAGACCGACCTGCCCGGCAACCTCTGGTACGCCCTGTGGGACAGCAAGAACACCACCACGACGGACTGGCCCTGGGGATCCACCCAGTTCACCGGTCACAGCCGCGCCCACCAGTACATGGTGAACAGCAAGGAGTCGCACGGCGGCGTCACCCTCACCGTCGACCGCGACGCGTGGGACGCGCCCGTCGCCATCACCGGCTGACTGTCGCCATCACCGGCTGACGGCCGCCGCCGGCGGCCGGGAGCGGGCGGTGAACGAGCGGAGCTGAGCGGCCGGGCGACGGGGCGGTACCAGAACACCCGAGGAATCGTTGGTCGAATGGGTTGGCCAGAGCTTGGCCGCTGCCTACCATCGATCACCGCAAGACTTTGTGCTCCGTCGCACAATCTCCTCAGGAGGCTTCCTTGCACCGCCGCCGTCGCACCGCGCTCGTCCTGTCCGCCGCGATCGCCGCCGCGGCACCTCTCCTGTCCGCCTGCGGAAACGAAGCGCACGCGGGCGCCGCGGCCGTCGTCGGAGGGCAGCGGATCACGGTCGCACAGCTGGAGAACAGGGTCGACGAGGTCCGCAAGGCGCAGCGCGCCGCCGTGTCCGACGACACCCAGTACCAGCAGGTCCTCTCCTCCACCTCCGGCCTGACCCGCGACACCCTGCACAACATGGTCCTCGACCGGGTGCTGCACCGTGCCGCGCAGGACGAGGGCATCTCCGTCACCCGCAAGGAGGTCATGGAGATGCGCGCCGGCCTGGAGCAGCAGGCCGGGGGTGCCCAGGGACTCCAGACGGCCTGGCTGCAGAAGTACGGCATCGCGCCCCGGCGCCTGGACGACAACCTCCGCCTGCAGATCGAGGCGCAGAAGCTCGCCGCGAAGCTCGGGACCGACACCACACAGCCCGCCTTCTGGAAGGCCCTGTCCCAGGCCTCCGCGGAACTCCACGTCGACCTCAACCCGCGCTACGGCTCCTGGGACGTGCAGAAGAGCAGCCGCGTGGACGCGAAGACGCCGTGGGTCCGCGAGGTCACCACGGGGACGCAGCAACAGCAGGCGTAGAGGCAGGGCCCCACATCATCGGTCATACGATCACAGAAGCTTCCGGCCCTGTGGACAACCGAGCCCCCGCCTGTGCGCCGTGGGTTACGTTCGGAGCGTGAACGAAACCAGCCCCGACGCCGCCCCCGGCCGCATCGTCCTGCTCACCACCAGCCACCGCGTCGCGCCCGGCCTGCTGTCCTGGCCCGCCTGGCAGGCGCTGCGCACCGCCGACGCCGTGCTGTGCGCGGACGGCGCCCATCCGCAGCTGCCGTATCTGCGCGAGGCCGGGATATCCGTGGCGGAGGCGTCTCCCGCTGCCCAGGAGCTGGTCGACCTCTGCGCCGGCGGGCGGACGGCGGTGGTCGTGGCCACGGGCGAGGGCGAGCCCGCCCTCACCGACGGTCTGGCCCGCCTGGCCGGCAGCGGCCGCGTCCGCATGCCCGAGCTGGAGCTGCTCCCCGCCTCCTACGACCTGCCCGGCGCCCGCCTCCTCGACCTCGTCCAGGTCATGGACCGCATCCGCGTCGAATGCCCCTGGTCGTCCCGCCAGACCCACCAGGGGCTGGCGAAGTACGGCATCGAGGAGGCCTACGAACTGGTCGAGGCGATCGAGGCCGGCGACCGCGAGGAGCTGCGGGAGGAGCTGGGCGACGTCCTGCTCCAGGTCGTCTTCCACTCCCGCATCGCCGAGGAGCACCCGGACGCGCCGTTCTCCGTCGACGACGTGGCCGGCGGCATCGTCACCAAGCTCATCCACCGCCATCCGCACGTCTTCGGCGACGAGAGGGCCGAGACACCGGAGGACGTCAAGGAGCACTGGCTGCGCACCAAGGCCGAGGAGAAGCGCCGCACTTCGGTCACCGAGGGCGTTCCCCTCGGCCAGCCCGGCCTCGCCCTCGCCGCCAAGCTCGCCTCCCGCGCCCGTACGGCGGAGCTGGACGTCCCCCTGCCCCGGGGCGAGGGCATCGGCTACGAACTGCTGGCGCTCGCGGTGCGGGCCGAGGCGGACGGGGTGGACCCGGAGGCGGCCCTGAGGGCGGCGGCGCGGGCGTACCGGGACGCCATCCGGGCGACGGAAGGCGTGCCCGCAGCGGGCGGCAGGAGCGAAGCGGCCTTCGGTGAAAAGCCGGATACGGTCGAGGAGTGATGGACCAGCCCCACCCCCCGACGGCCCCCGACCTCTTCACCTGGGAGTTCGCCACCGACCCCTACCCCGCCTACGCCTGGCTGCGCGAGCACGCACCCGTGCACCGGACCCGGCTGCCCAGCGGGGTGGAGGCCTGGCTGGTCACGCGGTACGCCGACGCCAAGCAGGCCCTCGCCGACCAGCGGCTGAGCAAGAATCCCGCGCACCATGCCGAGCCCGAGCACGCCAAGGGGAAGACCGGCATCCCCGGTGAGCGCAAGGCCGAGCTGATGACGCACCTGCTCAACATCGACCCGCCGGACCACACGCGCCTGCGCCGCCTGGTCAGCAAGGCGTTCACGCCCCGTCGTGTCGCCGAGTTCGCGCCCCGGGTGCAGGAGCTGACCGACCGCCTCATCGACGGGTTCGCCGGGACGGGCTCCGCCGACCTCATCCACGAGTTCGCCTTCCCGCTGCCCATCTACGCCATCTGCGACCTGCTCGGCGTCCCGCGCGAGGACCAGGACGACTTCCGGGACTGGGCGGGCATGATGATCCGGCACGGGGGAGGACCCAGGGGCGGGGTCGCGCGGTCCGTCAAGAAGATGCGCGGCTATCTCGCCGACCTGATCCACCGCAAGCGCGAGGCACTGCCCGCCGAGCCCGCGCCCGGCGAGGACCTGATCTCGGGCCTCATCCGCGCCTCCGACCACGGCGAGCACCTCACCGAGAACGAGGCCGCCGCCATGGCCTTCATCCTTCTCTTCGCCGGCTTCGAGACGACCGTCAACCTCATCGGCAACGGCACCTACGCCCTGCTCACCCACCCCGGGCAGCGGCGCCGGCTGCAGTCGTCGCTGGCCTGCGGGGAGCGGGACCTCCTGGAGACCGGTGTCGAGGAACTCCTGCGCTACGACGGCCCCGTGGAGCTGGCCACCTGGCGGTTCGCCACCCGGCCGCTGACCATCGGCGGCCAGGACATCGCCGCCGGGGACCCCGTGCTCGTCGTCCTCGCCGCCGCCGACCGCGATCCCGAGCGGTTCGCCGACCCGGAGGTGCTGGACCTGTCCCGCAAGGACAACCAGCATCTCGGCTACGGCCACGGCATCCACTACTGCCTCGGTGCCCCCCTCGCCCGGCTGGAAGGCCAGACCGCCCTCGCCACCCTTCTCACCCGCCTCCCCGACCTGCGGCTCGCGGCCGACCCGGCCGACCTGCGCTGGCGCGGCGGGCTCATCATGCGCGGTCTGCGCACGCTGCCCGTGGAGTTCACGCCCGTCCCGTGATCACGCCCGCCCGGGCACGTCCGGCAGACATCAATTTTGTGATCTTCACGTGATCTACGCGGCATTAACTTGTGACAAGTGATCGTCTGCCTATACGTTCACCCATCAGCGTGGCGCCCAGCTTCACCTGCCACGCCGGTCCCGTTGTCGCACGAAAGGCTTCCGCATGCTCACCGGGAACGGTCGTCACCGTCGCCCCCGCCAGGCTCCGGCTCTCCTCGTCGCGGCCGGAGTGACCGGCTCCGCCATCGCCATCCCGCTCCTCGGCGCCGCGAGCGCCAACGCGGCCGACGGCACCACATGGGACAAGGTGGCCCAGTGCGAGAGCGGGGGTTCGTGGAGCGCGGACAACGGCAACGGGTACTACGGCGGCCTGCAGATATCCCAGGACGACTGGAACGCGTACGGCGGCTCGGAGTACGCCTACAGCGCCGACCAGGCCAGCCGTTCGCAGCAGATAGCCGTCGCCGAGAAGATCCTTGCCGACCGGGGCACCACCCCGTGGGCCACCTGCGCCCTGCTCTCCGGCCTGACCTCCAACTCCGGCTCCGTGAACGTCGACACGGGCCTCGGCGACTCCGACGCGCAGGGCTCCGACGCGCAGGGCTCCGACGCGCAGGGTTCGGACGCGCAGGGCTCCGACGCGCAGGGCTCGGACGCCCAGGGCTCCGACCACTCCTCCCAGTCCAAGCACTCGTCCGACTCCGGCGATTCTTCCGACTCTTCCGGTCTGCCGGATTCATCGTCTTCGTCGCCCTCGTCCGATTCCTCCTCGGGTGCGCACGCCAAGCCGTCCCCGAGCACCGGTAAGCAAGCCGGTTCCGATGGCTCCGACAAGACCGATGAAACCCCCAAGTCCGACAAATCCTCCTCGCCCGGCTCTCAGGGCGAGCAGGGGGGCGACTCGCCCACCGCGGACCCCGCCGGAGAAGACCCGGACAATTCCGGGCAGATCGATGGCTCTTGGAGCCTGGTCGACACCGGCGCGCTCAGCAGCGGCGGACGTCACCGCGGCGGGAGCGCGGACGAAAGCGCGACCACAGACGGTCGGAGCGATGCCTCCTTGGGCCGTCACGCCTCCCGTGACGCGAGCACCTACACCGTTCGTGAGGGCGACACCCTCGTCTCCATCGCCGACTCCCTTGACGTCGACGGCGGATGGTGCGGCCTGTATGCCGAGAACAAGAAGGCCATCGGCGCCGACCCGAACGACATCACTCCCGGTCAGACCCTGAATATCGGTGCGGAAAAGGGCGGAAAGTAGCGGGAGTTGGCGCCCCGCTTCATGCCTAATGTCCGGTTTGGCGAAAGTGTGGGATGAGTCTCAGAAGCCCTGATCGTCTTTGAAATTCCGCCGAGCGCATGGCTACGGTCGAGGCCGCTCGTCACCACGAGCCCCGGCAGTCGCAACGCCGAGTCCTGCCAGCGGTTGCCCGGGAACAGTCGTCGCGTCATGCGCCGTAGGCAGGAGCGGGGGACCCAAGGTAAGTGCCGGGCCCGGCAGTTGAGACTGCTGGAACCGGCTGGGGGTGAAGCCGTGCCTCTCCAGGAGGTGCGGCCGGGCAACTCAACCGGCCCGAACCCGACAGCTCACCTCGCAGGCGTCGGTGAGGGGATCGATCCATGCTGTTTTCCGGCAAGGGCAAGCACCGTCGTCCGTCCAAGGCCACCCGGGTCATCGCGCTCGCCGGTGTCACCGGCGCCGTCGTCGCCGCCCCGCTGATGGCGGCCGGCAACGCCTCCGCCGCCACCGCCTCCGAGTGGGACGCGGTCGCCCAGTGCGAGGCCGGCGGCAACTGGTCCATCAACACCGGCAACGGCTACTACGGCGGCCTGCAGTTCTCCGCCTCCACCTGGGCCGCGTACGGCGGCACCGCCTACGCCGCGCAGGCCAACCAGGCCACCAAGGCGCAGCAGATAGCCGTCGCCGAGAAGGTCCTCGCCGCCCAGGGCAAGGGCGCCTGGCCGGTGTGCGGCACGGGGCTGTCCAGCACCCCCTACGGCGGCTCCGCCCCCACCACCGAGTCGAAGAGCGCCCCGGCGAAGCCCGCCCCGGCGAAGCCCGCCGCGCCGAGCACGACCTCGCGCTCCACCGACACGCAGGCCGCCTCCCGCTCGGCCGAGCGCCCGGCCCCGAGCAAGACCGTCACCACCCCGACCGGCAAGAAGGTCAAGAAGGGCGACGGCGAGTACAAGGTCGTCAAGGGCGACACCCTCAGCACCATCGCCGAGAAGCACGGCGTCAAGGGCGGCTGGCAGAAGCTGTTCGAGCTGAACAAGGACATCGTCGAGGACGCCAACCTCATCTACCCGGGTCAGCAGCTGCACCTGAAGTGACACCGGGTTCCCACCGGAACCACAGCGCTCTCACAAGGCCGGCCCCCATTCCGAAGGCCTCGTGAGGGTCACCCCCCGTCCCCACGGGCTCCCCGCCCCGGCGCGTGTTCCCCCGTACGCGCCGGGGCGGGGTTGTTTGTTCTCCCGGCCCGGCTCGCCGCTCCGTTTCCCCACTCTTCAGCCGGACCTCATCCGGAAGCCTCTTTGTTCCGAGGGTGAACAATAGGTACCGTCTCCCTGTCCACGGGGCGGTCGGTCGATGGCCGACGCCCCCGGGACGGTTAGGCTCTAGTCGCAAGGCGCACCCGCCCCGCACAACCAGCGTCACATCCATGAAGGAGATGCTCGTGCCGTCCATCGACGTCGTCGTAGCCCGGGAAATCCTGGACTCCCGAGGCAACCCCACGGTCGAGGTCGAGGTCGGCCTCGACGACGGCAGCACGGGTCGTGCCGCCGTCCCGTCCGGCGCCTCCACCGGTGCCTTCGAGGCCATCGAGCTGCGCGACGGTGACCCGAACCGCTACCAGGGCAAGGGCGTGGAGAAGGCCGTCCTCGCCGTCATCGAGCAGATCGGCCCGGAGCTGGTCGGCTACGACGCCACCGAGCAGCGCCTGATCGACCAGGCCATGTTCGACCTGGACGCCACCGACAACAAGGGCTCCCTCGGCGCCAACGCCATCCTGGGTGTCTCCCTCGCCGTCGCCCACGCCGCCTCCGAGGCCAGCGACCTGCCGCTCTTCCGCTACCTGGGCGGCCCGAACGCGCACCTGCTGCCGGTGCCGATGATGAACATCCTGAACGGCGGCTCGCACGCCGACTCCAACGTGGACATCCAGGAGTTCATGATCGCCCCGATCGGCGCGGAGTCCTTCTCCGAGGCCCTGCGCTGGGGCACCGAGGTCTACCACACCCTCAAGAAGGTCCTGAAGAGCAAGGGCCTGTCCACCGGTCTCGGCGACGAGGGCGGCTTCGCCCCGAACCTCGGCTCCAACCGCGAGGCCCTCGACCTCATCCTCGAGGCCGTCAAGCAGGCCGGCTACGTCCCCGGCGAGCAGATCGCGCTCGCGCTCGACGTCGCCGCGTCCGAGTTCTACAAGGACGGCAAGTACGAGTTCGAGGGCAAGTCCCGCTCGGCCGCCGAGATGACCGAGTACTACGAGGAACTGGTGGCGGCCTACCCGCTCGTCTCCATCGAGGACCCGCTGTTCGAGGACGACTGGGCCGGCTGGAAGGTCATCACCGACAAGCTCGGCGACAAGGTCCAGCTGGTCGGCGACGACCTGTTCGTCACCAACCCGGAGCGTCTGGCCCGCGGCATCGAGGAGGGCACCGCCAACGCCCTGCTGGTCAAGGTCAACCAGATCGGCTCGCTGACCGAGACCCTGGACGCCGTGGAGCTGGCCCAGCGCAACGGCTTCAAGTGCATGATGTCCCACCGCTCCGGCGAGACCGAGGACGTCACCATCGCCGACCTGGCCGTCGCCACCAACTGCGGCCAGATCAAGACCGGTGCCCCGGCCCGCTCGGAGCGCGTCGCCAAGTACAACCAGCTGCTGCGCATCGAGGAGATCCTCGACGACGCCGCGGTCTACGCGGGCCGCTCCGCCTTCCCCCGCTTCAAGGGCTGAGCGTTCCCGCAGGTCCGCTCCGCGGACCATCGACACGGCAGGGGCCGACCCTTCCCGGGCCACGTCCCAGCCAGTCCTACGTACGTCCCCGTACCCGGTCCCGTACCGTGTCCGGGGACGTACGCGCGTGTTGACGGGAGGCGGGGAAGATGGCCGTGCTGAGCTGCCCCTGGGCACCCCCCGGACCCCCGGCCGGTGAGCGGGCGGCCGGAGCGACGAGGCGAGGTGAGCTGTCATGACGGGCCGGGACCGGTTCTCCACCGCGACCAGGCTCAGGCTGCTCGGCGAGCAGACCGCGGCCCGGGTCTACCGCTCCCAGACCAAGCGGCAGGCCCGCCGCTCCCGTCTCACCGGCCGGGCCGCGCTGCTCGCGCTGGTGCTGTGCACGCTGATCGTCGCCCTCGCCTATCCCATGCGGCAGTACGTCTCCCAGCGCGCCGAGATCGCCGACGTCCAGCGGCAGCAGCGGCAGGCCCGCGAGCGTGTCGAGCAGCTGCGCGACCTCAAGGCGCGCTGGCAGGACGACGCCTATGCGGAGCAGCAGATCCGTCGCCGGCTGCACTATGTGAAGCCCGGCGAGACCGGGTACACCGTGATCGACCCGGGTGCGGCCAAGCAGTCGCGCGCCGGCCTCGGGGCCGCCCAACGGCCCTGGTACGCGAACGTCTGGGACGGCGTCGACAAGTCCGACGCCTCCGACCAGTGAACCGACAGAAAGACAGCTGAAGAAACAGTCATGGAAACGCCTCCGCCGCCCACTCCGCACACCGAGCCGACCGACGCGGACGTCGAGGCCTTCAAGCAGCAGCTCGGGCGTCCGCCGCGCGGGCTCAGGGCGATCGCGCACCGGTGCCCGTGCGGGCAGCCGGACGTCGTGGAGACGGCCCCGCGGCTGCCGGACGGCACGCCCTTCCCGACGACGTACTACCTGACGTGCCCGCGCGCGGCCTCCGCGATCGGCACGCTGGAGGCGAACGGCGTCATGAAGGAGATGACCGAGCGGCTGCAGAGCGACCCCGAGCTGGCCGCCGCCTACCGGGCCGCGCACGAGGACTACATCCGGCGCCGGGACGAGATCGAGGTCCTGGAGGGCTTCCCGAGCGCGGGCGGCATGCCGGACCGCGTGAAGTGCCTGCACGTCCTGGTGGGCCACTCGCTGGCCGCGGGACCGGGCGTGAACCCCCTCGGTGACGAGGCGATCGCCATGCTGCCCGAGTGGTGGCGCAAGGGTCCGTGCGTCCAGCCGCTCCAGGCGCCCGATCCGGCGGACGAGCACCCGGGCGAGCAGGGCGCGGTGTTCGACCCCGCCGAGGTCCGCAGCGGTTTCTTCGCCCACCGGCCCCTGCTCGTCGAGGGATTCACCCGCGTCGCCGCCGTCGACTGCGGCACGAACTCCATCCGTCTCCTCGTCGCGGACGTCAACCCGGCCACCGGCGAGCTGCTGGAGCTGGACCGGCGCATGACGATCGTGCGGCTCGGCCAGGGCGTGGACCGCACCGGCCGACTGGCGCCCGAGGCGCTGGAGCGGACCTTCGCGGCGTGCCGTGAGTACGCGGACGTCATCCGCGAACTGGGCGCCACGAAGGTGCGGTTCGTCGCCACCTCCGCCTCCCGGGACGCCGAGAACCGGGACGACTTCGTGCGCGGCGTCGTGGACATCCTGGGTGTCGAGCCCGAGGTCATCACCGGGGACCAGGAGGCCGCGTCCTCCTTCACCGGGGCGACGAAGGAGCTCAAGGGCCGCGACGACCTCGCCAGGCCCTACCTGGTGGTGGACATCGGCGGCGGCTCCACCGAGTTCGTCGTGGGCGAGGACCGGGTGCGGGCCGCGCGGTCCGTGGACGTCGGCTGCGTGCGGATGACCGAACGGCACCTGGTGCAGGACGGCAAGGTGAGCGACCCGCCCACCGAGGAGCAGATCGCCGCCATGAGGGCCGACATCGAGGCCGCCCTGGACCTCGCCGAGGAGACGGTCCCGCTGCGCGAGGCGCGCACCCTGGTCGGCCTCGCCGGCTCGGTGACCACCGTGTCCGCGATCGCCCAGGATCTTGCCGCGTACGACTCCGAGCGCATCCACCACTCGCGCATCTCGCGCGAGCGCGTCCGTGAGATCACCGAGCTGCTGCTGCGTTCCACACACGCCGAACGTGCCGCGATCCCGTCCATGCACCCGGGCCGCGTCGACGTCATCGGTGCGGGCGCGCTCGTGCTGCTCGCGATCATGGAGCGCACCGGGGCCGGGGAGGTCGTCGTCAGCGAGCACGACATCCTCGACGGCATCGCGTGGTCGGTGGCGTAGCTCTCTTTTGTTACTGGCCAGTAGCCGTCGGCTGAGCAGGTCGGATAACGTCTGAGCGGGAGTGAGGGGCCCTCAGGGGCCCCTCGGTGGCGGCCGGTCGGAAAAGTTCGTGAAGTTCTTCACAAGGAATTTGGTCGCGCGGGGCCGAGAAACGGGGCCGGTTGGCCCTTCCGAGGGCCGTCGAGTCGTTTGAACATGTTCAGACGGCAGGTGTGAGAGGGGCCCGGAAGGCGTTGTTCCGGGGGTGTCGCGCGATGCTCACGAGCACCCCGGTTGCCCAGAGCGGCAGCTCACGCGGCCTTGACAACGGGTCAGACCACCTCATGGTTCACTCTCGTCGCCATGACCTGCGTCACGCGGGCCGCGCAGTTTAGCACAGGGTCTGTCGGACCTTGTGAAGGGGCGCACGAGCACCCCTGTCGAGGCGGGTGGATACTCGATGGCATGAGCACCACGGAGCGTCCCAGGATCCTCGTAGTAGGCGGTGGGTACGTAGGCCTGTACGCAGCTCGGCGCATCCTCAAGAAGATGCGCTACGGCGAGGCGACCGTCACGGTCGTCGACCCCCGGTCGTACATGACCTACCAGCCCTTCCTCCCCGAAGCCGCCGCCGGCAGCATCTCCCCTCGCCACGTCGTCGTCCCGCTGCGACGCGTGCTGCCGAAGGCGGAGGTCCTCACCGGCCGGGTCACCACCATCGACCAGGACCGCAAGGTCGCCACGATCGCCCCTCTGGTGGGCGAGGCGTACGAGCTGCCCTTCGACTACCTGGTCATCGCGATGGGCGCGGTCTCCCGCACCTTCCCGATCCCCGGCCTCGCCGAGCAGGGCATCGGCATGAAGGGCATCGAGGAGTCCATCGGCCTGCGCAACCACGTCCTCGAACAGCTGGACAAGGCCGACTCCACGACCGACGAGGAGATCCGCCGCAAGGCGCTCACCTTCGTCTTCATCGGCGGTGGCTTCGCGGGTGCGGAGACCATCGGCGAGGTCGAGGACATGGCCCGCGACGCGGCCAAGTACTACAAGAACGTGTCCCGTGAGGACATGCGCTTCGTCCTCGTCGACGCCGCCGACAAGATCCTCCCCGAGGTCGGCCCCAAGCTCGGCCAGTACGGCAAGGAGCACCTGGAGAGCCGCGGCGTGGAGATCTACCTCTCCACCTCGATGGACTCCTGCGTCGACGGCCACGTCGTGCTGAAGAACGGCCTCGAGGTCGACTCCAACACGATCGTCTGGACGGCCGGGGTCAAGCCCAACCCGGCGCTGTCCCGCTTCGGCCTCCCGCTGGGCCCGCGCGGCCACGTCGACTGCGCGCCCACCCTCCAGGTCCAGGGCACGGACTACATCTGGGCCGCGGGCGACAACGCCCAGGTCCCGGACGTCGCCGCCCGCAAGGCCGGCGTCGAGAACGCCTGGTGCCCGCCGAACGCCCAGCACGCGCTGCGCCAGGCCAAGGTCCTCGGCGACAACGTGGTCTCCGGCATGCGGGGCTTCCCGCAGAAGGACTACAGCCACGCCAACAAGGGTGCGGTCGCCGGTCTCGGCCTGCACAAGGGCGTCGCGATGATCGTCATGGGCAAGATGAAGATCAAGCTCAAGGGCCGCCTCGCCTGGTACATGCACCGTGGCTACCACGGCATGGCGATGCCGACCTGGAACCGCAAGATCCGCGTCTTCGCCGACTGGACGCTCGGCATGTTCCTCAAGCGCGAGGTCGTCTCGCTCGGCGCCATGGAGAACCCCCGCGAGGAGTTCTACGAGGCCGCCAAGCCGGCGCCGGTCGCCGCCGCGAAGACCGAGAAGGCCAAGGCCTCCTGACCTGCGACGGTCGCTGATCCACCCGAAGGACCCCCTGCCATCCGTGGTGCAGGGGGTCCTTCGGCGTTGCGGGGACTCCCCGGCGCCGCGGGGGAGTTCCCGGCGCGGTGACGTCCGGTGGTGACGTCCGGTGGTGACGGCCGGTGCGGCACCGCCGGAATCCCCCGTCGTGACCCGTCGCCGGCACGGAGGAAAAAACACCCGCCACAACCCCTTTGCGGGACTGCGCAGGGCGACCGTCGGTGCTTACGTGGTGAACGGACATCCGGGATCGTCGTCTTGGAGGTGTGCGCCATGGCCGACGCCGCGTCGCGGCTGACAAGGGTTGCCGAGCAGATGCTGGGAATGCCGTTCCCGCTGCGGATCCGCGCCTGGGACGGCTCCCAGGCCGGGCCGCCAGGAGCACCGGCCCTCGTCATCCGCAACCGCCGCGCCCTTCGCCGACTGCTGTTCAAACCGGGCGAGCTTGGCCTGGCCCGCGCCTGGGTCGCAGGCGACCTGGACATCGAGGGCGACCTGTACACCGCGCTCGACGCCATGGCCGGACTGGTCTGGGAGAGGGGGGAGGACGCCCGCGGTCTCGCCCAGGCCGTGCGCGACCCGCAGGTGCGGGCCGCCGCCCTCGAACTGCTCAAGCTCCTCGGACCGCCCGTCCCGCCCGCCCCGCCGCGCGAGGAGGTCCGCAGGCGCCGCCATCTGCACACCCGGCACAGCGACAAGCGGGCCATCAGCCACCACTACGACGTCGGCAACGACTTCTACGAGATGGTCCTCGGCCCGTCGATGGTCTACTCGTGCGCATACTGGGGGGCCGTCGAAGAGGACGCGACCCTGGAGTCGGCCCAGCGCGACAAGCTCGAACTGGTCTGCCGCAAGCTCGGCCTGACGCCCGGCCGGCGGCTGCTGGACGTCGGCTGCGGCTGGGGCTCGATGGCCCTGCACGCGGCGCGGGAGCACGGCGTGAGCGTCGTCGGCATCACCCTCTCCCAGGAACAGGCCGTCTACGCCCGCAAGCGCGTCGCCGACGAGGGCCTGGCCGACCGGGTGGAGATCAGGGTCCAGGACTACCGGGACGTCGCGGACGGCCCCTACGACGCGATCTCCTCCATCGGCATGGCCGAGCACGTCGGCGCCGAACGCTACCTGGAGTACGCGAGCACCCTCCACGCCCTGCTGAAGCCGGGCGGACGCCTGCTCAACCACCAGATCGCCCGCCGCCCGCAGCGCGACGAATCGGCCTACGAGACCGACCGCTTCATCGACGCCTACGTCTTCCCGGACGGCGAACTCGCCCCTCTCGGCACCACCGTCACCCAGCTGGAGCGCGCCGGCTTCGAGGTCCGGGACGTGGAGTCGATCCGCGAGCACTACGCCCACACCCTGCGCCGCTGGGTCGCCAACCTGGAGGCCGGCTGGGACCGCGCCGTCCGCCTCACCAGCCCCGGCCGCGCCCGCGTCTGGCGGCTGTACATGGCCGCCTGCGCGCTCGCCTTCGAGCGCAACCGCATCGGGGTCAACCAGGTGCTGGCCGTCCGCACCCCCGAGGCGGGCGCCTCCGGCCTGCCGCTGCGCCCCCGCACCTGGCACGGCTGAACACGGCACAGGCCCCGCTCTGCGCAGGCAGAGCGGGGCCTGTCGTGGCCGTCCGTGCTACTCGGCCTTGATGGCCGCCAGCATGTTCAGCCGGGCCGCGCGCCGGGCCGGCCACAGGGCGGCCAGCACGCCGACCCCCGCCGCCAGCAGCAGGAAGACCGCCATCCGGACCCAGGGCAGCACCAGTTCGTACGTCGCCATCTTGGTGCCCAGCAGCTCACCGGCCGCCCAGCCGAAGAACACGCCCAGACCGATGCCGAGCACGCCGCCGAACAGGGAGATCACCAGGGACTCCAGGCGGACCATCCGCTTGACCGCCTTGCGGTCCAGGCCGATCGCGCGCAGCATCCCGATCTCCTGGGAGCGCTCGAAGACCGACATGGCCAGGGTGTTGATGACGCCGAGGACCGCGACGATCACCGCCATGCCGAGCAGGCCGTAGAGCATGTTCAGCATCGTCGTGAACATCTTCGCGATGCCGTTGGAGATGTCCTGCTTGTCCTGGACCTTGATCGCCGGGTTGGTGCCGAGGGCCTTCTCCAGCTTCGTCTTGACCGCGTCGGAGGCGCCGTCCGCCGTCTTGACCATGACCTGCATGTCGGCCGGGTCCTTCAGGTGCGGGGTGACGTCCTTGTTGTCGACGATGATCCCGTTGAGCAGTTCGTTGCCCTCGTAGATCCCGGCGACCGTCAGCTTCTGCGCCTTGCCGTCCTCGAAGTGCGCGGTGAACCGGGATCCGGCCCGCCAGCCGTAGTCCTTGGCGCGGTCCTTGTCCACGACGACGTGCGTGCCGTCGACCTTGAACGTGCCGTCCTGCACCTTGAGGTCCGTCAGCTCGCCGATCACCGAGCCGTTGACGCCGGTCAGGAACTCGGTCTGGCCGCCGATGCGGGACTCCGCGTTGCGCAGCGGGCTGCTGGCGGTGACGCCGTCGGTGGCGGCGATCTTCTTCGCCACCTCGGGGGAGAGCGGCGAGCGGTTGGCCATCGAGACGATGTAGTCCGCGCGGACCGCCGAGCTGGCCATCTTGTCGATCGCCGTCTGCAGGCTGCCCGCCATCACCGTCATCCCGGTGATCAGGGTCAGGCCGATCATCAGCGCGGAGGCCGTGGCCGCCGTACGGCGCGGGTTGCGCACCGAGTTCTGGCGGGCCAGCTTGCCCGAGACGCCGAACAGGCGCAGCACCGGCGAGGCGGCCGCGATCAGCGGGCGGGACAGCAGCGGGGTCAGGATGAACACGCCGATGATGAGCAGGACCGCGCCGAGACCCATCGGGCCCTGGGCGGCGTCGGCGTCCATCGACGTGGCCGCGAGGACCACGGCGATGCCGGCCGCGGAGAACAGCGCGCCGAACGTGTTGCGCAGCACCAGCGACTTGGTGGTCGCCTTGGCGTGCACGCTGCTCATCGCCGCCACCGGCGGGATCTTCGCGGCCCGGCGGCCCGGCAGCCAGGCGGCCAGCACGGTGATGACGATGCCGACGGCGAGCGCGGACACCACGGTGCCCGGCGTGATCACCAGTGGCCCGTCCGGCATGGCAGCCCCGAAGGAGCCCAGCAGGCTCCGCAGCCCCGCGCCGATGCCGATGCCCGCGACCAGACCGGTCACGCCGGCGACCGTGCCGACCACGAACGCCTCGATCAGCACCGAGCGGGTGACCTGCCGGCGGGAGGCGCCGACCGCCCGCAGCAGGGCCAGTTCCTTGGTGCGCTGGGCGACCAGCATGGTGAAGGTGTTGGCGATGATGAACGTGCCGACGAACAGGGCGATGCCGGCGAACACCAGCAGGGCCTGCTTCAGACCGCTCATCGAGGACGAGATCATCTTCGCCTGGTCGTCGGCGAGCCGCTTGCCGGTCGTGCTCTCCACCAGGTGCGAAGGCAGAGCCTTGTCCAGCGTGGACTTGAGCGCGGTCTGGCTGGTTCCCGACGCCGCCTCCACGTCGATCTCGTCGTAGGAGCCCTTCTTGTTGAACAGCGCCTGCGCGGTCGGTGTGTCGAACAGCGCGAGGCTGCCGCCGGCGGCCACGTTGCCGTCGTCGGTGGTGAAGATGCCGCTGATGCGCGGGGTGAGGACCGGGCCGTCGACGGAGAGGTGCACCGTGTCGCCGACCTTGTAGCCGGCGCGCTCGGCGGTCTTGGAGTCGATCAGCACCTCGTCCTTGCCGCGCGGGGCGTGACCGCTCGTCAGCGGGTAACGGGCGTCCTTGGTGCCCCAGTAGTTGCCGCCCTCGGACTGCCAGTCGCCGCCGACCAGCTTGCCGTCCTTGCCGGCGATCGCGGTGAAGCCGGTGACGACACCGGTCGCGGAGGCGGCGCCCGGGACCTTCGCGGCCTTGTCGACCAGCGCCTGGGTCAGCTCGGGGGTCTTGCCGACCCGGTCGCCCTCGGAGTCCTGGTGCTTGGGGCTGATGGAGACGTCGACGTGGTCGAAGCCCTTGGCGGAGCTCTTCTGGTAGGCGTCGGAGATGGTGTTGGTGAAGACCAGGGTCCCGGACACGAACGCCACGCCGAGCATGACGGCGAGCACGGTCATCAGGAGCCGGGCCTTGTGCGCGAGTACGTTGCGCAGGGCTGTGCGGAACATCAGCTGGTACGGCCCTTCGCGTCGAACTGCTTCATGAGGTCGAGCACGGCGTCGGACGTCGGGGCGTGGATCTCGTCCACGATCCGCCCGTCCGCGAGGAAGACCACGCGGTCCGCGTACGCCGCCGCCACCGGGTCGTGGGTCACCATGACCACCGTCTGGCCCAGCTCGCGCACGGAGTTGCGCAGGAAGCCCAGCACCTCGGCGCCGGAGCGCGAGTCGAGGTTTCCGGTCGGCTCGTCACCGAAGATGATCTCGGGCTTGGAGGCGAGCGCGCGGGCCACGGCGACGCGCTGCTGCTGGCCGCCGGAGAGCTGCGAGGGCCGGTGGGTCAGGCGTCCGGACAGGCCGACCATCTGGATGACCTGGTCCAGCCACGCCTTGTCGGGCTTGCGGCCGGCGATGTCCATCGGCAGCGTGATGTTCTCCAGCGCGGTCAGCGTCGGCAGCAGGTTGAAGGCCTGGAAGATGAAGCCGATCTTGTCCCGGCGCAACTTGGTGAGCTGCTTGTCCTTCAGGGAGCCCAGCTCGGTCTCGCCGATCCGCACGGACCCGGAGGAGAAGCTGTCCAGACCGGCCACGCAGTGCATCAGCGTGGACTTGCCGGAACCGGACGGGCCCATGATCGCGGTGAACTCGGCCTGCCGGAAGTCGACGGAGACCTGGTCCAGGGCGACCACCCGGGTCTCACCCTGCCCATAGATCTTCGACAGCTCGGTGGCGCGTGCGGCCACGGCCGTGGTCCGGCCTGCGATGGGTGTGGTGGTCACGGGAGGGTGCTCCTGTCGGGACGACATCGGTTCGTGGGGACGGATCCATCGTCCCGGCCGAAGGTGCCCGTGAAGTCAGCCGCAGTTCCCGTTCCGGGGGGAGACTCCGGTCGGACGGAGCGGGTCCGTGTCATACCTGGGGAGGACGGGCGCCCCCGAGACCGCCTTGTCGAGAACGGGTGGAGCGCCCTCGTTCGGTAGGTGAAATTCCGTCATTCCACGTACGCGCACACCCGTGCCACGCCAGGCTATTGGCAAGTGCTGATGGCGCGTTTCCCCGGCTGATGCACGCTCAGAAGTCAATAAAATAAGACAACATCGCTCCGTCGTTCCGCTGTTCGGGGGATGCGTCCCGATAGGCTCGGAACTCGAAAGCGGGGCCCATGGCCTGCCCGGATGGTGGAATGCAGACACGGCGAGCTTAAACCTCGCTGCCCCTTCGCGGGCGTGCCGGTTCAAGTCCGGCTCCGGGCACTTTCCGCGCCTGCGAGACCCCGTGCGGGACATCGGCACGGTGTCCGAATCAAGGGCGGTGCCGCAGTCACCCCGAGGCCGGCCGCTCGTGCGCAGCCGGCCGGTGCACCCCCTCCTCACCCCTCGTAGACCGTCAGTACGGCACCCTCCACCTCGATGCGGCGGCCCGCCCGCAGGCCGCCCGCGCGCAGGGTGCGCAGGCAGGCGTGGAACAGGGCCAGCTCGTCGGTGTCCAGGATCGCGGCGGCCAGGTCCAGCAGGTCGAAGACCGCCTTCTCGGTCAGCTCCTCGGGCAGTTCGCCGGAGAGCAGGACGACCGATTCACCGGCGGGCCCCCGGACCACCGCGGTGGTCGGCCCGCCATGCACGAACAACACGTTCCCCCCAAAGAGCCCGGGGTCGTGCGGCTCTCGCTCCTCGGGCAGGACGAGAGACTAGCGGGGGATCATGGTGCTTTCGGGGCAGTTGAAATCTTTTTCCGACTTGGCGCGAAGAGCGGGCATTCGTGGTCGCCGGCGTGCGGTCGGCGTAGGTCCGCGGTCACCGGACGGCCGCGGTCGGCGTAGGTCCGCGGTCACCGGACGGCCGCGGTCGCCGGACCGGCCGGTGCCGTCGGCGGACTGGCCCGCGGCGGTGTCCGGGGTGGCCGGTGGCGGTGTCCGGGCCGGTCGGGCGGCGGTGTCCGGGCGGGTCAGTTCTCCGGCGTGCGCTGCGCGGAGCGGCCCAGCAGGGACTCCACCAGGGCGGCGACGTGCCTCCGGTCGTCGACCGACAGCTGCTGCACGCTGGCGATGAGCAGGTCCACCTCGGGGTCGCTGGGCCGGGGGGCCGCGCCGTCCGCGTCCGGGGCGGCCGGGGTGCCGTACACGTGGATGCCGCAGGCCTCGGCCGCGGCGCGCCGCACGGTGTCGAGCGGCAGTTCGAGTCCCTTGGCCAGGCCCTCCAGTGTGGCCGCCTGGGGCATGCGGACCACCCGGTCGGTGGTGGCCAGGTGGTGGACGGTGGAGCGGGGTACGCCGCCACGGCGTGCCACGTCGCCGTATGACCAGCTCTTTCGGTCGAGGCGCTCGCGGATCAACTGCTGCAGTGCGTTGGACACCGTTGGTCACTTCCTGCTCGCCGTTGGGCCGAACCCTCCCTGTCGCCGCTGATTCTACGGTCGGGTAGCCGGGCTGCCGAAAGGGTGATTCCCCGAACGGGTTGCGCAGCGGCGCCGCGAGGCCCTAGTGTCCAATCTCGTTGGACAGTCCGTCCGACCAAGTTGGACAGAGTCCGGGGGGAACCTGACTCGATCCGACCGGAACTGCCTTTTCCCGAGGGGGAATTGATCATGATGAACGCCCATGAGCTCGACGCCGAGTCCGCGGAGCTGCTGCCGGGCCGTGAGGCCCTCGGTCGTCTGAAGTTCAGCTTCGGCAAGACGGTCAACGTCACCAAGCACGTCGCGAACATCTCCGCGCACAACGAGTCCGCCGCCCTGAACGACCACTCCTCGTGGTCGGTGGCCGACTCCGGCGCCTCGCAGACCATCAGCGTCACCCAGTAGCGCCCGCGCACCACCTCGACCCACCGCAGAAACCAAGGAAAGGATCTTCACCATGAGCATGGACATGCGCGAGCTGGACGGCGAGTCCGCGGAGCTGCTGCCGGGCCGTGAGGCCCTCGGTCGTCTGAAGTTCAGCTTCGGCAGGACGGTCAACGTCACCAAGCACGTCGCGAACATCGCCGCCGACAACCAGTCGGCCGCCCTCAACGACCACTCCGCGTGGTCGGACGCCCAGTCGCACGCCGCGCAGACGATCACCGTCAAGCAGTAGCGGTACCGCCGCGACGACGGCCCCGGGGGGCGGACCGCACCGACAACGCGGGCGCGGTCCGCCCCCCGGCGTCATCCCAGGGGGGAAGCGGCGAGGACGTGGGGGGAGACCACATATGACGGTGCTGGGAGACGGCACCTCCGCGCTCTACGACACCGGCCCGCTGCCCGGGCCCGGTGGCTGGCCGGTGACGTACGAGCAGGTCACGACCGGCACCGTGCCGATCGTCGGAGTGCCGGGCCGCCCGGTGCCGCGGCTCAGCGCGGGACTGCGGCTGCACGGCGAGTACCAGGGCTCGGGCTTCACCGAGCCGAAGTACATCGCCCGTCGGGGGGACGGGCAGGTCGTGCAGCTGTCGCGGCTGCTGTATCTCGTGGCGTCGTCCGTCGACGGCGTCCGGGACACGGACGTGATCGCCCACCGGGTAAGCGCCCGGTTCGGCCGCGAGGTCAGCGGGGACAACGTCCGCTACCTGGTCGAGAACAAGCTCGAACCGCTCGGCGTGACCGTGCCCGAGGGGCAGGAGAGCGACGAGGTCGACGCCCCGCGCTCCGACCTGCTGCTCGCTCTCAAGGGCCACCGGGTGGTCTTCGACGAGCGCCGCACGGCGAAGATCGCACGGGCACTGTCCTGGCTGCACCGGCCGGCCGTCGTCGTCGCCGTGCTGCTCGCGGCCGTGGCCATGGACGTGTGGCTGTTCGGCTTCTTCGGGGCGATCGAGCCGGTCCTGGAGGTCCTGGACCAGCCGCTGCTGATCCTGATCGTCTTCGTCCTCACCGTGGCCTCGCTCGTCTTCCACGAGTTCGGCCACGCCTCCGCCTGCAGATACGGCGGCGCCCGTCCCGGGTGCATCGGCTGCGGGCTCTTCCTCATCTGGCCGTCGATGTACACCGACGTCACCGACGTCTACCGGATCGGCCGCGCCGGCCGGATCCGGACCGACCTGGGCGGGGTGTACTTCAACGTCGTCTTCATGCTGGCCATGGCCGGGGCCTACTTCGCCACCGGGGCGCAGTTCTTCCTGGCCGCGGTCTACCTCGGGCACTTCGAGATCCTCGAACAGCTGATGCCGGCGGTCCGGCTGGACGGCTACTACATCCTGGGCGACCTCGCCGGCGTGCCGGACCTCTACGGCAAGATCAAGCCGATCCTTCTCTCCCTGGTGCCCGGCGCCAAGGGGCGGGCGGCCCGCACGGAGGTCGCCGGGCTGAAGAAGTCCGCGCGCACCATCGTCGCCGCCTGGGTGCTGACGATGGTGCCGCTGATCGTCGGCGAGATGGGTTACGCGCTGTGGAACCTGCCGCGGATCCTCACCACGATGACGCGGTCGCTGACCGAACAACTCCTCGGCACCGGCTCGGCGTTCGCGCACGGGCAGATCGTCGAGGGGCTCGTCGGGACGATCGGCACGATCATGCTGCTGTGCCCGATGGCGGGCGTCGTCTACCTGTCCGTGAAGATCGGCGGCCGGCTCCTGCGGGCCGCCAAGCGCTCCACGGCCGGGCGGCCCCAGCTGCGGCTGGCGCTGTGCGCCCTCGCGCTCGCCGGGCTGACCGGCCTCAGCTACGCGTGGGTGTCCGGAGTGACCCCGCAGCCGCTGCCCAAGAAGCCGCCGATCGCCCCGATCCTGCAGCCCGGCGTGCCCACGCACGTGCCCGCGCTGCCGGACGCGTCGACGCCGGGCACGGGCCGCGACGGCTCGCCGGGCCGGCCGGGCGCCGAATCCGGGGTCCCGTCGGCGGTTCCGGGGGCATCGGCCCCGGGGGCGTCCGCCGGGCCGTCGGGCGGGGCGCCGGACAGCGCCTCCGCAACGCCGTCGGCGTCCTCCTCCGCACCGGGCGAGCCCGGCAAACCGACCCGGAGCAGCTCCCGGCAGCCGGAGACGTCCGGCGCGGGCACGGCGGGAGCACCGCAGCCGACGCCGTCCGCAACGGCGCCCGAGCCCTCGCCGACGCCGTCGGAGAGCGTCCCGGTGTCGCCGCCGGCCAGCCCCTCGGCACCGCCCACCGAGTCACCGGCTCCGGTGTCGTCGTGATCCCGGGCGCCCGCGCCCACACCTCACTTCACCCTTCGTCAGGAGAGCTCATGACCAGCCATCGAAAGGAACGCGCCAGCGGCCGTCCCTTCGCCCACCGCGTCGCGCGGATAGGGGTCTTCGCCGCCGGAGTGGCCGGAATGGCGACCGCCGTCCCGGCCCAGGCGGCAACCGGTCCGGCGCACGCCGCCGTCACGTCGGACCACGTCTTCAGCCACGCCGACCGGGCGCACCACACCGAGGCCCGGGACTCCTTCACCGTCCGGCAGTTCGGCTCCGTGAACGCCGTCGGTGTGCGCAACCAGGCCAACGCCGTCTCCGCCGGCTGTTCGGTGGACGACCACTGCCGCTCGGTCGCACTGTCCTTCCAGATCGTCACGGTCGCCGGGGAACGCACCCATCTGAACGCCGTCAACCTCAGCGACGCCGCCAACAAGGAGTGCACCGGCTGCCAGACCCTGGCCGGTGCCTACCAGTTCGTCGTCTCCACACCGGCGCCGTTCAGTCTGAACAGCGCCAGTCGGCACAGGCTGGACGACATCCACCGCAGGCTCGACGCGCTGACCCGCTCCTCGCTGCCCGCCGCCGAGCTGCGAAAGCGCGTGGACGGGCTGGCCGCCGAGGTCACCGCGGTGCTGGGCGACGCCGTCGCGCATGCCCCTCAGCAGCATGCGAAGCCGGCGGTGACCCTGCACCGCCACCTGGACGGCTGGCCGGGCCACTGACCCGAGCCGAGCCCGTCCCGAGCCGGCCGCCGGTTCCGCGAGCGCACCCGCGGAACCGGCGGCCGGCCGTCTGCCGTTGACCCATCCGCCTCGCCGATCCGTCCGCCTCGCCGATCCGCCGGTCTCACTGATCCGCCGGTGTCACTGATCCACCGGCATCGCTGATTCATCGGCCTCACCGATCCACCAGCCTCGCCGATTCACCGGTCTCACCGATTCATTGACATCGCATGCCCCCCGTCGCAGACTCGACGCACCAGTGCAGGAAACTTCACCAGGCGAACACCCAAGGGATGGGCGCCAGCCGGAGGAAAGCCGATGCGGACCACCGTCGGGATCATCGGAGCCGGACCGGCCGGACTGCTGCTGGCGCGGCTGCTGCACCGCGCGGGCATCGACTCGGTCGTCCTGGAGAGCCGCGAGCGCGCGTACGTGGAGCACCGTCAGCGCGCCGGCATCCTGGAGCAGGGCACGGTGGACGTGCTGCGGGCGGCCGGGGCCGGGGAGCGGATGGACCGCGAGGGGCTGCGCCACGACGGGATCGAGCTGCGCTTCGACCGGCGCCGCCACCGCGTCGACTTCCCCGCCCGCACCGGCGGACGGTCCGTCATGGTCTACGCCCAGACCGAGGTCTGCAAGGACCTCATCGCCCTCCAGCTGGCCGACGGCGGGCCGCTGCTGTTCGGGGCCCGGGCCCTGGCCGTCGAGGACGCGACGGGCGACCGGCCGCGCGTGCCCTTCCGTCACCAGGGCCGTGAGGCGGTGCTGGAGTGCGACTACGTCGTCGGGTGCGACGGCTTCCGCGGTGTGGCCAGAACGGCCTTCCCGGCCGCCGTGTCCCGGGTGTTCGAGCGGTCGTACCCCTATGCCTGGCTCGGCATCCTCGCCGACGTCGCGCCCTCCCACGACGAGCTGGTCTACGCCCGCCACGACCGGGGCTTCGCCCTCGCGTCCATGCGGTCCCCGTCCGTCTCGCGCCTCTACCTCCAGGTGCCCGCCGGGACCGAGGCCGGGCAGTGGACCGACGGTGCGATCTGGGCCGAACTGGAGCGGCGCCTGGAGACCGACGGCTACTGGACGCTGCACCGCGGCCCCGTCACCCAGAAGTCGGTCACACCCATGCGGTCCTTCGTGCACGAACCGATGCGCCACGGCCGGCTCTTCCTCGCCGGTGATGCCGCTCACATCGTGCCGCCGACGGGAGCCAAAGGGCTGAACCTGGCCGTCGCGGACGTCGCCACCTTCGCCCGGGCGCTCACCCATGCCCGGCAGACCGGTTCCCCCGACCTCCTGGACGCCTACTCCGCGACCTGCCTGCGCCGCGTCTGGCAGGCCGAGCGGTTCTCCTACGACATGACGACCCTGCTGCACTGCGCCCCGGACGCCCCCGCGTTCGACGCCCGTCTCCAGCTGGCCCGGCTGGAGAGGATCGCCTCCTGCCGGGCGGCCGAAACCGACCTCGCCGACGCGTACACGGGCTTCCCCCCGGTCATGGCCGGGAACAAGCCTTCCGGTTAGCGTGTTGCGCAGCACGGCGAGGGAAAGATCCTCCTCAAGTATTACGGTCGATCCTTTGCCAATCCATTACTCTTTGAGCCAAGACTGCGCACGGCAGTCATGGAGGAGTGAAATGAGGAGCAGCAACCCGGTCTTCTCGCGACGGGGGTTCAGCCGCGACAACGGCTACGCCGGCTTCAACACCGCACCGCAGGCCGGGTACGCACAGGGCAACCCCTACGCGCAGAACCCGTACGCCCAGCAGGGCGTGCAGTACGGCGCCCCGCCGCAGGCCCCCGCCACCACCGGCCGGATGACGATGGACGACGTCATCGTGCGCTCGGCCCTCACGCTCGGCACGGTCGCCGTCGGCGCCGTCCTCGCGTGGACGCTGCTGCCGGTCTCGCCGACCAGCTACGCCCTGGCCTTCGGCGCCGGGCTCGTCGCGATGGTCCTGGGACTGGTGCAGAGCTTCAAGCGCACCCCGTCGCCCGCCCTGATCCTGGGGTACGCCGCCTTCGAGGGCATCTTCCTCGGCGTCATCAGCGAGGTCTACGACAGCCGCTGGAGCGGCGCGCCCTTCCAGGCGGTGCTCGGCACCATGGCGGTCTCCGCCGCCACCCTGCTGATCTACAAGGCCGGCTGGATCCGCGTCACGGCCCGCTACGCCCGCATCGGTACGGCGATCGCCCTCGCCTTCGTGCTGGTCCTCGCGGTCAACCTGCTGCTCGTCGCCTTCGGCGTCGCCGAGCACGGCGGCCTGCGCAGCTTCGGTCCGCTCGGCGCGATCGTCGGCATCATCGCCATCGTGCTCGGCGCGTTCTTCCTGACCCTCGACTTCAAGCAGATCGAGGACGGCATCGCCTACGGCGCCCCACGCAACGAGGCCTGGCTCGCCGCGTTCGGCCTCACCATGACCCTGGTGTGGATCTACGTGGAGATGCTGCGGCTGGTGGCGATCTTCAGCAACAACGACTAGCCGGCACACCGGTCGTGGCCGGTCGTGCGAGAGAGGGCCCCGGGTGCGACCCGGGGCCCTCTCGGCGTCTCAGAGCAGCTTCCGGGCCGCCCTCCTCAGGTCGTACTCATGAACGATCGCCTTGGCGTGGCCGTACGCGAGGTCGTACTCGTGCCGGAGCCAGCTGACCTTCTCCTCGAAGCGGAACAGGGCGGGGCCTTCTTCTACGGTGCGCAGCCAGTCGGAGACCTCACGACCGGTGCAGTGCGGAATGCGGGCGAGCAGATTGCGGTGGGTCTCCTCGGAGAAGAGTTGGGACATCGGCGCCTCCGAACGCAAAGGGGATGTAAGCCGGTCCTTCACGTCACCGTGCCTGAGCGTTCGCGTATTGGCAACAGTGCGGCGCGTTACGCTCGGCGCGTGGTTGATACGACGCCCTTGACCCGAGCCGTGGATCACTTCGCCGACCGGCTGCGGGCGGCTCCGCAGAGCAGGCTGCAACGCAGCGGCGCCGCGGAGGCGCTGGAACTGGCCCGGCAGTTGGCACGCTGGACGCAGAGCATCGAGGAACCGGCCACCGCGCCGCGTCAGATGCCGGACGCCGGGATGTTCGCGGTCGCCGATCAGATTCTGGTGGCCGCGCACGACTTGGCGGTGGTGCTGCAGAGCGACGACCAGGTGGCCGAGGCGGTCGTGCTGGTGGAGGAGGCGCGCAAGAGAGCCGGGGTCTGACACCGGCGCCCGGCCCGCGCGAAAGGCGCCGTCAGGCCGTCAGAGGGACGCGATGACCCGGTCGGCGAGGATGTACACCGTGTCCTCGCCGCAGGTGAAGGTGAGGGCGTAGGCGCCGGAGACGCCCGAGCCGCCGAGGAGGTAGGGGCTTTCGCCCTCCCGCAGGGCCGCTGCCAGACGTTCGGCCGTCTCCCGGTGGCCCGGGGTCATGCACAGGGTGGTGCCGTCGGCGAAGACGTAGACGTCGAGGGTGCCGAGGGGGCCGGGGCGGACGTCGGAGAGTTCGACCTGCTCGGCGGCCAGCTGCTCCAGCGTGATCGCCGTGCGCTCGTGGTCGTTGACGACCGGCGACTGCACCGGGACGAAGTCGGGGTGCGAGGGGTGACGGCGGCGGGCCGCGGCCAGCTCCGCGGACTCCCCGGCACTCTCGTCCGCCTCGGTGGCCGGCTCGGCCACCGGCTCCAGCGGCTCCAGGCCCGCGAAGTCGGCCTGCCGGGGCAGGAACGGATCGCCGTCGGCGAGTCCGTCGGCGATGCCGAGCAGCGAGGGTGCGTCGGAGGCGTCACGGGCCTCCTGGGCGGCCCAGAACGCGCGGGCCTCCGCCAGCTCCCGCTCCCGCTCCTCGGCGAGCGCCTCGGCCACGGCCGTGCGTATCTCGTCGGTGTCGGCGGCCGTGCGGGCTGCGGGCAGCAGCGCGCGCATGGACGCCGTCTGGTTCGCGGCGAGCTGGGCCTGAAGGTCCGCGAGCTGGCGGCGCAGCTTCAGGACGGTGCGCAGGACAGCGACGCCCACGGCGCCCGTGGCGGCCGTGGTGAGCAGCAGGGCGATCGGCATGGCGCTCACTGACGTACTCCCAGGTTCAAAGTCGACCCCCGACTTCCTACATCAGCTTGAAGGGCGGACTAACCAGCTGTCAGTGCGTAACGTCACGAAAGGGACAGGAATTTGGTCGTGGGGTTCCCAGGCCCACGGCACTGACCAGCGCAGATGTCTCCGGCGAGGGAGATAGGTCACACCTTGAGGGAGATTGGATCACAAAAAGGCCCAGAACCCTTGGGTTTTCCGGGTTCCGGGCCCTTTGTGCACCTGCTGTGTCCGGTCGGCTACCGAGGGTCGGTCAGCTGAGGCGCTCGATGACCATCGCCATGCCCTGACCGCCGCCGACGCACATCGTCTCCAGGCCGAACTGCTTGTCGTGCCACTGCAGCGAGTTGATGAGCGTGCCGGTGATACGGGCACCGGTCATGCCGAAGGGGTGGCCGACGGCGATGGCGCCGCCGTTGACGTTCAGCTTGTCGATGTCGATGCCGAGGTCACGGTAGGAGGGGATCACCTGGGCGGCGAAGGCCTCGTTGATCTCGACCAGGTCGATGTCGTCGATGGTCAGGCCGGCCCGGCGCAGGGCCTGCCGGCTGGCCTCGACCGGGCCGAGGCCCATGATCTCGGGGGACAGGCCCGAGACGCCGGTCGACACGATCCGGGCGAGCGGGGTCAGGCCCAGCTCACGGGCCTTGGTGTCGCTCATGACGACCACGGCCGCGGCGCCGTCGTTGAGGGGGCAGCAGTTGCCGGCGGTGACCAGACCGTCCGGGCGGAAGACCGGCTTGAGGCCCGACACGCCCTCCATCGTGACGCCGGCGCGCGGGCCGTCGTCCTTGCTGACGACCGTGCCGTCGGGGAGGGTAACCGGGGTGATCTCGCGCTCCCAGAAGCCGCTCTTGATGGCTTCCTCGGCGAGGTTCTGCGAGCGGACGCCGAACTCGTCCATGTCCTGGCGGGTGACGCCCTTCCAGCGGGCCAGGTTCTCGGCGGTCTGGCCCATCGTGATGTACGCGTCGGGGACCAGCCCGTCCTCACGCGGGTCGTGCCACGTGGTGCCCTCCTGCTGGGCGACGGCGACGGTGCGGGCCTCGGCCTCGGCGAAGAGGGGGTTGTGCGTGTCCGGGAGGCCGTCGGAGCTGCCCTTGGCGAACCGGGAGACCGTCTCGACACCGGCCGAGATGAAGACGTCGCCCTCGCCGGCCTTGATGGCGTGCAGGGCCATGCGGGAGGTCTGCAGCGAGGAGGAGCAGTAACGGGTGACGGTGCAGCCCGGGAGGTGGTCCATGCCCATCTGTACGGCGACGATCCGGCCGAGGTTGTGGCCCTGCTCGCCGCCCGGGAGGCCGCAGCCCAGCATCAGGTCGTCGATGTCCCTGGGGTCCAGCTCGGGGATCTTGGCGAGGGCTGCCTGGATGATCGTCGCCGTGAGGTCGTCGGGGCGCAGGTCCTTGAGGGATCCCTTGCCGGCGCGGCCGATGGGGGAGCGGGCGGTCGAGACGATGACGGCTTCGGGCATCACGGCTCCAGTGGCGTACGGGTGATTTTGCAGGACCGCTTGGGAAGTTACCCGGCCGTACCTGCGAGGTCATCGGTGTCGGGGTGTGACACTGGCCGCAATTGTCTAAGCGCTTGCTTGGCTGCCGGTCAAGCTTTTTCCCGCCCACCCACCCGTCTCGGCCGACAGAGAGGTCCCTTCGCGGGCCCGGCGAAGAGCCCCCTGCGTGCTTGTGCCTGGGCGTCTTTCTTTTCCCGCCCGCCCGTCCGTCTCGGTCGGCAGGGAGGTCCCTCCGCGGGCCCGGCGAAGAGCCCCCTGCGTGCTTGTGCCTGGGCCTCTTTCTTTTCCCGCCCGCCCGTCCGTCTCGGTCGGCAGGGAGGTCCCTTCGCGGGCCCGGCGAAGAGCCCCCTGCGTGCTTGTGCCTGGGCGTCTTTCTTTTCCCGCCCGCCCGCCCGTCCGTCTCGGTCGGCAGAGAGGTCCCTTCGCGGGCCCGGTGAAGAGCCCCGCGGTCATGCCACGGCCTTTCCCTCTCCGGCGGTGACCAGTGCGGGCGGGTTTCTGTCCGGCCGGGTCGGGGGCGGGCGAGGGCGGGGTCAGGGGGACGGGGTTGCCGGCTCGGCCTCCGGTACGCGACGCCGGCGGCGTCGCTTGAGCAGCGCCCACGGCCCCCGCGGCCCGGTCGGCATCGCCGCCGTGACCTCCGTACCGGCCTCGGAAGCCGCCTCGGCCGCGGCCTGCGCCACCGGCAGGAAGCCCTCGCGGCGGGACACGTCCGGGCGCTCCTCCTCCGCCGGCCACAGCCCGAGCGCCGCGCACACCGTCGGCAGCACCGCCATCGCCGCCGTCGCATACCCCTCCGCCGAGGGGTGGTAGTTGTCCGGGCCGAACAGCTCCCGCGGATTCGCCTCGAACTCGGGCCCGAGCAGATCGCCCAGCGACACCGTGCGCCCGCCCTGCTCGACCACCCCGATGGTCTGGGCCGCCGCGAGCTGCCGCGAGGCCCGCCGGGCCAGCCACCGCAGCGGCTGCTGCACCGGCTCGATGGTGCCGAGATCGGGGCACGTGCCGACGACCACCTCCGCCCCGGCCGTGCGCAGCCGCCGTACCGCCGCCGACAGATGCCGTACCGAACGGGTCGGCGGCATCCGGTGTGTCACGTCGTTCGCGCCGATCATGATCACGCACACGTCGGGGACGGGAGAGGAGCCCGACAGCACCAGCGCCACCTGCCGGTCCAGGTCGTCCGACCGGGCCCCCGGGAGGGCGACGTTGCGCAGCTCCACCGGCCGTTCCGCCACCGCCGACAGCCCCGACGCCACCAGCGCACCCGGTGTCTGCCCCGCCCGGTGCACCCCTTGGCCGGCAGCCGTCGAGTCGCCGAGCATCGTCAGCCTGAGGACCGGTTCACCAGGGATGTCGCAGACTCCCCCGCTCTCGGCTCCGCCGGAGCGGTGGTACCCCCATCCGTACACGCCGTCGGCCCCCGGTACCCGGCCGCTGCTGCCGTTGCCCACATGGCGCCGGGCCATCTGCAGCTCGGCCAGCAGCAGGCCGACGGCGGCCGCTCCGGCCAGCCCGACTCCGCCGCCGCCGTACGCCGCTCCGGCCGCGATCCGCCGGGCCACTCTCGCCCTCGACATGCTCGTCATGCGTCGCCGCCACCTCCTCGTAGCCGTACATCCACTCCTTGCCCCGTACTGCCCGTGCGTCAATCTCAACGGGGAGTGAACGCCCGCCCGGCGTCACCCGGGGGCCTTAGGCTGGCGGCACCAACCATGACCACTGTTTTTGCAAGCAACCGGAGACAACGGTGCAATTCCACGACTCGATGATCAGCCTCGTCGGCAACACCCCGCTGGTGCGGCTCAACAGTGTGACCGAGGGCATCCAGGCCACCGTCCTGGCCAAGGTGGAGTACTTCAACCCGGGCGGTTCCGTGAAGGACCGCATCGCCCTGCGGATGATCGAGGCCGCCGAGCAGAGCGGGGAGCTGAAGCCGGGCGGCACGATCGTGGAGCCGACCAGCGGCAACACCGGCGTGGGCCTTGCCATCGTGGCCCAGCAGAAGGGCTACAAGTGCATCTTCGTCTGCCCTGACAAGGTGAGCACCGACAAGATCAACGTGCTGCGTGCGTACGGTGCCGAGGTCGTGGTCTGCCCGACGGCGGTCGCTCCCGAGCACCCGGACTCCTACTACAACGTCTCCGACCGTCTCGTCCGCGAGACCCCCGGCGCCTGGAAGCCCGACCAGTACTCCAACCCCAACAACCCGCTCTCGCACTATCACTCGACCGGCCCCGAGCTGTGGGAGCAGACCGAGGGGAAGATCACCCACTTCGTGGCGGGCGTGGGCACCGGCGGCACCATCTCCGGCACCGGCCGCTATCTGAAGGACGCCAGCGACGGCAAGGTCCAGGTCGTCGGCGCCGACCCCGAGGGCTCGGTGTACTCCGGCGGCTCCGGGCGGCCCTACCTGGTCGAGGGCGTCGGTGAGGACTTCTGGCCCACCGCCTACGACAGGACCGTCGCCGACGAGATCGTCGCGGTCTCCGACAAGGACTCCTTCCAGATGACCCGCCGCCTCGCCAAGGAGGAGGGCCTGCTGGTGGGCGGCTCCTGCGGCATGGCCGTCGTGGCCGCGCTGCGCGTCGCCGAGCGGCTCGGCCCGGACGACGTCGTGGTCGTCCTGCTGCCCGACAGCGGCCGTGGCTACCTCAGCAAGATCTTCAACGACGAGTGGATGGCCGACTACGGCTTCCTGGAGGACGAGGGCCCCAGCGCCCGCGTCGCCGACGTCCTGAACGACAAGGCGCACGGCGCCATCCCCTCCCTGGTGCACATGCACCCGGAGGAGACGGTCGGGCAGGCCATCGAGGTGCTGCGCGAGTACGGCGTCTCGCAGATGCCGGTGGTCAAGCCGGGCGCCGGCCACCCGGACGTCATGGCCGCCGAGGTCGTCGGGTCGGTCGTGGAGCGGGAGCTGCTGGATGCCCTGTTCTCCAAGCGGGCCTCGCTGGAGGACCCGCTGGAGAAGCACATGTCGGCCCCGCTGCCCCAGGTCGGCTCCGGCGAGCCGGTCGGCGACCTGATGTCGGTGCTCGGTACGGCGGACGCGGCGATCGTCCTGGTCGAGGGCAAGCCGACCGGTGTGGTCAGCCGGCAGGACCTGCTGGCCTTCCTGGCCAAGGGCGGAAAGCAGTAGCGAACGTGCGGTGAACGGCCCGTGTCGGCGGCGAACTTGCGGTGACCGCGGCCGTTCGCGCCGTCGCGGAAGTGGTACGAGCGTGTCACGTGCACGCAGCACCCGCTTAACACGCGTCCGGCACATTGGTGGGTGTCGGCAGGGCGATGGGGGCACCACCCAGGCGTCAAGCACTGGGGAAGGCTCCCCGCCCACGCCGGCGCCGAACGGCGCCAAGGACCTCCGGAGCGGCTCCCGGACCATCCATGGACGCCACGGACGCGCAGCCCGGCCCTGACCCGGCCCGCGTCCTTCGCGGGGACCGCCGTCGTCCCGCCCCCCGGCAACGGGGGTGCGGCGGTCCCCGCGCACTTCTCTCCACGGCTGAACCGCCGCCGCTCGCAGGGCGGTTGCCCGCCGTTGTGCTTCTTCGGTTCAGCAGTGCTTCTTCAGTTCACGGGTGCGGCCGTGGGAGCTTTCCAGCTGCCCAGCAGCGCCAGCCTCTGAGCCGTGTCCGAACCCGGCTCGGGCGTGTACACCACGATCGTCTGCTCCGGATCCCCCGGGACCGTCAGGGTCTCGTACGGGAGGGTCAGCACGCCCACCTCCGGGTGGCGTACCTTCTTCACGCCGTAGGCGCACTCCCTGACCTGGTGGTCGGCCCACAGGCGGCGGAAGTCCTCGCTCTTCAGGGAGAGTTCGCCCACCAGCGCGCACAGCTCGCGGTCGTCGGCGTACAGGCCCGCGTTCAGCCTCAGGTGCGCCACCGTCTGCGCGGCCACCGCGGCCCACTCGGGGTACAGCTCCCGGCCCTCGGGGTTCAGGAAGACCTGCCGGGGCATGTTCCGCTCGCCCGGTGCCAGGTGGCTGAAGCCGTTGACCGCGTCGGCGAGCGCGTTCCACGCCAGCACGTCCATCCGGCGGCCCAGCACGAAGGCCGGGTGGCGGTCCATGCCGTCCAGCACCGCCTGGATGCCGGGGCGCACGCGGGGCGCGGCCGGCTGCTTCGCCCGCCGCCGGCGCGGGCGGGCCACCGTCCGCAGATACGCGTGCTCGGTCTCGTCCAGCCGCAGCACCCGCGCGATCGCGTCCAGGACCGCGTCCGAAACGCTGGGTCCCCGGCCCTGTTCCAGGCGGATGTAGTAGTCCACGCTGACCCCCGCGAGCTGGGCCACCTCCTCGCGGCGCAGGCCCGGTACGCGGCGCCGTCCGTGCGCGGGCAGACCCACCTCCTCGGGCCGTACGCGAGCGCGCCGTGAGCGCAGGAAGTCGCCCACTTCTCCTTCGGTCCAGTCCCCGTTCATGAGCCGATCGTAGGTCAGGGACCGGCCGTCGAACCTGGTACTGGCAGACCCAGGAAAAGCCGATCCCTGGGTAGGGCGCCCGCGCCCGGCGAAGGTGGTGTCAGCGGCCGGGGAGACGCCCCGGCCACCGCACCAGGGGGAACACCCATGTCGTACGAGAACCTTGCCGGCCGTACCGCCGTCGTCACCGGAGCGGCCAGCGGCATAGGCGAGGCCGTCGCGCGCCGACTCGCCGCCGAGGGCGCCCGGGTGGCGCTGTTCGCGCGGCGTGCCGACCGGCTGGAGGCCGTCGCCGGGAAGATCAGGGCCGAGGGCGGCGAGGCGCTGGTGGTGGCCGCCGACGTCACCGACGACGCGTCGGTCGAGGCCGCCCGCGACCGGGTCCACGAGACCTTCGGGCCCGTCGACCTGGTCGTCAACAACGCCGGTGTGATGCTGCCGAACCCCGTCGACGACGGGCGTCTGGACGAGTGGCAGCGGATGATCGACACCAATGTGACCGGTGTGCTGCGGGTCGTGCGCGCCTTCACCGCAGACCTGGTGGCCGCGGCCGCCGAAGGCCGCACCGCCGACCTGGTCAACGTCTCGTCCATCGGCGCGCACGCCGTCTACCCCACCTACGCGGTGTACGGCGCCACCAAGGCCGCCGTCACCTTTCTCTCGCAGTCCCTGCGCAGCGAGTTCGGGCCGCGCGACGTGCGGGTCACCAACATCGAGCCGGGACTCACGGACACCGAGCTGAAGAACCACGTCGACAGCGAGGAACTGTCCGGGCAGCTGGACGGCATGGTGGAGGCGATCGGGACACTGGCGGCGGCGGAGGTCGCGGACGTCGTCGCCTACGTCAGCAGCCGCCCCCGGCACGTCAACCTGCGTCAGATCATGGTGCTGCCGACCCGGCAGGCCTGAGCCGGGTCACCCCTCCCAGTCGCTGTCCTGGGAGGAGGACTTGGGGCGCCGGGTGCCGAAGAGGCCGGGGTTGGTGCGGGCCGCCTGCACGGCGTTGACGCCGACGATGCCGGCCCAGGTGACCAGGAGACCGGCGAGATGGGCGTTGTAGGCGCCGATCGCGGACAGCGGGATCGCCAGCACCAGCGAGACGATGCCGAAGCCGAAGCGCTCGGCCCAGGAGTCGGCGGTCTTCGGCGTGCGGGAGCCACGGGCGACCACCATCTGCGCCTCCGCCATCTGCCGCCGCACCCGCCGCTCGACCGCGCCGTCGATGCGCTGGTCGACCTTCTCCAGGAACGAGTCCACCAGGGCGGACTCGTACTCCTCGCCCAGCTCCCTGCGGGCCTGCAGGGTGGCGTCGACTTCCTTCTTGAAGTCGGCGTCCCGTGCGTCCATTGCTGTCATGTCCGCAACGTTAGACAGTCGGGCCGCCCGCCGCACTGGGGATAGCCCCCCTGTCGGGGGTGGGGCTCGCCGGGAGGACGCCCAGCGACTCCAGCACCCGGCGGTGACCGTGTTCATGGCTACTTCGGGGGCTGTGCGGGAAGCGGGGTCAGGGCAGCAGGGACACGAGCCCTGTGCCGGGATCGAACCGCGCCGCCTCGACATGAGCGGTGCCGAACGCGGGATCCGCGCGGATCGCGTCCCGCACCCATGTGGTGTGGGCCCGCATGGTGTGCTCGGCCCAGTCGCCGGGCAGTGCGCGGGTGCGGTGGGCGGCGGGGGCGATCTCGTCCACCAGCAGTTCCAGATGGCCCGGCACCGGCGCGCCCGTGCGCAGATGTTCCAGCGTGGCGGCGACGGCCCCGCAGCGCTCGTGCCCGAGGACCAGCACGAGCGGGACGCCCAGCTCCTCCACGCCGTACTGGACGGAGCCGAGCACGGCCTCGTCCAGCACCTGGCCGGCCGTCCTGGTGCACAGCAGGTCGCCGAGCCCCTGGTCGAATACCAGCTCCGGGGGGACGCGGGAGTCGATGCAGCCGACGATCACGGCGAACGGGTGGTGTGCGGCGGCCGGCCGGCGGGGCCGGCCGGCGTCGTCGTGCGGGTGCCGGGGGCGGTCGGCGGCGTAGCGCCGGTTGCCGGCGAGCAGTTCGTCCAGGGCGCCGGGTGCGGTGAGGGACGGGCGGGGGCGGGGGCCGGGCGCGGCCGTCGCCGGGGCGGCGGTTGCCGGCGAGCAGTTCGTCCAGGGCGCCGGGTGCGGTGAGGGACGGGCGGGGGCGGGGGCCGGGCGCGGCCGTCGCCGGGGCGGCGGCCGACGCGGTGACGGCGGCGGCCGTCAGGAAGGCCCTGCGGTTGGAGGCCATGACGCTTCCTCAGTGTCGTGCCAGTAGCGCCTTTTCACCGTAAGCACTCGATCGGTCACCCTCGGTGGTCGTTTAACGACACTTGGCTGATTCGTCGTCAGATCATCGCCACGGCGATACCGCCCCTTGGGTGGTGGTGACGGCTGGACCGTTACTGCGTCGGGAAGCGCTTGCAGGCCGCCCTGAGCTGCGGCATGAGATGCCCCTTGCCCGGCTGCATAACGTCATGCAGAGTTCTTGATGTCTGAATAGGCTGTCGGCGCGAGGGGAGTGTGGACCCGATGGTGTCTCGCATCATGGACGCGCCCGAGTCCGTGCGGTCCGCGGAGGTGGTCCTGGACGGGGGCGGCCTCGGCGCCGAGGGCGTCGTGCGCCTCGCCGACGGGACCGCGCGGCCGGTCCCCGCCGCCGACGCCATGCGGCGCGCGGAGGACTCCTGGAACGCCGCCCGGCAGATCGCGGCCACCGGGCGCGTGTACGGCCGTTCCACCGGTGTGGGCGCGAACCGCAGCGAGGACGTGCCCACCGAGGCCGCCGCCGGGCACGGCCTGCGCCTGCTGCGCAGTCACGCCGGTGCCATAGGCGGGGAACTTCCCGCCCGGCAGGTCCGCGCGATGCTCGCCGTCCGCGCCAACCAGGTGCTGGCCGGGGGCGCCGGCCTCAGGCCCGGCGTGGTCACCGCGCTGTGCGAGGCGCTGGAGACGGGCGCGTACCCGGTCGTCAACGAGTACGGCTCCGTCGGCACCGGTGACATCGCGGCGCTGGCCCAGGTGGGCCTCGCGCTGGCCGGGGAGCACCCGTGGCGGGGCGACGCCGCCCCCGGGCCGCAGCCCCTGGACAACAACGACGCCCTCGCCCTGATCAGCAGCAACGCGCTCACCCTCGGGCAGTCCGCGCTCGCCCTGCACGAGCTGCGCGGGCTGATCGGCGCCACCCAGGTCGTCGCGGCCCTGTCGCTGCTCGCCGTGGACGGCTCCCACGAGCCGTACGCCGCCCCCGTGCACCTCGCCCGCCCGCACCGCGGCAGCGCCGAGGTGGCCCGGCGGATGCGGGAGCTGATCGGCGCCGCCGACCGGCCGGCCCCGCCGCTCGGCCGGATCCAGGACCCGTACGGCTTCCGCTGCCTGCCCCAGATACACGGACCCGCGCACGACGCGGCGGACGCCCTGGAAGAGGTCCTGGCGGTGGAGATCAACGCGGCGGCCGAGAACCCGCTGATCGCCCCGGGCGACCTGGCCGCCTACCACCACGGCGGCTTCTACCAGGCCCAGCTCGCCCTCGCCCTGGACCACTTCCGGCTCGCCGTGACCCAGGTGGCCCGCCTGTCCACGTCCCGCCTGTCCACCCTCAACGAGCCCGCCTACACCCGTCTGCGCCCGTTCCTCGCCGACCACGAACCGGCCTCCTCCGGCGTGATGATCCTGGAGTACGCGGCGGGAGCGGCCCTCGGGGACCTGAGGGCCTTCTCGGCCCCCGCGTCGCTCGGCCACGCTGTACTCTCCCGGGGCGTCGAGGAACAGGCGAGTTTCGCCTCGCTCGCCGCGCGCCAGACCCTGCGCGCGTGCGATGCGTACCGTCTGGTGGTGGGCTGCGAACTGGTCGCCGCCGTCCGGGCGCTGCGCCAGCGCGACCTGAGGCCCGACCCGGGGCTCCTGGCCGGCCGGGCGCTGACGCTGGCCGAGTCGGTCCTCGACGACGACGCGGCCGACCGGCCGCTCACGCACGACGTGACGGCGGCCGCCGCACTGCTCGACCGGTTCACGGACATCTGGAGGGGGAGCACGGCATGAGCGTGGACAGGAGTACCGGGGTGGCCTCCGGCGAGACACCCGGGGTGACCTCCGGGGTGGTCTCCGGCGCGGCGTCGGCCGCGGCATCCGGGGTGACGCCCGGGGAGAAGTCCGGCGTGGCCTCCGGTCTGGCCTCCGGCGTGGCGGACAGCCCGGCCACCCGGTTGCAGACGCTCTTCGAAGGACACAGGCTCACGCCGACCCAGCGCCGCATCGCGCACAGCATGGTCCGGCGGGCCGCCGACGTGCCCTTCCTTTCCAGCGTGGAGCTGGCCGAGCTGGCCGGGGTCAGCCAGCCCTCGGTGACCCGGTTCGCGGTCGCCCTGGGCTTCGACGGCTACCCCGCCCTGCGCCGGCACCTGCGCGAGGTCGTGCCCGCCGAACCGGCCGCGGAGAACGGCTCGTACAACGAGTACCAGCAGGCCGTCGAGGCCGAGATCGAGAACCTGAAGCACCTCGCCGAGCTGCTCGCCGACCCGCGGCCGGTGCAGCGGGCCGGCCGGATCCTGGCCGCCTCCCGCCCGCTGCCGGTGCTCGGCCTGCGCGCCGCCGCCTCGCAGGCGTACGGCTTCGCCTACTTCGCCGCCAAGGTCCATCCGGACGTCCGGCTGCTCAACGAGGGCGGCACGATGATCCACGACCGCATCGACGCGGCCGTCCGCGCGGGCGCCACGGCCCTGCTGTGCTTCGCGCTGCCGCGGCATCCGCGCGAGGTCGTCGACACCCTCGGCTATGCCAAGGAGGCGGGCCTGACCGTCGTCACGGTCGCCGACTCCGCCTTCGCCCCGGTCGCCAGGTACTCCGACCTGCTGCTGCCCGCCGCGGTCGGCACCGGACTCGCCTTCGACACCGCGTGCGCGCCGATGCTGCTCGGGCGGGTGCTGCTGGAGGCGGTCTGCGACGACCTGCCCGACGCCCAGGCGAGGCTGGAGGAGTTCGACGCGAACGCCTCCGCCCGCGGACTGTTCGTCGACTGACCTGGCGCTCTCAGACTCGTCTCAGGTTCCGCCACTGGCGTCGTGCGCACACGCAGACGCCGGACGGACACGTGACACGGGAGGCCGACGTGGCGCGCGCAGGACGCGGAGGACAGGGACTGGCCCGGGTGGCCGTCGTCGTACGGGCGGGGGCCGCACCGCTGTGGTGGCTGGGGGTGTTCGCCGCCGGGACCGGGGTCCTGGCGCCCGGCGTGACCGGGCGATGGATCGGGGTGGTGGCCGGGGCCGCTCTGTTCCTCGTCACCGCGGCAGTCGTGGCGCCGGCGCGGCGCGGGCGGTACGACGCCCTCGCCCGCGGGGCGTCCCGCGCGGGCAAGCACGACGTCCTGCAGGACCGGGCGGTCACCGTGCGCACCTGGCGCCGGGGGCACCGCTGGTGGCTGCTGCTGGCCTTCGCCGTCGCCTTCGGCAGCTCCTTCGCGGTGCCCGCGGCCGGCGGCATGCTGCTCGCCGGGGCCGGCGCCGGGCTCCGGCTGAAGGCCGCCCGGCTCGGGCGGCGCGAGCGGGCCGGGGACGCGCACCTGCGGGTGCGCGTCGACTGGCTCGACGGGCGGGGCGGCAACCCGGTGGGCAAGGCCGTGCGGGGCCTGCGGAGTACGGGTGTCGCGGCCGGCGACGCGGCCCCGGGCGGGGCCCGCCGCCGTGCCGCGGCGCTCGTCTGACCTCGCCCTAGACCTCCAGCTCCGCCTCGATCCGCTTGAGCTGGTGCCGGGCCATCGCCAGGTTGGCCCGGGCGGCGTCCAGGACCAGGTAGAGGAACAGGCCGTTGCCGCCGCGGCCCTTGAGCAGGCGGATCAGGTGGTACTGGTCCGACAGTGTGATCAGGATGTCCTCGATGTCGCCCTTGAGGCCGAGGTGTTCCATCGTGCGCATCTTGGCGCGGATCACGTCCGTGTTGCCGGCGGCGGCCACGTTCAGGTCGAAGCTCTTGTTGCCGCCCATCGTGCCCAGCGCCATGCCGCTGGTGTAGTCGACGAGGGCGACGCCGGTCGCGCCCTCGATGGAGGTGAGCGCCTCTTTCAGTGCGATCTCGGTGTTGGCCATGGTGTGTCCTCTCAACTGTCGGTTGCGGTGCGCGCCTCGGCGGCCGTCGTGGTGCGTGGCGTGCGTGTGGTGCGGGTACGTGCGGGTGTGGTTCGGGTGACCGGGCGGGCGGCCGCGGCGGCGGCCTCGGCGGCGTCGAGCAGTTCGCCGATGCGGGCTCCGGCCCGGCGGCCCTCCAGGTGGAGCCGGCCGACATTGACGCGGTCCTGGGCGAGCAGGGTCAGCACGGCGGTGCGGCCGGCCGCGTAGGTGGCGACGTAGCCGTGCTCGCCGCGCACCAGCAGTTCCCGGAAGGAGCCGTTCCCGGTGGCATCGGCGACGCGTACGGCGACGCCGAGCGCTGCCGCGGTGAGGGCGGCGAGGCCCTCCGGGTCGACGCCCGGGGTGTCGTGGGCGACGACGAGTCCGTCGACGCCGGCCGCGAGCGCGCCGGTGAGCTGCGGGACACGGGTCCGCAGCCGGCGCAGTTCGTCCAGGACGGCCTGCAGGTCCTGTTCGGGCACCATCAGCTCTCTCCTCTCGGCGGGGCGGTGCCTTTCAAAGCGCCTCCAGCGCATCCCTGAGCCTCTTCAGCAGCGCGATGTCGGGGTCGGTGACCGTGAGCGGGGGAGTGGGCAGCGGCGGGGCGTGGGGGGGGGGGGCCCGCCCCCCGCGGGCGGCCCGGGCGCGCCGCCGCGCCCGCCCCCCCCCCGGGGGCCCCCCGGGGGGCCCCGGGGGGGGGGGGGGCGCGGGGGGGGGGGGGGCGGGGGGGGGCGGGGGGGGGGGGGGGGGGGGGGGGGGGGGGGGGGGGCGCGGGCGGCCCCCGCCCCCCCCCCCCCCCGGGGGCGCCCCGCCCCACGTCCACCAGCGTGTGGAACGCCTGTCTGCCCAGGGTGCGGGCGATCTCCGGGGCCGTGCGGACGCCGTCCACCCGGTCCAGGACCACCCGCCGGCGCGGAGGGACCGGCGCCGCGCCCGCCGGGTCGGCGCGGATCAGCGGGGCGCTGTCGGCCGCCGGGTCCGGCCAGAGGCGGTGCAGCAGCAGGCGGCGGCGCAGCGTCTCGCGTTCCAGGGCGATGACCGGGACCGAGGGCAGCGGGCCGATGCGCGGCCCGCTGTCGTAGCGGAACCGGCCGGGGGTGCTGCTCGGCGCCAGCGCGAAGTACCCGGCGTCGTACAGGGCGTCCAGATGGCACAGTTCCAGCGCGCCCTCGGGCAGCAGTCCGGCCTCCAGCAGGAGGCGGGCCGCGTCCGCGGTGCCGGAGGTCCGCGCGGCCGCCTGCTGCCAGGCGGCCGCCGCGAGGGTCCCGTGGGCCGTGAGCAGGACGTCCAGGCCCGGGGCGAGCGGGCTCTCGGCGTGCACCACCCGGCCCTGGGCCAGGTGCAGCGTGCCGTGCTCGCGCACGAGCACCCCGGTGGCCTGCTCCTCGGCGAGCCGCCGCAGCATCGGCGACAGCGCGCCCGCGGTGCGGTCCGCCGCCGCGACCCTGTCCCGCACCGGCAGCGGCGGAGGGGTCCCGACCCTGGTCATCCCAGCACCAGCCGGTCGGCCATCTCGCCGAGCCGGATCCGGGCGAGCGCGAGGTTGCCGTCCTCGCGGCCGAGCCACAGGTGCAGGAAGACGCTGCTGTCGAAGGACGTGACCACGAACCGCAGCAGGTGATAGCTGTCGCGGTTGCTGATGATCACGTCCTCCACGGGCGGGCGTCCGTCCGTGTCGTCCCCGGCTGTGAAGGCGCCGTGCTCGGCGGCCAGGCGGGCCAGTTCGGCGGCCTCGGCGGCGGTGGTCTCGTGGTCACCGCCGGGGGCGTCCCCGACGGTGCCCAGAGCCAGTCCGCTCGTCCAGTCCACCAGCGCGGCTCCCCGGGCACCGGGCAGCCGCATCGCCTCAAGTAGGCACTCGTCGATTCCGGGCACGCCGGTTCCCCTCCCCGCTGTACTCCGGTTGAGTGACAGGGACACTACGCAACGTGTGCGCGAGGGGTGAGGCCTTTGGCATTTTCCAGTGGAACGTGCGTCCGGCGTACTAGTGTGGGTCAACTGACGACTGTTTCACGGCAGTTGATCCATTTGTTCGAGCGGAAGCGGGGGTGTGTCAACGGCTCCCGAGCGTGCGCAGGGTGGTGAGATTGTCCGCTTGCGCCCCTCCGGATTCGGCCACGATCTCCGGCACGGTCTGCGGCTCCCGCACGGTCGCGAAGGCCACCGCGCCGGACCCGTCCGGCACGAAGCCGTAGATCCCGGGCCGAGCCAGGGAGTTGTAGGCGTAGTGGTGGGCGAAGTAGTACGCGCCCGTGTCCAGCGCCGCCGCGTAGTCGCCCTGTTCCAGCAGGGGCAGCGCGCGCTCCTCGGCGAGCAGGTCGCCCGAGAAGCAGGCCGGGCCCGCCACGTCCTGCACCACCTCGGGACCCGCCTTCGGCCGCCCCTTGGCGTCGTACGCGGCGATCCTCAGCGGCCACGCCCCCGGCGCGTACACGGTCCGCGTCGCCACCTGCACGCCCGCGTGCGTCACCGCGATCCGCCGTCCGCCCGAGGTCTTCGCGTACTCCACCCGCGCCACCACCGTGCCGTGCCTGGCCAGCAGCGACCGCCCGAACTCGGTCACCAGCCCGTACCGCCCGTCGAACAGCCCCGGCACCCGGTCGGCCAGCAGCCGCGCGTACTGGGCGAACGTCGGCGCCGCCGCCTCCGCGGTGAAGTCGACCGGCAGCCCGCCGCCGATGTCGAGCGTGTCGATCTGCTGCCGCCCGACCCGCGCGTTGATCTCCTCGGCGAGCGCATACGTCTCCGCCACGCCCTGCGCCAGCAGTGGCAGCGGGATGCCCTGCGAGCCGGTGTGCGCGTGCAGCCGGGTCAGCCACGGCCGGGCCGCGCAGGCCCGGACGACCCACTCCCGGGCCCCCTCGTCGCGCAGCGCCACGCCGAACTTGGAGGTCGCCGTCGCCGTCGAGGTCGCCCCGATGCTGCCGCCGCCGACCTGCGGGTTGATCCGGAGGCCGAGCGGCGAGCGGGTGGGTGCCATGGGGGCGCCTCCCGTGCCGCCCGCGCCGTGGGGGAGGACGAGGGCGTCGATCCGGTCCAGCTCCTGCGGGTTGTCCGCGTTGACGGCGATGCCCAGCGCCAGCGCCTCGCGCAGCTCCGCCGGGGTCTTGGCGGGCGAGTCGAGCACCGTCCGCTCCGGCGGCAGGCCCGCCACCCGCGCCAGGGCCAGCTCGCCCGGGCTCGCCACCTCCGCGCCGATGCCTTCCGCGTGCAGCAGCCGCAGCACCGGCACCAGCGGGGCCGCCTTCACCGCGAAGGCGTGCAGCACCGGTGTCCCCGGCGGCACGACCGCGCCGAACGCCGCCCGCAGGGCCGCCGCCGACTCCCGGATGCCGGTGACGTCCAGCAGTGCGACCAGGGCCGCGTCCGGCCCCAGCAGGCCCTGCTCCACCGCGCCCCGCACCGCCTCGTCCCGCCGGGCGGTACGGGCGCGGGCCTCGCTGTCGATGTCGTGCCCCACGCCTTTCCCCCTCTCTGTCGGCCTTCGCGTTCCTTCGTGTCCTTCCATGCACCTTCCAGCCAAACACCCCCGCCGCGCCGACGCGGACCCGCCGATGTATTGACTAGTTCTATTCAGGAGGACAGGATGTGAATAGACGCAGCTACAGAAGGAGGCAGACGATGTCGGGACCCCGCCCCGTACGAGCACCGCGCGGCACGGAACTGAGCACCCTGGGATGGCAGCAGGAAGCCGCCCTGCGGATGCTGCAGAACAACCTCGACCCCGAGGTCGCCGAGCACCCCGACAAGCTCGTCGTCTACGGCGGCACCGGCAAGGCCGCCCGTGACTGGCGCTCCTTCGACGCGATGGTGCGCACGCTGAGGACCCTCAAGCAGGACGAGACCATGCTGGTCCAGTCCGGCCGCCCGGTCGGCGTGATGCAGACCCACGAGTGGGCCCCGCGCGTGCTCATCGCCAACTCCAACCTCGTCGGCGACTGGGCCAACTGGGAGGAGTTCCGCCGTCTGGAGGCCCTCGGCCTGACCATGTACGGCCAGATGACCGCCGGCTCCTGGATCTACATCGGCACCCAGGGCATCCTCCAGGGCACCTACGAGACCTTCGCCGCCGTCGCCGCGAAGAAGTTCAACGGCACCCTCGCCGGGACCATCACCCTCACCGCCGGCCTCGGCGGCATGGGCGGCGCCCAGCCCCTCGCCGTCACCATGAACGACGGCGTCGCCCTCTGCATCGACTGCGACCCGCGCGCCATCGAGCGCCGCATCGAGCACCGCTACCTCGACGTCAGGGCCGACAGCCTCGACCACGCGCTCCAGCTCGCCACCGAGGCCCGCGACGCCCGCCGCCCGCTGTCCATCGGTGTCCTCGGCAACGCGGCCGAGCTGGTCCCGCAGCTGCTCGCGATGAACGCGCCCATCGACATCGTCACCGACCAGACCTCCGCCCACGACCCGCTGGCGTACCTGCCGGTCGGCGTGGCGTTCGAGGACATGGCCGACGAGGCGGCCAAGGACCCGGCCGGCTTCACCACCCGCTCCCGCGAGTCCATGGCCAAGCACGTCGAGGCCATGGTCGGCTTCATGGACGCCGGCGCCGAGGTCTTCGACTACGGCAACTCCATCCGCGGCGAGGCCCAGCTGGCCGGATACGACCGGGCGTTCGCCTTCCCCGGCTTCGTCCCCGCCTACATCCGCCCCCTCTTCTGCGAGGGCAAGGGCCCCTTCCGCTGGGCCGCCCTGTCCGGTGACCCGGCCGACATCGCCAAGACCGACAAGGCGCTCCTGGAGCTGTTCCCCGAGAACGAGTCCCTGGCCCGCTGGATCAAGATGGCCGGCGAGCGCGTCCACTTCCAGGGCCTGCCCGCCCGTATCTGCTGGCTCGGCTACGGCGAGCGCGACAAGGCCGGCGAGCGCTTCAACGACATGGTCGCCTCCGGCGAGCTGGCGGCCCCGCTGGCCATCGGCCGCGACCACCTCGACTGCGGCTCCGTCGCCTCCCCGTACCGCGAGACCGAGGCCATGCTCGACGGCTCCGACGCGATCGCCGACTGGCCGCTGCTGAACGCCATGGTCAACGTGGCCTCCGGCGCGTCCTGGGTCTCCATCCACCACGGCGGCGGCGTGGGCATGGGCCGCTCCATCCACGCGGGCCAGGTCACGGTGGCCGACGGTACGAGGCTCGGCGGCGAGAAGATCCGCCGCGTCCTCACCAACGACCCCGGCATGGGCGTCATCCGGCACGTGGACGCGGGCTACGACATCGCGGAGTCCGTCGCCGAGGAGCGCGGCGTGCGGGTGCCGATGCGCGAGGGTGACCAGGCGTGACCTTCCACAGCATGTGGGCGGAGCTGCTGCCGATCGGCCGCAGCTCCGCCTCCGGCGGCTACCGCCGCTACGCCTGGACCGGTGCCGACACCGAGTGCCGGGCCTGGTTCAAGGAGCAGGCCGAGGCCCGCGGGCTCGTCCACGAGGTGGACCGCAACGGCAACCAGTGGGCCTGGCTCGGGGACCCGGCCGCCGGGGACGCCGTCGTCACCGGTTCGCACCTGGACTCGGTGCCGGACGGCGGCGCCTTCGACGGACCTCTCGGCGTCGTCTCCTCCTTCGCCGCCCTGGACGAACTGCGCGGGCGGGGAGCGCGGTTCACCAGGCCGCTGGCCATCGTCAACTTCGGTGACGAGGAGGGCGCCCGGTTCGGGCTGGCCTGTGTCGGCTCCCGGCTCACCGCCGGAGAGCTGACCGTCGAGCAGGCCCACCGGCTCACCGACGGGGACGGGATCAGCCTCCCGCAGGCCATGGAGGCCGCCGGGTACGACCCCGACGCCGTCGGGGCCGACCCGGAGCGGCTCGCCCGTATCGGAGCCTTCGTCGAACTGCACGTCGAGCAGGGCCGCGCGCTGGACCTGTCCGGTGACCGGGTGGGCATCGCCAGTGCCATCTGGCCGCACGGCCGCTGGCGCTTCGACTTCCGCGGCGAGGCCAACCACGCGGGCACCACCCGCCTGGCCGACCGGCGCGACCCGATGCTGTCCTACGCCGAGACCGTGCTCGCCGCCCGTCGCGAGGCCGAACTCGCCGGTGCGGTCGCCACCTTCGGCAAGATCTCCGTCGAGCCGAACGGCGTCAACGCCATCCCCTCCCTGGTGCGCGGCTGGCTGGACTCCCGCGCCGCCGACCAGCAGACCCTGGACACGGTCGTCGGCGGCATCGAGAAGGCCGCCCGGGAGTACGCGGACGCCCACGGCATCGACCTCGACGTCGTCCGGGAGTCCTTCACCCCGGTGGTCGAGTTCGACCACGCGCTGCGCGACGAGCTGGGCCGCATCCTGGGCAGGGACACCGGACTGAGGGTGCCCGTCCTCGGGACCGGTGCCGGACACGACGCCGGAATCCTCTCCGGCCGCATTCCGACCGCCATGCTGTTCGTGCGCAACCCCACCGGCATCTCGCACTCCCCGGCCGAGTTCGCGGCCGAGGACGACTGCGAGGCCGGGGTGCACGCACTCGCCGACGTACTGGAAGGACTGGCCTGCACGTGACGACGCAGACGACGCGGACGTACTGGCTGGAGCACGCCTGGCTCGACCCGGCCGTCGAGCAGGGCGTGGTGGTCGAGGTGTCGGTCAGCGGCTCCGCCGCGGGTGCGGACGGCAGGATCACCGCCGTCCGCACCGACGTGCCCACCCCGCCGCCCGGTGCCGAGATCCTGCGCGGCCTCACCCTGCCCGGCCTGGCGAACGCCCACTCCCATGCCTTCCACCGGGCCCTGCGCGGCACGGTCCAGGTCGGCTCCGGCACCTTCTGGACCTGGCGCGAGGTGATGTACTCCGTCGCCGACCGGCTGACCCCCCAGACGTACCACGCCCTCGCCCGCGCGGTGTACGCCGAGATGGCCCTGGCCGGCGTCACCTGCGTCGGCGAGTTCCACTACCTGCACCACGCCCCCGGCGGCACCGCCTACGCCGACCCCAACGCGATGGGCGAGGCGCTGATCGCGGCCGCCGCCGAGGCCGGTGTCCGCATCACCCTCCTGGACACCGCCTACCTCTCCGCGGGGTTCGGCGCCGAACCCAACGGGCACCAGCTGCGCTTCTCTGACGGCAGCGCCGAGGCCTGGGCCGAACGCTGTGCAGTTCTCAAGGAACGGGATCACGCGAGGATCGGGGCGGCGATCCACTCCGTACGGGCCGTGCCCGCGGACCAGCTGGCGACCGTGGCCCGCTGGGCCGAGGAGCGGCGGGCGCCGCTGCATGTGCACCTGTCCGAGCAGACGGCGGAGAACGACGCCTGCCTCGCGGCCCACGGCTGCACCCCCACCCGGCTGCTCGCCGACCACGGCGTCCTCGGGCCGCGCACCACCGGTGTGCACAACACCCACCTCACCGACGAGGACATCGCCCTGCTCGGCGACTCGGGCACCGGCACCTGCATGTGCCCGACGACGGAGCGCGACCTGGCGGACGGCATCGGCCCGGCCGTCGCCCTCCAGCGGGCGGGCTCCCCCCTCTCCCTCGGCTCCGACAGTCACGCCGTCATCGACCTGCTCGAAGAGGCACGCGCGATGGAGCTGGACGAGCGGCTGCGCACCCGCACCCGGGGCCACTGGACCGCCGCGGCGCTGCTGCGGGCCGCCTCCGCCGACGGCCATGCCGCCCTCGGCTGGCAGGAGGCCGGCAGCATCGAGGCCGGCGCGCTCGCCGATCTGACGACGATCGCGCTCGACTCGGTCAGGACGGCCGGGACGCTGCCCAGGCTGGGCGCCGAGACGGCCGTATTCGCGGCGAGTGCGGCGGACGTACGGCACACGATCGTGGGCGGCCGGCACATCGTCCGGGACGGTGTGCATGCGCTCGTGCCCGACGTGCCGTCGGCACTCGCGGAAGCGATCGACGCCCTGCGCGGCTGACCACCGCAGCACCAGCCGAACCAGCCGAACTCCCCCCGGCCACCCATGAGGACACCATGAGCAGCAGCACTGTCATCACCAACATCGCCACGCTGGTCACCAACGACCCCTCCCTCGGTGACGGCTCCGCCCTCGGTCTGATCCAGGACGCGGCCGTCGTCATCGACGGCGACCGCATCGCGTGGACCGGTGAATCCAGCAAAGCACCCGCCACTGACAACCGGGTCGACGCGGGCGGCCGGGCCGTGCTGCCGGGCTTCGTGGACTCCCACTCCCACCTGGTCTTCGCGGGCGACCGTACGCAGGAGTTCAACGCCCGTATGTCCGGCCGCTCCTACACCGCGGGCGGCATCCGCACCACGGTCGCGGCCACCCGCGCCGCGACCGACGCGGAACTGGAGGCGAACCTCACCCACTACCTGGACGAGGCGCTCCGCCAGGGCACGACCACCTTCGAGACGAAGTCGGGCTACGGCCTGACGGTCGAGGACGAGGCCCGCGCCCTGCGCATCGCGGCCCGCCACACCGACGAGGTGACCTACCTCGGCGCCCACATCGTCTCTCCCGACTACGCGGACGACCCGGCGGCCTATGTCGCCCTGGTCACCGGCGAGATGCTGGACGCCTGCGCGCCCCACGCCCGCTGGGTCGACGTCTTCTGCGAGAAGGGTGCCTTCGACGGCGACCAGGCCCGCGCGATCCTGACCGCGGGCAAGGCCAGCGGCCTGCACCCGCGCGTGCACGCCAACCAGCTCTCCTACGGCCCCGGCGTCCAGCTGGCCGTCGAGCTGGACGCGGCCAGCGCCGACCACTGCACCCACCTCACGGACGCGGACGTCGACGCCCTCGCGAACGGCAACACGGTCGCCACACTCCTGCCCGGCGCCGAGTTCTCCACCCGGGCCGAGTGGCCCGACGCCCGCCGGCTGCTGGACGCGGGCGTGACCGTCGCCCTCTCCACGGACTGCAACCCCGGCTCGTCCTTCACCTCCTCCGTCCCCTTCTGCATCGCCCTCGCCGTCCGCGACATGCGCATGACCCCCGACGAGGCGGTCTGGTCGGCCACGGCAGGCGGCGCGGCGGCCCTGCGCCGCACCGACATCGGCCGCCTGAGCCCGGGGGCCCGGGCCGACCTGACCCTGCTGGACGCGCCGAGCCATGTGCATCTGGCGTACCGGCCGGGCGTTCCGCTGGTCAGCGAGGTCTGGCGCCGGGGCGCGCGGGTGGTCTGACGGGGCAGACGCGGACGACCATCAAGCGGTCACACGCCGACGGCCACCGGGCGGTCACACGCCGACGGTCACCGGGCGGTCACACGCCGACGGTCACCGGGCGGTTAGACGCCGACGGCCACCGGGCGGTCGGACGCGACGGCCACCGGGCGGTCGGACGCGACGGCCACCGGGCGGTCGGACGCGACGGCCACCGGGCGGTTAGACGCCGACGGCCACCGGGCGGTCGGACGCGACGGCCACCGGGCGGTCGGACGCGACGGCCACCGGGCGGTCGGACGCGACG
>NZ_JBIBJK010000002.1:610256-673531 GCF_042958635.1 Streptomyces sp. NPDC007971
ACGGCCACCGGCCGGTCGGACGCCGGCAACGCTCGGGCGGGCAGAAACCGACACGGACCCCGGGCAGACCTCCACACCGGCCGTGCAGGGCGGGTTCAGGAGGCCCCGGCGTGCCACCGCTGTTCCGGCTCCCCGTCCAGCGGCTCCAGTGCCACCCCGTACCTGCCGTCCGGCGTCACCGCGGTCTCGATGGCGATCGCCGGGCGGATCGTGCCGTCGGGGTCGACGCTGAAGCGGAGGTTCTGACCGTTGGAGCCGTAGACCGAGTCGCAGGTCCAGATCCCCACGCCCCGGTCGGTCGCGCCGCGGCTGTCGAGGCAGAAGTCGGAGTCGGCGGCCGAGCGGAGCACGCCCAGGTAGGTGTCGACGCGCCAGCGCTGGCTGGGGGTGGAGTCGCAGGGCGCCGAGACGACGTCGTTGCCCTGGGAGAGGTCGCCGTCGCGGATGTCGAGGCAGCGGCCCGTGGCGACGTTCACCACTTCGGCAAAGGCGCTGCCCGGGGGAGTGAACGCCGGGGACGGGCTCGGCGTGCGGCTGGGGCGCGGCGAAGGGGACGGACGGTGCGAAGTCCTCGCCGGGGACGGGGACTTGCGGGTGCGCGACGGAGACGGTGAGGGGGAAGGGGACAGGGACGGGGACGGCCGCACGGAGACCGTCGCCGTCACCGTCACCGGTGGGGGCGGGGGCGTCGCCGCCGTCGGCTGCCGGTCGGTGCCGTTCGCCGGGGTCAGCAGGAACACCAGCAGCGGGGTCAGGGCCACGCCCAGGGCCGCCGTCGCCAGCAGGAACCGGCGCCGGAGCGGCCAACCGCCCTGGTCCACGGCCGGTCCGGGCGCCGGGACGGGATCTCCGGGGCGCAGGTACGCCGTGCCGCTCCAGGGCAGCAGGCCCTCCGCCAGCGTCTGCCTCGGGGTGTCCCGCAGCGCGGTCAGGTCCTCGACGGCGGCCGCGCAGTGCGGACAGCGGGCCTGGTGGGCGTCCAGGTCGGCGCTGCGGCGCGGACCGTCCTGCCGTACCGCCTCCTCGATCAGCCGCCGGAAGTCGGTGCAGCGCGGGTCGTCGGAGGCGGCCAGACGGTGTCTCAGACAGGCCTGGGCCAGGGCTTTCAGGGCCGGGTGGGTGCCGTGGGCCACGTCCGCCCGGTTCAGGCCGAGGAAGGCGGCGGTGCGTTCGACGGGCTCCTCGTCGAGCACGCCGTACCAGATCAGGCCCTGGGTGCGGGACGGGAGAGTCTGGAACGCCGGGAGGAGGGCAGGCGTCGGTCCCTCGGGCAGGCCGCTGGAGTTCAGTACCAGCAGGAGGGCCGGGTCCACCCCGGCCGCGCGCTCGTCCGTCGCCCAGGATGCCGCCAGCCGTACGGTCAGGAGCAGGAGTTGATGGCGCAGCGGGACGCCCGGCTCCCGGCCGCGGGCCACCTCGCGGGCCGCCGTGCCGATGGCCTCCGCGGCCAGCCGGCGTGCGGCGGACTCGCTGGCGGCGCACAGGCGGGCGTAGCCGAGGACCGCCGGATGGTGCCGGCGGCGCAGCTCCTGGAGGGCCGGGTAGGCCGTCGGGGTGGAGGCGCGCAGCAGTTGGGTCAGCCGCGCGTCCGGCGCGTCCGTGTGCTCCGTGCCCGGCTCGGCATGGTCGCCGCCCTGAGCCATCCCGCATCCTCCGTCCCCGTAGTCTCCGGCGTACCAGCCGGTTTGGGGGCCCATCGTGGTGGAGGGGTGGGGTTCGGAAAAGAGGTTTCCCGGGGTAACCGCATAACGGTTCGGGTGCCCGAACACGGCGAGGCGGCCCGGCGTGGTCGCCGGGCCGCCTCATGAGTGTGACGGAGGGTCACTCCTCCACGGTCAGCCCCTTGCGCAGCCGCACCAGCGTCCGCGACAGCAGCCGGGAGACATGCATCTGGGAGATGCCGAGCTCCTCGCCGATCTCCGACTGGGTCATGCCCGCCACGAAGCGCAGGGACAGGATCTGCCGGTCCCTGGGCGGTAGTTCGGCGATCAGCGGCTTCAACGACTCGACGTACTCGATCCCTTCGAGCCCGTGGTCCTCGTACCCGATCCGGTCCGCGAGTGCGCCCTCGGTGTCGTCCTCCTCGGGCTGGGCGTCCAGGGAGGAGGCGGTGTAGGCGTTCGAGGCGGCCATGCCCTCGACGACCTCTTCGTTGGAGATGCCGAGGCGCTCTGCCAGTTCCCCGACGGTGGGGGCGCGGTCCAGCTTCTGGGCCAGCTCGTCACCGGCCTTGGCCAGGTCGAGCCGGAGCTCCTGCAGTCGGCGCGGTACGCGCACGGACCAGGAGGTGTCGCGGAAGAAGCGCTTGATCTCGCCGATGATGGTCGGCATCGCGAAGGTGGGGAACTCCACGCCCCGCGAGAGCTCGAAGCGGTCGATCGCCTTGATCAGGCCGATGGTGCCGACCTGGATGATGTCCTCCATCGGCTCGCTGCGCGAGCGGAAGCGGGAGGCGGCGAACTTGACGAGCGCGAGGTTCAGTTCGACGAGCGTGTTGCGGACGTACGCGTAGTCGTGCGTCCCTTCCTCCAGCGACACCAGCCGCTCGAAGAGGGTCTTGGACAGGGCTCGCGCGTCCACCGCGCCGACCTCGCCGAAGGGCGGGATCTCCGGGAGTCCCTCAAGGGGGTCGAGGGTATCCAGGGGATCGATGGGATGATCCAGTGATTCCGGTGGGGGTGTCGACGTCGTCGTCCGGGTATGCGAGGCGTCGAGCCGGGGTGACATGGGTGTCCTCCATCGTTCTCGGCATATGGCTGCCGAAGCCAGTACGTGCACTGCGGTGTGCGGCGCCTCCGAAGCCGGCGTGTAGGGATGTGTGTCCTACTAGCCCTACCCGCTCCACCGAGCCGGTCGCAAGTGCGTTCTGCCGTGATGTGTCCGATAATGCGAGGTTGTTCGGGTGTCGCAGTGCGCACAGAAGGCGTAATGTTCGAGGGCATCAGCAGCCACGACCTCGGGAGAGAGACGGCATGGACCACGGGACAGTCGGCAGTGCACGCTCGGGCCGACTTCTGGTGGAGGTGCGGGAAGAGGGCTCCAGCGCCGTAGTGGCACCGGCGGGTGAGCTCGATCACCACACCGCCGATCTTCTGCGCGAGCCGCTCGACGACCTCCTGGAGAAGGGGTTCTCACGGCTCGTGGTGGACTGCTCACGCCTGGAGTTCTGCGACTCCACAGGGCTGAACGTGCTGCTCGGCGCCCGGCTGAAGGCGGAGGCCGCCGGAGGCGGCGTGCATCTGGCCGCGATGCTGCCGGTGGTCGCTCGCGTGTTCGAGATCACGGGAGCGGAGGCGGTCTTCACCGTCCATGACTCCGTGGTGGCTGCGCTGGCCGGAGAGGTCGACTGAACCCCGTCCCGGCCGTCCCCGAGCGGACCGGTGGCGTACGTCGCACCGATAGGGCCCGATGCGCGGGTGTTCCTCCGGATCGGCCGGGCAGGAGAGATCCTGAACCCGTCGTCCGCCGGGCCGCCGGACCCGCGCCGGGAACCGGCGAACGACCCGGGTGCGACGTACGTGTGAAGGGTGGACGGTGGACGGACCAGGGCAGTGGACGGCACAGGGCCGTCCGCGGACCGCGGAGCGGACGGCGTGCGACCGGCAGGCACCGACCGGTGCCGGAATTTTGAATCGTGAACTGGTGAATCGGTGAGGTGAAGCGCTGATGAGCACCACCCGGCCTTGCTCGCCGGGCGACCGCGGCCCGGAGTCCTGCGGCGCTTCCGGGGTGTCCGAGGGGGGTGCGCCGGAGACCGGCGCGACCGCGGGGGCAGCCGCGCCGTCCGTGCCGACCGAGGGTGTGCAGGAGACCCCGGGGCGGCAGGTCCGCAGGCTGCGCCTGGACGGCGCGAGCGGGGTCGTCCCGCTCGCGCGCGACTACACCCGTGAGGCGCTGTACGCCTGGGGCTGGCTGCCCGCCGCCACCGCCGACCAGCGGGCCGCCGCCGAGGACGTCCTGCTCGTCGTGTCCGAGCTGGTCACCAACGCCTGTCTGCACGCCGGCGGCCCGGAGGAGCTGTTCCTCGCCCGCGGCGACAAGGTGATCCGGCTGGAGGTCACCGACCGCGGCACCGGCCAGCCGGCCCCGCGCACTCCGCACCGTGCCGGCCGCCCCGGCGGTCACGGCATGTTCATCGTGCAGCGGCTGTGCCTGGACTGGGGTGTCGCGCGCGTCCCGGGCCGCGCGGGCAAGACGGTGTGGGCGGAACTGGGCGCTCCCGCATGACCGTTTCGCCAGCCGCCTGAGCCACCGTCTCCACTCGAATCCCCCTTCCCGCACGCCGGATCGACACAACTCCGGCGTGTGCTTCGTCTTCCCTCCTCACGGCCCCCGGCGTACCTTGACGGCCAAATCTGATATGCCGTCAGGAATGAATGGGGTGGACCGACCGTGTCGTACCCGAAACGAACCGCCGCGCTCGCGTCCGCCGCCGCCCTCGCCGGCTCGGTGGTGCTGCTGGCCGCGCCGGCGGCGCACGCGGACGTCGTCGACGTCAACTACCACTGCAAGACGCCGATCGGGGACAAGAGCGCCGTCTCGCCCATCGACATCAAGGGCGTCAAGAGCGGCAGCGGCTACAGGATCACCATGTCCTGGCAGAAGGGCGTCTCCTCCAGCCCGGTCGAGCTGGGCAAGGGCGCGATGAAGCCGAGCGCCACCATCAGGCTGGGCGGCGCCGACAGCGGCAGCCTGCCCGTGACGGGCCCGGCCAACGCGGCCGCGATCCCCGCCAACACGCCCATCAAGATCAGTGACCTGAGCGGCACCTACACGCCGAAGAAGACCGGCAAGGTCACCTTCACCGCGGCCACGCTCACCATCAGCGCCCTCGGCACGACGACGACCTGTACGCCGGCCAACACCCCGGGGCCCTCCCTGACGCTGGACGTGACGGCGGCGGGCGGCGGCTCCTCGGGCACCTCCGCCGACGGCTCCTCCACGCCGAGCGGTACCGGATCCGGGAGCCGGCTCCCGCAGACCGGCCCCGCGGACTCCGCCGTCGCCCTCGGCACGCTCGGCGGCACGGTGCTTCTCGCGGGCGCGGCGGGCACACTGTGGCTGACCCGACGCAACCAGGCGGTACGCCGCTGAACTGCGGGTACGCCGCCGAGCCGGCCGCACGCCGCTGCGCCGGGTGCACGGCGCCTTGCCGGGTGCCGCGTCACCGCGCCGGCCGCACGTCGCCCAGCCGGCCGCATGTCGCCCAGCCGGGCGCCGCGGCGCCGAGCCGGCCGTACCCCGCCGAACCACAGGTCAAGACCGCTGGAGCCGCCCATGCCGTCCGCCGCCCGTGTCCTGCCCCGCGCACGTCGTCTGCCCCCGGCCCTCGCCCGGACCGCGTCCGCGGGTCCGGCCGCGTCCCTGTGTCTGCTCGCGCTGCTGATCGCGGCATCGCCGGCATCGCCGGCATCGGCGGCACCGGCGTCGGCCGCCGGAGGCTGGTCCGTCGCGCCTTCGGGAGGCGGGCGCCCGTCCTTCTACGCCGAGGGGCCGCCCGGAACGGTCCTGCAGGACACCGTGTCCGTCACCAACACCGGGCGCGCGCCCGTCGACGTGCGCCTGTCCGGCACCGGCACCGGCGTCGCGATCGCCTTCGCCGAGCGGAGCGTGCACATTCCCGGCCGCACCCGTGCCGACGTGCCCTTCACGGTGAGCGTCCCGGCCGCGGCCGAGCCCGGAGACCGCTCCGGCGCCGTCGTCGCGCGCGCGGCCGGCGGCCGCACGAGGACCGTGCCCCTGCGCCTGCGCGTCGGCGGCCCGGCGCTCGCCGCGCTGACCGTCGAGCATGTGGCGGTGCGCGGCGACCGCATCACCTACGAGCTGGTCAACCGCGGTACGACCGTCCTCGTGCCGAGGCTCGCGGTCCGCGCGGACGGTGTCTTCGGCCGGGTCCTGGACCGCGCGCCGCGCACCCTCCCCGTGCGCCTGCGGCCGAGCGCCCGCCTGAAGCTGACCGAGCCCTGGCCGGACCGGCCGGCGCTGGACGCGGTCGACCTGCGCCTGACGGTCACGGCGCCCGGCGCGGCACGTGAGACGGCGAGTGCGCGGGTGCGGTTCGTGCCGTGGGGGGAACTGGCGGGCGGAGCCGGCGCGGTGGCCGCGGGGGCGGCCGCGGTGTTCGTCGCACGACGGCGGGGGAGCCGTACGGCGGACGCCGATCCGGCAGACGGCGATCAAGGTGATCAAGGTGATCAAGGTGATGGTGTTCCGGTGGGTGGCGGCGCGGTGGTCGGCGGCGCAGTCGACGGTGTTCCGTTGGGCGGTGGCCCGGTGGACGGTGTTCCGTTGGGCGGCGGCCCGGTGGACGGTGTTCCGGTGGACGGCGGCTCGGTGGGCGGCGGCTCGGTGGGCGGCGATCCGGTGAGCGGCGGCAGGGGTGGCACCGGTGCGGGGCAAGTCCCCCGGGCCGACGCCGGGTCGACGGCAGGAGCGGTGAAGTGACCGGCAAGGAGAGAACCCCGCGGCTGCCCGCGCTGGCGGCCGTGCTCGCGCTGCTCCTGCTGCCGCTCGCGGCCCCCGCGGCCGCGGCGGAGGGGCCGCTCGTGAAGCTGTCCGCGTCCCAGGCGGGCACCGGCGGCTCGGTCACCGTCAGCGGCGACGGCTGGCGGCCGCACACCCTGCTGATGATGCTGATCTGCGGGCGGGCCACCCCCGCCCGGGGCGTGATCGGCGGCACCAACTCCTGCGCCAACGCCGACGGACGGGCCGTGACCACGGGGGCCGACGGCTCCTTCGCCAAGAAGCTCCCGGTCGCCGAACCGCCCGTGCCGTGCCCCTGTGTGGTGCACGTCGCCACGGTGACCGGCGCGAAGGCCGAGGCGGACGCCGTCCTCCAGGTCGCCGGGCATCCCGTCGCGCCGCTGCCCGCCGAGACCTCGGCCGGCCGGCTGTCGATCCTCTCCGACACCCGCCTGACCGGGTCCGGCTCCCTGCTGACCTGGTTCGGGGCGCCGCCGAGCCGCACCCTGGTCTTCACCGCGGGCAACAGCGGCTCCGCCGCGATCAAGGACCCGGTCTTCCGGGTCGGCACCGCACACGGCGTCTTCGCCCCCCAGTGGGACGAACAGCAGTGGCGCGGCACCCTCGCGCCCGGCAGGAGGGCGCAGATCAAGCTGCCCGTCGAACTGTCGGCCGGGGCGCACGGTGATTACACCGTCTCCCTGCGCTACGACGGCAAGGTCCTCGCCGAGCAGCCGTGGGGCGTGGGCCGCCCCTGGGGTGTGACGCTGTTCTGGATCCTGCTCTGCCTGGTCGTGCCGGCCGCCGTCTTCCGCGCAGGGATGGCCGTGGTGGACCGGGTGCGGCCGCGCCGGCCGGGCGGTGTCCGTCACCGGGGGCTCGCCCGGCCCGGGCTGCGCCTGCCCCGCACCCGCACCCCCGGGCTCCCGCCCGAACCGACTCCGACCCTGCCGTGGTTCTCCCCGGACTCCGCTCCGAAAGGCCCGGCCGGCCGGCTCTCCGCACCGCACGACGACAGCCCGACGAGTCCTACGACTCCCACCACGAAGGGACCCACGTGAGCATGCGAAGGAGAGGCACACCGGCCCGAAGGACCGGCGCCGCGGGCGCCGCGCTGGCACTCTGCTCGGCGGGCGTGCTGCTGGGCGTGGCCGCCACGCCCGCGCAGGCGGCCCAGGTGTCGTTCGCCACCCACTGTGTGCCGCCCGCGGGCATCGACCCGGTCGACGGCACCACCAAGGTCGAGATCACCGCGCCGGCCACGGCCAAGGTGGGCGACACGGTGGACATCGTGTGGAAGTTCGTCCAGGCCGCCTCCAAGAACCCGAACATCATCGACCTGCCCGCCAACTCGGTGCAGCCGTCCGGGGTGCTCAAGGCGGCCGGCGCGCAGACCGCCGACATCGCCCTGCAGGGACCGCGTCAGAACCCGGCGATCCCCAAGGGCGGCGACATGGTGCTCTCGGACATGAAGGGCAGCCTGAAACTGACGGCGCCCGGCGAGGTGACCCTGACGCCGGACGCGTACACGGTCAACGCCATGTCGACGGACACCAAGTGCACGCCGAAGGAGACCGTGCAGAAGGCGGCGACGATCCAGGTGACACCGGGGAGCGGGGGCACGCCGACACCGACCCCGACCCCGACCCCGACACCGACCCCGACCCCGACGCACACCCCCACCCCCACCGCCACGGCGACGTCGACCGGCGGCACCGGGCAGAGCGACTTCCCCGGCAAGGAGGTCCAGGTCCCGTACGCCTGCAAGACGCCGATCGGCGACAAGAACGCGACCTCGCCGGTGCAGATCAACGCCAGGAAGAACAACGGGAGCTACGACCTCACCGTGCAGTTCAAGAAGTCGGTGATGAACAGCCCCGCCGACATCCCGAAGGACTCCGTGAAGCCGTCGATGGAGGTGGCGCTGGGCGGCGCGGACAAGGGCACCGTGCATGTGGAGGGACCGACGAACGCGAACCCCATCAAGTCCGGTGAACCGATCGAGATCCCCGACCTCACCGGCACCTACAAGCCGGGCGCGAGCGGCACCTCGACCCTGTCGCCGGGGGTGCTGACCATCAAGGCCCTGGGCACGACGACGACCTGCACGCCGACCAAGTCGGAGGTCTCCCTCACCCTGGACACCACCCAGCAGCCGGGCGGCGCCTCGGGCGGCACGTCGACCTCCGGGGGCTCGTCGTCCTCGGGCGGCAGCAGCGGCAGCAGCGGCAGCAGCAGTGGCGCGGGCGGCCTCGCCGAGACCGGCTCCGGCGACCACGGCGCCCTCAAGGCCCTCGGCCTGGTGGCGGGCACGGCGATCCTGCTGGGCGGGGCGGTGTTCACGTTCATGCCGAAGCGCAGGACGCGGTAGCTCCCGGACAACGGAAGAGGGCCATCGCACCGTCAGGGATGCGATGGCCCTCTTGCGAGCCCCGGCCTACGTCAGCGGACGTCGCCCATCAGCTTGTTGACCTTGTTGCGGTACATCCACACGGCGGCACCGGCGATCACGGCGAGCACCGCTTCCAGGGCGACGAAGCCCGTCTTGTCGAGGTTGACCCCGCCGACGGCAGGGTTCGACAGCAGCGCGGTGACCGAGTCGCCCGCGGTGACCGCGAGGAACCAGACGCCCATCATCTGGGAGGCGTACTTCTTCGGCGCCATCTTCGTCGTCACGGACAGACCCACCGGCGACAGCGTCAGCTCACCGACCGTCTGGACGAAGTAGATCGCGACCAGCCACATCGCCGCAGCCTTGTGACCGCCCTCGGCGATCGACAGCGGTGCGAGGAAGAGGAAGAAGGACGCACCGATCAGCACCAGGCCGGAGGCGAACTTCACGATCGTGCTCGGCTCCTTGCCGCGCCGGTTCAGCCACAGCCACAGCCAGGCGAAGACGGGCGCCAGAGCCATGATCATGACCGGGTTGACCGACTGGTACCAGGAGACCGGGAACTCCCAGCCGAACACGGTGTTCTTGGCCGAGCTGCTGGCGAAGAGCGACAGGGTCGAACCGCCCTGGTCGTAGATCATCCAGAAGACGGCGGCGGCGACGAAGAACCAGATGTACGCCGACACCTTCGAACGCTCGGCCGAGTTCAGGTCCTTGTCCCGCAGGATGCGGGCGATGACCACGATCGGGACGATCAGACCGATGACGGTCAGCGGGATCAGGGCCCAGTTCAGCGTGAAGTGGCCGGAGAAGCTGACGGCACCGTAGAAGACCGCGGCGATCGCCAGCCAGGTCAGGCCCTTGCGCAGCGTGGCGGACTTCTCCTCGGCCGACAGCGGCGTGGGAACGACACTGCTCTTCTCGCTCAGGTGGCGGCTGCCGAGCAGGTACTGGGCCAGACCCAGCGCCATGCCGAGCGCCGCCAGCGCGAAGCCGAAGTGCCAGTTGACGTTCTCGCCGACGGTGCCGATGATCAGCGGCGCGGCGAAGGCGCCCAGGTTGATGCCGATGTAGAAGAGCGTGAAGCCACCGTCACGGCGCGGGTCGTCCGGGCCCTTGTAGAGGTGGCCGACCATCGTCGAGATGTTGGCCTTCAGCAGACCCGAACCGATGGCGACGAGGCCGAGGCCGACGAAGAAGCTGGCGGCGGCCGGCAGCGCCAGGCACAGGTGGCCGAGCATGATGATCAGGCCCGAGACGGCGACCGTCTTGCGGGGGCCGAGGACGCGGTCCGCGAACCAGCCGCCCGGCAGGGCGAGCAGGTACACGAGCGACACGTACACCGAGTAGATCGCGGTCGCCGTGCCCGCGGTCAGGTGCAGGCCACCCGGGGCCACCAGGTACAGCGGGAGCAGGGCCCTCATGCCGTAGTAGGAGAACCGCTCCCACATCTCGGTCATGAAGAGAGTGGCCAGTCCGCGGGGGTGGCCGAAGAAGGTCTTCTCGGACCCGGGGGTGCCCGGGCGGACCGAGTCCTTCGTCAGGCTGGACGCCATGGTCGTTCCTTGCTGGTCGGGACGCGCGTTGGAGCGTCGCGCGCCCGGTGGGGGTGCAGCCGGCACCGGCAGGGTCGGTCGTCCACCCCCACGCCCAGGGGGAGTCCGCTCCGGATCACGGTGCGGCGGACGGCGACCACCGGGATCCACGCCCCGGCGACGCATCGGTGCGTCCGGAGCCCGGCCAGAGGTCATTCCTTTCAAGGCTGGTCTGGACCAGCCCGTACAGCAAAAGGACCTCCAGCGTCGAATGTTCCGCCGAAGGTCCCTGGATGTACTACAGGCGTTCAGGTCACCATACGGCAGGACAGTGCCGGATATGGAAGGACTTGAGACACGGATCACAGGTGTCGGCGGAACCATGCACCCGCTTTCGAAGGTCCCTCTACCATCGCACCTCCAGGGCAATGGTCCGTACCACTGCTCCCGCAAGGTAAGAGGCCCAGGAAGCGATCACACCCCAGCACCGCACGCGGGCGGTCTACCATCACTGCATGACCCGTGTACTGCTCGCCGAGGACGACGCGTCCATCTCGGAGCCGCTGGCCCGCGCCCTGCGCCGGGAAGGTTACGAGGTCGAGGTGCGCGAGGACGGACCGACCGCGCTCGACGCCGGAATGCAGGGCGGCGTCGATCTGGTCGTGCTGGACCTTGGCCTGCCCGGCATGGACGGCCTGGAGGTCGCCCGCCGGCTGCGCGCCGACGGCCACACCGTGCCGATCCTCATCCTGACCGCGCGGGCCGACGAGGTGGACACCGTCGTCGGCCTGGACGCGGGCGCCGACGACTACGTCACCAAGCCCTTCCGGCTCGCCGAACTGCTCGCCCGCGTGCGGGCCCTGCTGCGGCGCGGTGCGGCGGAGCCGCAGCAGCCGCCGGCCACGCACGGCGTGCGGATCGACGTCGAGTCCCACCGCGCCTGGATGGGCGACGAGGAACTCCAGCTGACCGCGAAGGAGTTCGACCTGCTGCGGGTGCTCGTCAGGGACGCCGGCCGCGTGGTCACCCGGGACCAGCTGATGCGCGAGGTCTGGGACACGACGTGGTGGTCGTCCACCAAGACGCTCGACATGCACATCTCGTGGCTGCGCAAGAAGCTCGGCGACGACGCGGCGAACCCCCGGTACATCGCGACCGTGCGCGGCGTGGGTTTCCGGTTCGAAAAGAGCTAGGCGCCGCAGAGGCTGACGCGGTGGATCGGGTGCGGGTCCGTTGTGGCCGGTCGCGCAGTTCCCCGCACCCCTGGGCCGGCTGCCTCGACCGGAGCTGCAAGGCACACTGGTCGTCGTAAGCCATCCCGGAGGGCCCCGTGCGTCGTCGTCTCATCCAGTCCACCCTTGCCGTAGTGCTGGTGGTGATCGCGGTCTTCGGCGTGTCGCTCGTCATCGTCGAGACGCGGACGATCAGCAACAGCGCCCAGGAGCGCGTGGAGTCCGAGGCGCTGCGGCTGGCCAGCATCGTGGACAGCCGGATCCTCGCGGCGGAGAACGTCAACGCCGAGGTCCTGCGCAACCCGGTCACCAAGGAGCAGTACGCGGAGATCCGGGTTCCGGGCCGGCCGCCGATCCAGATCGGCACCAAACCCGAGGGCGACGTCATCCGCTCCACGCAGCGGGGCGAGGAGGGCGAGACGGTCACCGTCGAGGAGCCCCGCTCCGCGGTGACCCGTGAGGTCGGCCGGACCCTGCTGATCATCGCCCTGGTGGCGCTGCTCGCCGTGGTCGCCGCCGTGCTGCTCGCGGTGCGCCAGGCCAACCGGCTCGCCTCCCCGCTCACCGACCTCGCCGAGACCGCCGAACGCCTCGGCTCCGGCGACCCGCGCCCGCGGCACAAGCGCTACGGCGTCCCCGAACTGGACCGGGTCGCCGATGTGCTGGACTCCTCCGCCGAACGCATCGGCCGGATGCTGACGGCGGAACGACGCCTTGCGGCCGATGCCTCGCACCAGCTGCGCACCCCGTTGACCGCCCTGTCCATGCGCCTGGAGGAGATCACCCTCACCGACGATCCGGACACGGTGAAGGAGGAGGCGAACGTCGCCCTCGCGCAGGTCGAGCGGCTCACGGACGTGGTGGAGCGGCTGCTGACCAACTCGCGCGACCCGCGCACCGGCTCCGCCGTCCCCTTCGACCTGGACGAGGTCATCCAGCAGCAGCTCGCCGAGTGGCGGCCCGCCTACCGCAGCGCCGGCCGGGCCGTCGTCAGCTCGGGCAAACGGCATCTGCAGGCCGTCGGTACACCGGGCGCGGTCGCGCAGGTGCTGGCCGCGCTGATCGAGAACTCACTGATGCACGGCGGCGGCACGGTCGCCCTGCGCACCCGTGTCACCGGCAACCAGGCTGTGGTCGAGGTCACCGACGAAGGCCCCGGGGTCCCGGCCGACCTGGGCGCGCGGATCTTCGAGCGGACCATCAGCGGGCGCAATTCCACTGGCATCGGACTGGCCGTCGCCCGGGACCTCGCCGAGGCCGACGGCGGCCGCCTGGAACTACTCCAGGCCCACCCGCCGGTGTTCGGCCTGTTCCTGTCCCGCACGCCCCCGGCCCGCAAGTCCGACGAGGACCGGCCGATGGTCCGCTAGCAGCCCGCAGCCCTCGGCACGGCAGGCCGGCCGGGCGGGCCCTCGGAGGTCCTACGGGACGCGCTGCGTGGACGGGGCGTTCTTCGACTCCTGCTCCAGGATCGATTCCGCGCTCGCCACCGTCTCCCGGGCCGGCATCGCCCGGAAGACCCAGGTGCGGTACGACCAGAAGCGGAACAGGGTGGCGATCCCGATGCCGACGAACTTGGAGACGTTGCTCTGCAGCGGGCTGTCCCAGCCGAAGCCGTAGGTCGCCAGGTACAGCACGCCGTTCTCGATCACCAGACCGACCGCGCTGAACAGCAGGAAGAGCGTGAGCTCCTTGGTGCGGCCGTGCTTGTCGCGGTCCCGGTACGTCCAGTAACGGAAGCCGACGTAGTTGAAGACGATCGCGACGACGGTCGCGATGATGCTGGCACGCACCACCGGCAGGTCGGAGACATGCCGGACCAGATTGAAAACACCGAGATTGACAAGGACGCCGGCGCCGCCGACGGCGCCGAACTTGGCCACCTCGCGTACGAGCCGTTGCAGCCCCGAGGAACGAGGTTCCATGGTTGTGCAGCTCCCGTCCGTAGGTTTCGTCAACCCAGCCATGCTATCCAGGCGCCCGGCCCGCCGCTCCCGGACCTGGCCACAGCTTGGGAACGGGTCGGAAAGAGGTGGGAAAGCCCCGGGTAAGAGGGCGTGAGAGGGAGGCGATCGGGCCGCACCGGCGTGGCCGATACGCTAGGGGTGTGACGTTCCCGGTAGTCGGCATGGTCGGCGGGGGGCAGCTCGCGCGTATGACGCACGAAGCGGGCATCCCGTTGGGCATCAGGTTCAAGCTCCTCAGTGACACCCCTCTGGATTCCGCGGCGCAGGTCGTGAGCGATGTCGTCATCGGCGACTATCGCGACCTGGACACGCTGCGTGAGTTCGCGCGCGGTTGCGATGTGATCACCTTCGATCACGAACATGTACCCACCGAGCACCTCAGGGCCCTGGAGGCGGACGGCATCCCCGTGCGCCCCGGGCCGGACGCGTTGGTGCACGCCCAGGACAAGGGTGTGATGCGCGCGAAGCTCGACGCGATCGGGGTGCCCTGCCCGCGCCACCGGATCGTGAGCGACCCGAACGACGTCGTCGCCTTCGCGGCCGAGGGGGACGGTTTCCCCGTCGTCCTGAAGACCGTCCGCGGCGGGTACGACGGCAAGGGCGTGTGGGTCGTGGAGAACGCGGAGGAGGCCACGGAGCCCTTCCGCGCAGGCGTCCCGGTGCTCGCCGAGGAGAAGGTCGACTTCGTGCGGGAGCTGGCCGCCAACGTCGTGCGCTCCCCGCACGGCCAGGCCGTCGCCTACCCGGTGGTCGAGTCCCGCCAGGTCGCCGGGGTGTGCGACACGGTCGTCGCGCCCGCTCCCGACCTGGACGAGGAGCAGGCACTCAGGGCCGAGGAGATGGCGCTGCGGATCGCCAAGGAACTGGGCGTCGTCGGCCACCTCGCCGTCGAGCTGTTCGAGACCCGCGACGGCCGCATACTCGTCAACGAGCTGGCGATGCGCCCGCACAACTCGGGCCACTGGACCCAGGACGGCGCGATCACCTCGCAGTTCGCCAACCACGTCCGCGCCGTCCTCGACCTCCCGCTCGGCGACCCGCGCCCGCGCGCCCGGTGGACGGTCATGGTCAACGTCCTCGGCGGCGATTACCCGGACATGTACTCCGCGTACTTGCACTGCATGGCCCGCGACCCCAAGCTCAAGATCCATATGTACGGCAAGGACGTGAAGCCCGGACGCAAGGTCGGGCACGTCAACACCTACGGCGACGACCTGGACGACGTGCTGGAGCGCGCCCGTCACGCTGCCGGCTACCTGAGAGGCACGATCACCGAATGAGCCCTGTTGTTGGCATCGTCATGGGGTCGGACTCCGACTGGCCCGTCATGGAGGCCGCCGCCAAGGCCCTGGACGAGTTCGAGATCGCCTACGAGGTCGACGTCGTCTCCGCGCACCGCATGCCGCGCGAGATGATCAGCTACGGCGAGCACGCCGCCGAGCGCGGCCTGAAGGTGATCATCGCCGGTGCCGGGGGCGCCGCCCACCTGCCGGGCATGCTCGCCTCGGTCACCCCGCTGCCGGTCATCGGCGTCCCCGTGCCGCTGAAGTACCTCGACGGCATGGACTCGCTGATGTCGATCGTGCAGATGCCGGCCGGTGTCCCGGTCGCCACCGTCTCCGTCGGCGGTGCCCGCAACGCCGGTCTGCTCGCGGCCCGCATGCTCGCCGCGCACGACGAGGACCTGCTGCAGAAGATGCGCGACTTCCAGCAGGACCTGAACGACCAGGCCACCGAGAAGGGCAAGCGGCTGCGCTCCAAGGTCGAGGGCGCCGGCGGCTTCGGCTTCGGGAAGTGAGGCGCGTGACCTCACTGGACCAGGCCCGCGAGCTGCTGCGCACGTACCCCGTCGTCGACGGCCACAACGACCTGCCGTACGCGCTGCGCAAGCAGGTCCGCTACGACCTCGACGCCCGTGACCTCGCCGAACGCCAGGACGCCCATCTGCACACCGACCTGCCGCGGCTGCGCGAGGGCGGGGTCGGCGCCCAGTACTGGTCGGTGTACGTCCGCTCGGACCTGCCGGACGCGGTGCCGGCCACGCTGGAGCAGATCGACTGCGTGCGGCAGCTGATCGAGCGCTACCCGCGGCAGCTGCGCGGCGCCCTGACGGCGGCCGACATGGAGGCCGCCCGCGCCGAGGGACGAATCGCCTCGCTGATGGGCGCGGAGGGCGGCCACTCGATCGCCAACTCGCTCGGCACCCTGCGCGGCCTGTACGGGCTGGGCGTGCGCTACATGACGCTCACCCACAACGACAACGTGGACTGGGCCGACTCGGCGACCGACGAGCCGAAGGCGGGCGGCCTGACCGCGTTCGGCCGCGAGGTCGTGCGCGAGATGAACCGGCTCGGCATGCTCGTCGACCTCTCCCACGTGGCGGCGACGACCATGCGCGACGCCCTGGACGCCTCCTCCGCTCCGGTGGTCTTCTCGCACTCCTCGGCCCGGGCCGTGTGCGACCACCCGCGCAACATCCCGGACGACGTCCTGGAGCGGCTGCCCGGCAACGGCGGCGTGGCGATGGTGACGTTCGTGCCGAAGTTCGTGCTCCAGGCCGCCGTCGACTGGACCGCGGCGGCCGACGAGAACCTGCGCTCCCACGGCTTCCACCACCTGGACACCAGCCCGGAGGCGATGAAGCTGCACCGCGCCTTCGAGGAGCGCACCCCGCGCCCGGTCGCCACGGTCTCCACGGTCGCCGACCACCTGGACCACATGCGCGAGGCGGCGGGCATCGACCACCTGGGCATCGGCGGCGACTACGACGGCACGGCCTTCACCCCCGACGGCCTGGACGACGTCTCCGGCTACCCGAACCTGATCGCCGAGCTGCTGGACCGCGGCTGGTCGAAGACCGACCTGGCCAAGCTGACCTGGCAGAACTCGGTACGGGTGCTGGGCGCGGCGGAGGACGTGGCCCGCGACCTTCAGGCGATGCGGCCCCCGTCCAACGCCACCATCGAGTCGCTGGACGGCTGACCGTCCAGGGCGGGGTAGTCGTTGTAGCCGTCGGCCCCGCCCACGTACATGAAGTACCGGTCCCGGACCGGGTTGAGCGGGGCGCCCCGGCGCAGCCGTTCGACCAGGTCCGGGTTGGCCAGGAACGGCCGGCCGAGCGCCACCAGGTCGGCGCCGGCGGCCAGCAGGTCCTTCACGCCCCGGGTGACGGCCTCGGTGGTGAGGCCGGCCAGGTCCGGGTTGCCGATCAGGACGCCGGGCCAGTCGGCGCGGATCCGCCGGTACCAGCCGGTCTCCGGGTCCGAGCGCACCAGGTGCAGGTAGGCGAGGTCCAGCTCCTTCAGACGGGCCAGGAGCGCGGCGTAGAGGCCGTCGGTGTCGTCCTCCGCGATGCCGTTGACGGTGGAGCCGGGAGAGATCCGTATGCCGACGCGCTCGGCGCCGATCGCGTCGGCCACCGCCTCGGTCACCTCGGCCGCGAAACGCACCCGCTTCTCGACGGAGCCGCCGTAGGCGTCCGTACGGCGGTTGGTGTTGTCCGCGAGGAACTGGTGCAGCAGCATCCCGTTGGCCGAGTGCACCTCCACGCCCTCGAAACCCGCGGCGACGGCCCGGCGGGCGGCCGCGGCGAAGTCGGCGACGGTGGCCCGGATGTCGTCGGCGGTCATCTCCCGGGGGACGGCGGCGGGCCGGTGCCCGTGCGGAGTGAAGATCGTCTCCGGCACCGGGACCGGGGAGGGGGACACCGGCGTCAGACCGGTGGTCGCCGGATGGCTGACCCGCCCGCCGTGCTGGAGCTGCAGGAACATCCGGCCACCGCCCGCCCGCACGGCCTCGGTCACCCGCCGCCAGCCGGCCTCGTGCCGGTCGGTGTGGATCGCGGTGATGTTCGGGTACGTCTGCCCGACCGCGTTCGGCGTCGAGCCCTCGGCGATGATCAGCCCGGCCGTGGCGCGCTCGGCGTAGTGCGTGGTCATGAGGGAGGTCGGGGTGCCGTCGGCCTCCGCGCGGTTGCGGGTGAGCGGCGCCATCACCAGGCGGTGGGGGAGTGCGAGCCGGCCGAGCCGGGCCGGTGCCAGGAAGTCCGTCGTCTGCGTCATGTCCGTACGCTAGAACTTGACATCAGTGTCAGATTCAAGTCCCGGAAGCCCTCGGAGGATCGGATGCGGATCGGTGAACTGGCCCGGCGCACCGGCGTGAGCGAGCGGTCGCTGCGCTACTACGAGACCCAGAGCCTGCTGGCCAGCGAGCGCACGCCCGGCGGGCACCGGGACTACCCGGAGGCGGCCGTCGACCGGGTCATCCGGATCCAGGAGCTGTATGCCGCCGGGCTGCACAGCGAGAAGATCCGGCAGCTGCTGCCGTGCATGCGGGACGGGGACGGCGGGCCCTCCGCGATCGCCACGCCGCGGCTGGTCGCCGACCTCACGGCCGAGCGCGCCCGGATCGATCGCATGATCGCCGATCTGGTGCGTTCCCGGGAGACCCTGGACGAGGTGATCCAGGCGGCCGGGGAGGCCTGAGGGGCCGCTCCATGCCGTACCCGGGACGCCCCTGCCCGTGCCGTACCCGGAACGCCCTGTTCATGTCGTACCCGGAACGCCGGTCATGCCGGTGCTGTGGGCGCCGTCCCAGGGGGCTCCGCCCCCTGGCCCCCGGACCTGTGCCCACCCACCACCCGACTCGGTGGGCTGCAAGGGCGCCGGATCACCGGACCATCCGACTCGGTGGGCCGGCAGGCTCCGGACGGCTCGACTCGGTGGGGCGGTAAGGGCACCCGACTCGGTGGGCTGCAACGGCTCCGGACCGGTCGACTCGGTGGGGCGGCAGCGGAAGGGCGGTCTCGGATCAGTCGAGTCGCTCCGGGTGTTCGATCCGGCACAGGCAGAACGGGTGTCCGGCCGGGTCGGCGTACACCTGGAAGTCCTTCTTCTCCCGGTCCGTCAGATCCAGCGGGCGGGCCCCGAGCGCAAGAACTCTCTCGTGCGCAGCGTCGATCTCCGCCCAGGTCCTGCCCGCGTCGAGATCGATGTGGAACTGCTGGCCGTTGTGGTCGGCGCGCGGCCACTCCGGCGCGGTGTACCCCTCCACCTGCTGGAAGGCGAGCCGCGGCCCGTCCGGCACCTGCAGGACGACCCAGTCGTCGTCCTCGGCCTGCGGGGTGCCGCCGACGACCGCCGCATAGAACGCCGCCAGCGCCCGTGGGTCGGGACAGTCGAGCACGACGGAACGGAAACGGGCGACGACGGCCATGGGCCCTCCCGGAGTCAGCAGGCGCGGAGACGGAACAGATGCCCCGGGGAGCCGGTGCCCACATCGCCGGGTGCGCGGGCGGCCCCGCGCAGGCACCGGGCGAAGGAGCCTCCCACCACAAGGAGCCGTAAACCACGAGGGGTTCATCGGTCATGTCCGTGTCCGGTGGTGCAGAATGCGGGAAGACGCCGGTTCGGCCGACTGAGCCTCGGCCGAACCGGCGTCACCTGTTCGTCCACGCGACCGGCTCCCTCGGCACGCACGGATTCGCGCGTGCCGCCCGCATCCGCCCGCATCCGCCCGTATCCCTCTGCGCGCACGCACTCGTCCATGCATCCGGGTTCGTCCGTGCGCCCGGGTTCGGCCGCGCGCACCGGTACGGCCGTGGGCACTCGTTCGGCCGGGTGCCGGCGTTCGGCCGTGTGTGCTTCGGCTATGCGGTCGGGCGGCCCATCGCCCGGTAGGTCCATCCCGCCCGCCGCCACAGCTGCGGGTCCAGCGCGTTGCGCCCGTCCAGGATCACCCGGGCGGTCGTCACCTCGCCCAGCGCCTCCGGGTCCAGCTCGCGGAACTCCCGCCACTCGGTGAGGTGCAGCACCACGTCGGCCGCCCGCACGGCTCGCAGGGCCGAGTCGGCATAGCCCAGGGTGGGGAAGACCTTGCGGGCGTTGTCCATGCCCTTCGGGTCGTACACCGTCACCTGGCCGCCCTGGAGGTGGATCTGCCCGGCCACGTTGAGCGCCGGGGAGTCCCGGACGTCGTCCGAGTCGGGCTTGAACGTGGCGCCGAGGACGGCGACCCGCTTGCCGAGGAAGGAGCCGCCGCCGAGGGCCTCGCGGGCCATCTCCACCATCTGGCCGCGCCGGCGCATGTTGATGGAGTCGATCTCCCGCAGGAAGGTCAGCGCCTGGTCCGCACCCAGCTCACCGGCGCGCGCCATGAACGCCCGGATGTCCTTCGGCAGACACCCGCCGCCGAAGCCGATCCCGGCGCGCAGGAACTTCCTTCCGATCCGGTCGTCGTACCCGATGGCCTCGGCCAGCATCGCCACGTCGCCGCCGCCGGCCTCGCACACCTCCGCCATGGCGTTGATGAAGGAGATCTTGGTGGCGAGGAACGAGTTCGCGGCGGTCTTCACCAGCTCGGCGGTCGGGAAGTCGGTCACCACGAACGGCGTGCCGTCGGCGACCGGCGCGGCGTACACCTCGCGCAGCAGCTTCTCGGCCCGCTCGCTGCGCACGCCCACCACGATCCGGTCCGGGTGCAGGGTGTCCTGCACGGCGAAGCCCTCGCGCAGGAACTCCGGGTTCCAGGCCAGCTCCGCGTCCGCACCGGCCGGGGCGTGCTCGGCGAGGTAGCCGGCCAGCCGCTCGGCCGAACCGACCGGCACGGTCGACTTGCCGACGACCAGCGCCGGGCCGCGCAGATGAGGGGCGAGGGAGGCGATGGCGGCGTCGACGTAGGACATGTCGGCCGCGTACTCGCCGTGCCGCTGCGGGGTGTTCACACACACGAAGTGGACATCGCCGAACGCGGCGACCTCGGCCCAGTCGGTGGTGAACCGCAGCCGCCCCGAGGAGCCCTCGAAGCCCGCCACGTGCTTCCTCAGCAGCTCTTCGAGCCCCGGCTCGAACATCGGGGTCTCGCCGCGCTCCAGCATGGCGATCTTCTCGGGCAGGACGTCCAGTCCCAGCACCTCGAAACCGAGCTCCGCCATGGCCGCGGCGTGCGTGGCGCCGAGATAGCCGGTGCCGATCACGGTGATCTTCAGGCTCATGGATGTGCTCCAGATCGGGTACGTCGGTGATGCGGAGCCGAGCATAGTCGGGCTGTCCACCGGGCAATTTCCCCGCTGTCGTCAAGCTCACGTAGGCGTGCTCCGGGCAGGCCTCTAAAATTTGAGTTACTTAACGGTAATTAGCGTCAGTATCACTGCGTCTTTGGAGCGTGAGAGACCGTGGCCGGATCGGCTGACTTCGACCTGTACCGCCCGTCCGAGGAGCACGACATGCTCCGCGACGCCGTCCGTTCGCTGGTCGAGGCGAAGATCGCGCCCTACGCCGCAGCGGTGGACGAGGAGGCCCGTTTCCCGCAGGAGGCCCTCGACGCCCTGGTCGCGGGCGACCTGCACGCCGTGCACGTCCCCGAGGAGTACGGCGGCGCCGGCGCCGACGCGCTCGCCACGGTCATCGTGATCGAGGAGGTGGCCCGCGCCTGTGTCTCCTCCTCCCTCATCCCCGCGGTGAACAAGCTGGGCTCGCTCCCGGTGATCCTCTCCGGCTCCGAGGACCTGAAGAAGAAGTACCTCTCCCCGCTCGCCAAGGGCGACGCGATGTTCTCGTACTGCCTCTCCGAGCCCGAGGCGGGATCGGACGCGGGCGGCATGACCACCAAGGCCGTGCGCGACGGCGACCACTACGTCCTCAACGGCGTGAAGCGCTGGATCACCAACGCGGGCGTCTCCGAGTACTACACGGTCATGGCCGTGACCGACCCGACCAAGCGCACGAAGGGCATCTCGGCCTTCGTCGTCGAGAAGTCGGACGAGGGCGTCTCCTTCGGTGCCCCGGAGAAGAAGCTCGGCATCAAGGGCTCCCCGACCCGCGAGGTCTACTTCGACAACGTCCGCATCCCCGCCGACCGCATGATCGGCGAGGAGGGCACCGGCTTCGCGACCGCCATGAAGACCCTGGACCACACCCGCATCACCATCGCGGCCCAGGCCCTCGGGGTCGCCCAGGGCGCCCTCGACTACGCCAAGGGGTACGTCCAGGAGCGCAAGCAGTTCGGCAAGCCGATCGCCGACTTCCAGGGCATCCAGTTCATGCTCGCCGACATGGCCATGAAGATCGCCGCCGCCCGCGCCCTGACCTACCAGGCCGCGGCCGCCTCCGAGCGCGGCGACAAGGACCTCACCTTCCAGGGCGCGGCCGCCAAGTGCTTCGCCTCGGACGTCGCCATGGAGGTCACCACGGACGCCGTCCAGCTGCTCGGCGGCTACGGCTACACCCGTGACTACCCGGTGGAGCGCATGATGCGCGACGCCAAGATCACCCAGATCTACGAGGGCACCAACCAGGTCCAGCGGATCGTCATGGCCCGCAACCTGCCGTAAGCGGTCCGCGGGTTCCAGGCTCTTCGGGAAGGCGCCCTGCGGGGCGCCTTCCGTCGTTCCGGGGCACCCCCACACCGGTTCCGGGGCACCTCCGCGCCGGTTCCGGGGCACCTGCACACCGGTTCCCGGACCCGCCTCCGGGCGTACCGGGACCCGGCTCCGGTCGTTCCCGGGCGCGCCTCCCGACCGGTCGGTCACATGCCGAACGGCGCTCACCGGCGTAGGACGGAAGCACACGGGGCCCGCTCCGGGCCCCTCTCCCCCTCAGGAGGAGCCATGACCCAGCCCGGAACCATGACCGCCATGACCAAGCAGATGCAGGAGTGCGTCGAGGCCTGGATGAACTGCCACACCGTCTGCGAGGAGACCATGAGCTCCTGCATGCAGATGGGCGGCCAGGCCCAGATGCAGATCATGCGCGCGCTGATGGACTGCTCCGAGACGACCCGGATGTGCGCCGACATGATGATGCGGCGCTCGCCCATGTCGCCCGAGATGTGCGCGATGTGCGCCAAGGCCTGTGAGATGTGCGCCGAGGCGTGTATGTCCATGCCCGACGATCCGCAGATGATGCGCTGTGCCGAGGCGTGTCGCCGCTGCGCGGACATGTGTCGCGCGATGGCGGGCGCCAAGATGTGAGCCGGTGCCCCTGAAGGCGGCAAGGGCACCCTCGCGGGTGCCCTTGGTCCTGTCCGGCTTCTTCCGCCGGTCCCGGTGCCGCTAGTTGCCGGAGACGGTGACCTGCTGGTCGTTCTTCAGCTCGTCCACCAGGGTCTTCACCTTCGTCTTGTCCCAGACGAGGTTGCCGCCGGTGGAGCCGGAGACCGGCATGTTCAGGGACTTGCCGTCACCGCCGTTGACGCCCTTCATCGCCCAGAACATCGAGGCCAGGTCCCACAGGGACATGTCCTTGTCGACGACCAGCGAGTCCAGCCCCGCGCCGATGGTCGGGTAGAACTTGAACGGGTTCAGGACCGTCGAGGGCGTGGCCACCTGGTGGGCCAGGGCCGAGAGGAACTTCTGCTGGTTCTTGGTGCGCTGGAGGTCGGAGGCGGCGAAGGCGTGCCGCGTGCGGACGAAGGCCAGGGCCTGCTCGCCGTTGAGCGTCTGCTTGCCCGCCTTGAAGTTCGCGCCCGAGTACTTGTCCTTGAAGGCCTGGTCGATCGTGATGTCCACACCGCCCACCGCGTCCACGATGTTGGCGAAGCCCTGGAAGCCGATCTCGCAGTAGTGGTCTATGTGCAGACCGGTGTTGTACTCGATCGTGCGGACCAGCAGCGTCGGGCCGTCGAACGCGTACGCCGCGTTCAGCTTGTTCTGGCCCATGGCGGGCCGGATCTTGCCGGACTCGGAGCCGCGGAACGTCGGAATCGTGACGTTCGAGTCACGCGGCAGCGAGATCAGGGTGTCGCCGTTGTCCCCGACGTGAAGGATCATCATCGAGTCGGTGCGCTTGCCCTCGGCGGATCCGGTGTGCAGCTTCTTCTCGTCCGCCTTCGACATGCCCTCACGGCTGTCCGAGCCCACGATCAGGTAGTTCGTGCCCTGACCGGACTCGGGCCGGTCGATGACCTTCGACAGGTCGACCTCGCGGCGCAGCTTGGAGTCGGCCCAGAAGTAGGTCGCCACCGATGTGACGATGAACACGGTGACCAGGGTGAGCGCGGTCCACTTGATCCGCCGCCGCCAGTTCGGGGCGGGACGCGGAGCGCGGGTCGGTGCTCCGGCCGGGCCGCCGGGCCCGCCGGAGCCGCCGTAGACCTGGCCCGTGTTGTAGCCGCTGTCGTAGTCGTTGTAGTCGTCGTATCCCTGGCCGTCGGTGTACGACGGCTGCTGCGGGACTCCGGCGCCGTACGGCGGTGCCGGCGGGCCGGGGGTGCCGTACGAGCGCTGCCCGGGCGGCACCGGGCCGCGCTGCACCTGACGCATCGCGCGGGCGCCTTCCGGCTGCGCGCCGCCACTGCCGCGTCCGTAGCGCGGACCGCGGTTGTCGTCGGACCATCCCTCGGGCCAGTCATTCATGCGCCCCAGTGTGCAGGGCGCCGGTGTGTGCCTTACAAGGGGTGTCGGAAAATCAGAGCGCCGCTGTTGCGAATCTGACACAAATTCCGCGGCAGTCGCTTCGGCATAAGGTGGAGGCCATGACAGACCAGGCCCCGGACGAGGAGCCGGACATTCCGGGCAAGCCGACGTCCGCTTCCCGCACCACGCTCAGCCACATCATGACCCACAACGACACCAACCTTCTGGGCACGGTGCACGGCGGCGTGATCATGAAACTCGTCGACGACGCGGCGGGCTCGGTGGCCGGCCGGCACTCCGGCGGTCCGGCGGTCACCGCCTCCATGGACGAGATGGTCTTCCTGGAGCCGGTCCGGGTCGGTGACCTGGTCCATGTGAAGGCCCAGGTCAACTGGACCGGCCGGACCTCGATGGAGGTCGGCGTCCGGGTCCTCGCCGAACGCTGGAACGAGTCGACCCCGGCCACCCAGGTCGGCTCCGCCTACCTGGTCTTCGCGGCCGTGGACGCCGACGGCAAGCCGCGCCGGGTGCCCACGGTGGTCCCGGAGACCGACCGGGACCGCCGCCGCTACCAGGAGGCCCAGATCCGCCGCACCCACCGCCTCGCCCGCCGCCGCGCCATCCGCGAGCTGCGGGAGAAGCGGGCGGCGGAGGGCTTCGAGGACTAGAGAGCGCTCCGCGGGCCGGAGGGCTTCGGGGGCTGGTGCGGTCCGGGGGCCGGAGGGCTTCGGGGGCGGGAGCGGGCCGCGGGCCAAAGGGCTTCGCGGCCCTTCGGGGAGCGGAGAGCCTCCACGGCCGGAGCGCTGCGCGGGACGGGGCAGGGCCACACGCCTATGCCCCGCACACCACCTCGTTGCCGCGCACCACGCTCTGCTCCGGCCTGGCCGGGTCCTCGGCCTTCACCCTGCGCACCTTGCCCGCGTCCTTGAAGTCCAGCCCGACGGTCACCTTCAGCATCTTCCCCTGGCCCGGCACCGCACGCAGTTCACTGCCGGGCAGGGCCGCGAGCAGCGAGCGGGCGGAGCGGTCCCAGCGGGGGTCGTAGGAGATCACCGTGCGCGTGACGTCGTGGACCGCCGCGGTGACCGGCTGGTGAGTGGTGGCGAAACCGGCGGCGGCGAGGGCCGCGTCGAGCCGCTTGGCCAGCCCGGCCGTGCCGGTGCCGTTCTCCGTCTGGACCCGGACCTGCCGCGGGTCCACCTCCACCGGCACCGGTGCCTGCGCGCCGGCGCGGTGCGGGCGGTCCGCGGTGAGCGGCTTGTCGTCGCGCAGGGCGTCGAAGAGCCTGCCGGCCGCCGCCGGGTTCCACTTCAGGGTGGAGCCGACGCCCTTGACCTGGTAGTTCATCTGCCCGATGGGCACGGTGGTGAACTCCGAGGAGGACGGCGAGAAGTTCCGCATCGCCCGGCCGAGGTCGAGCAGCTCGTCCGTGCCGAAGCCCTCGTCCGCCCGTACCGAGCCGAGCACAGCCCGGGTCACGTCCCGGAACCGCATCGGGTTCAGCAGGACCCCGGACGAGCTGGCCCGCTCGATCAGCGCGGCCAGGAACCGCTGCTGCCGTTTCATCCGGCCCAGGTCGCTCGCCCCGTCCAGGTGCCGGGCGCGCACGTACTGCAGGGCCTGGCCGCCGCCCAGGACGTGGGTGCCGGGCGCGAGATCGAGGCCGGTGTACGAGTCCTTCAGCGGTGTCGGGGTACAGACCTGCACACCGCCGAGGACGTCCACGGTCTTCATGAAGCTGGTGAAGTCGACCTCCAGATAGTGGTCGATCTTCACATGGGTCAGGGCCTCGACCGTGGCGACCGTCAGCTGGGGGCCGCCCTCGGCGTAGGCCGCGTTCAGCCTGATGGGGTGGGCGGGGTGCCGCTGCCCGGTGGCCGGGTCGATGTGCTCGGGCACCTCGGCGAAGGAGTCGCGGGGCAGGCTCACCACGGTCGCCCGCTCCCGGTCGTCCGAGATGTGCACGATCATGACCGTGTCCGTGCAGTGGCAGGGCTGGCCGCCGAGCCGGTAGGCCCGCCGTTCCGCCTGGCTGATCTTGTCCCGGCCGTCGGTGCCGACCATCAGGACGTTCATGCCGTGCCCCGCGCGGGGCCGGTTCTTCATGTCCTTGAAGGCGTCGACCCGGGCGATGCCGGCGTCCAGACTCGTGACGACCGCGTGGCCGATGCCGGCGGAGGCGAGCACCACCACGGACAGCGTGGTCACCGCCCGCATGGCCCAGCGAGGCCGCCGGGGCGGCCGGGCGGGCCGCCCCGTCCGCTCGGGCGGCCTGGGCACGCGGCGGGGCGGCTGCGGTCGGCGCTGCGGCCGGGCGGGGGACCGTGGCGGGCTGGGCAAAGGACACCTCCGGACGACGGCCGTACGTGGGATCCGTGAGCACCGTAGGCCGATACGATCCTCAGCCCGCGTCTCAGCCCCGGCGGCGCGCACCGGTGTCCCCCGTTCGCGGTAACGTGAGCGTCCTATGAACGCCAAGCCCGACGTGCGCCTCCCCGCCGTGTCCGTGATCATGCCCGTTCTCAACGAGGAGCGACATCTGCGTGGGGCGGTCCAAGCGATCCTCGCGCAGGAGTACGCCGGCGAGACCGAGGTCGTGATCGCCCTCGGTCCGTCCACGGACCGCACGGACGAGATCGCCGCCGAGCTCGTCCGGGAGGACCCGCGCGTCCACACCGTCCCGAACCCGACCGGCCGCACCCCCGCCGCGCTGAACGCGGCGATCAAGGCCTCCCGTCATCCGATCGTGGTGCGCGTCGACGGCCACGGCATGCTCTCGCCGAACTACATCGCCACCGCCGTACGGCTCCTGGAGGAGACGGGCGCGCAGAACGTCGGCGGCATCATGCACGCCGAGGGCGAGAACGACTGGGAGCACGCGGTCGCCGCCGCGATGACCTCGAAGATCGGTGTCGGCAACGCGGCCTTCCACACCGGTGGCGACGCCTCGCCCGCCGAGACGGTCTACCTCGGGGTGTTCCGCCGCGAGGCCCTCGAACAGCAGGGCGGGTACAACGAGGAGTTCATCCGCGCCCAGGACTGGGAGCTGAACTTCCGCATCCGTGAGGCGGGCGGCCTGATCTGGTTCTCGCCCGAGTTGAAGGTGTCCTACCGGCCGCGGCCGAGCGTGAAGGCGCTCGCCAAGCAGTACAAGGACTACGGCCGCTGGCGGCACGTCGTCGCCCGCTACCACGAGGGCTCCATCAACCTGCGCTACCTCGCCCCGCCGGCCGCGCTGTGCGCGATCGCCGCGGGTGTCGTGGTGGGCGCGGCCCTGACGCCCTGGGGCTTCGTGATCCCGGGCGGCTATCTGGCGGCGATCGCGGCGGGTTCGGTCCCGGCGGGCAAGGGCCTGCCCCTCAAGGCCCGGCTGCAGATCCCGGTGGCCCTGGCGACCATGCACATGTCGTGGGGCTGGGGGTTCCTGACGAGCCCGAAGTCCCTGGCGAAGCGAGTGATCGCCGCGCGCCGGCCGGCCGTGCTGAACGCCCGCTGAGCAGACGTCAAGGGCCCTTCCCCGGCTGGGGAGGGGCCCTTTGTCATGACGCACGGCGGCGAAGGCCCGTCCGCGGGTGCGGTACCCGGGGGGCCGGTGCCGGCCGGGCCGGGCTGCCGAAGGTACCAGGGACATGGCGTGGTGAGGCCTCTGCGCCAGGGGCCGTCGCCGTCGCGGTGCGGGCCGTTGCCGTCCGCGGGTGCGCGGGGGTTGTGCGCGCAGCTCCCCGCGCCCTCTCAGGCCGTCCCCGAGGGGCGCGGGGAACTGCGCGACAAGCCACGACGGACCCGCACCGGGGAGAGCACAGGTACCCCGACGGCGCTCGGCCCCGCCGCACCTACCACTGGTAGGGCTTGTACACGTCCATGCACTGCGAGGAGTCCGAGCCGTTGAGAGCGTCGGAGCCGCTGGGCAGGTCGCCCGCCTTCGGGGCCTTCTGCTGGGGGAAGGCCGTGCCCGTGCGCCAGTCCGCGCCGACGGCGACCGTGACCCCCGACACGTCGGTCGACTTCTTCACCGCGCTCATCGGGATCCCCAGCGCCTTGGCGACGGCCTGGGCATCGCCCTCCAGCTCGGCGCTCGGATACTGCACCACCGTCGCGTCCACGGACCGGGACGCCCCCGAGGTGTCGGCCGTCGCCCTGGCGTAGCCCTTCTGCCCGAGCGCCTCGGCGATCGTCCGCGCCCGGCTGGGAACCGCGGCCTCGGTGGACGTCTGCGTGGCGTTCTCCACCAGCACCCCGAGCCGGCCCGGGTCGACGGACGGCGTCTTGGTCTGGGGCTTGCCCGCCACCTGCTTGGCACCCGACTCCTTGCCGTTCTTGTCGAACGGCACGTCGTCGCGGAGCATCTGCCACATCTTGTCGGCGCTGGCCTTGACCGGCACGACGTGCTCTCTGTTCTGCGGGTCCTCGACGTTGGGCATCGTCAGTGACGTGATGCGGTCCGTCGGTACCGACTTGAGCTCCATACCCAGGTCGTAGAGCTTCTTGACGGTGCCGATCTCCTCGGAGACCTTGAGGGACTTGGTGGCCGCCTCGGCCAGGTCCATCAGCCGGCCGGTGTCCGTGAAGACGTTCTGCGACTTCAGCGTCCGGATCATCGAGTTCAGGTACATGTGCTGGGCGCGGGCGCGCATCACGTCACTGCCCCAGGCGTGCCGCGTGCGCAGCCACTGCAGGGCCTGGATGTGCTGGACCTTGTGCGTGCCGGCCTTCAGCTTCAGCCCGGAGCCGCCGCGCTGGGCGGGTGTCGAGTGGTCCCAGACGTTCTGCTTCACGCAGACGTCGACACCGCCGATGGCGTCCGCCATGTCCACCACGCCCGCGAAGTCGATCGTCATCCAGTGGTCGATGTAGACCCCGGTGAGGTTCTCCCAGGTGGCCAGCGTGCAGCCGGCACCACCCCGGGCGAGGGTGGTGTTGATGATGGCGTTGGTCGCCGGGTAGGCCTTGCCGGTGCCGGGGTCCTTGCACTCGGGGATGTCGACCCGGGTGTCCCGGGGGATGCTCACCATGGCGGCGCTCTTGCGGTCCGCGGAGAGGTGGATGAGCATCTGCACGTCGGCGAGCGGCGGGCTGCCGCGGTCGTACTTGGCGCCGCCGAGCTTCACGTTCTCGTCGGAGTTACGGCTGTCGGAGCCGATCAGCAGGATGTTCAGGGGCGTCTGCCCGGCCGCGTTCGCCGGCGTCCGGTGCGCCTTGGAGTCGTCGCCGCTGCTGCGCTCGCCCTTGCGTATGTTGCCGTTGAGGTGCTCGTAGTACAGGTAGCCGGCTCCCGCCGTGCCGAGTATGACCACCGCCAGCACCGTCGCGGACCAGCGCAGAGCCCGCCGCCGGTGTCGCTGCCGGTCGGTCTTCGGGGGGCCCTTGCGGCGCCCGCCGCCGTGCCCGCCCGGCCCGTCCGACGCCTGCGGTGCGAGCGACATCGTGTCGTCGACCGCAGGACCCTTCCCCCGTACATCGCTCTGCGCCAAACGTCCTGCCCTCCCCACCCTTGCACCATGCAACGGGTCCGTCCCGCCCCCAGTTAGACGCACGACGGACCCATTGGGTTACCTACGAGGCGCACTTCACCTTGTCTGCCGTGGACTTGTCGACGTCCGGCGCCTTCGACGGGGCGGTGAGGGACACCCCCGCACCCTTGAAATCCTTGCCCAGGGTCAGCGTCATCGCCGGCAGCCCCTGGGAGTTGGTCACGCTCTTGCCGGGCTTCAGCGCCGAGCCGGACAGGCCCATGAGATGCGCCAACTCCCGTGCCTGGGCCGCCTGGTCGGGCGCGTACTCCAGGGTGGTCCTGCCCAGCGGTGCCGGCGCATTGCCCGAGTTCTCCGACTTGAGCACGCCCTGCTGGGTCTGCAGCCACTGGAGGGTCTGCTGCGCGCTGCCGGGGTCCGCACCGCCGTTGAGGATCCGCACCCGCACGTCGGCGGGAGCGGACCGGCTGCCCTTGAGCCGTGCGGCCTGGGCGTCCTTGGCCGCCTTCTGCCTCTTCTTCACCTCGGTGAAGGAGACGTCGTTCCTGATGGCGTCGAAGACCGGCGGTGCCGCCGCCTGGTCGACGACGACGGTCGCGTGGACCTTCTCGGCGGGGTTGTCCCGCACGGGCACCGTCACGAACGAGATGTTCTTCGGCGGCACCTTCTTCAGCTCCAGCGCTATGTCCTTGAGCGTGCTCACGGAGCCGATGCCCTTGTCGACGGTGAGCGCCTTGGTGGCGGCCTCGGCGAGGTCGATCAGCTTCGTCGGGTTGGTGAGCGTGTCGCTGGAGGACATCTTCCGCATCAGCGAGGCCATGAACTGCTGCTGCACCTTGATGCGGTCGAGGTCGCCCTGGTTGCCCCAGCTGTGCCGGGTGCGGACGAACGCCAGCGCCTGTTCGCCCTCGACCTTCGAAGGGCCGGCGGGCAGATTCAGGTGCGACTCCTTGTCGTTGACCGCGTGTGCGAGACACACGTCCACCCCGTCGACCGCCGACGTCAGCGTCTTCACCGCGTTGAAGTCGACCATCATGAAGTGGTCCGGCATGATGCCGGTCACCTGCTGCACCGTGCGCATGGTGCAGCCGGGGTCCCGGTCGTCCTGCCCCAGGCTGGTGTTGAAGCGCACGTCCTCCGTGCCGGGGATGACCTTCTGGCTGCCGTCGCTCTGCACGGTCGGGCAGTCCGGCACGTTGACGATCAGGTCGCGCGGAATGCTGAGCGCGGTCGCGTTCGTCCGGTCCTTGGCGACGTGCAGCAGGATGTTGGTGTCGGCGTGCCCGACGCTGCCCTTGTCGCCGTAGCCCTCGTTGCCCTTGCCGGTGCGCTTGTCGGTGCCGATGATCAGGATGTTGAAGGCCTCGTCCTTGCTGAAGCCCTTCTTGCCGGCGCTGCCGATGTCCGTCGTGGTGACGTTGCCCTCAAGGTGCTTGAGGTAGAGGTAGCCGGCGGTGCCGATGGCGACCAGCACGAACGCCATGCTGCCGCCGGTCCACGCCAGCACCTTCTTGGCCTTCGACTTCTTCTTCACCGGCCGCCGGTTGCGCCGCCCGGGGGGCGGCTCGGGCTCGGTACGGCGCCGGCGCTGGGCCGGCACGTCCGCGCCGCGCGTCTGGCGCGCCTCCCGTGTCCGGCCCTCCGACGCGTCACGTGTCCGGCCCTCCGACGTCTCACGTGTCCGGCCCTCCGACGCGTCGCGCCGGCCGCGTGCGGCTCCGCGGCCGTCGCCCTTCGGTCTGCGGGGGCCGGGTACCGACGACTGCGGTGCGGAAGGGCTCAGTCGCAGTTCGTATTCGCCGGTGTTCGGATTGAGTACCCACTGGTCTGCGGGGTCGATGTTGTCCGCCCGCCCACGGCCTTGCGCGTCCACGGTTGTCCGAATCCTCCGTCGGGGCCACGCGGCGCCTTCCCCCTCAAAGGCGCTCGGGTCTCGGTGAATCAGTGCACGACCCCAGGAAGGACCTCGTGGCCGGGTGCACCGGATCGCTCACACTATCCGCCCAGTTCAGCGTCGAGCGACGCCGGTGACAAATTCCACCTGCCTACAACTGGGCAATCCCCCTCATATTCCTGGACTCAAGTTCGTCGACTTGATACGCGCATTACCCACAGGTGTGTTCGGCGGCCGTGCTGCCGCGGAACGTGGGGGCCGGGGAGGGTCCGCCGTTCAGGTCCGCCTCCGGAGCCCCTCCGGGCGCCTCCTGCGCGATGTCCTGCGCCACCGCGACCGGCTGGTCCGCCCGCAGCCGCGCGAACAGCTTCTCGGCCTCCGGCTCCACGAGTTGGTCGCGATTCGCGTCGTAGACGTACGACTCCCGCGGCACCGTCAGGAACTGCACATGTTCGGTGGGGATGTCACGCAGTCCGCGCACCAACTGGTACAAACCGCGAAGACTCGCCAGTTCCGGGTCGGTGGTCAGCGAGGAGGTGGCCGCGTCGAGCACCGGATACAGCTTCACCGGATTCAGCAGGACGTCATTGCTCTGCACCTTGTCGACGAGCGCGCCGAGGAATCGCTGCTGCCGTTCCATCCGGTCGGTGTCGCTCCCGTCGCCGAGCGACTTCCGGGCCCGCACGTACCCGAGCGCCTGCTCCCCGTCGAGGGTCACCCGGCCCGCGCGAAGCTTCAGCTTCGCCGCCTTGTCGTCGATCGGTTCCTTCAGACACACCTGTACGCCATCGACGGCGTCGACCATTTCCTTGAATCCGCTGAAGTCGACCACCATGTGATGGTCGACCCGGATGTTCGTCAGCTTCTCGACGGTACGGATCGTGCAGGCCGAACCGCCCGTCTGGAAGGCATGGTTGAACATCGCGAACACCGGCTCGCTGCGCTTGCCGTCCGGCTGCCGGCAGCTCGGGATGTCCACCATCAGGTCCCGCGGCAGTGAGACGGCGGTGGCGCTGCGCCGGTCGGCGGCCAGGTGCAGCAGGATCGTGGTGTCGGACCGCTCGGTGCCCAGGTCCCGCCCGTACTCCTGGTTGCCCTGCCCGGCCCGGGTGTCGGACCCGATCAGCAGGATGTTCTGCGCGTCCCGCACCAGCGCGGTGGGCCGCTCCCGCTCGTAGCGGGCGAGTTCGGCGGCTGCCGCCTCGTCGGGGGTGATGTTGGCGCTGAGCTTCGCGTAGACGGCCCAGCCGCCCCCGGCCGCCGCCACGACCAGCACGGCGACCGCCAGCGCCGACCTCCTGACCCACTGCCGCCGACGCCGCCGCACGAGCCCGTCCCCGCTGGCCGAGGATCCGAGACCGGGCCCGGGGGCCCGCCGAACGGTGCCGGTCACGGTGCGAGCCCCCTCATGCCGTACGAGCGTGGCGTCCTGCTCCTACGACGATGGCGGGGAATGGGGAAGCAGGCTGCCCTTTGCTACTCCATACGGGGGAGGGCGGCCGACTTCAGGGGGCGCGGGGAACTGCGCGATCAATCCCCACGCACCCGCACTCGCCGTTCCACGGTCGCCCCCCTCGTTCAGCGGCGCACCACGGCCACCCTCTCGCTCTCGACCCGTTTGGCGAGACCTTCCTCGTCCAGCCGGTCGAGATTCCTGCAGAGCACCACGGACCCGCCGACGGCCAGCGCCGCGTACAACCCCGCGCTCAGCCCCTCCCACGTGTCGTACGGCAGGGCGGACAGCACCCTCGCCCCCGGTCCCGCAAGACGCAGCGCCCCCGCATCGGCCTCCGCCCGTTCGACGACCTCGCCGCCGCTGAACTCGGCCCCGGCGACGATCAGCGACGGCTCCTCCGGGTCCACGGGAGCGAACGGCGCGAACCGGTCCCCCTGGCCCGGCACCTCCACCGCGAAGTCGACGAAGCCCTCCGGCGTCTGGGGGAAGCGTCCGCCCAGCGGCCGCAGGGCGAGCGCGACCCGTTCCCCGCGGCACGCGCGCGCCGCCTCCAGCGAGTCGGGCCCGCTCACCACGACATCGGCCGAGGCCGGGTCCCCGGCCATGTCGGCCACCGCCCCCACCGACGAGCAGGCGAGCAGCCACACGGCCGTCTGCCAGTGCGCGGGCAGCAGCAGCGCGACCCGGTCACCGGGGCCGGCGGACAGATCGCCCTGGAGGAGGTTCGCGGTCTTGGCCACCCAATTGGCGAAGGTGGCCACGGACAGTTCGACGCGTTCGCCCGTGGCGTCGTCGTAGAAGGTCACCAGAGGGCGTCCGGGGTCCGCGGCGAGCGCGGAACGCAGCAGGTCGGCAGGGGTGCGATCGGTGGCGTTCACCCGCGCAAGAGTACGCCGGGGCGAGCCCCGGCGCCGTGCGCCGGTGCCACCGGTTCGGCGGAACGGCATCCGACGGTCCGTCAGTTCGCCGTTGGACATATTTGTATGACTATGTCCATGATCATGGGCATGCGTGGACTTCTGACTTCACCGATCGGTGCCACCTCGCTCGGCGTCACGTGCGCGGCCGCCCTCGCGCTCCCGGCGTCCCTGCCCGTGGCCGTGGCCGCCCCGCGAGCCGAACGGACGGCCGCCACGGGCCGGGTGGCCGAGGCCGCGGTCCCGGGCGGCACCCAGTCGCTGCCCCTCGTCCCGCGCTCCCGCCGGCGTGCCTTCGGCCCGGCGCCGGAGCAGGGCCTGTACGGCGTCGACGTACAGCACTTCTCACTGGTCGGCGTCGTCTGGGACGACCCGGACGCCGAGTTGGAGGGCCGGGTCCAGGTCCGCACCCGGTCCGCGGCGAGCGGGCGGTGGTCCGGCTGGCAGGACGTCGAGACCCACAACGAGGACCACGGCGCCGACCCGGGCACCGACGAGCGGACCTCGGGCCGGGTGCGCGGGGCCACCGCGCCGCTGTGGGTGGGCGACTCGGACGGCGTGGACGTACGGGTGCGCGCCGGCTCCCCCGCGGGCAAGGCGTCCGGCGCCCCGGGCGGCCGGACCGGCGACCCGGCCCCGTCCCTGCCGGAGGGGATGCGCCTGGAGCTCGTCGACCCCGGGGACGGGACACCGCCCCAGGGCGCGCCCCGCCCCGGCTCCGGGACGGACGAGACGGCCGCCGCCTACGCGGCCGACGCCGACGTCGCCCCCTACGGCGCCCTGGAGATCCCCGAGCTGAACCGGCAGGACACCGAGCGTGAACTGAGCCGCCTGCAGGGGAGCGACTCGAAGGGGAAGCCCCACATCGGGCCGCGCCCGCGGATCGTGACCCGCCACGGCTGGGGCGCGGACGAGAAACTGCGCGGACACGGCTTCGTCTACACGAAGAAGATCAAGGCCGCCTTCGTGCACCACACGGCGTCGGGCAACAAGTACACCTGCGCGCAGGCTCCCTCGGTCATCCGCAGTATCTACCGCTACCACGTCAAGAGCATGGGCTGGCGGGACATCGGCTACAACTTCCTCGTCGACAAGTGCGGAACCATCTACGAGGGCCGCGCCGGTGGCGCGGCGAAGGCGGTGCGCGGCGCCCACACCCTCGGGTTCAACAGCAACAGCATGGGCATCGCCGTGATCGGCAGCTTCGGCTCGGCCAAGCCCTCCGGCGCCGCGGTGAAGGCCGTCGCCCGGCTCACCGCGTGGAAGCTCGGGCTCTATGGGGCCAATCCGCGCGGAAAGACATATCTGACCTCAGGCGGTGGCAATCTCTACCCCAAGGGGAAGAACGTACGACTGAACGTGATCTCCGGCCATCGGGACGGGTACTCCACCTCGTGCCCGGGCAAGCGGCTCTACGCCAAGCTCGGCAGCGCCCGTTCCAGCGCGGCGCGGTATCAGGGGCGCTGAAACCGGAAGGATGCGTTCACCGCCGTCGGGGGGACGGGCGGGGCAGGCTCGGGGGACGGCGGGGGGCGGTTGGAGGAAACCGGACGCCGATCTCGCGGGACACCGCGCCGCCATCGAGGGCACCGTCGCACGGTCTGCATACACTGGCCGGCCGAAACGAGTAGTTCGACCGGTCCCGGCAGGAAGCAGAGACGACAGGTGACAGAAGCGATCCTCCTGGTCGGCGGCAAAGGCACCCGGCTGCGTCCGCTCACGGTGCACACACCCAAGCCCATGGTCAGGGCGGCCGGAGTGCCGTTCCTCACGCACCAGCTGGCGCGGGCGAAGGCGGCGGGCGTGGACCACATCGTCCTCGCCACGAGCTATCTGGCCGAGGTCTTCGAGCCCTACTTCGGCGACGGCGCCTCCCTCGGTCTGCACATCGAGTACGTCACCGAGGAAGAGCCTCTCGGCACGGGCGGCGCCCTGCGCAACGTGGCCTCGCGCCTGCACTCCGGCCCCGACGACCCCGTCCTCGTCTTCAACGGCGACATCCTGACGGGCCTGGACATCCGGCGGCTCGTGGACACCCACGAGTCGACGGGCGCGGACGTGTCCCTGCACCTCACCAAGGTGACGGACCCGCGCGCCTACGGCCTGGTCCCCACCGACGGGACGGGCCGCGTCCTCGCCTTCCTGGAGAAGCCGCAGACTCCGGAGGAGATCGTCACCGACCAGATCAACGCGGGGGCGTACGTCTTCCGCCGCTCGGTCATCGACACGATCCCGGCGGGCCGGCCGGTCTCCGTGGAGCGCGAGACGTTCCCGGACCTGCTGTCCGCCGGCGCCCATCTGCAGGGGATGGTCGACTCGACGTACTGGCTGGACCTCGGCACCCCGGCGGCCTTCGTGCGCGGCTCCGCCGACCTGGTGCTCGGCCGCGCGCCCTCCCCGGCGGTCCCGGGCCGCTGCGGCGACCGGCTGATCCTGCCGACGGCCAGCGTCGCGCCGGACGCGAAGCTGACGGGCGGCACGGTGGTCGGCGAGGGCGCGTTCGTCGCGGAGGGAGCGCGGGTGTTCGGCTCGACGATCCTTCCCGGCGCGGTCATCGAGCCCGGCGCCGTCATCACCGACTCCCTCATCGGCACCCGCGCCCGGGTCGGCGAACGCTCCGTCCTCACCGGGACGGTGATCGGCGACGGCGCGGTGGTCGGCCCCGACAACGAGCTGCGCGACGGCGCCCGCGTGTGGTGCGACGCCCGCATCCCGGCCGGCGCGGTCCGCTTCTCCTCGGACCAGTAGCCCGGCGAACGGCCGGTTTCCCGCCCAGGGGACACCACCGGCAAAAACACCGACCCACGGGGGAAGCACCGGCCCACGGGGGCAGCGCCGACCACGGGGGCAGCGCCCCTGAGCCCCGCGAAGCCCGCGCCCGGGTGAGTACCTCCGGCGCGGGCTGCGCCCCCACGCCCCGGAAGGCCCTGTCGGGAGTCCTATCCAGCTGCGGGCAGTCGTGCCGCTGGGGCGGCACGGGTGGGCGCAGCGGCACCCCGCAAGCGCGGGCGAGTGAAAACGTCCAGCCGCCCGCACCAGCACCGGGCACCCGGCAAGCGCACGGCCGCCCAGCCACAGCCCCGCGCACCGAACACCCCCGTCGGCCGCCCAGCCCCCGCACCCTCACAGCAACCCGATATCCACCCGAGGCATCTTCGGCGCCCTCCGCGCAGGCACGTTCCCGCTCAACAGAATCAACCGAGCCGCCCGATGCCGCTGTCCCGCATACGGCTCCAGCAGCCGCAGCATCTCCGCGTCGTCCGCATGCCGGTCCCCGGCCAGAGCCCACCCCACGATCCCCGGCAGGTGCAGGTCCCCGACCGTCACCGCATCCGCAGCCCCGTGACTGCGCTGCACGACCTCCGCCGACGTCCACGGCCCGATCCCCGGCACGACCTCCAACCGCGCCCGGGCCTTGACCGCCGGCATGCCCACTGCCTGCTCCAGCCGCGCAGCGACCCGCACGGCCCGCAGAATCGTCGAGGCCCGCTTGTCGTCGACGCCGGCCCGATGCCACTCCCAGGAGGGGATCAGCGCCCAGGTCCGCGGCGCGGGCATCACCCACATCGGCCGCTCGCCCGTCCCCGCGGGCCCCGGCGCCGGCTCCCCGAACCTCCGCACCAGCAACCGCCACGCCCGGTACGCCTCGTCGGTCGTGACCTTCTGCTCCAGCACCGACGGGATCAACGACTCCAACACCAGCCCGGTCCGGGTCAGCCTGAGCCCCGGCCTGCGGTGTCGCGCCAGTGCCACGACCCGGTGCCGCGGCACGAACGCGTCCGGCTCGTCGGCGGCACCGAGCAGCTCCGGCAGCTGCTCCAGCAGCCATTCGGCGCCGGGCCCCCATGCCTCGGCGCGCACCTCACCGCCGTACCCGTGCACCCGCAGCGTCCCGGGCCCGGCGGGCGTCCGGGCGGCCCGCCACACGGAACCGTCCCGGGTGGCCCGGAACGTCGGGTCGGCGGGCCCGCGCCGGAGCGGACCCAGCACCAGGGAGAGGTCCAGGGGACCGTCCGGAACCCACCGCCGGACCCGGGCCGGGGCCGTGGCCTGCCGCGGCACTCCGGCGGGCACGGCGACCTCTCCACCGCGCACGGTTGTGCGGGTGGGCCGCGGAGCGAAACGTCCTGCCACGAGATGAGGTCCTAGGGGTGCCGGTGCTGCGGAGGCTGTCCTAAGAGACTAGGGGAGACCCGGCGGTCGTACGGGGAGTCCTCGTACACGGCAGTCGTCGTTCACGACAGCTGTCGTACGGGGCCGGCGTACACGACAGCCGCACGAGGCAGCCGGCGTTCAGGGCAGCCGCGCGAGGCAGTCGGCGTACGGGGTGTCACCGCACCTCGATGAACGCCCCGGCCTCCCGCTGCGGCCGCGGTCCCGGCTCCTGGGCCGGATGGCCGACGGCCACCGCGCCCATCGGGTCCCAGCCCGCGGGCAGTGCGAGCACCTCGCGCACCACGTCCCGGCAGAACATCGTGGACGACACCCAGGCCGAACCCAGCCGCTCCCCGGCCAGCGCCACCAGGAAGTTCTGCACGCCCGCGCCCGCGGCGACCACGAACATCTCCCGCTCGGCGCCGTCGCGCCGCGCGTCGCCGTAGGTGTGCGAGCCGTCCATGACGAGGCAGGGGACGACCAGATACGGCGCGTTGCGCAGGACGTCCCCGCGCCGGACACGCCGGGCGACGGACTCCTCGGTCCGCCCGTCCCGCCGCAGGTCCGCGATCCAGGCGTCCCGCATCGCGTCGAGCAGTCCTGCCCGCGACTCCTCGGACTCCAGCAGCACGAACCGCCAGGGCGTGGTGTGGTGCGGCGCCGGTGCGGTCAGCGCGGCGGCGACCGCGCGCCGTACGGCACCGGGGTCGACGGGCTGGTCGGTGAAGGCCCGGACGGTACGCCGCTGGGTCACCGCCTCACGCACGGCCTCGGAGGCGCCGAGCCGGAACATGTCGTCCCGCGCGGAGCGCACCAGCGCCCGCGCCCCCTCGCCGTCCTCCTGCACCACCACATGGGGCAGCCCGCGCACCACGGCGACGGGACGCCCCGCCGCCTTGCCCTTGACCAGGTCGCCGGCGGCGGCCAGCTCGTCCGCCGTGGCGACGACGGTGGCGACCAGCGGGTTGCCGTACCCGTCCGTGCCTCCGCGCAGATCGTCCAGCACGCGCACACCGGCGGCGCCGATCGCCACGTCCGTCAGACCCGAACGCCAGGGGCGCCCGGACGTGTCGGTCACGACGACACCGACATCGACGCCGAGGGCCTCGCGCAGCCCCTCGCGGATCGCCCGCGCGGACGCGTCCGGGTCCTCGGGCAGCAACAGGACGGTCCCGGAGGGCGTGTTGGAGGCGTCGACGCCGGCGGCGGCCATGACCAGGCCCTGCCGGTTCTCGACGATGCGCAGCGTGCCGCGCCGGGCCACCACCCGCACGGTCTCGGCGTCGATCGCGGCCTCACGGTCGGCGGCCCGGACGATCCGGCCCTCGGCCTTGGAGACGATCTTGGACGTGACGACCACCACGTCCCCGTCGGCCAGTCCGGGCTCGGTCGCGACGATCAGCTTGGCCAGGTCGTCGCCCGGCTGCACCTCGGGGATGCCGGACAGCGCCCAGACCCGGTACTCCGGGTTCTGCCAGGGCTCCTCGCTCACGCCCCCCGCACCTCCTCGGCCAGGGCCAGTGCCTCCCGCGCCATCTGCGCGGTGGCGTCCAGGTCGGTCATCATCAGCGGCACGGCCCGGCAGCGGATCCCGTCCGTCTCGATCCGCTCGACCGCGCCCGCGTCCACGGTGTCGACCAGCCAGCCGTCCAGCAGCCCCGAGCCGTAGTGCTCGGCGACCGCGGCGGCCGTGGACTCCACGCCGACCGCGGCGAGCACCTTGTCGGCCATCCCCCGCACGGGCGCGTCCCCGACGATGGGGGACAGGCCCACCACCGGGACGCCCGCCTCGGCGATCGCCTCACGGACGCCCGGCACGGCGAGGATCGTGCCGATGGACACGACCGGATTGGACGGCGGGAAGAGGATGACGTCCGCCTCGGCGATGGCCTCCAGGACCCCCGGCGCGGGCTCGGCCTGCTCGGCGCCTACCGGCACGACCGCCTGGGCCGGGACCGAGGCGCGCAGCCGCACCCAGTACTCCTGGAAGTGGATCGCCCTGCGCTCGCCGTCGATCTCGACGGCCACGTGCGTCTCCACGCGGTCGTCGGTCATGGGGATCAGCTTCACCCCCGGCTTCCAGCGGTCACAGAGCGCCTCGGTGACCGCGCTCAGCGGATAGCCGGCACCCAGCATCTGCGTCCGCACGATGTGCGTGGCGAAGTCCCGGTCGCCGAGCCCGAACCAGTCGGGGCCGACACCGTAGGCCGCAAGCTCCTCCTTGAGGTGGAAGGTCTCGTCGGCCCGCCCCCAGCCCTGCTCCTCGTTGATGCCGCCGCCCAGCGTGTACATCACCGTGTCGAGGTCCGGGCAGACCTTCAGCCCGAAGAGGTGGATGTCGTCGCCGGTGTTGCCGATGACCGTGACGTCCGCGTCCGGCACGGCGTGCTTGAGACCGCGCAGGAACCGGGCACCACCGATGCCGCCTGCCAGAACCACAATGCGCATGGGCCCCAGTCTGGCAGGCGGGTACGACAACGTGTCAGGCGGCCGATGCGTCAATCAAGCGGTCAACGCGGCGTTCGGACGGTCACCGCCCGGGGACCGGTGCGGGGCTGGTGCGCGCCTCGCAGTGCGGGGACGTGAGGGTCCCCGCGGTCGGACGAAGCTCGGACTGGGGGAGCATCGGCATCTCGGTCAGGCCCGGGTGGTAGACGTGCAGGCTCACGGCCGGCTCCAGCGCGTCGTTCACCACCTCGTGCACGTACCCGGGTGCGAACACCCGCTGTGTGCCGGGCCGCAGCGCGCGTGTGGCGCGCTCGGTGCGCTCGGTCAGCGTGCCCTCCAGAACGGTGAGGACACCGGAGGAGCGGCCGTGGTCGTGCCGTCCGCTGCCCTGCCCGGGCACCCAGGACAGCAGCCACACCTCGTAGCCGGGGCCGGTGCGCAGCCGGTGGTACCAGCGGGTGGTGGCGTCGTAGCGCACGAGGTGCGCCCACTGGGAGCGGTCGGCGGCGATGGTGCGGGCGAGGCCCACGAACTCGGCGACGGTGGCCGGGTGCTCGCGCGGAGGCTGGAGCAGGTGCGTGACTTCGAGGATGTCGCCGGCGATCTGGAGGTCGTTGTCGCTGTTCATCGGGTGCTGTGGTTCCTCGGCGGAAGAGTGGGTGCCCTGAACTGGGGGTTCTGCGAAGGAGGGAGCGGCCGGGCACGGAAGACCCGGCGACAGCTGGAGCGCTTCGGCTCAACAGCTGGAACAGCAACAACAGCTACAGCGAACGGGGGCAGCACCGAGGGACCCGGCGGTGCGGGTCGAGGTGAGTGCCAAGTTCGCGAGCATGCCCACAAGGACACCGGCTCACACGCGCACTGTCAACCCGGCGCCCGGTATGTGGGACATGTTTCACCTCATCCGGTTCATCTGTCAGGTGAAAGGTTTGTGCATCTAGATCCCCGGACACATGCCGCACATCCGAGCGCTCGGGCCCCACGGAACGCGATCGAACGCAGGGGCGTCCTTCTTCGTACAGAGACCTGTACGGGATGCGCCGTCCTTCCGGGTCTCATCCGCGGGTCAAGGTTTATGGCGATTTGAACACTTTCCGCACGGCCTTGGTTCCGCAGAGTGAATAACGGGCCCAATAGCAGATCTCGGCTTGACTCGCCCGGAGCAGCACACTTGTAATTTCACTCGTGTCGTTCAGCCGAAATCGGTAACGGCTACGCACGGGGACGTGAAAGACAGACGAGGGGCGCACATGACCGAGCTGGTGCAGCAACTGCTGGTCGACGACGCGGACGAGGAACTCGGCTGGCAGGAGCGCGCGCTGTGCGCCCAGACCGACCCCGAGTCCTTCTTCCCCGAGAAGGGCGGCTCCACCAGAGAGGCCAAGAAGGTCTGCCTCGCCTGCGAGGTGCGCTCCGAATGCCTCGAGTACGCCCTCGCCAACGACGAGCGTTTCGGTATCTGGGGCGGCCTGTCCGAACGTGAACGCCGCAGGCTGAAGAAGGCCGCTGTCTGACCGGTCTTGGACCACTTCTTCGTCGCCGTCTTACCGAACGGCGCGATCTTCTGAACACGGGGCATACGAACGGCCCGTCGCCAGTGGGTTATCCACAGGCGGCGGGCCGTCCTTATGCCCAGCCGATAGTGTGGTCGCTCGTCCGAGACGCCCCGCTGTCCCCTCGGGGCACAGGCGTCCACCGCAGTCCATCGAACCGGGGCCCGTACCTCGATGTCCGTGCACAGCCAAACGGCAGCCCAAGACGGAGCTGTCATCCCTGAGTTTCCGCGTCATGTGGTGACCGCGGTCCTCGTCTCCCACGACGGCGCCCGCTGGCTGCCCGACGCGCTCGCCGGGCTGCTCGGCCAGGAGCGCCCCGTCCAGTACGCGGTGGCGGCCGACACCGGCAGCGCGGACGACTCCGCCCAGCTGGTCGCCGAGGCCCTCGGCGACGACCGCGTGCTGCACCTGGCCCGGCGCACCGGCTTCGGCCAGGCCGTCGAGGAGGCGAGCCGCACGGCGCCCGCACTCACCCCCGACGAGCTGCCGTACCTCAAGCGCCCCAGCGGCTGGGACCCGGTCACGCGCTCGTGGCGCGACGACGCCTACGACATGCCCGAGCTGCCGTACGGCGAGCCCGTCCAGTGGCTGTGGCTGCTCCACGACGACTGCGCGCCCGAACCGGATGCCCTCGCCCAGCTGCTGCGGGTCGTCGAGAACGAGATCGAACTCGGCCGCGACGACGTAGCGGTCGTCGGCCCCAAGCTGCGCGGCTGGTACGACCGCCGGCAACTGCTGGAGGTCGGCGTCTCCATCGCCAACTCCGGCCGCCGCTGGACCGGCCTGGACCGCCGTGAACAGGACCAGGGCCAGCACGACCACGTCCGCACGGTGCTGTCCGTCTCCACAGCCGGCATGCTCGTGCGCCGCGACGTCTTCGAACAGCTCGGCGGATTCGACCGCCGGCTGCCCCTGATGCGCGACGACGTCGACCTGTGCTGGCGCGCCCACCGGGCCGGCCACCGCGTCCTCGTCGCCCCCGAGGCCGTCGTACGGCACGCCGAAGCGGCCTCCCGCGAGCGCCGCACGGTCGACTGTGTGAGCCGCACCGCGGCATCCCCGCACAAGGTCGACAAGGCCGGCGCCGTCTACACCCTCCTCACCAACACCCGCGGCGCCGCACTGCCCTGGGTGCTGCTCCGGCTCGTCCTCGGCACCCTCCTCAGGACCGTCGCCTACCTCGTCGGCAAGGTCCCCGGCCAGGCCGTCGACGAGATCCGCGGCCTGCTGAGCACCCTGCTGCGGCCGGAGCGGATCCTCGCCGGACGGCGCCGCCGCGGCCCCTCGCAGATCGACAAGGACGAACTGCGCCAGCTCTTCCCGCCGCCCGGCGCGACCGTCCGCGCCACCGTGGAACAGGTCGCGGGCAACTTCGCCGGCCGCTCCGACGCCGACACCACCTCGGCCGGCCGGCACGGTGGCGCCGTCGAGTCCGGACCCGGCGGCGACGACGCCGAATTCCTGGAGGTCGAGCAGTTCGCCCGGCTCAAGCGGATCGCCCGCAAGCCCGGCCCCGTGCTCTTCCTGGCCCTGCTCCTGATCTCGCTCACCGCCTGCCGCGCCCTGCTCGGCGGCGGCGCCCTCATGGGCGGCGCCCTGCTGCCCGCCCCGGCCGGCGCCGGCGACCTGTGGTCCCGCTTCGCGGACGCCTGGCACCCGGTGGGCGCGGGCGGCATCCCGTCCGCACCGCCGTACCTCGCCGTCGTCGCGGCCCTCGCCTCGATCCTGTTCGGCTCCACCGGCCTCGCGGTCACCGTCCTGCTGGTCGGCTCCGTACCGCTGGCCGGCCTCACCGCCTACTTCGCCTCCCGGCCGCTCGTCACCTCCCGCCTGCTGCGCGCCTGGGCCGCGATCGCCTACGCCTTCCTGCCCGCCGCCACCGGAGCGCTGGCCGGCGGCCGCATCGGCACCGCCGTCCTCGCCGTGCTGCTGCCGCTCATCGCGCGCGCGGGCGTCGCCGCCGCCGGCCTCGGCAACTCCTCCGGGACGCGCGGCAGTTGGCGCGCCACCTGGGCCTATGCCCTGCTGCTGACCATCACGACGGCCTTCACGCCGATCGTCTGGCCCATCGCCCTGGTCCTCGGCCTCGGTGTGCTGGTCCTGCGTCGCGGCGACCTCGTCGCCCACGGTCTGCGCTTCCTCGCCCAGCTCGGCACCCCGCTGCTGGTCCTCGCCCCTTGGTCGCTGACGCTGCTGCCCTTCGGCTTCTTCCGGGAGGCCGGCCTGGACTACGGCTCCGCGGCCGCCTCCGCCGTCGACCTGCTCGGCGCCAGCCCCGGCGGACCCGGCACCGTGCACGGCCTGATGCTCATCGGCATCGTCCTGGCAGCCCTGGCCGCACTGCTGCGCTCCGAGCGCCGGCTGGGAATCCGCGCCGCCTGGGCAGTCGCCCTGGTGGCCCTCGTCCTCGCCGTCCTGTCCAACAGGTCCACCTGGGCCGGACCGGCCACCCTCGTCTACGGCATCGCCCTGCTGGCCGCCGCCGCACTCGGCGCCGACGGGGCACGCGCGCGCGTGGCCGAGCAGAGCTTCGGCTGGCGCCAGCCCGTCGCCGCCCTGATCGCGTTCGCCTCGGCCGCGGGCCCGCTGCTCGTCGCCGCCGGCTGGATGATCGGCGGCGCCGACGGCCCCCTGGAGCGCCGCGACCCGGCACAGGTGCCCGCGTTCGTCGCGGAGGACGCCGCCACCGGCGACCAGGCCCGCACCCTGATCCTCGACAGCGACTCCACCGCACGCGTGCGCTACAGCCTCGTCCGTGGCTCCGGCGCCCGCATGGGCGACGCCGAACTCGCCGCCGCCGACGGCGAGAACGCGAAGCTCGACAAGATCGTCGCCAACCTCGTCGCGGGCTCCGGCGCCGACCAGGCGAGCCAGCTCGGCGGCTTCGCCGTGCGCTACGTCCTGGTCCACAAGGGCGCCCCCCGCGACGTCACCCGCGTCCTGGACGCCACGCCCGGTCTGAGCCGGCTCAGCCAGCAGAACGGCAGCGCCCTGTGGCGCGTCGACCAGCAGGTCTCCCGCGCCACCCTCGTGCCCGCGGGCGGCTCCGGCACGGCCCGGTCGGTCGCCGCCGGACCGGTGGAGATCCACACCACCGTCCCCTCCGGCCCGGACGGCCGTGTCCTGCGCCTGGCCGACGCCGCCGCCGACGGCTGGACGGCCACCCTGGACGGCAAGCCGCTCACCCGCACCACGGTCGACGGCTGGGCCCAGGGTTTCCAGCTGCCCTCGGCCGGCGGCAGGCTCGACGTCACCTACGACGCCCCGGTCACCCACACCGCCTGGCTGTGGGCCCAGGGCGTCCTCGCCCTCGTCCTCGTCGTCCTCGCCCTGCCCGGCCGCCGCCGCGACGTCGACGACGACCTCCCCGAGGAGGAGCCGCTGCCCGCACAGGCCAGTGCGGGGGAGGGCCGCCGCGCCCGCCGCCTGCGCGCCCAGGCCGAGGAACAGGCCGACCAGGAGCAGCCCGGTGTGCCGCCGGTGCCCGAGGAGACCCCGGCCGCCGTCCCGCACCAGCAGCAGTACGCCGACTGGGACGCCGCGTCCTACCAGAGTGCCGAGTACGACGGCCACGGCGCCGACCAGTACCAGGGCGCCGGCCAGTACCCGTCCGGCGGCTACGACCAGCAGGCGTACCAGGCAGACCCGTACCAGAACGCCCAGTACGACCCCTACGCCTACGGCGGCACGGCCGACCAGCTGCCGTACGACCCGGCGGCCTACCAGCAGGGCTACGACCCCGCGTACGACCCGGCCCAGCACCCCCACGGCACCGGCAGCGAGCGCCCCGACGGGAGCCAGCAGTGAACCGCACCACCCTGTCCCTGATCGCCGGCACGGCCGCGCTGGCCGCCGTCACCGCGTTCGCCGCGCTCGACGCGCCCTCCGCGTCCGGCGCGGGCCCCGCCAAGGCGGCGGCCGAGCTGCCCGTGGAGCGCACCAGCCTGCTGTGCCCCGCGCCGAGCATCTCCGACATAGCCGACACCTCGTACACGTCGTTCACTCCCGTCACCAAGGGAGCGGACGGTGGCGGCAAGGCCGGACTCCAGGCGGCCGCCGAGCAGTCGGCCGACGGGACGAGCAGCACCGACGACGGGACGAGCAGCACCGGCAAGGGCGGCAAGGGCGCCAAGAAGACGGCGGACAAGCCGGTCCTCACCCCGAAGGAACCCGGCACGCCGGCCACCGGCGACACCTCCGGCGCGGACACACCCGCACTCGTCGGCATCGCCGACGGGAAGTTCGCCCCCGGCTGGACCGTCCAGGAGACCACCGAGGTCGTCGCGGGCACCGGCCGCGGCCTCCAGGGCGTCAACTGCACCGCCGCCGACACCGAGTTCTGGTTCCCGGGCGCCAGCACGGCCGCCGACCGCACCGACTATGTGCACCTCACCAACCCGGACGACTCCGCCGCCGTCGTCGACATCGAGCTGTACGGCAAGGACGGCGCGATCAAGTCCACCGTGCCGGACGGCTTCACGATCCCGCCGCACGCGAGCAAGCCGATCCTGCTCTCCACGCTCACCGACCAGCACCAGGCCGACCTGACCGTGCACGTCAGCGTGCGCAGCGGACGGGTGGGCGCGGCCGTACAGGCCCTCGACGACAAGGTGGGCGGCGACTGGCTGGCCGCGGCCGCCGACCCGGCCGGCAGCCTGGTCCTGCCCGGCATCCCCAAGGACGCCACCGACGTCCGCCTGATCGCCTTCACGCCCGGCGACGCCGACGCGGACCTGAAGGTCAAGCTGGCCTCGCCCGACGGCCTGATCACCCCGGCCGGCAGTGAGACCCTGCACGTCAAGTCCGGTATGACGACCGCGGTCGACCTGCGCGACGTCACCCGCGGCGAGGCGGGCTCCCTGGTGCTCACCCCCACCGACCAGTCGGTCCCGGTCGTGGCGGCCCTGCGCGTGGTGCGGGGCAAGGGCGCCCAGCAGGAGACGGCGTTCATCCCGGCCACGGCCCCCGTCGGCACGCGCGCGACCTCGGCCGACAACAGCGGCAGGTCCACGACCCTCTCCCTGACCGCTCCCACCGGCACCGCCACGGTCAAGGTCACCGCCTCCGCGGGCAGCGAGGGCGGCACCGCGGCCTCGAAGACGTACACGATCAAGTCGGGCACCACCCAGGACGTCGACGCCCCCGTCCCCTCGGGCGTGAAGGGCACGTACGCCCTCACGGTGGAGCCCGTCTCCGGCGCCCCCGTCTACGCCTCGCGCACCCTCTCGGCCACCGAGTCCGGCATCCCGGGCTTCACCATCCAGACCCTCCCGAACGACCGCGGCCTGGTCTCGGTACCCCAGGCGGACGAGGACCTGTCGATCCTCCAGAAGTGACCACCGGAGCAACCGCACCCGCTGCCCGCACCCAGGTGCGGGCAGCGGGTGCGGGCGGTGGGCAGCCGCGCCGCCGGAATCGTCTCCCGCGCGGGCGGAGCGCTGCGGCCGTCGCCCCCTCGCCCAGCCGCGGCGCGGGAGACGCACAGCCCCGGCCCGCGGGAGACGCACAGTCCCGGCCCGCGGCCGCCGCCCAGTCCTCGCCTAGTCCTCCCCGTACCGGGGATCCACGGTCTCCGGAGTCAGCCCCAGCAACTCGGCCACCTGCTCCACCACGACCTCGTGCACCAGCGCGGCCCGCTCGTCCCGCCCCTTGGTCCGGATCTCCACCGGCCGCCGGTACACCACGACCCGGGCCCGTCGCCCCTCACGCGCGGCGATCACCCCGCCCAGCGGCACCGCCTCGTCGCTCCACGCCTCCGCGGCCGGCCCCTCCAGACGAGGGACCTCCAGCACCAGGAAGTCGATGTCGGCCAGCTGCGGCCACCGCCGCTCAAGACGCTCCACGGAGTCCTGCACCAGGTCCGCGAACACCTCGGCACGGCTGGCCGCCAGCGGCACCTGCGGCGGCGCGATCGGCCCTCGCATGCCCCGCCCGTGACGATCACGACGACGGGGACCGGGGCCGGCGGCACGGGGCGGTACACGGTTGTCCATCACTGGTGAAGCGTATTCCCCGCGCGCTCCGCCCGCCCGGCCCCACGCACCAACCCGCCCCCGAGCGCCCGGCAACCGGCCACCGACAACCGCGTGTCGCAGCTTGACCATTCCGGCCAAGGTCTGGCGCGTTTCCGTAACCCTCCAAGACCGCCGAACTCAAGGCAATTGACGTTGTTTGTACCGACTCATGACCATAGGCAGTCCGGCCGCAGACTCCGCGCAAACCCGTCCGTGCAGGTCAGCAGGGCGTGTTCGGTAGGGTGTGTGGGGTGTTTCACAAGGCGACACGGTGGAGTGACCCGGTGGAGAGTCGTCGCGGCCCGCTCAAGAGTGCGGTACCGTCCAACGTCGTGAGCCCTGTACGTCGCTGTTCGCGCACCGCTTGCGGCCGACCCGCCGTCGCGACGCTGACGTACGTCTACGCCGACTCGACAGCTGTCCTCGGCCCGCTCGCCACCTACGCCGAACCCCATTGCTACGACCTGTGCGCCGAGCACTCCGAGCGCCTCACCGCCCCTCGCGGCTGGGAGGTCGTCCGTCTCATCGACGGCTCCGCTCCGGCACGGCCCAGCGGAGACGATCTGGAAGCGCTCGCCAACGCGGTGCGCGAGGCGGCCCGGCCCCAGGAGCGCGCGGCGCAGGCGGGCGGCGGCGGTGCACGCACCGTGGACCCCATGGAGGTGGCCCGCCGAGGCCACCTGCGGGTCCTGCGCTCCCCGGACAACTGACGCCTCTCGCACCGGCGCACAGCCCCCGAACACCACCGCACGCGACTCCTTGCCACCCCCGTCCCGGGTTACGGCCGGAAGTCCACATGGTGTCCGCACACCCCGCCCTTACCCCCGCCGGGTAGTTTGTGGGCACCCATAGGACTTTCAGGAGGGTTGGCCGTGGCTGCTGATCTGTCGCAGATCGTGAAGGCGTACGACGTACGCGGAGTGGTCCCGGACCAGTGGGACGAGTCACTGGCCGGCCTCTTCGGCGCCGCCTTCGCCCAGGTGACAGGCGCCGCGGCGATCGTCGTCGGCCACGACATGCGCCCCTCCTCGCCCGGCCTGTCCCGCGCCTTCGCGCGCGGCGCGGCCGACCGCGGGGTGGACGTGACCGAGATCGGCCTGTGCTCCACGGACCAGCTGTACTACGCCTCGGGCGCGCTGAACCTCCCCGGCGCGATGTTCACCGCCTCCCACAACCCGGCCCAGTACAACGGCATCAAGATGTGCCGCGCGGGCGCCGCCCCCGTCGGCCAGGACACCGGTCTCGTGCAGATCCGCGAACTGGTCGAGCACTGGCTGGAGTCGGGCGCCCCGGAGCCCGCGGCCGGGCCGGGAACCCTCACCGCGCGCGAGACGTTGGACGAGTACGCCTCGTACCTGCGCTCCCTCGTCGACCTGACCTCCATCCGCCCCCTGAAGGTCGTCGTCGACGCCGGCAACGGCATGGGCGGCCACACGGTCCCCACGGTCTTCGCCGGCCTGCCCCTGACCCTCGTCCCGATGTACTTCGAACTGGACGGCACCTTCCCCAACCACGAGGCCAACCCGCTCGACCCGGCCAACATCGTGGACCTGCAGAAGCGGGTCCCGGCGGAGGGCGCCGACCTGGGCATCGCCTTCGACGGCGACGCCGACCGCTGCTTCGTCGTGGACGAGAACGGCGACCCGGTCTCCCCCTCGGCGATCACCGCGCTGGTCGCCGCGCGCGAGCTGGCCCGCAACGGCGGCACGGGCACGGTCATCCACAACCTGATCACGTCCCGCACCGTCCCGGAGGTGGTGAAGGAGAACGGCGGCACCCCGGTCCGTACCCGCGTCGGCCACTCCTTCATCAAGGCGGAGATGGCCACCTCCGGCGCGATCTTCGGCGGCGAGCACTCGGCCCACTACTACTTCAAGGACTTCTGGAACGCCGACACGGGCATGCTGGCCGCCCTGCACGTCCTCGCGGCTCTCGGCGGCCAGGACGGCCCTCTGTCCGCCCTCGTCGCCCAGTACGACCGCTACGCGGGCTCCGGCGAGATCAACTCCACCGTCGCCGACCAGGCCGCCCGCCTCGCCGCGATCCGCGCCGCCTACGAGGGCCGCGAGGGCATCACCCTGGACGACCTGGACGGTCTCACGGTCGCCGCGGCCGACTGGTGGTTCAACGTCCGCCCGTCCAACACCGAGCCGCTTCTGCGCCTGAACGCGGAGGCGAAGGACGAGGCGACGATGACCAGGATCCGCGACGAGGCACTGGCGATCATCCGAGCCTGACCCCGCGAAACGCCGCCCACACACCGGCCACCGGCACCACCGCCCACGAGCAGCCCCACCAGCCCCACGTGCCACCCAACGATCCACCCAGGTGTCACCCAACGATCCACCCACACGCCTGGTCGAGGCGCCTGGTCGAGGCGTCAGGTCGAGGCGCCAGGGCCACGCTCTGGGCTGGGCTGGGCTGGTCCGGGCCGGGCTGGGCTGGGCTGGGGCTGGCCCGGACCCGGCGACTGCTTCCGTCCTGCTCGGCCGCGCAAGCCGTCTCCCTGGGACCTCGCCTCTCAGCCGACCGAGTCGGGCGGGTGGGTGGGTGAAAAACCGGTGGTCCAGCGAGCGGCGCCCCCTGGACGGCGCGCGCGGCCCGGCCCAACCCCTCCACCAGCGGTACGCTGACCAGCACATCAGCAAATCCGTACCAGCCCGAAGGGACACCCCATGCCGCTCGAAGCCGGCCTCCTGGAGATCCTCGCCTGCCCGGCCTGCCACGCCCCCCTCAAGGAGCAGGACACCGAGCTGATCTGCACGGGTCAGGGCTGCGGTCTGGCCTATCCCGTCCGCGACGGCATTCCGGTCCTGCTCGTCGACGAGGCCCGCCGCCCCGCCTGAGACGCCCCGTCTGAGACGGCCCGCCCGACACGGCCACCACCCCTGAGCACGGAGCCTCAACCCCGCGCACAGGCCACAGGACCGTAGCCCGCGGTTCAGGGCCGTGGACCCCGCCCGCCGGGCCGTAGGCCCCGCGCACGGGGCCGTCTCCCCGTCACGGCGAGGCACTCACCCCGCGTTCGACCCCCGCACAGGATCCCTGGCGATCGGAGGCTGCCGCCGATGCTCGACGAATCGCTGCTCGACACCCCGCAGGACCTCGCCGAGGCCGACCACCGCGGCCTGCTCCGCGGTGCGGCAGAAGCAGGCGCCCGCGTCCGCACCGCCGCCCGGCACGCCGCAGAGGCCGGCGTGGGCGACCTCAAGCCCGACGGCCGCCCCCGCGCCGTACTCATCGTCGGCCCGGGAGCCGCCGCCACCCACACCGCCGACCTCCTCGGCACCCTGGCCGGCCCTGGCAGCCCCGTCATCCGGCTCGCCCCCACCGGCGTCGCCCCGGCCGCAGGCGCCCTGCGCTGGGAACTGCCGGGCTGGGCCGGTTCCGTCGACCTGCTGCTGATCGCCACCCCGGACGGCACCGAACCCAGCCTCTCCCTGCTCGCCGAGCAGGCCTACCGCCGCGGCTGCTCGGTCGTCGCCGTGGCCCCGGCCGGCACCCCGCTGGCCGAGGCGGTGTCCGGCGCGCACGGCCTGTTCATCCCGATGGCGACGGCGCCGTACGACCATGAAGAACCCCTCGCCGCGTCCTCGCCCGGCGTCTTCTGGGCCCTGTTCACCCCGCTGCTGGCGCTCCTCGACCGCATCGGAGTGCTCGGCGCCGCACCGGACGACCTGGAGAAGGTCGCCGACCGTCTGGACGGCATCGCCGAACGCTGCGGCCCCGCCATCGTGACCTACAGCAACCCGGCCAAGACCCTGGCCGCCGAACTCGCCGACGCACTGCCCGTCGTATGGACGGAAGGCAGCTCGGCCGGCCCCGCGGGCCGCCGTTTCGCGGCCGCCCTCGCCGAACTCGCAGGCCGCCCCGCCCTGGTCGCGGAACTCCCCGAGGCACTCGCCGCGCACAGCGCCCTGCTGGCCGGCCCGCTCGCGGCCAGCGCCGACCCGGACGACTTCTTCCGGGACCGTGTGGAGGAGACGCCCGCGATGCACGCACGCGTGGTGCTGCTGCGCGACCGCCCGATCGGCGGCCTCACCGCTGCCCCCGCCGCCCGTGACCTGGCCCTCAGCCACGACACCCCGATCAGCGAACTCGAACCGGAGGAGGGCGACGAACTGGAGACCCTCGCGGAACTGATCGCCATCACGGATTTCGCCGCCGTTTACCTGGCGCTCGCTTCCAGGGCCTGACCTTGCTCAGGGCCGACGATGAGGATCGACCGGCCCGCGCCCACCGCGGGTATCGACCGACCGACGCCCATCACGGGCAGCCGACCGGCTGAGGCCCACCGCGGGCAACCGACCGACTGAGGCCCGCCGCGGGTGTCGACCGTCCCCCCCGCCCACCGCGGCTGGGGGAACCGGCGCCCGCCGGCCGAGCAGCGTACGTACGGAGACAGAGAAGACACATGGACCGCCTCGACAACACCGTCCGCCCCTACGCCTGGGGTTCCACCACCGCCATCCCGCACCTGCTCGGCATCGAGCCGACCGGCGAACCGCAGGCGGAGATGTGGATGGGCGCGCACCCGGGCGCTCCCTCGCGCACCGGGCGCGGGACGCTCGCCGAGGTCATCGACGCGGATCCGAAGGGCGAACTGGGCGCCGGGACGGTCGCGAAGTTCGGCCCGCGGCTGCCGTTCCTGCTCAAGATCCTCGCCGCCGGCGCCCCCCTCTCCCTCCAGGTGCACCCCAACCTGGAGCAGGCCAGGGAGGGTTACGCCGACGAGGAGCGGCGCGGCATCCCCATCGACGCCCCGCACCGCAACTACAAGGACGCCAACCACAAGCCCGAAATGATCTGCGCGCTCACGGAGTTCGACGGCCTGTGCGGCTTCCGTGACCCGGTCCGGGCCGCCGACCTCCTGGAAGGGCTCGGCGTCGACTCCCTCAAGCCCTACGTCGACGTGCTGCACGCCCACCCCGAGGACGCGGCGCTGCGCGAGGTGCTCACGGCGATCCTCACCGCCGACCCCGAGGAGATGGCTCACACAGTCGCCGAGACCGCCGCTGCCTGCACCCGTCTCGGCGGCGACTACGCCCCCTACGCCGTCCTCGCCCACCACTTCCCGGGCGACCGCGGCGTCATCGCGGGCATGCTCCTCAACCACGTCCGCCTGCAGCCGGGCGAGGCGCTCTTCCTCGGCGCCGGCATCCCGCACGCCTACATCAGCGGCCTCGGCGTCGAGATCATGGCCACCTCCGACAACGTCCTGCGCTGCGGCCTGACCCCCAAGCACATCGACGTCCCCGAACTCCTGCGCGTCGTCCGTTTCGAAGCCGGCGACCCGGGCGTGCTGCGCCCCGAGGCCTCCCCGGACGGCGAGGAGGTCTACGAGACGCCGATCGACGAGTTCCGCCTCTCCCGCTACGTCCTCCCCGAGGGCACCACCGCCCACGACCTCACCCTGGACACCCCGCAGATCCTGCTCTGCACGGCCGGTTCCGTCCGGGTGGGCGATCACGAACTCGCCCCCGGCCGGTCGGTCTTCGTCCCGGCGGGCGAGAAGGCCGAGGTGTCCGGTGCCGGCACGGTCTTCCGCGCCACTGTGATCGTATGACCGAGGCTGTGGACACCTGGCGCACCGCCGCCCGGGCGGGCTGCAAGAATGGCCCACCGGCAAAGCAGGGGCAAAGCCCTGCGCACGCCTGGGCGGCGTAGACGTACGAGGGCGAAGGGACAACGCGGACACATGAGCGCGTCAGGCGGAACCAGGGCGATCGTGGCGGCACTCGGCGCCAACCTCGCGATCGCGGCATCGAAATTCGTGGCGTTCGCGTTCAGCGGCTCCTCGTCGATGCTCGCCGAGGGCGTGCACTCGCTCGCCGACTCGGGAAACCAGTTCCTGCTGCTGATCGGCGGCAAGAAGGCCCAGCGCGAGGCGACCCCGCAGCACCCCTTCGGCTACGGCCGCGAGCGCTACATCTACGCCTTCCTCGTCTCCATCGTCCTCTTCACCATCGGCGGTATGTTCGCCATCTACGAGGGCGTCGAGAAGATCAGCCACCCGCACGAGCTGGAGAACTGGTACTGGCCGGTGGGCGTCCTCGTCTTCGCGATCGTCGCCGAGGGCTTCTCCTTCCGGACGGCCATCAAGGAGTCCAACGAACTGCGCGGCACGCTGTCCTGGTCACAGTTCATCCGCCGGGCCAAGGCGCCCGAGCTGCCCGTCGTCCTGCTGGAGGACTTCGGCGCGCTCATCGGTCTGGTGCTCGCCCTCGGCGGTGTCGGCCTCTCCCTGCTCACCGGTGACGGCGTCTGGGACGGCATCGGCACGGTCTGCATCGGTGTCCTGCTCGTCATGATCGCGCTCGTCCTGGCCGCGGAGACCAAGTCGCTGCTGCTCGGCGAGGCCGCGGGCGTCGAGGTGGTCAAGCAGATCGAGGCCGCGATGGTCGACGGCCACACGGTCACCGGCGTCATCCACATGCGCACGCTCCATCTCGGCCCCGAGGAACTGCTGATCGCCGCCAAGATCGCCGTGCAGCACGACGACACGGCCGCCGAGGTCGCGAGCGCCATCAACGCGGCCGAGGCCCGCATCCGCGCCGCCGTCCCCATCGCCCGCGTCATCTACCTGGAACCGGACATCTACAGCGAGGCCGAGGCCGCCAAGGGCCCGGACCCGGCGGCGACCCCGGGCGGCCCGAACCCGCACGCGACCGACCACTGAGACCGTGCACGGCCACGGGGCCCATCGGTCGCCCGGCAGGCCCCGTCGTCCGTCTCCGTCTCCGTCAGCGATGAGTTGACGGCCGTCAGCCGTCAGCCATTCGGCATGAGTCAGCCGCCGTAGCGTTCAACGCTGAGCCCTCAGCTGTCGGCAGCCCCGATCCCTCAGCCGTCGGCCCTGTGGCGTGAGACGCCCGTCGGCCGACGCCCACGCTGTCCCGGCCGGCCGGACTCCTGACGTGGTCAGACCGGCTGCACCGGCCACGGCGCGGGCGGCACCTGCGCCACTTTCCGCCGCCGTACGGCCAGCGCCCCGATCCCCAGCCCGATGCCGGTCAGGACGAGGACGCCCCCGAGAAGCAGCGCCCCGGCGAGCAGCGCCGGGACCGTCCGATCGTCCGTCACCCGGCCCTGCACCGCGTCCACGGACACCGTCCCGCCCTGATCATCGAGGTGAAAGCGCGAGTCCTGAGAGTTCGCGCGGTAGTCGCCCAGCAGGAACAGCCGGCCCTTCGGAACCTTCACGTCGTACGGCCTGTGCACGCCGTCGGGGTCCTCGCGGTACACGTACGGTTCCTCGACCGGCTTCCCGTTCACGGTCACCCGCTCCTGCGAGCCCACGGTCGTGCAGCACGCCACCCGGTCGCCGCCCACGCCGATGACCCGCTTCATCAGGAGCCCTTCGACGCCGTAGGACTGCGGCGCCCTGAACATCACGACATCGCCCCGCCGCACCTCGCCCCCGTCGACGTGCTCCCAGATGATCCGGTCACCCTCCTTGTACGTCGGCGTCATGCTGCCGCCCGACATGGTGGAGGCCCCGTACGCCGACCGCATGTGGACGAAGGTGCCGACCGCCAGCACCAGCCCCAGCAGCCCCACCACCAGCGCCGCGATTCCCAGTCCGCGCCCTCTGCCTGACATGTCCGTCCTCCCCGCGCGGTCCGTCCGCGGCGTCGGAGGATAGCGACCCACTGTGAACTCCCCGTGCGAGGGGCACAAGTGATGCGAGCGGCGGCGATGCTCGCGGTGGTGGGGGTGGCGGTGGCGGCAATACTCGCGGTGGTCGCGGTGGTCGCGGTGGTCGCGGTGGTCGCGGTGGTCGCAGTGGCGCGAAGGGGGCGACGGGGGCGTAGGGGGCGAGAAGCGCGGGCGGCGAGCTGCGGGCGGTACGTGCGGCGCGGGCTGCGCGGGCCCGGCAAGCAGGCCCGCGCGCCTCCCGTCAGGTCACCCGACCTCCCCGAGCACGTCGAGTACGGCCCGTTCGTCCGCCGCCGCCAGCAGCCGTTCCCGGAAGCCGGGATCCATCAGCTTGCGGGACAGCAGGGCGAGGATCCGCAGATGCTCGTCGCCCGCGGCCGCCTCCGGAACCGCGATCATGAAGACGAGCCGGGCCTTCGTACCGTCCAGCGAACCCCATTCGACGCCCCGATCCGACCGTGCGAAGCCGACGACCGGCGCGGTCACCGCATCCGTCTTCGCATGCGGGATCGCGATCTCCTCACCGAGCCCGGTCGTCCCCTGCTCCTCGCGCCGCAGCGCGACCGCCACCAGTTCCTCGACATCGCAGACCCGTCCACTGCGGTTCAGCAGTTCCGCCATCTCCCGGATCGCGTCCTCCTTGCCGTCCGCGACCAGGTCGGTCCTGACCGTCCTCTCCGTCAGGTGCCCGGAGAGCACCTCGGGCTCCTCACCGGAGGCATCCGCCGCACCGGCCGTCCCTTCGGCGGACGAGCCGTGGGCCGCCTGCGCGACCGCCGGGGCCGCACCGACCGCAACGGGCCCCCTCCCGGCCTGGCCGGGAACGACCGCACCGACCCCGTCGGGCGCTGCCCCGTCCGGCACAGAACCGGCAGCCGCGGGCTCGGCAGGCGCGGCCCCGGCAGGCGCCGGTTCGGCCCCGCCGACCGCCGCGGGCCGCCTCCTGCGCTCGGCCACGTCCACCAGGGTCACCGTCGTCAACGCCGTCACCGCCGTGCCGATCGCGACGGCCACGAAGAACATCGGCACGCCACTCACGGCGCCCAGGACCGCCACGATGGGCCCGCCGTGCGGCACCGCGTCCTTCACCCCGGCCAGCCCAGCGACCGCACCGGCCACCGCACCGCCCAGCATGTTGGCGGGAATCACCTGCGCGGGCCGTGCCGCGGCGAACGGGATCGCACCCTCGGATATCCCGAAACAGCCCATGAACAGCGCCGCGAGCCCTGTCTCGCGCTCCTGCTCGGTGTACAGCCGCCTGCGGACCAGCGTGGCCAGGCCCTGCCCCAGCGGCATCACCGGGATGGCGGCCGCGCACATGCCCATCACCGTCTGGTTGCCGCTCGCGATGAGCCCCGCACCGAACAGGAAAGCGGTCTTGTTGACCGGCCCGCCCATGTCGAACGAGATCATCAGGCCCAGGATCGCGCCCAGCAGCACCGCGCTGGTGCCCGTCATCCCGCCGAGCCAGCTGGTCAGGTGCTCGAACACCCAGGAGATCGGCCTGCCGATGACGTAGATGAAGAACAGTCCGAGCGCCGTCGTCGCCACGATCGGGATGACGATGATCGGCATGACCGGTTGGACGAACTTCGGGACCCGGACCTTCTTGATCCACAGCACCAGATAGCCGGCCAGGAACCCGGTCACGATCGCCCCGATGAAGCCCGCGCCGGCCTTGGAGTCGTACAACGCCCCCGTGTTGGCGATCCAGCCGCCGATCATGCCCGGCACCAGCGCCGGCCGGTCGGCTATCGCGTAGGCGATGTATCCGGACAGGATCGGGATCATCAGCTGGAAGCCGATCCCGCCGATCGCGTTCACATGCGCCCAGAAGGTGCCCTCCGGGATCACGTACCCCTTGGCCGTCGCATGGCCGCCCAGCGCCAGCGAGACCGCGATCAGCAGACCGCCGACGACCACGAACGGGATCATGTACGAGACACCGTTCATCAGCGCCTTGTAGACCGCACTCCGCTCCCTGCCGCCGCCCGTCGGGGCCGCAGGCCCGGCAGGAGCTCCGTCGGGCCTGTGCACGGGCGCCGACCGCACCTGCTCGATCAGCCGCTCGGGATGGTGGATGCCCTCCGCGACGGGGACCGTCAGCACGCGCTTGCCCGCGAAACGGCTGAGATCGACGTCCTTGTCCGCCGCGATGATGATCCCGTCCGCAGTTCTGACATCGTTGTCATCCAGGACGTTCTCGGCTCCGATGGATCCCTGCGTCTCCACCTTCATCTCGATGTCCTGGCTCGCCGCCGCCTGCGCGAGCTTCTCCGCCGCCATGTACGTGTGTGCGATGCCGGTCGGGCACGCGGTCACAGCGAGCAGCTTGATCCGCTGCCGCTGTGCACCGGCGGTGCCCGTGGGGGGAGGGCCGGCCGGACTGGTCACGTCGATCTCCTATCGCCGTCGTCACACGAGACGCCGTCCCGGTCGCCCCGCGAGATCGGTCCGAACTCCCGATCACCCTGCATCCTGCAGCACCCCGCCTCTCGCTCAAAGATGTGAAAGTGCCGGTTCGCCCGGGTCTGTTGGCTCGTGCCCCACGCTTTTCGCTCACCGGCCCGCCCTCTTCCCCGGCCCGCACCCGCCCCCGGCCGAGGACCTCGATCGGCGCGAACTGGCCGGAGGCGGACTGGGGGCGGCCGGGTCCTGCGGTGTAGCTTGGGACAGAGCCAGACGTCGCTGCTGATGGCGGTCGGGCGGTCCCGAAGCGGACCGACCGAGGGAGAGAGGGCCTCCGACGGACTGCGCTGCGCGTACGTGGGCATGCCTGTGTCCTCTTCTCGGGCACCCCTGTGTCCGCCGCCGCGCAGACCAGCCGTACCCACCTCGCCCCAATCCCGAGGAGCAGCTCGCAATGACGACTGTCGACAACCGACAGGACTTCAAGGTCGCCGACCTCTCCCTTGCCGAGTTCGGCCGCAAGGAGATCACCCTCGCCGAGCACGAGATGCCCGGCCTGATGGCGATCCGCAAGGAGTACGCCGAGGCGCAGCCCCTCGCCGGCGCCCGCATCACCGGCTCCCTGCACATGACCGTGCAGACCGCCGTCCTCATCGAGACCCTGGCCGCCCTCGGCGCGCAGGTCCGCTGGGCCTCCTGCAACATCTTCTCCACCCAGGACCACGCGGCCGCCGCCATCGCCGTCGGCCCGAACGGCACGCCCGACAACCCGCAGGGCGTCCCGGTCTTCGCCTGGAAGGGCGAGACCCTGGAGGAGTACTGGTGGTGCACCGAGCAGGCGCTGACCTGGTCGGACAGCCCCACCGGCGGCCCGAACATGATCCTCGACGACGGCGGTGACGCCACCCTCCTCGTCCACAAGGGCGTCGAGTACGAGAAGGACGGCAAGGTCCCCGGCCTGGAGACCGCCGAGTCCGACGAGCACCGCGTCATCCTCCAGCTGCTCCACCGCACCCTGGGCGAGAACCCCCAGAAGTGGACCCAGCTGGCCTCCGAGATCCGCGGTGTCACCGAGGAGACCACCACCGGCGTCCACCGCCTGTACGAGATGCAGCGCGACGGCGTCCTCCTCTTCCCGGCGATCAACGTCAACGACGCCGTCACCAAGTCGAAGTTCGACAACAAGTACGGCTGCCGCCACTCCCTGATCGACGGCATCAACCGCGCCACCGACACCCTGATCGGCGGCAAGACCGCCGTCGTCTTCGGCTACGGCGACGTGGGCAAGGGCTGCGCGGAGTCCCTGCGCGGCCAGGGTGCCCGAGTGATCATCACCGAGATCGACCCGATCTGCGCCCTGCAGGCGGCGATGGACGGCTACCAGGTCACCACCCTCGACGAGGTCGTCGAGACCGCCGACATCTTCGTCACCACCACCGGCAACAAGGACATCATCCTTGCGTCGGACATGGCGAAGATGAAGCACCAGGCGATCGTCGGCAACATCGGCCACTTCGACAACGAGATCGACATGGCCGGCCTCGCCAAGATCCCCGGCATCGTCAAGGACGAGGTCAAGCCGCAGGTCCACACCTGGAAGTTCCCCGACGGCAAGGTGATCATCGTCCTGTCCGAGGGCCGACTGCTGAACCTCGGTAACGCCACCGGTCACCCGTCGTTCGTGATGTCCAACTCCTTCGCGGACCAGACCCTGGCCCAGATCGAGCTGTTCACCAAGCCCGACGAGTACCCGACCGGCGTCTACGTGCTGCCCAAGCACCTCGACGAGAAGGTCGCCCGCCTCCACCTGGACGCGCTCGGCGTGAAGCTCACCAAGCTGCGCCCCGAGCAGGCCGCGTACATCGGCGTGGAGGTCGAGGGCCCGTACAAGTCGGACCACTACCGCTACTGAGTCCGCAGCCCTGCCGACCCGGGAGCGCACCGGTGCACCGCCGCGCTCCCGGTCGGCAGTTCCGCAAATCCTCCGAGGCAGGCCCCCGCACCCCCGTGCCGGGGGCCTGCCCCTTTGGCCTGTGGCCGGACCAGCCCGTCAAGACCCAGGACCCCCATGCCCCGCGGCCGTTATTCGCTCCATGATCCGCACGATCTCACCCCCCTTGCACAAGAGCACTTCCAGTGCGCCCCCGGCCCTTCCGGCTGGCGCTACGTCTCCCGGCTGACCACCCCCGAGGGCGACCATCGGGGCTCGGTCGATCTGGCCCTGGACGACCTCGGCCGCCCCATCCGCCTCGAACTCCACGCGGGAGGCTGGCAGGTGCGCGGCGCCGCGATCGACGGCGTCACCTGGGTCCGCACCGACCCCACCGGCGTCCATGCCACCGAAGGCAATGTGAACGCCCACGCCTTCACCGGCACGTCCCCCGCGTTCCTCGTCGCCACTGCCCGTCTCCTGCGCCTCACCCCCTCCTCCGCGACCCGTGTGCGTTTGGTGGCCTTCACGGACCCGGTCCTCGCCCCGCGCACCCTGGACCAGTCCTGGGCCTTGGTGAACAGCGAAGCACACGCCACTGACAACGGCCCCCTGATCGTGGACGAATACCAGGTCACAGCCCTGGACACGGGGGAGCGGCACACCGTCCACATCGCCGGTGACGTGGTCCTCGCCGCGCCCGGCATCGAGCTGGAGGATCTCCAGTCACCACCGTCGAGATTCGACTGATCCCCAAGAACCGCCCCGCCGGAACCGGTTCGCCGGAAACCGCCCCGCCCTGACCGGTTCGGCAGAACCGGTTAGGCAGAACCGTCCCGGCAGGCACAACACCGGAAGGGGCCTACGCAGGCGGCGCGAACCCGGTGATGCCGGAACCGGAACCGGTGGGTGGACGGTCGGACGCCAGGTCGTCAGAGCGTGATGGCGCGGCCTGCGCGACGGGAGCCTGTCCCGACCCCGACCCCTGCCCCTGCCCCTGCCCCTGCCCATGGGGCTGGGCCTGCGCAGGGGGCTGGACGCTTTGAGCAAGACTCTGCGGCCAGGCCGGAGCTGGAGCTGGAGCTGGAGCTGGAGCCGGGGGCGGGTAGCCGGAAGCCGCGGCCTGCGGCGCACCCCCACCCGCACCCGCGCCACCGAACGCCTGCCGGGCATCGCGAGCCTGGCGTTCGTGCACGACGGCCGCCAGAAACGCGGCCGGATGCACACCCTGCGGCGCCGGAGCCCCCGTACGAGCCGTGAGATCGGCCGCGAGCCGCTGGGCCATGTCCCAGGAAACCTGGGGATCGAGCTGCTGCATCCGCGTCAGGTACTGGCGGACGGCCAGCCACAGCCAGTCCGGCACAGCCGACAGATCCAGACCGGCGAACCGCCCGGCAAGCGACGGCGGCGGGGGCGGAGCGAACGCGGCCGGTCCGACGGGAATCCGCTCGCGCACGACGAGGGTCCCGGCGAAGACGTCCCCGAGCCGGCGCCCCCGTGCCGACACCAGCGACGCGATGGAGGCCACCACCCCGAACGTCATCAGGATCTCGACCATGCCGATCGCACCGCGCACCAGGGCATGCCTGAACCGGATGGGCCCGCCGTCGTCCCGCACCACCCGCAGCCCGAGCGCCAGCTTCCCCAGCGAGCGTCCATGACTGAGGGTCTCCACGGCGATCGGGCCGCCGACGAGCACCAACAGAAAAGTGGCGATCGACAGGGCGGTCTGTGCGGCGTCGTCCAAGGACGAGGTCGCCGCAGCCACCCCGATGCTCACGGCGATGTACGCGAACATGGTCGCCAGCAGATCGAGCAGTACCGCCAACGCCCTGCTCGGCAGCTTGGCCGGCCGCAGTTCGAGCGCCACCGCCTCGCCTGTCACCAGCTCACTCACGTCCGCCGTCCTTCCCCTGGTATGCCCCGTGAACCGCAAGTCTGCCAAGCTGAGGACGCATCGCGTCGCGGTACGACAAGCTGACAGCATCACGAGCATCCACGAGCAGTGGACGACCAGTCGAGGAGCAGGCAGACCCGATGGACCTGGACGTCTTCGTCTCCGCACACCGAGCCGAATGGGACCGCCTCGACGCCCTGCTCCGCCGCCAGCGCCGCCTCAACGGCGCCGAGGCCGACGAACTCGTCGCTCTGTACCAGCGCACTGCCACCCACCTCTCGCTCATCCAGTCCAGCGCCCCCGACCCGCAGCTGACCGGCCGGCTCAGCCAGCTGGTGGCACGCGCGCGCAGCGCCGTCACCGGCACCCGGCGCGCCTCATGGCGCGACGTGACCCGGTTCCTCGGACACGGCTTCCCCGCCGCGGTCTACCGCGCCCGACACTGGTGGGTGCCCACGGCTCTCGTCTCCACCGCCATAGGAATCCTCCTGGGCTGGTGGATAGGCACGCACCCCGAGGTGCAGTCGACCATCGCGGCCCCCAGCCAGCTGCGCGAGCTGACCCGTCCCGGCGGCGAGTACGAGACCTACTACTCGAGCCACCCCGCAGCCTCCTTCGCCGCCCAGGTATGGACGAACAACGCCGAGGCCGCGGCGATGTGCCTGGTCCTGGGCGTCTTCCTCGGTCTGCCCGTCCTCTGGATCCTCTTCCAGAACATGCTCAACCTGGGGGTCGGGTTCGGCCTGATGTCCTCCGCCGGCCGCCTCGACACCTTCCTCGGCCTGGTCCTCCCGCACGGCCTGCTCGAACTGACCGCGGTCTTCGTCGCCGCCGGCACCGGCCTCCGCCTCGGCTGGACCCTCATCGACCCCGGTCCCCGCAGCCGTCGCGCCGCGCTCGCCGAAGAGGGCCGGGCCGCCGTGGGCATGGCGATCGGCCTTGCACTGGTCCTGTTCGTCTCCGGCGCCATCGAAGGCTTTGTGACTCCGTCCGGTCTGCCCACCTGGGCCCGCATCGGCATCGGCGTCGTTGCCGAGCTGGCCTTTCTGACGTACGTCTACGTCCTCGGCGGCCGCGCGGTACGGGCCGGCGAGACGGGTGACCTCGAAGCGGCCGAGCGCAGCGCGAGCGTCCCCACGGCCGCCTGATGTGCGTCCCACGCCTGTGACCTGCTAGTCTCCTCTTCGCCCCGCAAAACCCGTTGACACGGGCCGAGCGGGGAGGTAGATTCAATGAGTTGCCTAGAACTGGACAAGTTCGGGGCTGATCGCTAGAATCAACCTGCTTCCCGAGAAGTCGCGAATGCGATTGCGAGAAGCCACCCCGATTATTCAGAAATGAGCGGCCGGTCAGATCGGCCAAGAACTTCTGATAAAGTCGGAACCGCCGGAAAGGGAAACGCGAGAGCGAGAACCTGGAAAGCACCGAGGAAATCGGATCGAGAAAAGATCTGATAGAGTCGGAAACACCGAAGGGAAGCCCGGAGGAAAGCCCGAGAGGGTGAGTACAAAGGAAGCGACCGTTCCTTGA
>NZ_JBIBJK010000003.1:0-239989 GCF_042958635.1 Streptomyces sp. NPDC007971
CGAGTGGCTGCACACCTACAATCACCACCGCGGACACACCGCGCTCAAGGGCCAACCACCCGCCAGCCGCGTCCCCAACCTCACAGGGCAATACACCTAGGGCACGAGGGCAGCGGACCGCTCCGAGTCTTTACTTCTACGACGTGTAGTAGATTTGCTGAGCGGACACCTTCACGTCACTGCGTAGTTATCAGCATGCAAGGCGGAGGGGTCGTCCGGTGGCGCGTGCCCGTACCGCGTCGCCACGTGCCTGTCTCACACGACGTGCTCTCAGGGAAGGACGTCTCGCTATGACCGCGGCCGCCACCGCGCAGCTGGCTTTCGACGGATCCGGCATCGACGGATCTTTGTTCACCTCTGTCACGGATTTCGCCCGCGACACCAGATGGCTCAACACTCCGATGGAGTTGTGGACCAACCTCGGCCTGGGCGTTTTCGCGGTCCTCATGGTCATGGGCTGGTGGGCCGCGCGCCGCCGCGGCGCCCAGCCGATGGCCGTCGCCCTGGCCGCACCGGTCGCCGTCGTGACCGCTTTCGCCGTTGCCGAGGTGATCAAGAAGGTCGTGGGCGAGATACGTCCCTGCCGGTCGATGCCTCACGCCTACCTCGTGGATACCTGCCCCGCACCGTCGGACTACGCCTTCCCCAGCGGGCACAGCACTGTGGCGGCCGCTGCGGTCGCCGCCCTGTTCCTGCTGGACCGCCGCCTGAGCGTCATTGCCGCGGTGTTCGCCGTGGTGGAGGGCTTCAGCCGCGTCTACGTCGGTGCCCACTACCCGCACGACGTACTCGGTTCCGTGGTCGTCGCGTTGCCCGTCGCCTACCTCACCAGCCTGGCACTCCGTCGCTGGGCCACCCCTCTGGTCGCGGCCCTGAGCCGCGGCGCGCTGCGACCGCTCCTGACTGCCGAACCCGGCGCCGCCACCCAGGCCGTCCCATAGCAGTGCCCGACGGATGACCGCACCCGACGGCCGGCACACTCGACCGGCGACCCATCGCCACCCCGATGAAGCAAAGGGAACGGTCAACACCCAAGAGCACCCGTGCCCGACACCCGGCTCGGAGCGAGTCGGCAGACAGCGCTGCCGACAACAGGAATCGGTGCCTGCTGCTTGGGGCTTGCAGCAGGCAGTGGGGCGGTGGATCCCCGAGACAGCCGAAGGGGACGGTCGGCCGCACCGCCCACGTGGCGACCTGGGGCGCTTGCCGGCGCCGAACAGTCATCCTCTCTCCAGCCGCAGTTCGCCCACCGGCCGGGTGGCGTGCGCCGATGACCGCAACCATGACGCCCCGTCCGCTCCGATCGGACGGGGCGGGGAAGGAGCCTGCTGGAATGAGACGTCGCACCCTCGCCGCCCTGGCCGCGACCGGCGCCCTGCTGCTCACCGCCACCGCCGCGACGGCCGAGAGCGTCCACAACCCCTGGCCGTACCAGCCCACGTCGGACCGCACGGCGGTCCTCGCGGCGGTCGGGGACATCGCGTGCGAGCCCGACGGGGACGCCGAGGGAGTCGACCACAAGTACCTGTGCGACGGCACCCGCCAGAACGCCCAGACGCTCACGGCCGACCAGATCGAGACCATGCAGCCCGACCTGGTGGCCCTGCTGGGCGACGAGCAGTACCAAGTCGGCCGCTACAACGACTTCATGGGCTCCTTCGACCGGACCTACGGCGCGTTCAAGTACCTCCAGCGACCGGCACCCGGCAACCACGAGTTCTACGACTACAAGGACGGAGAGAAGGGAGTCGACGGCTCCGGCTACTACTCGTACTACAACGGCCGCAGCCTGGACTCCACCGGCAGCCCGCTCACCGACGCCGAGGGCCAGCCCGTGCCCCGCGCGCACGGCCAGGCGGGCACCGCCGGCCGGGGCTGGTACTCCTACGACCTGGGCGCCTGGCACATCATCTCCCTCAACGCCGAATGCGCCGTACAGACCGGCGGTTGCTCCCCGGACGGTACCTGGGTGAAGCAGCAGGCGGCATGGTTGCGGGACGACCTCGCCGCCGACGGCGCCACGTGCACACTGGCCTACTGGCACCAGCCGGCGTTCAGCGCCAGCGCCTCACCCTCCGACGAGGGGAAGATGTCGCAGACAGAGTGGTGGCCGCTGCTCCACAAGGCCGGCGTCGACGTCGTACTCAATGGGCACGAGCACCTCTACGCCCGGTTCGCGCCGCAGAATCCGCAGGGCAAGGTGGATGCTCACAAGGGCATCACCGAGTTCATCATCGGCACTGGAGGCGAGGGGCTGGACACTCTGGCCCCTGCGGACCAGTCCCCGAACCGTGTCACCGGCAACGACGCCTCCTACGGTGTCAGCCGTTTCAGCCTGAAGCCGACGGGCTACTCGTGGACCTACCAGGCTGCCAACGGCACCGGCTACACCGACTCCGGCAGCGCCCGCTGTCATGGGCCCGCGAACCGCTGACCGCTCCGACAGGTTGGGGGCCATGCGTTCAGGGCCCCCCATCCCAGTGACGCCGGGCGTCCGCCACACGGTGGGGAGGAGTGGCCGACCGCCGCTCCGGTGCGTGCTCGAACTTGCCGACGGCCTCAGGCGCGCACCCCGAAAAGGTCTACCGCCTGGGTCCAAAGTCCGGCGTGTCGACGAGGCGTTCGCCTGCCTGGTCGCCCGTGCGTCCTGGCGGAGCCTGCCGCTGGAGCATGAACGTCCATGGTGAGCAGGTCACCGCTGCCAACGTCGAGACGAGGCCGCCGAGCAGCAGGGTCCAGCGTGCGCCGTAGGCGTCGGAGACGAGACCGACCAGGGGGGCGCCGACGGGGGTGCCGCCGAGGAGTACGAGGAAGTAGGCGGACAGGACGCGGCCGCGCAGATGCGGTTCGGCGTGGAGCTGGATCAGGGAGTTGGCGGTCATGGTGATGGTCACGGCGGCGTAGCCGGTCGGAACGAGCAGGGCCAGGAACGTGTTGTAGCCGGGCATCAGTCCCAGCGTCGCCTCCAGCAGACCGAAGGCGACCGTGGCAGTGACCAGGCGCCGTCCCGTGGGCGGCCGTTTGATCCTTGCGCCGAGTATCGCGCCCACGAGGCTGCCGACCGCGTATCCAGCCGAGAGACAGCCGAAGGCCGCGGCGTCCGAGTGGAAGACGGTGATCGCCATCAGGGAGGTGGTGACCTGGAAATTGAAGCCGAAGGTGCTCACGAAGGCGATGAGGGTGATGGGCAGACGAAGCTCGGGCGTTGACGCGATGTGCCGGAACGCGTCGCGCAACCTTGTGCCGCCGTGCTCGGACGGGGCAGGGCCTTGGAGGCCGCCGACGGGGGCGAGCAGACCGTACAGGACTGCCAGGTACGAGACGGCGTTGATGAGGAACACCGGGCCGACCCCGACGGCCGCCGCTGTCAGCCCCGCTGCCGCGGGGCCGAGGATGCGGGCGACGTTGAACTGGGTGGAATTGAGACTGACCGCAGTCGCCACTCGCTCGCGTGTGACCAGTTCGGAGACGAAGGCGCTGCGTGCCGGGCTGTCGATGGCGGTGGCTGTGCCAAGGGCGAAGGCCAGGGCGTACACCATGGGAAGACTCACCGCTCCGGTGACGGTGAAGAGGCCGAGCAGCAGGGACTGTACGGCCATGCCGGTGTGGGTGACCAGCAGGAGTCGGCGTTTGGAGCAGCGATCGGCCAGGACGCCTCCAGCCAGACTGAACAGCGTCTGGGGGAGAAACTGAAGTGCGGTCACCATGCCGACAGCGCTGCCGTTGTTGCCGGTGAGATGCAGGACCAGCAGGTCCTGGGCTGCACGCTGCATCCAGGTGCCGACGTTCGAGGTCAGCTGGCCGAGCAGATATCGGCGGAAGGCCGGGATGGCCAGGGTGGCGAGCACCGCGCCCGGCGTCTGTGGCTGCTGGGGGGCGGGGGTGCGGGTGTACGCACTCATGCGGTCCGGCAGACACACTTGTACGGCACGGGCCGGTCCCCCTCGTCGTGATGGTGGAAGGTGGGGTGGGGGTGCATGAGGAAGCCCTGGTGGGAGATGTTCCAGGCGTAGGCGCCGGCCATGGCGAAGGCGATGCGGTCGCCGACTCGCAGTCGGTTGATCATGATCCGGCGGGCCAGCACGTCCTTGGGTGTGCAGAGTTGACCGACGAGAGTCACCGGCTCGTCGCGTACCTCTGGGCGGATCCAGGGAAGGTGCCACGCGTCGTCGGGAACGATCTCGAAAGGCTGGTCGTGCTGTTTCGCGGCGGGCGTGCGCAAATGGTGCGTACCTCCGCGGAGGACGGCGAACGCTTCGCCCCGGCTGAATTTGACGTCCAGAACCCGGGTGACGTATGTGCCGCAGTAGGCCGTGACCGACCGGCCGGGTTCGATTTTCAACGTCAGACCGGGGTGGCGTGCGAGGATCCGCTGGAGTCCGGTGCCGAAGGCGGACCAGTCGAATGTCTTGTGCGGGCGGTCGTAGTCGACGCCCATGCCTCCGCCGACATTGATCTCGGTCAGCTCGGTCCCCCGCTGGCGCCTCCAGCAGTCTGCCCAGCTCACCACTTCGTCGACCAGGGCCAGATGGGCTCGGGCGTCCAGGCCGCTCGCCAGGTGGACATGGAGCCCTTGCAGTCGGATGCGCTCGTCGTCGGCGATGATCCGCAGGCATCGGTCCAACTGGGAGGGATCCAGCCCGAAGGGGCTGGGCCCGCCCCCCATGGTCAGTGCCGTCTGCCGCATCACCACGGGCGCGTTGACGCGCAGGAGGATGTCGGAGGTGCGGTGGCCCATGACGCTCGTCAGGAGGCGCAGCTCTTGCTCGCTGTCGACGTGCAGGCGTTCCACACCGGCGGACAGCGCCTCGTCGAGATCGGTCGAAGTCTTGCCGGGGCCGCCGAAGACGATCGCCGCGTCGGGCAAGAGGGCACGGACATGACGTAGTTCGCCGCCGGACGCAACCTCGAATCCGTCGACCTGCTCGGCCAGGGCCTGCAGAAGGTGTGGATCGGGGTTGGCCTTCACCGCGTACAGCAGCTCCACGCGACGAGGCAGCGTGGCGCGGATGGACCGTGTGTGCTGCCGCAGGCTCGGCAAATCGTAGACGTAGGAAGGAAGTTGAGTGTCGGGGAGGTGGCGGACGTGGTGGAGCAACGACTCTTTCACTGGTTCAACTCCCTTGGGAAGCAGGCGCCCAGCGGGCTGGGCAGGGGCACATAGGTGGCGTGCCGGTCGGCTTTGCGGGCCCAGCGCAGGAGGAGATTGGCCTTGGCGGGCAGCGGGACGCCTGAGAGCAGGGCGCGCAGACGTGGTGGTCTGCCGGCGGTACGGGCGTATGCGTCGAGACGGTCGCGGACCACGCCCCACAGTGCCGATTCCAGAGTCGGTTCGAGGTCGGCGAGGGCGCCCAGCACCTCCGAGACGTGATTCACCAGGAGGCAGTACGCGACCCGGTTCCAGCCCTGTTCGACGTCGTAGGTGAGGGGCTGTCGCACATCATCGGGAAGGGTGGCGAGGAAACGCGCGTGGTGGTGTGGCAGCAACTTGGTCCCCTCCAGGTCCCGGAAGAGCATCTGTGCCGGCGCTCCGTCGGCGTGCACGCCGACCACGACGTTCTGCAGGTGTGGTTCCATGACGACGCCATGTTCGAAGTACGCGCTCAACACCGGCGGCAGCAGCAGCCGGAGGTAGGTGTCCCACCAGCTCAGGACATCCTGGTTGCCCCGTGCGAGCAGGTGGGAGACGTGGGCGGCGCTGGTGGCGTACTCGTCCGCAATCGCGGCAGCGAGCAGTGGGGTCACCCCGGGGCGCAGGTGGGGGAGTAGTCCGGAGCGGACGATGACACCGAATCCCTCCACCAGCGCGGTGTCGCCGTCTGCGGCGAAGGTGCGGTACCCGGGTTCCTCGAGCAGTGCGCACCCGGGAAAGCGTTCGGCCAACCGGTCCATGACGGGTTGGAGCAGGCCGTTCAGGGCAACGGCACCGGGCAACTCGTAACTGGCGTGCTTGCGGACGCAGTTGGTGAGACGGATGTTCAGACTGAACTTGAGGAACGTGTCGGTGTCCGGCTGATACAGCGTGCGGACCGACGCGGTCGGCGCGAACTCGGGTCCGTTCACGCCCTTGTCGAGTACGTCCCCCGCGGCCATCGCCGCACGCAGACGGTTGTGCCGGCTCAGCAGCCGGAACTGCCAGGGGTGCACCGGGAGCGTCACGAACTCCGGGTCGGTCACCGGGCACAGCGCGTCGAGTTCGGTCACGTCGCCTTCCTCCTGCACCAGATGACGGCGCACGGCCAGGTGACGCAGCCGGAAGCGGGCGCCGGTTTCCGGTCCGTACGCCAGCCAGTCCGCTGTGTCACCGGTGCGGGCTTTCGGGGTGGGGTGGAAGCGATGGCCGAAGACGAGAGCTTGTTCCGAGGCCACATACGGGTCTTGCTGCGGCATCGTGTGCGCCCGGTGTTCGAGGGCCGCGCGGATGGTCTCGCGGCTGTCGGCCACCTGATCCAGGAACTCACCGTTGGCGTGACCGGTGCGCAGTTCCAACTCCTCCATGACATAGGCGGCCAGTTCGTGCCAGCCGACGGGAACCCATGCGGTCTCGGTGAGTCGCTGGAGGGGGCCCTGGAACCGGTGTGCGCCGATCAGCGATACCCGGCGCAGCCGTGCTCGCAGCAGCAGGTCGCGGCGGGGCAGGCGCAGCAGCAGGTGGTCGCGGTCGACGGTCACCTGGCGCTCGGGTGCGGACACCTCGCGGATCAGGCAGTTGAGGAGGGTGTGGGTGGTGACGGTGTCGGCGGTCTGAGCAGGCGTGGTAGGCGTCGCCGCTGTCGGATCGGTCGGCATGGTGCCGTTCGGGACGGTAGTGGACGTGGTCATGGGTGGCTCCAGGGCGTCGGAGGCGGTGCTTCAGTCGCTCCCGGCAGGGCGGGAAGGAGTCATGTGCCGACCATCGGGTCAGGGTGGGCACACGAAGGTCAGCGATGCAGAGCGAGTGGATTGGGGGCAGCGGTCCACTGCGCCCTGCCCGGAGCGTCGGCCAGGCGCATGGCAATGGTCGCCTTGAGCGGTACGGTCGCGCCGAAGAAGGCTGCGGCATCATCGCTGTCCGGTAGCTCGGCGTACACACTGCGGCCGGCCTCTGCCACCGTTGCCCACAGCTCCGCGGGATCGGCTGCCCTGGTTCGTGCCAGGACCTCGACCAGTTCGCTGAACACCCCGCTGATCAGTGCACCGAACAGCTTGCTGTGCAGCGTGTCGACGTCATCGCCGGCGCGGGTCCCGGCCAGGGGCGGCAGCGCGTAGCCGTAGTCGGACAGTCGGTGCGGACTGACCCGCACCCCGTCCAGGTCCCGGTAGAGCACGCGTACCGGCCGGCCGTCCCGCAGCACGACGAGTGTGTTCTGGCCGTGGGCCTCCAGCGCCACTCCCATGGACAGCAGGGTGAGCACGGGAGGCAGCACGAGTTCGGCGAAGTCCATCAGCCAGCGCACCGGATCACCCGCCACGACAGCGGCTCCGGTCGCGTGCACCGAGGTCAGGGGTACGGCGACCTCTCCGACCCCTAGGTGCGAGTCGGGGGATTCTCTGATCATGGCCGCGAGGCTCGCGGATGCCTGCCCGTTCACCCGTACGGCCCCGCCGCCCAGCTCGCGCAGGATCCTCAGACCTTCGCCGAACCCGGACTTGTCGAGGACCGCCGACACCAGGTCCGACAGGGGCGGTCCGTCGGCGACCTCCACGGGTGAGATGGTGCGAAGGTAGTTGGTGACCTGTACGTCGAGCGAGGTCTTGATGTGGCAGCCTGCCAAGCCGGTACCGGGCGCCAGCGTGCGCAGCGACAACAGGGGGCGGGCCCGGATCGTTCGTCGTGTCGGAACGAGTTCGGGGTGGCGCACCAGCACGTGGTCCCGCTGCCAGGGGTGGACCGGCAGCAGGAACGTGCCGTCGTCCCGCAGCTCGTCCGGCCAGCTGCCGGCACCCAGCCAGCGGTCCGCCGGGACCGGAACCAGGGCGAGGTCGATCACCGGGTGGTGCTCGGGCGCGTAGGCGAGCACGTCGGTGACGCTCATGCCACTCCGTGTGCGGCAGCAGGGGTGCTGCGGATGGCCGTCCACCACTGCCTGCTCGGCATCGACCGAATCGTGGAGCGCAGAGGGCAGGTGGCCATTCGCTGCGCGGGCCAGCGCGAGGTTCACCACGCTGTTGTCGAGTTCCTCCGCGAGGCGACTCGCGGCGCGAGTGCGCAGGCCCAGCTGCGCGAGCAGTGCGGCCGGTTCACGGATCGGTCCTTCGGGTCCTGCCACGGTGAAGTCGTCCGGCACCTGAGCGAACCGCCGGGCGCAGGACTCGGGTCCGGTGAGGCGGCCCCCGTTGCGCAGATCGACGATCAGTGTCTCCGCGTCCTGCCGTCGCGCAGCCAGCCCGGGAAGAGGCTCTCGTCCGAAGGCGCCCCACAGACGGGCAAGCACAGTAGCCCTTGCCCCCGCGAGCGCCATCATGAACGGCTGCACGAGATCCGGGCGCGTCCTGCTCAGTTCGCCGATCGTCGCGTCGATCGTCGTTTCGGGCATCTTCATCGCCTTTGGCTGCAATCGAACGAGTATTCGATGAGATGGCAGGGTTCTTGACCAGGCATGGGCATCCCCAGGAGTCGAGAAGGTATTTCTCCATGCGGCGTCCCTGGTACGCGGTGCCGCACTTCGGACCCTAGGCGACGTCCTGTAAAGGAGAATCCAGCGCACATACAGCGGGTGCCACGCCGGCAGGACGGCGAATGCATGAAAACGTGGACGCCCGAGCACGGGACATGGCGGGGAGGCGCCATGGGAGGGGTGCGCGGGGTGTGCGCAGTCGACGGGGTCGTACCGAGGCCAAGCTCCCGAAGATGTAGAGCACTTACTGGACTGTCGTGCGTTGCCGACGGGGGTCTGAGGCGGTCCGACGCCCCGGTCCTTGTCTCATTGCTAACTCCGTGCTGGCGATTCGTTTGATGTCCCGGAACTTTTTTAGGTGAATGCGTCCACTGTCTGGCGGATTCACCTACGAAGCTCTTCATCAGACTTCTTTTATCGGCAACGCGGCGAGTGCGAAATCACCGGGACGGGGGAGTGGCGCGGCGATGAGACGCGCGCCGGGGCTGGAGTGCGTGAGCCTGTCGGTATGCACGTTTTGCTGATCGAGGACGACGACCGGGTGGCCGAGCCCCTGGCGGAGGGTCTGCACCGTTTCGGGTTCACCGTGGAACACGCCCGGACCGGCGCCGAGGGCCTGGCGGCAGCAGAGCCGGCGATGGTGTTGCTGGACCTGGGGCTGCCGGACATGGACGGCATCGACGTCTGCCGGGCGCTGCGAGCGCGCTCCTCTGTGCCGATCATCATGATCACCGCCCGTGACTCCGAGGTGGACAGGGTGCTCGGCCTCGAACTGGGCGCGGACGACTATGTGTCGAAGCCGTTCGGAGTCCGGGAGCTGGTCGCACGCATCCGGGCGGTTACTCGCCGGGCCCGCACCAGTCCCTTCGACGGAGTTCCCCCCGCCGTGTCCGGTGGCTGGGAGATCACGGGCACGTGCGACAACGCGCAGTGGATCGGCCCGCTGAGCATCGATCGCCGCACCCGTCAGGTGTGCCTGCAAGCGGTGCCGATCGCCCTGGCTCCCAAGGAGTTCGACCTGCTCGTGTGCCTCGCCGAGGATCCCGGAGCCGTCTGCTCCCGCCAGCAGATCCTCGACACGGTCTGGGAGCCGGACTACTTCGGGCCCACGAAGACACTGGATGTGCACATCGCCGCGCTGCGCCGCAAACTCGGTGACCCGTCATGGATCGAGAACATCCGTGGCATCGGGTTCCGCCTGGTCCCGCCTGCGGACCACCTGGTCTCTGCGCCGGTACGGCCAGAGCCGCGGCGGGGACGCCGATGAGCCGTCGCCTCCTGTTGAGCTATCTCAGCCTCATACTGCTGGTCCTGCTCGCCCTCGAAGTGCCGTTCGGCTTCGTCTACGCACGCAGCGAGCTGAGCCGTTTCTCGAACACGGCGGAACTGGGCGCCGTGACGTTCGCTGCCGTGTGCGAGGAGAAACTGGAGCACGGTCTGGCCGCGGACCTTCCCGAGATTGCGCGGGGCTATGCTCGGCGGACCGGCAGCAGTGTCATCGTCATCGACCGCTGGGGAAGAGTCCTCACCGATACGGCCACCTCCTCCGCGGTGGGCAGAAACCTCTCCTCCGAGCCGGACGTCGCCATGGCCCTACGGGGTCGACCCGCCACGGGTATCAGTGAAGATGTCGCCCCGGGCGACAAGGTCCTGTTCGTGACCGTGCCCGGCACTTCCAGCGACCCCACCCCATGCGTCGTGCGGACGCTCTACTCGATGGCGCCCCTCACCGAGAAGGTCCACGCGACGTGGATGGCACTGGCTCTCGTTGCCGTCGGTGTGCTGGCCGCCGTCGCCCTGGTCGGGTTCGTCTTCGCCCGCTGGACCACCCGTCCCCTGCGGGCCCTGGAGCAAGCCACGACGCAGTTGGCCGAGGGCCGCCTCACCGACCCTCCTGCCGCCGATCGCGGCCCGCCGGAGCTTCGTCGGCTCGCCGCCACCTTCACCCGCACGGCCACTCGGCTCCAACACCTGCTCCAAACCCAGGAGGCATTCGCCTCTGAGGCCTCGCATCAGCTGAAGACGCCGCTGACGTCCCTGCACCTGCGTCTGGAGAACTTCGAGCCCCACCTCGCTGCCTGCGCCCAGGCCAGCCTCAACGAAGCGATCGGCGAAGTGGGGCGACTCAGCCGCATGGTCCAAGGACTGCTCGCTCTTGCGCGGCTGGAGAACTCGGCGATCACCCCCGAGAGCGTCGACCTCGATGCGGTCGTTGCCGACCGGGCGGCCATGTGGACGGCCTTCGCCGCCGAACAGAGCGTCGGAATTACTGTGACCGGTAACAGTGGCGGGCAGGTGTGGGCGGTCTCCGGCGCACTCGAGCAGATCATCGACAACCTGCTCTCCAACGCGCTTCATGTTTCTCCTCCCGGGACCACCATCACTCTGGCGATCGCAGCCGCACCGGCTGAGGGGGACCGATGGCCGGCCTTGGTCGAACTGCACGTCGTTGACCAAGGCCCGGGCATGAGCGAGACCGACCGGAAACGAGCCTTCGACCGGTTCTGGCGTGGCGCAGACACGCACCACGACGGCACGGGCCTGGGACTGTCCATGGTTCAGCGACTCACCGACGCCGGCGGTGGCGACGTCACGTTGCTCGCGGAACCGGGCGGCGGCCTGGACGCCGTCGTGCGGCTGCGACCCGTCACGACAGCACGTACGCGGAACCCTTCCATGAGCCACCGCAGGATTGCTCCCACCGCTCAGCCACGACACAACCGGCAACCGGTCGGTCGTCGAAGCTAGTGCCCCGGCAGGCAACGTTGGCCCGGGGCGAACGTTGCCTGTTGGGGCACTGGTCGGGGGCCGGCTCGCATGGAGCAGGAGCGGTCACCCGGCGGGCAGGGTGACGGTGAATCGAGCCCCGGGGGTGTGCCCGCGGTCGTAGGACACCTCGCCGCCGACGGAGCGGGCCAGGCGTCGCGCGAGCGGCAGCCCCAGGCCCGCCCCGTCGTGACCGTCGGTGCAGTCGGCGCGGCGGCCGGGCTGGAACAGTTCGCTCAGAAACGTCCAGGGTACGCCGGGGCCGTCGTCGGTGATGTCGATCCGCACGGCACCCACGGCCCGTCGGACGCGGATGGCCACGCTGGAGCGGGCGTGGCGCAGGGCGTTGGAGAGCAGCGGGCTGACGACGCGCTCGAGGACAGCAGGCGTGACCCCCGCCTCCAGCTCCGGGTCTTCGGCCTCCACTACGACCTTCACCGATACCCGCGGGTCGAGCTGTTCGACCAGGCGTCCGAGTACGAGCACGACGTCGGTTGTGCCGGGGGTCTTCGACGGGCTCGGCATGCTTTCGCGGGCCTCATGGAGCAATGTGTCGCAGATGGTGCGCATGGACTGGGCGGCCTCGGCGATCACCTCGTGAGTGGCCTGTGTCTCGGCGTCCGTGCGTGGCCGGGCCCGCCACCAGTCGAGTTCGATGATGATCCGGGTCAGCGGGGTGCGCAGCTCGTGGGACAGCTCTCCGGTGAGCTGCTGTTCATGGCACAGCACGGTGCGTATACGGTCCAGCAGGGCGTCCAGCGAGGCACCGAGGCGGGCGAGTTCGGCCGGGTGTTCCGCTGCGCCGAAGCGTTCGACGGACGCCACGGCGCTGCGCTGCATGGCCTGATCGGTCATGGTTCGCACCGGGTGCAGGGCCCGGCCGACCGCGAGACGTGTCAGCGCGTAGGTGCACACGAGCATCGCGGCGTCCAGGGCCAGCGAGCCCAGCAGCAGGACGTCGGCCGAACTGCGATAGGGGCCGAGAGCCAGGGCCGTCACGACGGTGACGGCGTGCTTGTCGTGCAGGGGCTGGGCGCACAGGCGGACGGAGCCGGGGCTTTCGGCGGCCGTGATACAGGCGTGCCGCTTCTGGGCGGCGAGTCGGCCGGCGGCCAGGGAAAGCGGACTCTGCGCTGTGGCGGACGGTGGCTTCTCGATCACACGGGCACCGCTGTAGATCCACACGTTCGCGTCGAGGAACTGGTCGCCGGCGGTCTCCAGGACGCGCACCCGGGAACCTCGCGTGTCGACGGTCGAGGCGGCGGCGGCCGCGCGATTGCGAAGTTCGTCGTCTGCCTGGTTGCGCAGGTGCCGGTCCACCATGACGTTGAACACCACGGTCAGCACGGTCATCAGAAGCGCGGCAGTGGTCAGCGCGACCAAGGAGAGGCGACCACGCAGGGTGCGTGGCGCCAGGCGGCGGAAGTAGTCCTTCATGACAACCGGTGTCCCAATCCGCGTGTCGTGCTGATGGTCAGGTCGCTGCCCACCTCGCGCAACTTGCGGCGCAGCCGGGTCAGGTACTGATCCAGAGTGTTGTCGCTGACCTGCGCCCCCTCGGGCCAACCTGCCCGGACGAGGGCGCGGCGGGGCACGAGGGCTCCGTTCGCGGCGGCCAGTGCGGCCAGGAGCCGGAACTCCGTGGGGGACAGAGAGAGGTGGAGGTCGCCCACGGTCACGCTGTGCTCGACCGCGTCCAGGACGAGGTCGCCGGCCGTGGCCGCAGGCTGCGGGACTGTCCGGCGGAGCGCTGCTCTCAGGCGGGCGGCGAGTTCGGCGAGGTGGAAGGGTTTGGGCAGGTAGTCGTCGCCTCCGGCCGAGAACCCGGACAGCCGGTCCGAGAGCTGGTGCCGGGCGGTGAGGAAGATGACCGGCGCGTGGAAGCCATTGGCACGCATGGCCTGGCACACGTCTCGCCCGTCCGCGTCCGGCAGCCCGATGTCGAGGATGGCTGCCGCGACGTCCTCGGTTGTCAGCCGTAGAGCCGTCGCGCCGTCGGTGGCGAGGACGGGGTCGAAGCCCTCCTCGGACAGGCCGCGGCGCAGCACGTCCCGCAAGGCGTGATCGTCCTCAACGACCAGGATCTTCGGGCGCATGGTCATCCGTCGACTCCTCGGACGTGCGGGCCATGCCCACGGTGAACGATTCGGGCAGCCGTCGGGCCATTGACCGGAGGCGCCGTGCCGGCCGGCCGCAGACTGCCGGCCACCGGTGCGGGCCGGACCGCCCGGGGTACGCAGGGTCACCGTGATGATCACCAGCCCGGTCGTCATGACCGATGTGCTGCTGTGACCCTGGGGAAGGGCGAAGCCTGTGGCGTGTGTGGCCCGGTCCACCTACGGTTGACGTGCACGCTGCATCAGGTCCGTGACGCCGTGTCGCCGAGTCTGTCCCCGGGCCAGGCGGGCGACGCAGAGTGGCCATGGCCCGCAGCCGTTGCCGCGCCGTGCGACCCGCGACCAGCCCGACCACCACGGCCAGGATATAGGGGACGACACCGGCCCCGGTGGTCCTCACCCCGCGGGCTACGGCCGTCGGCGCCTGGGGGCGGTGCCCGATCGACCAGGAAAGCGATCGGCCGTCGGGCCCGAGCGGGCCGGTACGGTCGGCAACCGGCACGGTCGGCGCACCGAACAGGAGCCACCCGCCGAAGCCGGTGACTTCGGCGGGACGAGAGAAGTTGTGGCGGCTCATGCGGTGACGGGGGGCTTGCCCAGGCTGGTGACCCTGTATGTCGCCTCGCCCTCGAACACCGCCGTCTTCACGCCGGCGCCGGCGACGGCCGACGCGACGCAGGGCAGGAATCACCGACGCCCTTCCTTCGGCTTGGCGGCCCGGCGGCTGCGCAGAAACTCGAGGAGAAGAGGGGACAGCGACACGACGACGATCAGCGCGACCAGCGGCAGCAGATAGTGGTCGACGTTCGGGATCGACGAGCCCAGCGCGTATCCAGCCAGGATGATCCCCAGGGACCAGACCAAGCCCCCGGTCACCTGCCACAGGGTGAAGGTCCGCGCCGGGACCTCCAGCGCGCCCGCGATCGGGTTGAGCACCGTGCGCACCACCGGGATGAACCGGGCCAGTACGACCGCCTTGGCGTGCCCGTACCGCTCCAGCAGTTCCTCGGCCCGTTTGACCCCCTCGTGCAACCGCGGAGACCGGCTGCGGGAAATCAGAGCACCGCCCGCCTTGCGGCCGATCATGTACCCGCACTGCGCCCCGGCCAGTGCGCCGACGGCCGCCACGACCAGCAGCGGCGCAAGGGACAACTTCACGGGCCGGTCGGCCGCTCCTGTGCACAGCAGGCCGGCGGTGAACAACAGGGAATCGCCGGGCAGGAAGAAACCGATCAGCAGTCCCGTCTCGGCGAACAGCACCACGCCGACGCCCAGCACTCCGAAGGCGGCCAGCAGCGACTGGGCGTCGAGCACGTTCACGGCGAGCTGGGAGGTGAAGTGCAGCGGTGGGGTCATTCGGGCCAAGCCCTTCTGCGGGGACGATGTGGCATCGGGGAGAGGACGGGAGTGATTGACTACAATGAAGTAGACCGTCTACGGAACTGTAGACGATGAATGGGTGAGGGGTGTTCCCGCCGGCCCGTTTCCGGCTGGGGCCATCCGTGGTCGCGTAGCCGGCCGACCGAGTAGCCGCGTTCTTCGCACGTGTCGAGAATCCGAGGGAGTGCGCCGAGGGCCGAGCGCCATGCGCCGGGCGCGGAGGTGCAGTCGGAGTCGTGGAGGAGGATTGTGCCACCGCCGTCGAGGTCGGCAGTGACGGTGCGGTGTACGGACGCCGGGGTGGCGCGTGCGGTCCAGTCCTCCCCCCAGCAGGTCCACAGGACCGGGGCGAGTCCGAGGCGGCGGGCCGCCAGATGGGCTGCGGTCGACATGACGCCGTACGGGGGTCGGAAGAGCGTGGGCGGCTGCCCGGTGAGGTCGGTTACGAGGTCGCGGGCCCGGGTGAAGTCGTCGCGGGTGGCGCGGGGGCCGCGTAGGAGCAGCGGGCGGTGCAGCCAGCCGTGGATGCCGATCTCGTGGCCGGCGGCGGCGATCTCCCGGACCAGAGCGGGGGAGCGGTGCGCCTCGCTGCCGAGCAGGAAGAACGTGCCGTGCACCCGGCGGTCGGCGAGCAGCCGTAGAAAGTGCGGGGTGGAGCGGGGATCGGGTCCGTCGTCGAAGGTCAGGGCCACGTGGTCGGGGCGGCCCCGGCCCGACAGGCAGGGCATGAGTCGGTTGCGCAGTGGCCCGAAGGTGGAGATCACCGGCGCGGCATGGGCGACGGCAAGAGCCGGCAGGGCTGTGACAGCGGCCGTGCGAAGTGTCCGGGCGGCGTTCACGAGTGGTGCTCCCCCGGCCGGTGGGCGTGGTGGCCCATGAAGCCGTCCAGGTCGAGGCCGCTTCCGATGGCGTGCATGAGGCCCGGACCGTCGTACGTCGTCGCCATCCCCGTGCCGACGGCGCACGCCCACATGGCGGATGCGACCGCGGCGGTGGCAGCGAGCCGGCGCGGACCGCGCCGCCGCGGCGGGGGCTTCCGATCGCCGTCGGGGAGGAGGCCCGTACGGTGCACGCGCGCTATCTCCGCCGCCGGGCCACCCTCCGGAGTCCGGGGGAACAGGGCGAGGCCGGCCGCCCGCTGATGCTCCCCGAGCGGACCGTCGATCAGGTCGCACAGCACCGCTTCGAGGTCGGCCGGGTCGCGCACCCATACGGCCGCACCGGCCGCGTCCAGGGCAGCCGCATTCGTCAGCCCGTGCCCCGGTATGCAGCGGTAACTGGCGACGGGCAAACCGGAGGCGAACGCTTCCAGCGACGTGAGCCCTCCGGCGTTCTGGACGAGGACGTCCGCGGCGTGCATCAGGCTGGGCATGTCGTCGACCCAGCCGTAGGCGTGATCGATACCGTCCGCGCGCAGCTGCTCGGCGAGGGCTTCGTTCCGGCCGCACACGACGACCGGAACGGCCGCGCCGCAGTCGCGCAGCTCCAGGGCCACCTTGCGGACCGGACCGACGCCCCACGACCCGGCGACCAGCAGGGCCAGTGGAGCCCCCTCCGGCAGCCCGAACGCCGCGCGTGCCCGGGCCCGCTGCTCTGCGTCGCAGGGGCGGAACCGGGGGGCGGTGACCGGGCCGCACACCCGCACGTCCCGTGCCCCTGCGGCCCGCGCTTGGGCGGCGGGTACGGCGTGAGCGGCCAGATGGACGTCGACGCCGTCTGCCACCCACAACGGATGTACCGAGAAATCCGTCAGATACGTCAGGACGGGAACGTTCACACGCCTCTTCAAGCGCAGGTTGCCCAGAACCCGGCTGGCTCCCGGGTAGGTGGACACGACTGCTCCGGTGCCTGGATGAAGGGCACGCGACAACCTGTCCTCGGCCGTGCGGAGCAGCGCCCGTGCGGCCGGGCCGCCGCCCCCGGTGCGCTCGGTGCTGGAGTAGATCCGCTGATAGGCCCATGGGGCGCGGACGAGCATCCGGTGGTAGCCCTCCTGGACGGCACGGCCCAGGTGGGCCGGCAGCAGATCCAGCAGGTCGAACCGGTCCACGGTGAATCCGTCCGCCGCAAGGCGTCGGGCGAGTTCCGCGGCCGCGCCGTCGTGGCCGGCTCCGACGCTCGCGGACACGACCGTGATCCGGCCCGCGTGTGTCGTCGTGGTCCGCTGCTGCGGAATCAAGCCCGCTGGGGCGAGTCCGGGCGCTGTGCTTCCGGCGTGGGGCATGGGCTTTCCTCCGCACGTGAAGGGAGCGACGGAATTCTACGAGATGTAGTAGTCCGAGGTTCGAAGTCCGGAGCATACCTCCTACAACTAGTAGTTGGTCGCCGGGTAGCCTGTACGGACGCGGACGAAGAAAGGCGAACGGTGGAGGACCAAGGACACGAGCAGACCCGAGGGGCAGCCGGCAGGCGGGCGCGCGGCGAGCTGGAGAGCGATGTGCTCGCAGCGCTCTGGGCCGCCGATGGACCTCTGACCGCACGTGAGGTCCGGAAGCAGGTGCCGGGCGACCTGGCCTACACGACCGTGTTGACCATCCTGACCAGGCTGCATGAGAAGGGCATGCTCGTGCGGCACCGCGAAGGCCGCGGATATGCCTACGAGCCGGCCCGCGACGAGGCGTCCCACACCGCCCATCGCATGCACTCCCTGCTCGAAGGCGGCTCCGATCGCGAGGCGGTGCTGGCTCGTTTCGTGTCGGAACTGTCGGCGCAGGACGAGCACCTGCTGCACCAGCTGCTGTCCGGGCACAACGAGACACCCGCCGAGGGTGAGCGCTCTCGCGGGAAGAGGTGAGCCGGATGCTGGTCAGCGTCTACGTCCCGTTCGCCGTCACGGTCGTGCTCGCTGTCGTCGGGCCGCGGCTCGCGCGTCTGCTGCCCCCGCGCCCTGCTGCTTGGGCCCTGGCCTGTGCCGCGCTCGTGACGGCGATCGGCTGGGCGGGGGCACTCGCTCTCCTGGCCTTCACCGGCCTGGCCCAGGTGCCGCAGGTCGCCGCCGAGGGCCGCTGGTCCGTGGCCGCGCTGCGCGCCGAGGATCCGGTGTACCGCGTTGTCGCGGCCGCGAGTGCGCTGGTGTTGGCTGTCGGCGTCGTCTCGCTGGTCGTCGCCGCCGTACGGCAGGTCCGCCACCTCATGCGGGCGCGACTGGAATGTGCCCACCTTCCCGGGGACACGGAGCTGGCGGTGGTGGACGACGAGGCACCGCTGGCCTTTGCCCTGCCCGGCACGCCGGGACGCATCGTGGTCTCCCGGGGAATGCTGCGCTGTCTCGGCGACGGCGAGCGCGAGGCCCTGCTCGCCCACGAGCGGGCGCATCTGCGTGGCCGTCACCACCTGTTCCAGAGCGTGTGGCGGCTTACCGCGGCCTTGAACCCGCTGCTGCGGCCCGTGGCCGTCGCCGGCGGTTTCGTCCTGGAACGCTGGGCCGACGAGGAGGCCGCCGAGCGTGTCGGCGACCGCAAGGTGGTCGCTCACGCCGTAGGGCGCGCGGCTCTGGCATCGGCCGGGGTGTCACGATCCCGCGCCCTGGCCGTCACCGGCGGGGCGGTGCCGCAGCGGGTGCGGGCTCTGCTGGCCCCGCCTCCCGCACGCCGGAGCCTCCCCCTCGTGGCGGGCGGCCTGCTGCTGGCGGTGTGCTGTGCCAGTTTGGCCAACGCCGCTTCCGACAGCGATCACATGGTGGACAGCGCGCAGTGGGCACAGTGTGCGGTGCACGCGGGTACTGCCGGCGCGCCGTTGGAGCATCGGTACGCACCCGGCTCCTGTCCCGGCGGTCACGAGCGTCACGAGCGTCAGGAGAGCAGGGAGCACCGGCCGTAACCGGTGGCAGAGCCGCGCTCGCCCGGTCGTTGACGTGTGACGCGGGATGCCCCGGTGACACCCCCGTCACCGGATGTCCTGGCCGTCTCACGCCGGCCACCCGGTGCGACGGCGCAGTGGCGGGGCCGCCGGCGACGCGATGTGCAGTTCGCGACCGAGCGCGAGGGCGCGGTCGTGGCTCTGTGCCCTCGACAGGACGTGGGCGGTCGGACCGCTGTCCGTGACGCGGCTGGAGTCGAGGAGATGGACGGTGTCGGTGTAGCGGGGGACGAGGCGGTGCTCGTGGGAGACCACGACGAGGGTGGTGCGGTGCCGCTCGCGCAGGGTGGTCAGCAGGTCCATCACGCCGGTGGCGGTGGCGGTGGCGGTGGCGGTGGCGGTGGCGGCGTCGAGGGCCGAGGTGACTTCGTCGCAGAGCAGGATGTCGGGGTCGGCGGCCAGGGCACGGGCGATGGAGACGCGCTGGCGCTGTCCGCCGGACAGTTCGCCGGGGTAGCGGTGGGCGTGGTCGGCCGGGAGTTCGACCTGGGCGAGGAGTTCGGCGATGCGATCCGGAAGCGCGCTCTTGGGCAGAGCTGTGTGCAGGCGCAGGGGCCGGGCCGGCTGATGTCCGACGGTACGCCTCGGATTGAGGGCGGCGAGGGGGTTCTGGGGGGCCAATTGGATGCGTCGCTGCTGTTCACGGGTGTGCCGCCGTACGTGCGAGGCCAGGGGGATCCCGTCCAGGGGCAGGCGCCCGGGGTGTCGCGCAGGGAGCACCGCCCCGTGAGGTAGAGGAGTGCGTGATAGTCGGCGACCAGGACGGCTCCGAAGCCGAGCACGAGAGAGGCCAGGTGCACGAAGAGTGCTGCGGTGTGGAGGGTGGCGTCCACCCTCCACAGGTGCAGCGACATCCCCGGCGCAGGCCGACAGCGCCAGGCAGGCCGCGAGCGCCGCAGCCGTGACCGTCCACCATGCGTCGTGCAGTCCCAGCCGTCGAGCGGGCCCGGGCTGGTGGGACACAGACGGCTCCGAGGGCAGGGCGGACACAGGCGAGTTCTAGAACACTCACAGGGGATTTAGGTAAGGCTTATCTAAAGTGAGTCTTCTGGATCAGGTGCCGCGGGCGACCGGACCTCGATCGCGACGCAAGCGTGATCATCGCGTGCCGTTCCCGCGACCTGCGCAAGTCGACAGGCCGACCTTGATGCAATGACTTCGCCAAGCTTTGCCGAGGTCACCCCTCAGGGGCTTGTTAGGCAAGCCTTGCCTGCCTTACTTTCTGGGCGCTTCCTGTGCACGACAAGACCGGAGAGTCCCCATGTCCAGTGCGAACATCGCCCTGCTCGGCGCCATCGCAGGCTTCACCATCTACCTCGGCCTCCCCCTCGGCCGCCTTCGCACACCCACGCCCCGTCTCAGGGCGGGACTCAACGCCGTGGCGATCGGCATCCTGATCTTCCTCGTCTGGGACGTACTGGCCCACGCCTGGGAGCCGATCGACGGGGCGCTGAGCAAGCACGACTGGGGAACCGTCGCCTCGGGCGGGATCACACTGATCGCCGGCCTGACGATCGGACTGGCCGGACTCGTGCACTACGACAGCTGGATCGCCCGTCGGCGTGCCGCCTCCTCGCGACCTGCCGGGCCCGGTGCCGCAGCCACCGCTGAGCTGGCCCCGAAGACCCGCAGCCAGGCAGCCTCACTGGCGCTGATGATCGCCACCGGCATCGGCCTGCACAACTTCGCCGAGGGCCTCGCCATCGGCAACTCCGCCGCCCAGGGGGAGCTGTCCCTCGCCGTCCTGCTGATCATCGGGTTCGGCCTGCACAACGCGACCGAGGGCTTCGGCATCGTCGCGCCCCTGGCCGCCGAAGGTGAACGCCCCTCCTGGCCCACGCTGTTGCTGCTCGGCCTGATCGGCGGCGGCCCCACGTTCCTCGGCACGCTCGTCGGCCAGCATCTGGTCAACGACACCCTGTCGATCGCCTTCCTCGGCCTCGCCGCGGGCTCGATCCTCTACGTCGTCATCGAACTGCTGGCAGTCGCCCGCAAGGCCGGGCTGAAGACACTCACCACCTGGTGCATCCTCCTCGGCCTGCTGCTCGGCTTCGCCACGGACGCCGTCGTCACCGCCGCAGGTGCCTGAATCGAGCACTGCCAAGTGAACCGTGGCTACGGGAGTACTGCCAAGTGAACCGTGACTACGGGGAGGTGTGCCGGCGCTGTGGGACATGTCCAAGGGGGAGGTAATGCGGTCTGTAACCGATGGCCGAGTCGGCGCGACAACGGCATCGGCATCGCGAAGATCGCACGGCGCCGCTGCGCATCGCTTTCGCCTTGTCGAAGCGGATCGGGACGAGTACCTGTGTGAGCTCTGAGTCCTGGGATCTGAGCCGTGAGCCCTGAGCCCTGAGTTCTGGGATCTGAGCCGTGAGCCCTGAGCCCTGAGCCCTGAGTCCTGAGATCGGAGCCCTGAGTCCTGGGCGCGGGCATCCCAGGCCACGGTGCCCAGGTCGTCCGGGGTGTCCACGCCCCGCAGCGGGTGGCGCCGGGCGGCGCGGCGGGCAGTCGAAGGCTCCCGGTGTGGAGGTTCGGGCGCTCCGGTCTCCGAGTCGGTCATGACGCCCGTCACCGCCGCTGTTCGGTCCGGCTCGCCCCGGTCATCCTCGTGGCCGGTGACTCAGAAGCGATAGAAAGGGGATATGCGCGCAGAATCGGACCAATCCGGGCGTGGTGATTCTGGCGGGCCCGGGGGGATCCACGGGCCCGGTCGGAATCCTCGTCCGGTACGAGGTCACGAAGGCCGACAGGGGCACGTTCGGCCTCCTGGCGAGGGAGAGGCGGGGCGACGTCCGCGCCACCTGCACTCGCTGCTGAGCGTGCGCAGCCTCGCCGGCCAGGTCTTCCTTCTGCAACTGGTGGTCGTGGTGCTGATCGTCGCCGCCACCCTGGTGGTCCTCGTGGTGCAGGCACGAGGCGACGCCATGGCGGACGCCCGGAACCGGACGCTCGCCGCGGCGCAGACGTTCGCGAACTCCCCGGGGGTGGTGGCGGCGCTGAACAGCCCGAACCCGAGTGCGGTGCTGCAGCCGCACGCCGAGGCGGCCCGGAAGGCCGCGGGCGTCGACGCCGTCATCGTGTACAGGCTGGACGGGATCACCCTCACCCACAGCGACCGGAGTCAGATCGGGAAGCACATCATCGGGCCCTACGCGCAGGCGGCGACCGGCAAGCCGTTCACCAGGACGTTTCAGGGGGCCCTGGGGCTCTCCGTGATCTCGGCGGTCCCCGTCAGGGCTCCCGACGGCTCGGTCGTCGCCATCGTGTCCGTACCTGTCAGGGTCGAGAACGTGCAGCACCGACTGGACCGGCAGCTGCCGGTCCTGTTCGGCGGCGCCGTCACGGCACTTGTCGTCGCCGCAGGCGGGTCGGGCCTGGTGAGCCGTCGATTGCGGCGGCAGACGCATGACCTGGGCCCGGCCGAGATGACCCGGATGTACGAGCACCACGACGCGGTCCTGCACGCCGTGCGGGAAGGGGTGCTGATCATCGGCGGGGACGGTCGGCTGCTGCTGGCCAACGACGAGGCGCGGCGGCTGCTGGACCTGCCGACGGACTGGGAGCGGCGCCCCGTCCTCGATCTGGGGCTGGAGGAGGACCTCGCCCAGCTGCTGGCCTCCGACCGCCCCGCCACCGACGAGGTGCACATGGCGGCCGACCTGTTGCTCGCGGTCAACAAACGGCTCACCGCACCTCACGGACCGGTCGGCAGCGTGGTGACGCTGCGGGACACCACCGAGCTGCGGGCCCTGTCCGGCAGGGCCGAGGCGGCTCGCGAGCGGTTGAACCTGATCTACGACGCCGGGCTGCGGATCGGCACCACGCTCGACGTGAAGCGCACCGCCGAGGAAATGGCGGAGGTGGCGGTGCCCCGGTTCGCCGACGTCGCCACCGTCGAGCTGCTGGACCCGGTCCTGCGGGGCGAGGAGGCCTCCGGTGCGACCGCCGGGATCACCGAGATGCGCCGTACCGCTGTCGCCGGTCCGGATGTGGACCATCTCCTGCACCCCGTCGGCTCGCTGATCGGGTTCGTCCCCGGCCACCCCGTCTTTGCGGCGATGGCCGACGGCCGGTCGGTCCTGGTGAGGGACCTGAGCACCTCCATCAGCTGGCGGGCCCAGCACCCTCGACGTGCTCAGCGGATCCTCGACCACGGCATCCACTCCTTGCTCGTGGTCCCCCTGCGAGCCCGCGGCGCAGTGCTGGGCACGGTGGGCTTCTGGCGGGCGAGCGGCTCACCTTCGTTCGAGGACGAGGATGTGTCCTTCGCCGAGGAGCTGGCCGCCCGGGCGGCGGTGTGCATCGACAACGCCCGCCGTTACACCCGCGAACACGCCATGGCCGTCACCCTTCAACACAGCCTGCTGCCACGCGGGCTGCCCGAGCAGTCCGCCCTGGAGGTGGCCTACCGCTATCTGCCGGCCCAGGCCGGGGTCGGCGGGGACTGGTTCGACGTCATCCCGCTGTCCGGCACCCGGGTCGCGCTGGTGGTCGGCGATGTCGTCGGCCACGGTCTGCACGCCGCGGCGACCATGGGCCGGCTGCGCACCGCCGTGCACAACTTCGCCAGCCTGGACATGCCCGCGGAGGAACTGTTGGGCCGGCTGGACGAGCTGGTGGCCCAGATCGACGCGGAGGAGGCCGACGCCGGCCAGGACAGGCCGGGGATCACCGGGGCGACCTGCCAGTACGCCGTCTACGATCCCACCTCCGGGCAGCTGCTCCTGGCCACCGCCGGCCATCCTGGACCGGCGGTGGTCCTGCCCGACGGGACCGTGGACTTCCCCCAGGTGCCCGTCTCCCCGCCCCTGGGGCTGGGCGCCGGCCTGCCTGTCGAGAGTGCCGAGCTGATCGTGCCCGAGGGGGCTCGGCTGGTGCTCTACACCGACGGACTGATCGAGAGCCGCGGCCACGATCCGGACGCCGGCCTGGAGGCCTTGCGCGATGCCCTGACAGGACCCGATCGCACCCCGGAGGCCACCTGTGCGGCGGTGATGGAAGCCATGCTGCCCGACCGGCCCAGGGACGACATCGCGCTGCTGGTGGCCCGCACCCACCGACTCGGCCCTGATCAGGTGGCCGAGTGGGACGTGCCCTGTGACCCGGCGGCGGTGGCCCCGGTGCGCACCGCCTGCGCCCGCCGGCTGGCGGAGTGGGGCCTGGAGCAGCTCACCTTCACCGCTGAACTCATCCTGAGCGAGCTGATCACCAACGCCATTCGCTACGGCACCGAGCCCATCACCGTCCGACTGCTTCGCACGGTGCCGATCAGCGGCTCCGCCGCGGGTACCGTGATCTTCGAGGTCTCCGACGGCAGCAGTACCTCCCCCCGGCTGCGCCGGGCGAACGTGACCGACGAGGGTGGCCGCGGACTTTTCCTGGTCGCCCAGTTCGCCGCACGCTGGGGGACCCGCTACACACCCACCGGCAAGGTCATCTGGGCCGAACGATCCCTCCACGAAGGTGCCACGCCGGGGGCGGAGGGACCCGACGAGATCCTGCTCGGCCAATGGGACGACACGGCGTTGTGAGGGGATCGTGCACTCCGGACGGTCGCCGGCGCGACGCGGAGCACAGGCGCGGCGGGTCCTGGGTGCCATCGAAGCGCGCTGATCGCGGGCTTTCGCAGGTGGGCTCCGCCATCGAGGCGGCCGGGTACCCTGGCCTCAATGAACATTTCGCCCATTTCGTCGGTGCAGTAGACCCAGGAGGTGCAGCGGAGGCTCGCCCCTTCGGACTGCGTGATGCTGTCGGCGGCCGGCAGGACCGCGTGTGCGCGCCGACCGGGGTACCGCGGCTCTCGGCCCTCGGCAGCTTCCGGAATCCACGACGGGGGCACGCAGCGTTCTGCAGCCCCTTGCGGGGCGACAACCATGACTCGGGCTTCAGCTCGGTGCACAGACCTCCCTCCGTGACCGCCCCCATTCCCCCTCACGCCCTGGAGCAGTCGTGACCACACCCCGGGCCCGGGCAGCGGCCGTCCTCGGCTGCTTCGCGCTCGTGGCACCGGGCGGCCTGAGCGCCTGCGAGAACACTCCGACCGCCGGCCTCCAGAAGCCGTCGGTGGCCACATCCGCCGCCGACGTGGGCGGCATGCGCGCGCTGGTCGCGGCGGCGAAACGGGAGGGCGCGCTCCGGGCGATCGCACTTCCGCCCGACTGGGCCAACTACGGCGGCCTGATCGCCGGGTTCGAGAGGAAGTACGGGATCAAGGTCACGGACGAGGACCCGCAGGGCCACAGCGAGGACGAGATCAACGCCCTGAGGAAGGGCGGGAACCGGCCGACGGCTCCCGACGTGATCGACGTGGGCGACACCTTCGCGCGAAGAGCAGCGGGGCAGAACCTGCTCGCGCCGTACAAGGTCGCCGCTTACGACTCGATCCCCGGCAATCAGAAGGACTCGAAGGGCCGCTGGTCCAACAACTACGGGGGATACATCTCCATCGGCTGCGACGCCAACCGGGTCAAGCCCTGCCCGGAGACCTTCGCCGATCTGCTGAAGCCCGTCTACCGGGGCAAGGTCGCGCTGGAGGGCGACCCGACCAAGTCGGGTACCGCCTTGGCCAGCGTCTACGCGGCCGCGCTGGCGAACAACGGGTCGTTCGACGACATCCAGCCCGGTCTCGACTTCTTCGCCGAACTCAGCAGGAGAGGCAACTTCAATCCCCTCGAGTCCACCTCGGCAACGGTCGAGGACGGCAGGACGCCCATCAGCATCAACTGGGACTACGTCAACCTCGGCTACGCCGACCAGCTCCGGGACAAGGGCGTGGACTGGCAGGTCGCGATCCCCTTCGACGGCAGCTTCGCCCAGTACTACGCGCTGGCGGTCAACAAGAGAGCCCCGCATCCGGCGGCTGCCCGCCTGTGGCAGGAGTACCTGTTCAGCACGGAGGGCCAGAACCTCCGGCTCTACGGCTACGCCCGCCCGGTGCTCATGGACGTCATGCGGCAGAACGGCACCCTGGACAAGGCCGCCGCGGCGCGGCTGCCCACGGTCGAGGGAACACCGCAGTTCCCGACGGACGCGCAACTGGAGAAGGCGCAGGAGACGGTCGCTCAGGGCTGGGCGAAGGCCGTCTCCCGCTGACGGGACGGCCGCGCGCAAGCCCGCCCGGTCCGCGCAGTGCCCCAGGCCGGGCCGGCCGTCGTTCCGGAAGCTGCCCCCGTGCAAGTGGCTGCACGGGCCCGGCGGAAGAGGCGTGCGCCGACGCGGTCCGCTCTCGCTCGGACGACCCTCCCACGGCCATGTGTCGTATCGCGTGACGGATCCTTGACCGCCGCTGGGCTCTCCGCGATGCTGTGTTGCGAAACACGAGATGCGTACCGTAATAGGCAACATCTCGACCCTCTGTCAGCCGAGGAGTGGCCATGTCTCAGCAGGTCCGTGCCGTCGTCGCACGGAGCAAGGGCGCCCCCGTCAGCCTGGAAACGATCATCGTGCCCGACCCCGGCCCGGGAGAGGCACTGGTCAGGATCGAGGCCTGCGGCGTCTGCCACACCGATCTGCACTACCGCGAGGGCGGCATCAGTGACGACTTCCCCTTCCTGCTGGGGCACGAGGCCGCGGGGGTGGTGGAGTCGGTGGGCGAAGGTGTCTCGGACGTGGCGCCCGGTGACTTCGTGATCCTGAACTGGCGCGCGGTGTGCGGTCAGTGCCGTGCGTGTCTGCGTGGACGGCCCTGGTACTGCTTCAGCACGCACAACGCGAAGCAGAGGATGACCCTGACCGACGGTACGGAACTCTCGCCGGCGCTGGGTATCGGTGCCTTCGCCGAGAAGACGTTGGTGGCGGCCGGACAGTGCACCAAGGTGGACCGGGCCGCGTCGGCGGCCGCCGCCGGACTGCTGGGCTGCGGGGTGATGGCCGGCATCGGCGCGGCCATCAACACCGGCAACGTCGGACGCGGCGACACCGTGGCGGTCATCGGCTGCGGCGGCGTGGGCGACGCGGCGATCGTCGGATCGCAGCTGGCGGGTGCGGCGAGGATCATCGCGGTGGACATCGACGACCGCAAGCTGGCCACGGCGAAGAAGCTGGGCGCGACCCACACGGTCAACTCCGAGGAGACCGACGCGGTCGAGGCGGTGCGCGAGCTGACCGGGGGGTTCGGTGCCGACGTCGTCATCGAGGCGGTGGGCCGTCCGGAGACGTACCGGCAGGCCTTCTACGCCCGCGATCTCGCCGGGACGGTGGTGCTGGTCGGCGTACCGACCCCTCAGATGAAGCTGGAGCTGCCGCTGCTGGACGTGTTCGGCCGGGGCGGGTCGCTGAAGTCGTCCTGGTACGGCGACTGCCTGCCCTCCCGCGACTTCCCGATGCTGATCGACCTCTACCTGCAGGGCCGCCTCGACCTGGACGCCTTCGTCACCGAGACCATCGCACTCGACGAGGTCGAGAAGGCCTTCGAGCGTATGCACCACGGTGACGTCCTGCGCTCCGTGGTGGTCCTCTGATGGCAGCCGCGCGCATCGAACGCCTCGTCACCTCGGGGACGTTCTCCCTGGACGGCGGCACCTGGGCCGTCGACAACAACGTGTGGATCGTCGGTGACGACCGTGAGGCGGTCGTCATCGACGCCGCTCATGACGCCGACGCCATCGTCCGGGCCCTCGGCGGCCGCACCCTGCGCGCGATCGTGTGCACCCACGCGCACAACGACCACATCGACGCCGCACCCGAGCTGGCCGCCCGCACCGGCGCCCCGGTCCTGCTGCACGCCGGCGATCTGCCGCTGTGGAAGCACACCCATCCCGACCGGACGCCGGACGGCGAGCTGACCGACGGGCAGACCGTCACGGTGGCGGGCGTCCGGCTGGCCGTGCTGCACACCCCGGGGCACGCCCCGGGAGCCGTCTGTCTGTACGCACCGGAACTTGCGGCGCTGTTCAGCGGCGACACGCTCTTCGCGGGCGGTCCCGGGGCGACGGGAAGGTCGTACAGCGACTTCCCCACCATCATCGAGTCGATCAGGGAACGGCTCCTCGCGCTGCCGCACGACACGGTGGTGCATACCGGCCACGGCGAGGTCACCACGATCGGCGCCGAGGCGCCACATCTCCAGGAGTGGATCGACCGCGGCTTCTGACCGCCCGGCGACGCCCTCGCCCCGGTGCCGGTGTCCCTCGCACCGCCGTCGGCGGCGAGGCCGTCGCGCCCCTGTGCGGAGACTGTTCTCCCTGGTCAGCCCAGTTGTCCGGGGTGCTTCGGCGTGCCTGGAAAACCGCCTTCGCGGCCGCCTCAAACCGACCCTTGGACGCCTTGACAAGGCTTTGGCGCGGCCCCCAAACTGACGTTGCGCTAATCGCAATCCGTTTCGCTATACGCACCGAGGTGTCATGATGATTCCCGCGTGCCGTCTCGCGGATCTGCCGCGAGGCGAGGCCCACCGGCTCGACATCGACCCGCCGGTCTCGGTGTTCCACACCGATGACGGCGAGCTCTTCGCCATCGACGACACCTGCACCCACCAGGACGCCTCGCTCGCCGACGGCTGGCTGGAGGGCTGCGAGGTGGAATGCCCGCTGCACGCCTCGAAGTTCGACCTGAGGACCGGAGCCGTGGACGCCCCGCCGGCCAGGCTCCCGGTCCGCACGCACGAGGTCGTCGTCGAGGACGGAACGGTCTATGTGCGAGTGTCCACGGAGGCGCCCAACCTGCCGCCGTGCATCGCCGCCCGCCTGGCCAAGGGCCCCGCGTGAGGACCGTGGCCGTGGTGGGCGCCTCACTGGCCGGTCTGTCGGCCGCGCGCTCGCTGCGGAAACGGGGGTACGACGGCCGGCTGGTCGTCATCGGCGACGAGCCCCACCGCCCGTACGACAGGCCGCCGTTGTCCAAGGAGTTCCTGGCCGGCGCCGTCGGCGAAGCGGATCTGGCACTGGAGAGGGACGACGAGGACCTCCGGGCGGAGTGGGTGCTCGGCGTCCGCGCCACCGGACTCGACCGCGCCGAGCGGGCGATCCGGCTCGCCGACGGCCGGGAGCTGCGCGCCGACGGCGTGGTCATCGCGACCGGCGCGGCCGCCCGTACCCTGCCCGGCACCGAGGGCCTCGCCGGAGTCCATGCGCTGCGCACCCTCGACGACGCCCGCGCCCTGCGGGACGAACTGGCCCGGGGCGGACGGCTGGTGGTGATCGGCGGCGGTTTCATCGGCGCCGAGGTCGCCTCCACGGCCTACGCTCTCGGCCTCGACGTCACCGTGGTCGAGGCGGCGCCGACACCGCTGGCCGGCCCGCTCGGCGAGGTCATGGGCGCCATCGTCTCCGCCCTCCACGCAGATCACGGCGTACGGCTGCTGTGCGGGGTGGGGGTCAAGGGGCTGAGCGGGGAGCGCCGGGTGGATGCCGTACTGCTGGAGGACGGTCGCAGCGTTCCGGCCGACACCGTCGTCGTCGGCGTGGGCGCGCGTCCTTGCGTCGAGTGGCTGCAGGGCTCCGGTGTCGCACTCGACAACGGCGTGAAGTGCGGCGCCGACGGCCGCACCGCTCTTGCCGAGGTGGTCGCCGTGGGTGACTGCGCCAACTGGTACGACCCGCACACCGGTCTCCATCGCAGGGTCGAGCACTGGACCGGCGCGCTGGAACGTCCCGATGCCGCCGTGGCCGCGCTGCTCGCGCACGGCGCAACGGAACCGGGTGTGCCCAGGCCTGCGTACTTCTGGTCCGATCAGTACGGCGTGAAGATCCAGTTCGTCGGCCACGCCGCCGGGGCCGACAGCGTGACGGTCGAGGAAGGTGCGACCGGCGACCGCAGTTTCCTGGCCGTCTACCGGCGGGCCGGCCGGCCGGTCGCCGTGCTCGGGATGAACCAACCGAGGTTGTTCACCCGCTGGCGCAAGCAGTTCACCGCCGCCGCGTCTTGACACCGTGCTTGCGACATCCGATGCTGCGTTGCACATCACACGCAGCGTTGCTTCATACACAACGCCGTCCGAAGTCGCTCTTCCCGGCGCGTGACTGCCCATTCCACGACGTTTCCCGAGGAGTGCAGCGTTGACCTCGACAAACCTGCCGGACAGCCTGATCGCCACGCTCCCCGGCTCCGCGTACACGGATCCCGGCTTCTTCGCCCAGGAGCAGGAGCGCATCTTCGAGGCGATGTGGTTCTGCGTCGCGCGGGCATCGGACCTGCCGAAGCCCGGAGCCTTCCGCACCGTCGACGTGGGTCGCGAGAGCATCCTCGTGACCCGGGCCCGGGACAACTCGGTCCGCGCCTACTTCAACGTCTGCCGGCACCGCGGAGCCAAGCTCTGCACCGACGGGACGGGCGAGGTCAGGCGCGCCTTCCAGTGCCCGTACCACGCCTGGACCTACGACCTCGACGGCAAGCTGGTCGCGGCACCCAACCTCACCAAGATGCCCGATGTCGGCCGCACCGAGTTCGGCCTGGTGGGTGTGGCCGTCCGGGAATGGCTCGGCTACGTCTGGGTCTGCCTGGCGGAGAACCCGCCCTCCTTCGAGGAGGACGTCGTCGGCGAGGTCGTCGGCCGCCTCGGCGACGTGGAGTCGATCGAGCGCTACGACATCGCGAACCTCTCGGTGGGCAGGCGGATCGTCTACGACGTCAAGGCGAACTGGAAGCTCATCATCGAGAACTTCATGGAGTGCTACCACTGCGCCACGATCCACCCCGAACTCACCGAGGTCCTGCCCGAGTTCGCCGACGGATACGCCGCCCAGTACTACGTCGGCCACGGTGCCGAGTTCGGTACGGAGATCCAGGGCTTCACCGTCGACGGCTCGGAGGGCCTGGACCGCATCCCGGGGGTGTCCGAGGAGCAGGACCGCCGGTACTACGCGATCACGGTCAAGCCGCAGGTCTTCATCAACCTCGTGCCCGACCATGTGATCTTCCACCGCATGTACCCGGTGGCCGTCGACCGCACGGTCGTCGAGTGCGACTGGCTCTACCTGCCCGGCGTGGTGGAGAGCGGCAAGGACGTCAGCCGGTCCGTGGAGCTCTTCGACCGGGTCAACCGCCAGGACTTCGACGCCTGTGAGCGCACCCAGCCCGGCATGAGCTCGCGGCTGTACGCCAAGGGCGGTGTGCTCGTCCCCAGTGAGCACCACATCGGCGCCTTCCACGACTGGGTGCACGAGCGTCTGGGTGCGCGGCAGCCGGAGTAGCGCAGGGGCGGGTGCCCGCGGCCCGCGTCGGCGCACGCGGGCCCCTCGGCGGCCCTGCCGGTGCGCTCAGCCCAGGTAGCCCATGCGATGGCTGATCTCCTCCGCACCCTTGACCAGCACCGGAGCCAGCTCGTGCATGCGCTCCTCGGTGAACCGGTACGAGGGCCCGGAGGCGCTGATCGACGCGATGACCTGGCCCTCCCGGTCACGGATCGGCGCGGCCATGGCGTGCAGCCCGATCTCCAGCTCCTCCAGCGTCCGGGAGTAGCCGCGCTCCCGGGCCTCGGCGAGGTTCTTCTCGAGTTTCGCCTTCGAGGAGATCGTGTGGGGGGTCACCTTCTTCAGGCCGGCATCCGCCAGCAGTGCGGCGCGCTCCTTGGCGGGCAGGTGGGCCAGCATGATCTTGCCGCTGGAGGTGGCGTGCAGTGGGGTCAGCTCGCCGACCCAGTTGTGCGCGGCGACGGCGGCCGGGCCGCGCACCTGGTAGAGGTTGATCGCGTAGTGCTCCTGCATGACGGCGATGTTGACCGTCTCGCCGATCTCTTCCGCGAGTCGCTCACAGACCGGACGGCCCTGCTGAGTGATGTCGAGACGTCCCGTGACCGCCCCGGCCAGGCGTACGATGCCGAAGCCGAGCCGGTACTTGCCGCGCTCGCCCGACTGCTCCACGAGACCGCGCGCCTCCAGGGCGCCGAGCAGACGGAACGCGGTCGACTTGTGGACATCGATCTCGGCGGCCACCTCGCTCACGCCCGCTTCGCCGCGCTGGGCCAGGATCTCGAGGACGCTGATGGCCCGGTCGACGGACTGCACCCCGCCGGACTGCGGGCTGGTCGTTTCGCTATCCGGACTGTAGTTGCTCATAGCGGAACTATACGCGCAGTAAACAACACACTTGCAAGTAACTCGCCGGAAACGAAGACCCCGCAAGTTGCGCGGTTCGCAACCTAGTGCGTATAGCGATACCCGTATTAGCATGCCTCGCGTATCGACGGCGCGAGCGAGCGAGACGAGGCACCATGGCTCCCCTGCACTACGACTTCGTCATCGTCGGCGGTGGATCAGCCGGCAGCGCACTGGCGAACCGGCTCTCGGCCGACCCCGGAAACCGGGTGCTCGTGCTGGAGGCGGGCCGGTCCGACTACCCCTGGGACGTGTTCATCCACATGCCCGCGGCGCTGACGTACCCCATCGGCAGCCGCTTGTACGACTGGAAGTACGAGTCCGAGCCCGAGCCCCACATGGGCGGCCGGCGCATCTACCACGCCCGCGGCAAGGTCCTGGGCGGCTCCAGCAGCATCAACGGCATGATCTTCCAGCGCGGCAACCCCATGGACTACGAGCGCTGGGCTGCCGACCCGGGGATGGAGACCTGGGACTACGCGCACTGCCTGCCGTACTTCCGGCGGATGGAGAACTGTCTCGCGGCCGACCCCGACGACGAGTTCCGCGGCCACGACGGCCCCCTCGTCCTCGAACGCGGCCCCGCCACGAACCCGCTGTTCGGCGCCTTCCTCAAGGCCACCCAGGAGGCGGGCTACGCCCCCACCGACGACGTCAACGGCTACCGGCAGGAAGGTTTCGCGAAGTTCGATCGCAATGTCCATCGCGGACGCCGTCTGTCGGCCTCCAAGGCGTACCTCAAGCCCGTCATGAAGCGGCCCAACCTCACCGTCACCACCCGCGCCCTGGTCACCAAGGTGCTCTTCGAGGGCAAGCGGGCCGTGGGCGTCGAGTACCAGCGCGGCCGGGGCCCGGTCCGGCAGGTCCGCGCAGGGGAAGTCATTCTGTGCGGCGGCGCCGTCAACTCCCCGCAACTGCTTCAGCTCTCCGGCGTCGGCAACGCCGCCGAGCTGTCCGCCCTGGGCATCGACGTCGTCCACGACCTGCCGGGCGTCGGCGAGAACCTGCAGGACCACCTGGAGGTGTACGTCCAGTACGGCTGCAGGCAGCCCGTCTCCATGCAGCCGTACATGGCGAAGTGGCGTGCCCCCTTCATCGGGCTCCAGTGGCTCTTCCGCAAGGGTCCGGCCGCGACCAACCACTTCGAGGCCGGCGGCTTCGCCCGCAGCAACGAGGACGTGGACTATCCCAACCTGATGTTCCACTTCCTGCCGGTCGCGGTCCGCTACGACGGCTCCTCGCCGTCGGGCGGCCACGGCTATCAGGTGCACGTCGGCCCCATGTACTCCGACGCCATCGGCTCCGTGAAGATCAGGAGCAAGGACCCGCGGGAACACCCGGCTCTGCGCTTCAACTACCTCTCCACCGAGCAGGACCGCCGGGAGTGGGTCGAGGCGATCCGCGTGGCCCGCAAGCTGCTCAACCAGCCGGCACTCGCCCCCTACAACGACGGCGAGATCTCGCCCGGACCCTCCGTCGAGACCGACGAGGAGATCCTTGCGTGGGTCGCCAAGGAGGGCGAGACCGCCCTGCACCCCTCGTGCACCTGCAAGATGGGCACCGATGACATGGCGGTCGTCGACCCGCTGAGCATGCGGGTGCACGGGCTGGAGGGGCTGCGGGTCGTCGACGCCTCGGTGATGCCCTACGTCACCAACGGCAACATCTACGCGCCGGTGATGATGGTCGCCGAGAAGGCGGCCGACCTGATCCTCGGCAAGGAGCCGGAGGCGCCCTCCAAGGCCGCCTACTACCGCCACCCCGACGCCCACCAGCAGGCCGGGTAGGCCTTGGCTGCCGTGGCCCTGCGGGCACTGCTGAGCCGCGTCCGCTACGAGGTGCTGCCTGCGAAGGCGACCGAGGAGAAGGTCCTCGCCCATGTCCCGCGCGACGTCGTGGTCACGGTCACGGCGTCGCCGGTCAAGGGCCTGGAACCGACCCTCGGCCTCACCGAGCGGCTCACGGCACGCGGCTACCGTGTCGTGCCGCACGTGCCCGCGCGGCTGCTGCGGGACGACACGCACCTCAAGGACGTCGTCGAGCGGCTGCGCACGGTGGGCGTCGACGACGTCTTCGTCCCGGCGGGCGACGCCGACCCGCCGGCCGGGCCGTACGACGGGGCCCTGCCGGTGCTGCGCCGACTGGACGAGCTGGGCGGGCCCTTCGCGCACCTGGGGATCACCGGATACCCCGAGAGCCATCCGCTCATCCACGACGACGTCACCATCCAGGCGATGTGGGACAAGCGCGCGCACGCCACGTACATCGTCAGCAACCTGTGCTTCGATCCGCGCGTGCTCGGCGACTGGATCGCCCGGATACGACGCCGTGACGTCACGCTGCCCGTGCACGTGGGCGTCGCCGGACCGGTGCAGCGCGCGAAGCTGCTGTCCATGGCGACGAAGATCGGGGTGGGGGAGTCCACGCGCTTCCTGACCAAGCACCCGTCCTGGTTCCTGCGGTTCGCGACACCCGGGGGGTACGTGCCCGAGAGGCTGCTCGACCGCAGCGCGGAGGCGCTCGCCGTGCCGTCGGCTCGGGTGGCGGGCCTGCACGTCTTCACGTTCAACCAGATCGCCGAGACGGAGCGGTGGCGCCGCGCCTTGGCGGACCGGCTCGGCGGCTGAAGGCGGACACGAACGGGGGCGGGGCCGGAATCCGGCCCCGCCCCCGTCGATGTGCCGTTCAGCGGAAGACCACCGTGCGGTTCCCCTCCACCATGACGCGGCTCTCGGTGTGCCACTTCACCGCGTGGGCCAGTACCTGTGCCTCCACGTCGCGGCCCACGGTGACCAGATCGTCGGGGTCCAGGGAGTGGTCCACCCGGATCACGTCCTGCTCGATGATCTGGCCCTCGTCCAGGTCGGGCGTCACATAGTGCGCCGTCGCGCCGACCAGCTTCACCCCGCGTTCGTAGGCCTGCTGGTAGGGCTTCGCGCCCTTGAAGCTCGGCAGGAACGAGTGGTGGATGTTGATGGCGCGGCCCTCCAGCTCCTTGCACAGGTCGTCGGAGAGGACCTGCATGTAGCGGGCCAGGACCACCAGATCGACGTTCAGCTCCCGTACCAGCTCCAGCAGGCGTGCCTCCGCCTCGGGCTTGGTGTCCCTGGTCACCGGGACGTGGTGGAAGGGGATGCCGTACGTCTCCGCCAGCCCCTCGAAGTCGCGGTGGTTGGAGACGATGGCCGGGATCTCGATGTTCAGGGCGCCGCTGCGGCAGCGGAAGAGCAGGTCGTTGAGGCAGTGGCCGAACCTGGACACCATGATCAGCGTCCGGGTCGGGGTCGCGGCGTCCCGGAGGGTCCAGGTGATCCCGTGGGCCTCGGCGACCGGGCCGAACCGGTGACGCAGTACTGCCAGATCGACGTCCGGATCGGAGACGTCGAAGTGGACCCTCATGAAGAAGCGGTCCTGGAGCCGGTCGTCGAACTGCTGGCTCTGCAGGATGTTGCCGGAGTTCCTGACGAGGAAGCCGCTCACTGCGTGGACCAGTCCGGCCGTGTCCGGACACGAGAGAGTGAGGACGTACTCACGGCCGGGGTGCGGTCGAGGGGACATGTAGAGCCTCCCTTGGTGCGTATGGCACAACATGGTGAGCGATGCGCAACAAGGGTGGGGTTCGTGCCGCCCGCGGTCAAGAGCGTTGCGGCATCTGTCGTGATGGCCGAATCGGGATCCGCCAACCCCTTGACGTATGTCAGCCCATTCGGCCAGGGTGTTCCACCACAAGCAATTCAATGCACAATGCGCAACGAATTCCATTCGAAGGGCTCGGCGCGTGGCAGATCTGTATGTGGACGGAGAATGGCGCGCTGCGGTGGCCGGCGGTCACCGGGAGATCCGCTGCCCGGCGGACGGCACGCTCGTCGCGAGGGTGGCCGAGGGCACCCGGGCCGACACCGAGGCCGCGATCGCCGCGGCCCGCCGTGCCTTCGACACCGGCCCCTGGCCGCACACCCCCGAACGTGAGCGCGGCGCCCTGCTGCTGCGTACCGCCGACACCATCGAGCGCGACGCCAAGGAGTTCGCCCGCGCCGAGTCGCTCGACACCGGCAAGCGCCTGGTCGAGAGCGAGTACGACATCGCCGACGTCGTCTCCTGCTTCCGCTACTACGGCGGTATCGCCGGCACCAGCGCCGGCCGGGTGGTGGACACCGGCCGCGACGACGCCCTCAGCCGGGTCACCTACGAGCCCGTCGGCGTCTGCGGACTGATCACCCCCTGGAACTACCCCCTGCTGCAGGCGTCCTGGAAGGTCGCGCCCGCCCTCCTGGCGGGCAACACCGTCGTCCTCAAGCCCAGCGAACTGACGCCCTCCACGTCGATCCTCCTGATGCGGGCCCTGCACGAGGCCGGGCTGCCGGCCGGCGCCGCCAACCTCGTCCTGGGCAGCGGCCCCGAGGTGGGCGCCCCGCTCTCCGAGGACCCGGCCGTCGACATGGTGTCCTTCACCGGCGGCCTGGCGACCGGGCGGCACATCATGGCCACCGCTGCCGCCACGGTGAAGAAGGTCGCACTGGAACTCGGCGGCAAGAACCCGAACGTGGTCTTCGCGGACGCGGACTTCGAGACCGCCGTGGACTTCGCGCTCACCGCCGTCTTCCTGCACTCCGGGCAGGTCTGCTCGGCCGGCGCCCGCCTGATCGTCGAGGACTCCCTCCACGACGCCTTCGTCGACGAGGTCGTACGCCGCGCCCGACTGATCCGGCTCGGCGGTCCCTTCGACCCCGAGGCGGAGACCGGGGCGCTCATCTCCGCGCAGCACCGGGAGAAGGTGGAGGCGTACGTCGCCGCCGGCCTCGCCGAGGGCGCCGTACTGCGCTGCGGCGGCGAGCGCCCCGACGACCCCGCCCTGGCGGACGGCTTCTACTACCCGCCCACCGTCCTCGACGAGTGCCGGCAGGACATGCGCGTGGTGCACGAGGAGTCCTTCGGCCCCGTGCTCACCGTCGAGCGGTTCCACGACGAGGACGACGCCGTCCGCATCGCCAACGACACGGAGTACGGACTCGCCGGAGCCGTCTGGACGCAGGACGCGGGCAAGGCCCAACGGGTCGCCCGGCGGCTGCGTCACGGCACGGTGTGGATCAACGACTACCACCCCTATGTGCCGCAAGCGGAATGGGGTGGCTTCGGGCACTCGGGCGTGGGCCGGGAGCTGGGACCGACCGGACTCGACGAATACCGAGAGCCCAAGCACGTCTGGCAGAACATCCAACCCCGGCCGCAGCACTGGTTCCGCGGCTGAACGCCGAAAAGAGGTCGATCGTGACCCCAGCACAGACCGAGGTGTCGCAGCGGCGCGACACGTCCCAGGACCCCCAGGACCGCACCCCGGTCATCTCCGTGCGCCGGCTGTGGAAGGTGTTCGGGCCGAAGGCCGACCAGGTACCGGACTCCGAGGAACTGTGCGGACTCACCCGCCGGGAGCTCATGGACCGGACCGGGTGCACCGCCGCCGTGCGCGACCTCAACTTCGAGGTGTCGCCCGGTGAGGTCTTCGTCGTCATGGGTCTGTCCGGTTCCGGCAAGTCCACCCTGGTGCGATGTCTGACCCGGCTGATCGAACCCACCGCCGGCGAGATCGTCTTCGAGGGCGAGGACATCCGGGGCGCGGACCCCAGACGGCTGCGCGAACTGCGGCGCAGCAAGTTCTCCATGGTCTTCCAGCACTTCGGGCTGCTGCCGCACCGCAGGGTCGTCGACAACGTGGCGTTCGGCCTGGAGATCCGTGGCATGGGCAAGGCCGAGCGCACCAGGAAAGCCCTGGAGGTCGTCGAACTGGTGGGTCTGGCCGGCTACGAGAACTCCTACCCGGACCAGCTCTCCGGCGGCATGCAGCAGCGCGTCGGTCTCGCCCGCGCCCTCGCCGGCGACCCCGACGTCCTCTTCTTCGACGAACCGTTCTCCGCGCTCGACCCGCTGATCCGCCGCGACATGCAGAGCGAGGTCATCCGCCTGCACCACGAGGTCGGCAAGACCATGGTCTTCATCACCCACGACCTCTCCGAGGCCCTGAAGCTGGGCGACCGCATCCTGATCATGCGCGACGGCAGGATGGTCCAGTGCGGCACCGGCGACGAACTCGTGGGCGCCCCCGCCGACGACTACGTACGGGACTTCGTCAAGGACGTGCCGCGCGGCGACGTCCTGACCCTGCGCTGGATCATGCGCCCCGCGCAGCCCGACGACGCCCTCGACGGCCCCGAGTTCGGCCCGGACGTCGTGGTGCGCGAGGCCACCCGTGCGGTGCTCGCCGCCGAAAAGCCGGTCAAGGTCGTCGAGAACGGGAAACTGCTGGGCATCGTGGGCGACGAGGAGATCCTCGCGGTGGTGGCCGGGCAGGAAGGCGGCGTGTGATGGCCACAGTCCTGGAGAAGCCCGAGAGGACCGACAAGGTCCCGCCTGCGGTGGCCGCGCCGGCTGCCCGCAAGGTCGGCCGCCCCATGGTGCTGGCGGCGATCCTGGTCGCCTGGCTGGTGCTCTTCGCCGTGCTGCGCGGCCGGCAGACGCTGACGCTCGCCGCCGCCGACCTCACCGGCCTGCACCGCTGGTTGAACGACGTCAACGACAGCATCGGAGCCAACCGCAACTCCAACCCGCTCTTCCTGTACTTCTTCAACGAGATCCGCCTGGTCATCGACAACCTGGTGACGTTCGTCCAGTCCCTGGTCTCCCAGCCCACCGGCAGCCGTCCGGTCCCGCAGATCGGCTGGCTCGGCGTCGTCGGACTCACCGGCTACGTCTCCTGGGCCGTGGGCAACTGGCGGGTCGCCCTCCTGGCGGTGGCGGGTTTCACCTTCTTCGGGCTGCAGGGCCTGTGGCAGGAGAGCATGGACACGCTGGCGCTGACCCTCTCGGCGGTCTTCGTGGCGTTGCTCATCGGCATCCCGCTCGGTGTGTGGGCGGGTCTCTCCGACCGGTTCAACCGGATCATGACACCCGTCCTGGACTTCATGCAGACGATGCCCACCTTCGTCTACCTGGCTCCGCTGACCCTGATCTTCCTCATCGGCGGGGCCTCCGCCGTGATCACCACGGTGATCTACGCGGCACCGCCCGCCATCCGCATCACCGCGCACGCCATCCGCTCCGTACCGAAGACCACCGTCGAGGCGGCGGACTCGCTCGGCACGACCAGGTCGCAGCAACTGCTGAAAGTACTGCTGCCGATGTCCAAGCGCACCGTGGTCATGGGCGTCAACCAGACCATCATGGCCGCCCTGGCCATGGTGACCATCGCCGCCCTGATCGACGCGCCGGGCCTCGGCAAGACCGTCGTGCAGGCCCTGCAGTCACTCGACGTCGGCACCGCCTTCAACGCCGGCCTCGCCATCGTCGTCATGGCCATCGTGCTCGACCGGGTCACCACGGCGGCGGCCGGACGCGCCGAGGCGGCCCGCCGCAGGGGCGGCCACCTCCTCAAGTGGCGCGGGCCGTTGCTGGCGGCGGGCGGAGTCGCGGTGGCCGTTCTGGTCTACCTGTCCCACACGTTCGTCTGGGCGGCCGAGTTCCCCGGCAACGGCACCGCCGGCAGTCACATCGCGAGCGCGGCCGACACCACGACCACCTGGCTGCAGGACCATCTCTCGGGCCTGACCAACGCCCTTCGGGACGCCCTCACCAACGGCCTGCTCAACCCGTTCCAGACGCTGCTCACCGACTCCCCGTGGTGGCTCGTCGGCGCCGTCCTGGTCGCGCTCGGCGCGGTGCTCGGCGGCTGGCGCGCCGGCGTGACCGCCGCCGTGTGCGTCGGGCTGCTCGTCGGCACCGGCCTGTGGTCGGACAGCATGACGACCCTCGCCTCGACCGCCGTGGCCACGCTGCTGGTGATGCTGCTCGGTGCCGTCTTCGGCGTGTGGATGGGACGCAGCCCGCTCGTGGACCGGCTGGTGCGACCCACTCTCGACGCCGCTCAGGTCATGCCGCCGTTCGTCTATCTCGTGCCGTTCCTGGCCCTCTTCGGCGCCACCCGGTTCACCGCGATCGTCGCGGCCGTCGTCTACGCGGCGCCCGTCGCGATCAAGATCATCGCGGACGGTGTGCGGAGCGTGCCCGAGTCCACCGTGGAGGCGGCCACCTCGGCCGGGTGCAACACCTGGCAGATCATCACCAAGGTCCAGCTGCCGATGGCACGCAGCGCCCTGACTCTCGCGACGAACCAGGGGCTGATCTACGTGCTGTCGATGGTTGTGGTGGGCGGCCTGGTAGGGGCCGGCGCCCTCGGCTACGACGTCGTGGCCGGATTCTCGCAGGGAGAGCTGTACGGAAAGGGGCTGGCGGCGGGACTCGCCATCGTACTGCTCGGAGTCATGTTCGACCGGATCACTCAGGCTGCGGCGCGACGCACCAGGGCTTAAGGAGCAGGACACCATGGCAAGACACTGGCGAGCCGGCGCGGCCGGCCTGGCCGTCCTCGGCCTCACCCTCACGGCGTGCTCAGGGGCGAAGGTCGGTGACACCTCCTCCGCGGGCTCGAAGGGCTCGGGCGGCAAGTGCGGCACGTTCAACCTCGCCGTCAACCCGTGGGTGGGCTACGAGGCGGACGCGGCGGTCGTCGCGTACGTGGCGCAGCACGACCTCGGCTGCACGGTCAAGAAGAAGGACCTCAAGGAGGAGATCGCCTGGCAGGGCTTCGGGACCGGCGAGGTCGACGCCGTCCTGGAGAACTGGGGCCACGACGATCTGAAGAAGAAGTACATCACCGGCCAGAAGACCGCCGTCGAGGCGGGGCAGACCGGCAACAAGGGCATCATCGGCTGGTACGTGCCGCCGTGGCTGGCCAAGGCCCACCCGGACATCACCGACTGGAAGAACCTCGGCAAGTACGCGTCCGAGTTCAAGACCTCCGAGTCGGACGGCAAGGGCCAGCTGCTCGACGGCGACCCGTCGTACGTCACCAACGACGCGGCGCTGGTGAAGAACCTGAAGCTGGACTACAAGGTGGTGTACGCGGGCAGCGAGACCGCGCTCATCCAGGCCTTCCGGACGGCCGAGAAGAACAAGCAGTGGGTGATCGGCTACTTCTACGAGCCGCAGTGGTTCCTGTCCGAGGTGCCGCTGGTGAAGGTCAACCTTCCCAAATACACGACGGGTTGCGACGCCGACTCCGCGAAGGTCGCCTGCGACTATCCCGTCTACGACCTGGACAAGATCGTCAGCGCGAAGTTCGCCAAGTCCGGGAGTCCGGCGTACGACCTGGTGAAGAAGTTCCACTGGACCAACGACGACCAGAACGCCGTGGCCAAGTACATCGCGGTGGACAAGATGTCGGACGACGCGGCCGCCAAGAAGTGGGTCGAGGCGAACCGCGACAAGGTCGACGCCTGGCTGAAATAGCGGGCGCAGGCGCGTCCGGGTCACTGCCGCCGTCACCGTCTTCGGCCGTGGAGCGGTGACGCGTCGGCGACCCCGAAAACCCCTGAACGGGCCCGGTCGGCTGCCAGTGCAGCCGACCGGGCCCGTCGGCTTTTCGCGCTGCTCACCGACGCCCTGCGCCCCCTTGACACCCCTCCTCGGGGGCAGGCACATTGAGTTGCGCAACCTGAATCAAGTTGCGCAGACAGCAACTGGACCGGTTTCGAGTTCGGAGGTTGAGCGATGGCGGGACCCCGAGTGGTCATCATCGGAGCGGGCGTCGTGGGAGCGGCCCTCGCGGACGAGATCTCCGCACGCGGCTGGACCGAAGTGACCGTGGTCGACCAGGGCCCCCTCCCGGCCACGGGGGGATCCTCCTCGCACGCCCCGGGCCTGGTCTTCCAGACGAACCCCTCCAAGACCATGACCGAGCTGGCCCGCTACACCGTCGAGAAGTTCTGCTCCCTCGACGTCGACGGCAAGCCCTGCTTCCTGCAGGTCGGCGGCCTCGAAGTGGCGACCACGCCCGAGCGCCTCGCCGAACTCCACCGTCGCCACGGCTGGATCACCGCCTGGGGCATCGAGGCGCGCCTGCTGACCCCCGACGAGTGTGTCGAGCAGCATCCGCTGGTCGACCGCGACAAGGTCCTCGGCGGCCTCCTGGTCCCCACCGACGGCCTCGCCAAGGCCGTCCTCGCCGTCGAGGCGCAGATCCGCCGGGCCACCGCACGCGGCGTCCGTTTCCTCGCCCGCCACGAAGTCCTCGACGTACGGCAGAACGAGGGCCGTGTCACCGGCGTCCTGACCGACCGGGGCGAGATCCCCACCGACATCGTCGTGTGCTGCGCCGGCATCTGGGGCCCGAGGATCGCCCGCATGGTCGGGATGAACCTCCCGCTCACCCCGCTCGCGCACCAGCTCGCCTGGACCGGGCCGGTACCGGCCCTCGCCGGCCAGACGGAGGAGGCGGTCCGCCCCATCCTGCGCCACCAGGACGCCGACCTCTACTACCGCGACCGCTTCGACGGCATCGGCATCGGCTACTACGGCCACCGCCCGATGCCCGTCCGCGCCGACGACATCCTCTCCTTCGACGAGGCCGAAGAGATGCCCTCCGTCATGAAGTTCACCGAGGAGGACTTCGAGGACGCCTGGACCGCCACCCGATCGCTGCTCCCCGCGACGAAGGAGGCCAAGGTCGAGGAGGGCATCAACGGCCTGTTCTCCTTCACCACCGACGGCTACCCGCTGCTCGGCCAGTCACCGGACGTCAAGGGCTTCTGGGTCGCGGAGGCCGTGTGGGTCACCCACTCCGCGGGCGTCGGCCGGGCCGTCGCCGAATGGCTGGTCGACGGCCACTGCTCCTCCTTCGACCTGCACGAGTGCGACGTCAACCGCTTCGAGCCGCACCAGCTCTCCCCGGAGTACGTCCTGGCCCGCGACTGCCAGAACTTCGTGGAGGTCTACGACATCCTCCACCCGCTCCAGCCGTCCGGGAAGCCGCGCCCGATCCGCACCAGCCCCTTCCACGCCCGCCAGCAGGAACACGGCGCGTTCTTCCTGGAGGCGAACGGCTGGGAGCGCCCGCAGTGGTACGAGGCGAACGCGGGCCTGGTCGAGGGCCGCTCCATCCCGACCCCGGGCGACTGGGCCGCCCGCTACTGGTCGCCCATCGTCGGTGCGGAGGCCCAGGTCACCCGCGAGACCGTCGCGATGTACGACATGACGGCCCTCAAGCGTCTGGAGGTGAGCGGCCCCGGTGCCGGGGCCTTCCTGGAGGGCCTGTGCACCGGCAAGGTCGCCAAGTCGGTCGGCTCGGTGACGTACACCCTCCTCCTCGACCACGACGGCGGCATCCGCAGCGACGTCACCGTCGCCCGCCTGGCCCGCGACCTCTTCCAGGTCGGGGCCAACGGCAACCTGGACCTCGACTGGTTCACCCGCCACCTCCCCGCCGACGGCACGGTCCAGGTCCGCGACATCACCCCCGGGACCTGCTGCATCGGCCTGTGGGGCCCGCTCGCCCGAAAGGTGCTGGCGCCCCTCACCGACGAGGACTTCTCGAACGACGGCCTCAAGTACTTCCGTGCCAAGCGCGCCCACATCGGCAGCGTCCCCGTCACCGCGATGCGCCTGTCGTACGTCGGTGAACTCGGCTGGGAGCTGTACACCACCGCCGACCTCGGCCGGAAACTCTGGGACACCCTCTGGGCCGCGGCCCGGCCCCTCGGCGGCATCATCGCGGGCCGCGGCGCCTTCAACAGCCTCCGCCTGGAGAAGGGCTACCGGTCCTTCGGCACCGACATGACCTACGAACACGACCCCTACGAGGCCGGCGTGGGCTTCGCCGTCAAGCCCGACAAGGACGACTTCATCGGCAAGGCGGCACTCGAACGCCGCAGGGCCGACGTCCGCCGCAGGCTGACCTGCCTCACCATCGACGACCCCCGGTCCGTCGTGATGGGCAAGGAGCCGGTGTACGACGGCGACCGCGCCGTCGGCTATGTCACCAGCGCCGCCTACGGCTACACGATCGGCAAGGGCATCGCCTACGCCTGGCTCCCTGCCGAGCTCACGACCCCCGGCACCACCGTGCACATCGGCTACTTCGACCAGCGCGTCGAGGCGGTCGTCGCCGAGGAACCCCTGTTCGACCCGACCATGTCCCGTCTGCGTGGTTAGCCCCGGGGAAGGAGTACCGCCGGTGACCGCACAACTGCTTGACGGCAAGGCGACCGCAGCCGCCGTCCGCCGCGAACTCGCCGACCGAGTCACCAAGTTGACCACCACCACCGGACGGCAGCCGGGCCTCGGCACCGTCCTGGTGGGCGACGACCCGGGCAGCCACGCCTACGTCGCCGGAAAGCACCGGGACTGCGCGCAGATCGGCGTCACCTCCCTCCGCCGCGAACTGCCCGCCGACGCGACGCAACAGCAGGTCGAGGACGTCATCGACGAACTCAACGCCGACCCGGCCTGCACCGGCTACATCGTGCAACTCCCGCTCCCGCCCCACCTGGACGCCGGCGCCGTACTCGAACGCATGGACCCCGCCAAAGACGCCGACGGGCTGCACCCCGTCAACCTCGGTCGGCTCGTCCTCGGCGTCGAGGCACCCCTGCCGTGCACCCCGCGCGGCATCGTCGAACTGCTCCGCCGCTATGAGGTGCCGCTCGCCGGAGCGCGCGTGTGCGTGATCGGCCGGGGCATCACGGTCGGACGTCCGCTCGGACTCCTGCTGACCCGCCGCTCCGAGAACGCCACCGTCACCCTGTGCCACACCGGAACCAAGGACCTGACCCGGCACGTACGTGAGGCGGACATCGTCGTCGCGGCGGCCGGCTCGCCCGGACTGATCACCAAGGACATGCTGCGCCGCGGCGCGGCGGTCCTGGACGTCGGCATCACCCGCACCGACCACGGGCTCGCCGGCGATGTGCACCCGGAGGCCGCCACGGTCGCCGGACGGCTCGCGCCGATGCCCGGGGGCGTGGGCCCCATGACCCGGGCGATGCTGCTCGCCAACGTCGTCGAGGCCGCCGAGAGGAACGCGAACACCCCATGAACGCGCTGAACACACCCCTGGCGGAGCTGGACCCCGAGGTCCACGCCGCCCTCCGCGCAGAGCTGCACCGCCAGCAGTCCACCCTGGAGATGATCGCCTCCGAGAACTTCGCGCCGTCCGCCGTGATGGAGGCCCAGGGGTCGGTCGCGACCAACAAGTACGCCGAGGGCTACCCCGGCCGCCGCTACTACGGCGGCTGCGAACACGTCGACGTCACCGAGCGGTTGGCCATCGAACGCGTCAAGTCCCTGTTCGGCGCCGGCTACGCCAACGTCCAGCCGCACTCGGGCGCCCAGGCGAACACCGCCGTCTTCTTCGCCCTCCTCCGGCCCGGCGACACCATCCTCGGCCTGGACCTCGCGCACGGCGGACACCTCACCCACGGCATGCGCATCAACTACAGCGGCAAGATGCTCAACGTCGTCCCGTACCACGTCGCCGAGAGGGACCACCTCGTGGACATGGACGAGGTGGAGCGCCTCGCCAAGGAGCACCGCCCCAAGATGATCATCGCGGGCTGGTCGGCGTACCCGAGGCAGCTGGACTTCGCGGCCTTCCGCCGCATCGCCGACCAGGTCGACGCCCTCCTCATGGTCGACATGGCGCACTTCGCCGGCCTGGTCGCCGCAGGACTCCACCCCAGCCCCGTCCCGCACGCCCACGTGGTCACCACCACGACACACAAGACGCTCGGCGGCCCCCGCGGCGGCGTCATCCTCACCAACGAGGCCGACCTCGCCAAGAAGATCAACTCGGCGGTGTTCCCCGGCATGCAGGGCGGCCCGCTGGAGCACGTCATCGCCGCGAAGGCGGTCTCCTTCAAAGTGGCGGCGTCAGCAGAGTTCGCCGAACGCCAGGCCCGCACGCTGGCCGGCGCCCGCATCCTGGCCGAGCGCCTGACCCGGCCGGATGCCGCGGCGGCGGGCGTCAAGGTGCTGACCGACGGCACGGACGTCCACCTGGTCCTCGTCGACCTCAGGGACTCCTCCCTGGACGGCCGCCAGGCGGAGGACCTGCTCCACGAGATCGGCATCACCGTCAACCGCAACGCCGTCCCCTTCGACCCGCGCCCGCCCATGGTGACCTCCGGCCTGCGCATCGGCACCCCCGCCCTGGCCACCCGCGGCTTCACCGAGGAGGACTTCGCCGAGGTCGCCGACGTGATCGCCCTGGCCCTCCAGCCCGAGCCGGACGTGCCCGCGCTGCGCGCCCGCACCGAGGCCCTGGCTGCCAGGCACCCGCTCTACCCGCACCTCTCGGAAGCCGGAGACGCCCGATGAGCCCCAGCACCCCAGGCGCCGACCTCCCCGACCACCCCGACTGGCTCTGGCGCACGCCCGACCCGAAGCGGTCGTACGACGTGGTGATCGTCGGCGGCGGCGGACACGGCCTCGCCACCGCCCACTACCTGGCGAAGAACCACGGCATCACCAATGTCGCCGTGCTGGAGAAGGGCTGGCTCGCGGGCGGCAACATGGCCCGCAACACCACGATCATCCGCTCCAACTACCTGTGGGACGAGAGCGCGGGCATCTACGAACACGCTCTCAAGCTGTGGGAAGGGCTGGAGGAGGAGCTGGACTACCCGATCCTCTTCTCCCAGCGCGGCGTGCTGAACCTCGCGCACAGCCTCCAGGACGTCCGCGACAGCGTGCGCCGCGTCGAGGCGAACCGGCTGAACGGCGTGGACGCCGAATGGCTCGACGCCGAGCAGGTCGAAGAGGTCTGCCCGATCGTCAACACGTCACCCGACGTGCGCTATCCGGTCCTCGGCGGCACCTACCAGCCGCGCGCGGGCATCGCCAAACACGACTACGTGGCCTGGGGCTTCGCTCGCTCGGCGGACGCGGCCGGGATCGACATCATCCAGAACTGCGAGGTCACGGGTCTCGACGTGGTCGGCGGCCGTGTGGTCGGCGTCCGGACCACCCTGGGCCCGATCGCGGCCGGCAAGGTGGCCCTCTGCTCGGCCGGCCACACCTCGGTGCTGGCGGCGATGGCAGGCATCGAACTCCCCCTGCAGAGCCACCCGTTGCAGGCGCTGGTCTCCGAGCTCCTGGAGCCCGTGCACCCGACGGTGGTCATGTCCAACGCCGTCCACGTGTACGTCAGCCAGGCGCACAAGGGCGAGCTGGTGATGGGCGCGGGCATCGACGCGTACAACTCCTACACGCAGCGCGGTGCGTTCCACATCATCGAGGAACAGATGTCCGCGGCCCTGGAGCTCTTCCCGGTCTTCGCCCGCGCCCACGTGCTGCGAACCTGGGGCGGCATCGTCGACGTCAGCCCCGACGCCTCACCGATCGTCGGCCTCACCCCCGTCGACGGCCTCTACCTCAACTGCGGCTGGGGAACGGGCGGCTTCAAGGCCACCCCGGGCGTCGGCTGGGTCTACGCCCACACCATCGCCCACGACACCCCCCACACCCTCAACGCCCCCTTCTCGCTCGACCGTTTCACCACCGGCGCGCTCGTCGACGAGCACGGCGCGGCCGCGGTGGCCCACTAGGGATCCTCAAGGGAGCCGAACGACATGCTGCTCATCCCCTGCCCGTGGTGCGGGCCCCGCGACGAGGCAGAGTTCCACTACGGCGGCCAGGCGCACGTGGCCTACCCCGAGGACCCGGCCGCCCTCACCGACGAGGAGTGGGCGCGATACCTGTTCTTCCGCGACAACCCGAAGGGGCCGTTCGCCGAGCGCTGGAGCCACGCGGCGGGGTGCCGCCGGTGGTTCAACGCGGTGCGGGACACGGCGACGAACGAGATCCTGACGGTGTACAGGACGGGCGAGGAACGCCCGGTCACCCCCGAACCCCGCGCTGCCCATGCAGCCCGTCCGGCGTTTGAGGACGAGGCCGTTCAGGCCGAAGCGGGGTCCGGGGGCGCAGCCCCCGGCGGGGTCGAAGGGGCAGAGCCCCTTCAGGATGGGACGGGTAAGGGCGGCGGGGGCGCTGCATCCATCAGCGGCTCCGCCGCGGGTCAGCCCTTCCGCCTCCCCACCCGCGGCCGAATCCACCGCGACGAGCCCCTCACGTTCACCTTCGACGGCATCGAATACCGAGGCTTCCGAGGCGACACCCTCGCCTCCGCCCTCCTCGCCAACGGCGTCATCGCGGCAGCGACCAGCATCAAGCTCGGCCGCCCCCGAGGCATCTTCTCCGCCGGCGTCGAAGAACCCAACGCCGTCGTCCAGATCGAAGAGCCCTTCCCGGAACCCATGCTCCCCGCGACCACCGTCGAGCTGTACGACGGCCTGGTCGCGAGCAGCCTGCCCGGCCAGGGCCGCCTCGCCACCGCACCGGACCCCGCCCGCTACGACGCCGTACACACCCACTGCGACCTGCTGATCGTCGGCGCCGGCCCGGCCGGCCTGGCGGCGGCAGCCGCGGCAGCACGCAGCGGCGCCCGTGTCGTCCTCGCCGACGACCAGCCGGAGCCCGGCGGCAGCCTGCTCGGCACGGCCGAACACCTCGACTGGGTCGCGGCCACCGCCGCCCTGCTGGAGGCGGCCCCCGAGGTCCGTGTCCTGCACCGCACCACCGTGTTCGGCTACTACGACGACAACCACCTCCTGGCCGTCGAACGCCGTACCGGCCACCTCGGCGCAGGAGCCCCCGAGAACGTCTCCCGCGAACGCGTCTGGCGCATCCGTGCCCGCCGGGTCGTCCTCGCCACCGGCGCCCACGAGCGCTCGCTGGCCTTCGGGGACAACGACCGCCCCGGCGTGATGCTGGCCGCCTCGGCCCGCACGTACGTCAACCGCCACGGAGTCGCCCCCGGCCGCCACGCCGTCGTCTTCACGACGAACGACAGCGCCTATCCCGCCGCCCTCGACCTCGCGGCAGCGGGCGTCGAGATCATGGCGATCGTCGACACGCGCCCCGCACCGGGGGAGTGGGCCGACCGTGCCCGGTCCGCCGGGATCGAGGTGCTGGCGGCCCACGCGGTCACCGGCACCGAGGGGGAGGGCCGCCTCACCGCGGTAACGGTCGCCCCGTACGGAGAGTCTTCCGGGCAGCGTGAGTTCGCCGTCGACCTCCTGCTGGTCTCCGGCGGCTGGAACCCCGTGGCGCACCTGTTCAGCCAGGCCGGCGGCAAGCTCCGCCACGACGAGACGCTCGGCACGTTCGTCCCGGACACCTGCCGTCAGGCGCTGGAGGTCGCGGGCAGCGCGGCCGGCACCTTCGACCTCGCCGCAGTGCTCGCCCAGGGTGCGGCGGCAGGGATCCGTGCCGCCGAGGCCGAGGGCTACACCGCCGAGGCGCCCGCACTGCCCGCGGTCCCCGCCCGGCCGCAGTCGCCGCCCATGCAGGTCTTCGCCGTCCCCGCACCGGACGACGTACCCCGCTTCGTCGACCTCCAACGCGACGTCACCGTCGACGACCTGGCCCGCGCGACCGGGGCCGGGCTGCGCTCGGTCGAGCACACCAAGCGCTACACCACGGCCGGCACCGCCAACGACCAGGGCAGGACCTCCGGGGTGCTCGCGAGCGGCATCGTCGCGGAACTCCTCGGCGTGGACATCTCCGCGCTCGGCCTGCCGACCTTCCGCCCGCCCTGCACGCCCGTCTCCTTCGCCACCCTCGCGGGCCGCGACCGCGGCGCGCTGCACGACCCGATCCGCACGACCGCCGTGCACGGCTGGCATGTCGAGCACGGCGCCCTCTTCGAGAACGTCGGTCAGTGGAAGCGGCCCTGGTACTACCCGCAGGACGGCGAGGACATGGAATCCGCCGTGCTGCGCGAGTGCCGTGCCGCCCGCGAGGGCGTCGCTTTCATGGACGCCTCCACCCTGGGCAAGATCGACGTGCAGGGCCCGGACGCCGCGGCCTTCCTCGACCTGCTCTACACCAACATGATCAGCACTCTGAAGGTCGGCATGATCCGCTACGGCGTCATGTGCCGCCCGGACGGCATGATCTTCGACGACGGCACCGTCATCCGGCTCGCCCGGGAGCGTTTCCTGGTCACCACCACCACCGGCAACGCGGCGGCGGTCCTGGACTGGATGGAGGAGTGGCTGCAGACCGAGTGGCCCGAACTGCGCGTCCACTGCACCTCCGTGACCGAGCAGTGGGCCACCGTCGCCCTGGTCGGCCCCCTCTCCCGCCGGCTCCTCGGCTCGCTCGCACCGCAACTCGCCGTGTCCAACGACGACTTCCCGTTCATGGCATGGCGGGAGACGGCCGTGGCGGGCATCGACGCGCGCGTGTGCCGGATCAGCTTCTCCGGCGAACTCGCCTACGAGATCAACGTGTCACCCTGGGACGCCCTCGCGTTGTGGCAGGCGCTGTACGAGGCCGGTGCCCCGTACGGCATCACTCCGTACGGGACCGAGACCATGCACGTCCTGCGGGCCGAGAAGGGCTACCCGATCATCGGCCAGGACACCGACGGCACGGTCACCCCGCAGGACCTGGGCATGAGCTGGGCGGTGTCGAAGAAGAAGCCCGACTTCATCGGCAAGCGCTCCTACGCCCGCGCCGACACCGTCCGTCCCGACCGCAAGCACCTCGTCGGCCTGCTCCCCGTGGACCCGGCCGCCCTCCTGCCCGAGGGCACCCAGCTGGTCGCCGACAGCGAACTGCCCGCACCGCCGGTCCCGATGCTGGGCCATGTCACCTCCAGCTACCGCAGCGCGGCGCTCGGCCGGACCTTCGCGCTCGCCCTGATCAAGGGCGGCCGGGACCGTATCGGCGAGCGCCTGTACGCGCCCGTCGGCGACCGGCTGCTCCCGGTGACCGTCGCAAGCCCCGTCCTCTACGACCCCGAGGGAGCCCGCCGCGATGGCTGACACCGCCCCGACCGCACGGCAGCGCAGCCCCCTGGCGCATGCCGCCGACCGCCTGGCCGCCGCGACGCGCTCTTCCCGGGGGGTGGTCCGCCTGGCCGAACTCCCCTTCCTGGCCCAGGTGAACGTCCGCCTCGACGCGAAGAGCCCGGCCGCGGACGCCGTCGGACTCGCCCTGGGGCTCCAACTGCCCCTGGAACCCGACACCGTCGTGCGCGCCGGGGACCTGACCGCGGTGTGGCTCGGCCCCGACGAATGGCTGGTGGTCGGCCGGCCCGGCACCCAGCGGGATCTGGAGAGCCGGGTCCGCTCGGCAGCCGGGGGCGACGCCGTCTCCGTCACCGACGTCTCCGCCCAGCGCACCACCGTCCTGGTCACCGGGCCCCGGGCCCGCGACCTGCTCTCCCACGGCTGCCCACTCGACCTTCACCGGCGCGCCTTCGGCCCCGGCCACTGCGCCCAGACAACGCTGGCCCGCACGCAGATCCTCCTGGTCGCCCGCGACGAGGCCAGGGCCGGTTTCTGGGTACTGGTGCGCTCCTCCTTCGCCGGCTACCTGACGGACTGGCTGCTGGACGCGGCCGTCGAATACGGGTGAACGGGTAGGGAAGATCGAACGAGTCCTTCTTGCCGATCCGGACCGCCGGCGGTAGCCGCCGCCGACCCACCCCTTGCGGATGCCGGGACGGCCGGCGGCGACCCGGTCGAGCCAGTCGGGTGCCGGCCACGGGAACCCTCGTGCCCCTGTCGGCGCTGGTGCTGGGCGGCCTCACTTCACGAAGGTCAGGGTTTTATCATTCTGTCCGGGAGCTGTGTCCTTCGTGGTCGGCGGCGCGGTGCGTCGCCGCTCCTTCCGCACCGAACGCCGGGGCGGTGGGTGAAGTCTGGCGGGACGTCCGGCCGTGGCCGAACCGAAAGGACCCTGCCCCGGCAGGCCATGGACCGGACGGGGGCGTCGCCACTCCTCGGCCGTTCGCAAAGGACAGGGAGTGCAGCCCTCATGCCACAACAGAACACGGCGTCGCCGGACGCGGGTGCCGAACGGCTGGTCGCCGGCCGTTACCGCTTGCTGTCCGTTCTCGGCGAGGGTGGTATGGGCACCGTGTGGCGCGCACGCGATGAGGCACTGCACCGCGAGGTCGCCGTCAAGGAGGTACGCGCTCCCGCCGGGCTGGCCGCGGAGCGGGTCGAGCGGATGTACACCCGCTTGGAGCGGGAGGCCTGGGCGGCGGCGCGCATCAGCGCTCGCGGTGTCGTGACCGTCCACGACGTCGCCACCGACGACGGCCGGCCGTGGATCATCATGGAGTTCGTCCGCGGCCGGTCGCTGGCCGACGTCATCGGCTCCCAGGGTGCCCTCACGCCGCGGGAGGCCGCGCGCATAGGTGCCGAGGTCCTGGCCGCGCTGCGCGCGGCCCATGGCGCCGGAGTGCTGCACCGCGATGTGAAACCCGCCAACGTGCTGCTCGCCGACGACGGCAGGGTGGTGCTCACCGACTTCGGCATCGCCACCGTGGAGGGGGAGTCCGCGCTGACGATGACCGGCGAGGTCGTCGGCTCTCCCGAGTACCTGGCGCCGGAGCGGGCCCTGGGGCAGACCCCCGGTCCCGCCTCGGACCTGTGGTCCCTCGGAGCGCTGATCTACGCGGCTGTCCAGGGCCGTTCGCCCTTTCGCCGGACCACCCCTCTGGCCACTCTGCGCGCCGTCGTCGACGAGGAGCTGCCGCCGCCGCATCGGGCCGGACCCCTCGCGTCCGTCATCGAAGGCCTGATGCGCAAGGACCCCACCGACCGGATGCCGGCCGAACAGGCTGAGCAGGAGCTGCGTCTGGCTGGTGCCGAGGGCACCTCCGGTGCCGACATGGCCGGGTCCTCAGCGCTGCTCCCCGCAGCGGCCACCGAAGAACTGCCCACCGTTGTGTCCCCGTTCGCGGGAGGCGCACCTGCTGAGGCCGGTGCACCGGCTGTCTCGGGGGCATCGACTGTCCCGCAAGACGCCACGCACGCCTGGGACATCACGGCGACAGTCGACGCCCCCACAGCAGAGGCCCCTACAGCAGAGGCACTCACAGCAGAGGCACTCACAGTGGAGGCACCCGCAGCAGAGGCACCCACGCCAACGGCTCCTACGGCTGCGGGCACCGCCGAGTTGCCCACCGTATCGGCCGGCCCGGCCTCCTCGGGGCCCGTACCCACGGCCGATACCGCGGTGCTCGCCGCGTCGACGGCGCTCGATCCCGACGGCGCCGACGCGTCAGGCCGCGGCCCCACGCGGCGGAGCCGGCGCACCTGGTACCTGACCGCGGCGGGAGCAGTCGTGCTCGCGCTGCTCGTCGGCGGGCTGGGCTATGTGCTCGGCGGCGACGGAGACGGCCGTGAGGCCACCGGCTCGCCCACGGGGCACGCGCAGCGCGCCGCCTCCGGTGCGGCGAGCAGCGGACCGAGCGGCACCGCCGGGCAACCCGTTTCGGTTGCCGTGACGGGGGGTGCGACCACGTACGTCGGAGACTGCCCCCCACAGGACGCGCAGGCTCCCTGGTTCACCGCGACCTTCACGGTGCCCAAGTTGCCCTTCCAGTTCTCGTACCGGTGGGTCTCGACGAACGGAACCGTGATCGACCGACAGTGGCGGACGCTGGCGTTCCCGGAGGGCGGCCCCCACTCCCACCAGGAGACGGTACGGCTGTCGACGTACGCGCGGAGCGGAACGCTCCGCAGCCAGATGGCCGTGGAGATCCGCTCACCGTTCGAGGCGGTGTCCAACGCGGTGCCGTTCTCGGTGACATGCGTCTCGACGACGGACGGCTGACCAACCGGGTATTCAGGCGACGCCGCGCTGCCCTGCGGCACCGTCCATCCGCCATACTTAAACCCGTACGAGTTGGACCACTGTCGGACCGACTCGGACATCGCCGGTCAAGTGAGCCCTGCTGGATCGGAGTTCTGTGGGAGTGCCCTACGGCTCCCACCCCGTAGCGGATCAGCCGCAGGGTGCGGTTGATCCGGCCGCACCCGAGACTTTCGCAAGGAGTTTCTGTGTCGTCGGTCATCGTGGGTCGCACGGGTCCCTTTGCCGGTCAGAGCGTGGTTCTGGGCAGCGCTCCGCTCCGGTTCGGACGCAAGAGCGACAACGACGTCGTCATCGTCAGCGTGAGCGCATCCCGCCTGCACACCGAGATCGTGGCGGAGGACGGCAAGTTCGTCCTCTACGACCGCAGCAAGAACGGAACCTTCGTCAACGACGGGCGCGTCACCCGTCACGTGCTCGCGCCCGGCGACTCCATACGCATCGGCGACGAGACCTTCCTGTTCGAGACGCAGGAGGCCCTGGAGACGGTCATCGACCTCTCCCAGCTCGACCTGCCCCGCGCCGACGCCTCGGCGAACCCGGGCGAGCTGCGGGTCACGGTGACCGGAGGAGGCCCGGTCGGCCTCGCCTTCGCCCTGTTGCTGGAGAACGCCCTGCCGGGGCGGGCGTCCATCACCGTCTACGACGGTCGCTGGGCCAGGAACGGCTCCACCGTGGTCTGGAAGGACGAGAGCCAGGGCAACGTCCGCCGCCAGCAGGTCGTCACCGTCCAGAGCCGTCAGTATCTCGCGCTCACCGAGGAGATGCAGTCGGCCCTGTTCGACGCGGGCGGATACTCCGAGATGTGGCCCCTGGGACCGGACTCCGTGGAGGGCCGCCCGCCCCGCAACATCCGGATCGCCTACATCGAGGACAAGCTGCTGGAGCTGGCCAACACCAAGACCTCGATCCGCCTGGTGCCGAAGCGATTCGACCCGTCGGAGCAGCAGCACCGGCTCTCCCAGGAACACGTCCTCGTCATCGGCGAGGGCGGCCGGTCGCGCACCCGAGAGCACTTCGGTGACCGTTTCGGCGCGGCCGACTCCTCGATCTACTCCCTCGACGGGGAGCACCTTCAGGACCTGGTGCTGGGGCTGCGGGTCAAGTCCCGGCTCACGGACCCCATGAGCGTCCTGCTGACCGTGGCGCAGAACCGGTTCCTGCTCAACTCGCTGCGTGGCGAGGGGTTCCTCAACATGAGGCTGACCCGGGAGGAGGCCCGCAGCGTGATCGGCATCGACCCGGTCAGGCAGGTCTTCGAGGAGTGCATCGCGGCTCGGCCCTGCCTGATGAGCCGCCAGGAGGACAACGAGTTCGTCTGCCCGACCCATGGGACCCTGTTCCTGCCCGCCCTGCTGCGCAGCTCGCCGTTGTGGAAGCGGATCGAGGAGGGCCTGAAGCTGTTCGGCGTCGCCGAGGACGATCTCAGCGCCATCACCTCGTTCAGGCTGGACATGGTGCAGCGCCCCCGGTTCACGGCCCAGCTCACCCGTCCCACCGCCACCAGCCCCGGGACGTACGGCTTCCTGCTGGGCGACGCCGCCAACGCCATCCACTTCTGGCCCGGACGCGGCCTCAACAGTGGTCTCGCCTCGGCCGTTTCCCTCTCGCGCTCCCTCAGCCGGGTCTGGCAGGGCCGCCAGCTGCGCGACGCCGACTTCATCCGGCACGAGGCGGCGATGTCCATGCTCCAGTACCGGCACAAGAGCCGGGCCTGGAACGCCATGGTCACCACCGACGAACGAGGCGTGACCCGCGCCATCAAGGACATCATCGCCGACAGCATGGAAGGGGACCGGGTCGTCGCCGGACCCGACGCCGAGCGGTCCGATCTGGACGACCTCCTCGACCGCATGGGCGCGATCCGCGAGCGCCTCGCGCCTCGCCTGCCCGGGATGCCCAAGGACGCGGAACTGCGCAGCCATCTGTCCACCCTCGCTCCGTCGACCCTGCGGACCCTGCAAGAGAGCGGCGCCTGGGACACACTGATCGTCGGTGGCGAGGAGGCCGACATCGACATCTTCTACCAGTCGGACGCCCCGGTCTTCGTCGGCCGTCCCGTCGATCCGCGCATCGTCGGCCAGGCGGCAGGACCGCGACAGCCGAGGGCGCTCGGCCCAGCGTCGTAGGGGTGCTCCGCTCCTGACGCCGAAGGTTCACATCCCGTCCCGAGCAGAAGAAGGGGCCCGGTACAGCCGGGCCCCTTCCGTGATCCGCCGTGCTCCTGCCCCTGGCCCACCCGTCGCCCTGCCCGCACCAGCCGCGGTCGGCCCGCATCAGGCCGGTCACCCGGAGGGCGGCAGTCCGGCAGGGTCCCAGGCGTCAGGCGTCCGGGGCTTCTTTCCTCTCCTCCGGTGGTCCTCGACCAGCACCCGGGAACTCCGGTGCCGACTCCGTGCGGACTTCGAGGAGGCGACATCTGCGACCGCTCGTACAGCGACCTCGCAACATCGCGATCGGCCGCGCCGTTCAAGCCTGCCTCGGCTTGCGAGGCGGAGAAGTTCCTGTCCTGCGCCCGTGCCGGCCGCTTCGCCCGTGCCGGCCGTTACGCCCGGGCCGGTCATGCCGAGCACTTCAGGCAGGCGCGGACTTCGCGGCCGCTGCGCGTCTGGTGGATCTCGGTCGACTGCGCGAGGTACTGGACGATGCCGGTGCCGCGGCCGTGTTCGTCCGGGTCGATGTCGGGGCGAGGGCGCTCCACGGCCATACCGGAGTCACTGACCACTATGTGCAAGGTGCTGTGGTCGAGGACGAGCAGCAGGGTCATGCGCTCGCGGCCGTACAGGGCTGCGTTGGCGGCCAGTTCGTCGACGATGAGAACGGCGGAGTCCCGTTCACTCGCGGGAATGCTCCAGGTCTCCAGCAGATCGGCCGCGAAGTGACGAGCGGCGGAGACGTGCGCCATCTGCGCAGGAAGGGTGAGCAGCGCCTGGTGGCTGCAGTGCCGGGAGGGCAGAGCGGTCAGGCGGGGGGAATCGGTCACAGACATGGTCTTCTGGCTCCTCTGTGGAGGTGCGGAGACCGGAGTGCGGGGTCCGCCAAAGACTTCGAGGGGCGCTCGGTACGCCGGATCCTGCACGGGAGCGCTCATTCGGTTCCACGGATGCCGCATGCCGAACGGTTCGAGTTGTTCGCGCCTTTGCTCAACTTCTCGCGGGTCACGCCGATGCCGATGGCCGGGCCGGGCTCACTCGCCCCCTGCAGAGCCCGATGCCGTATCCGGCGAGCCGGGCATCGGCAGCTCGGCCCCCACAGCCGTGGTCCCCTTGACGGGCCGGAGGGGGCGTGCGCCGTAGAGCCGGACGAACGTCCGGCCGCGCTCGCGCTCGGCCCGCTCGCGGTGGCCTGGAGCAGCGTGAGGCGTCGGTCGGACACGCCAGGTGCCCGCCCGACGCCGCGTCGGCTGGGCTTCCCGCCCTCACGCCTGCATCGTGACCAGTTTCTGACCGTTGCCCGCGAGGATCTCGAAGTGCTCGATGGCACCCGGTGACATGGCAACCGCTCCTGGGACCGTGGTGCCGCGAGGGTACTCGCCTGCCCGCCACGTAGCGCCGTCGGCCCTGGTCCCGCCGGGTCCGACCGCCTGCAGCCGGCACGTGATCCCGGCGGGCGCCCCCTTGGCGGAGACCTGCAGGACACTGCCCCAGGCAGAGGGCGAGACCTTCACCGAGGCGGAGACGCCGGTGGCGGGATTGCTTCCGGAGAAGGTGCGCCAGGCGGTCGGCGCGGTCGGTCCGGGCTGCGTCGCCTGACTGCCCACCGATCCGACGGCCGCCAGCCATGTGCCGCCGGCCGCTGCCGCGATGAACATCAGGGAGGCGGCGGCGCCGGCCAGTTGCAGACGCCAGGTCCGGCGGCGCCGGGCCGCGGCCTGCCTGAGCAGCCTCTCCAGCACACCCACCTGAGGCTCGGCAGGCTGTGCGGGCGAGGAGCCCTGAGCGCTCTCGGTTGCCCGTGCCACCAGCTGGTCGGCCAGGTCCTCGTCGGCCGCCGGCAGCGTCCGGCCGGCAGCTTCGGCTTCGGTCACCGTCGCCAGCAACGCGGGCAGTCCCGCGAGCTGGGCGTGTTCCGCCCGGCACTCGGCGCATCCCGCGAGGTGGGCCTCCACCTGCTCCCTTTCCGCCGGGGGCAGCGTGCCCAGGACGTATCCTCCCAGCGCCAGCTGGAGGGCGTCGTGCTCCGCACTCATGGTCGCCACCTCCTGCACGGCACGGTCATGGCTCGATGCCCCGTTCCCGCAGCGCCAGCCGCAGTGCGTGCAGGGCGTAGTACGTCCTCGACTTCACCGTGCCCAGCGGGATGCCCAGCACCTGTGCCGCCTCCGACATGGTCCGGCCCCGGTAGTAGGTCTCCAGCAGGACCGCGCGGTGGTCGGGCGACAGCGTCCGGACGGCGTCGGCCACCGCCCAGCTCTGCAGAGCCTGCTCGATCTCGTCCTTGCCCTGTGTCTGCTCCGCCGCTCGCTCCAGCGCCTCGCCACCGGCCTCGGCTGGCCGGGCCCGCCGGGCCCGGTGAGCGTCGATGACCAGATGCCGGGCGACCGTGCACAGCCATGCCCGGGCCGGGCCGCGTGCCGGGTCGAACGCGGCGGGATGCTGCCATGCGCGCAGCAGCGTCTCCTGTACGACATCCTCGGCCCATTGCCAGTCTCCTGAGGTCAGTCGCAGCACGTAGTGAAACAGGGGTCCTGCGTGCTCCGCATACAGAGTGCGCAGCAGTTCCTCGTCCGCGTTCGAAAGGGTCCCTTTACCAGAGACACGGTCCGCGGAGCGATTCGGACCGGTCCTTGGGTCACGTTTTCGGGAACTCCATGGCATAAGACGATCATCGCTCATATGTATTGCTTTGTCGTGTAACGCACGGCGTGGTGCAGATGACGCTCTGCGAGCACTGCGGGTGGAGCACGGGGTGACCGGCCGGCCTGTCAGGGGATGACTGGCTGACCTGCGGTGATCTTCAAAAAACATTCGGAAAAGGTGCATATCTTCCGAACCGAACGCCTCCCGTCGCCCGTGAAGCCAGACAGGAGCCGACTGGAAGGCATTCCTCTTCCGGAGTCGCTCGGCCGTGACGCGGCATCCATCACACCCCTCCGCGGTTGCACGCGCCCAGTCGGCACCTTCCGCATCCCTGACTGATCGATGAGGAACGAACACCATGTACCTGAACTTTCGTGCACCGGGCCGGCGATCACGCGGCGCGGCCGGGCTTGCCGTCGCCACCGCCGGCGCGTTGGGGCTCCTGAGCTCGTGCGGCCAGGCGTCGCATTCCTCGTCCACGGGGGCCGACGCCATCAAACCCGGTCCGGGCCAGCACCAGGTGGCCGGGATGCCGGGTTCCGCCGGACCGGGGAACACCGCAGGCTCCGCCGGTGCATCACCAATGCCCAGCATGAGCATGCCCATGAGTCCCTCGCCCGCGGGCGCGCAGGCCGCGCCGGTGACCGGGGACGCTGTGGCGATCAAGAACTTCGCGTTCTCCCCGGCCACGCTCAAGGTCGCAGTGGGGACGAAGGTGACGTGGACCAATCAGGACACCGACGCCCACACCGTCACCAGCGCCGGATCGGGCGGCCCGCTGCATTCGGCGGCCCTGAACACCCACGCAACCTACAGCTACACGTTCACCAAGCCCGGCACCTACTCCTACCTCTGCACCATCCATCCGTTCATGACTGCCACCGTGGAGGTGACCCGATGACCGGCTACCACGACAGCCACGACGGTGCACCGGCCGGCGATGCCGAGCCGCTCGCCACCGAGCACGGCATGACCCGGCGCCAACTTCTCCGTCACGCAGGATGGTTCGGCGGCGCCGTGGTGCTGACCGTGGCCAGTGGAGAGGTGATCAGCCACATCGCCGACGCCCGGGAGATCGACTCCGGGACCGCCGAATCCGGGATCGCCCCCGCCGGCGCCGCAGCAGCGGAAAACGGCGCGCTGCGGTTCGTACAGGTCTCCGACAGCCACATCGGGTTCCAGGGCCCGGCGAACATGGACGTGACCGGCTCGTTCAACGAAGCGATCAACCAGGTCAACTCGCTCGGATTCAGACCCGACTTCGTCATGCACAGCGGCGACCTGACCCACCTGTCCACGGTCGGACAGTTCGACCAGGTCAAGCAGATGCTGAGAGGTATGCAGACAGACCGTGTCTTCACCGTGCCGGGCGAGCACGACTCCATCGGCGATGCGGGCCGTGCCTACCGGCAGACCTTCGGCATGGGCACGCTCGGCGACGGCTGGTACAGCTTCGACACCCATGGCGTGCACTTCATCGCCCTGGTCAACACGCTGAGTCTGGAGAAGCTCGGCCATCTCGGCAACGACCAGATCGACTTCGTCCGCAAGGACGTCGCCGGACTGTCCTCGGACACCCCCATCGTGGTGTTCAGCCACATTCCGCTGTTCGCCATGTACCCGCAGTGGGGCTGGAGCACCGATGACGCCCTCAAGGTCATCGCCCTCCTGCGCCGCTTCTCCTCGGTCACCTGTCTCAATGGGCACGTCCACCAGCTGTTCACCAAGACAGAGGGCAACATCACCTTTCACTCCGCCACCACCACCGCCTACCCCCTGCCCAAGCCGGGCCGTGCCCCCGCGCCCACTCCGCAGGTCGTCCCCGCCCGGCAGCTCAAGGACGCACTCGGTATCCGCACGGTCGGCTACCGCCGAGGCGATCGCGAACTGGCCGTCAAGGATCGGAGGCTGGCATGAACACCCGAAGACTGCTCGCCCCCACCCTGCGATCGGCGAGCGCCGCCACCCTCGCCGCCGGCGGCTACATCCATGCCCAGCTCTACGTCGACGAGTATCGCTTCATCCACGTCATCGGCCCCCTGTTCCTGCTCCAGGCCAGCGCTTCCTTCGCCCTCGCCGCCCTGCTGCTGGGGGGAACGCCGCCCCTGCTGCTGAGGGCCGGCGCAGCCGCCGTCACGCTCGGCGCCCTCGCCGGATTCGCCGCCTCGCGCACCGTGGGCGTGTTCGGATTCACCGAACACGGCCTGCAGCCCACCCCACAAGCCGCCCTCAGCCTCCTCGCCGAGACCGGCACCCTGCTGCTCCTTGCGATGTGGCAGACGACCGTAACAAGACAACACCGCGCGGCCCGACCACCCGTCAGGACACCCGCCCGGGACCGGGTCACCACCCGTACACCACCCGGCTGAGGGCGTTGCCGACTGCCTCGGCCTTTCCTCCGTCCGGCCGAGCGAGGGCGACTGGGTCCGATGGGACGGGACAGCGTCTCCTGCCGGAAGATCCCGGCAGCCGGTCAGCTGAGCCCGTCCTGGTCTCGGGTCCCTGACTCGCAAGGCATCGGCAGACGTAACCCGGGCATCCCGGGTACGAGAGTCCGGAACGGTCGGGGAGGCGGGTCCTCAGCGGGCGTGGGGCGGCTGGCTCAAGCGCCCGTCGCCCAGCGCACTGCGGCGACCACTCCGAGCAGCAGAGCCGGCCCCACCCACCACCAGCGCATGACCGGGCGCACCGGCGGCAGTGCCCACACGACCGCCGCCGCACCGGCCGTCCCGATGGTCAGGACGCACGACAGGACGATGCCCGCATCCGCGTCGTCGTCCCATGGCCCGGAGGGGCGGATGCTGAGGGCTGTCCAGCAGAAGTACGCGGCCATGAGGGTGAGAAGGACCAAAGGCACGGCGAGGACCAGGAGGAGGCAGCCGCGGTCGTCGTCCACGCGGGAAGGATCGTCCATCAGCGCAGAGCACTCCTTGCGTCGTTCAGGTGGTTCATGAAGCCACTCCCGTAGGCCTGGGCGTGGCTGCTCCGCCAGTACGGGCCGCCGTTGTAACGCGAGGCGAGCTCCTGGTACTGAGCCGGCGTCGTTTCTTCCGCCGGCACCTGGGCGAACTCGCTCTCCGCCTTGAGCTGCGCCAGGTACTCGGAGGCGATGAAGATGTTCTGCGCGGGATCCTGGAGAGACTCTTCCACCATGCTGCGCTGTTGGTCGGTGAGGTGGTCGGGATCGTAGCCCAGGACCTCGGCACCCCGCCTCACCTGGATGGCGATGGGGCCCATCGACGTGTTGTCGGGATCGCCGCCGAGACGCCATGGCAGGCTTTCGGGCGCGATCGGACTGAGCGGCGAGTCGGCCTGTTCACGGATCGTGTCGGTGATGTCGTCGAGGATGCCCGGCTGTCCACCGATCTCCTGCCGGGCGATACCCGCGACCATGTCCGGCGGAAGTCCGGAGTTGTGTGCGGCCGCCTTGATGATCTCCCTGTTCGCAGCGATCCATTCGGTTCGCTCCTGGGCGTTGCCGGGCGGGTTCCAGTAACTGTCCTTCGCACCAAGTCCGGACGGCCCTCCTGGAGGAAACCGGCTATCTCGATCAGCAGGTTCGCGTTGCCGTTGAGCGAGTCAGCCTCTGCCACCAGCTTTCCGGCGGGCGCGAGGCCTCCGCGGCCGTCGGCCGGTACCTGATCGATCTGCATGCCCGCCGACCGGCGCGCCAGGGCGTGGGCCTTCAACCGGGCCCACTCCTCGTCGAACGACAATCCGCTCCCCCTCGTGACTGCCGCCTGCTTCGAACAGCTAGTCGATCAAGTCATGGGGGAGTGTTTCACGGAAACCGGACCATCTCTTGGCCAAGAGGTCGCCTGGACCTGAGCCTGCACCTGGCCTGGATCTGGACCTGGGCCTGATGCCTCGTCCGAGTGACTGCGGGCCGTTCTGATCCGGCCTCATCCGCAGTGCGCCAGTCTTCTGCCTGTCGGGCATTCCTTCTGTCCGGACGAAGTCGTGGAGGCGTGGGTTGGCCTGTCCGGACGAAGTCGTGGAGGCGTGGGTTGGCTCGGGCCGTGGTGCGCGAACTATGTGAGTACCCGGCGCCGATGAGCGAGCCGTCCGACCCGGACGGCTGCGCGAGTCGACCAGGGAGACCGGGGCCCCAGGTGACCGTGGCCCGGCCCGGCACCTCAGGTGCCGGGCCGGGCCACCGTTCAGAAGTCCCAGCTCTGGCTCAGCGCGCCGTTGCAGCTCCAGCTCACCAGGAGCTGGCCGTTCTCCGGCCGGCCGCCCAGGATGTCGAGGCACTTTCCGTTCATCCGGCTACGGATCTCGTTGCCGATGCGGAACCATTTCTGGTTACTGCCACCGTCGCAGTCCCACATGCTCACCGATCCCTGGTCGCCCTGATTGAAAGCGTAGATCTCCAGACACTTTCCGTTCAGGCCGGAGCGGATCTGCTCGCCGTCCCAGCGCCACTGCTGGTTGGTGTTGCCGGTACAGTCCCACGTCACGGTGGAGGCGCCGTTCTCCTGGTGGAACATGAAGATGTCGGCGCACTTTCCGTTCAGGTTGGATTTGAGCAGCGGGGCCGCGGCGTATGCCGGCGGCGCCGCCAGGGCACCGCCGACGGCGAGTGCGACGGCCGCCAGCAGCGGCATCAGCCGCTTCGCAGTTTTCATGCTTTCCCTCCCGATGGCCAGTGGTGCGCGGTTGCGCTGGCCACATACCTAGCTGCCGAGGGTTGTCCGGCGCCGGGACTTGGACGCCGGACATCAACAGCCGGACAATGACCATGCATCGCGGCTGCGGAAATGCTGCAGAAAGGAACGCCATGCCACGCGGCGAACGTCCGCTCGACCCGGACACCGGTCCGCTGACACGGTTCGCGGCCGACCTGCGAAAGCTGCGCGAGGCGGCGGGACGGCCGCCCTATCGGGCACTGGCCCAAAAGGCGCACTATTCGTCCACGACCCTGTCGGACGCCGCAGCCGGGCGCGCGTTTCCGAGCCTGGGTGTCACGCTCGCCTATGTCGAGGCGTGCCAGGGCGACCGCCGCGCATGGGAATCCCGGTGGCACGCGGTCGCCGCCGAGATCGCCGCGGGCCCACAGGGTGACGAACCCGGGGAAGCCGGCCAGAAGACCACGCCGTACGTCGGGCTGGCGGCGTTCCAGCCGGAGGACGCCGACCGCTTCTTCGGCCGCGACCGGCTGAGCGGCGAGGTGCTCGCGAAGGTGCGGGAGCGCCGGTTCCTGGCGGTCTTCGGGCCGTCCGGATCGGGTAAGTCCTCACTGTTACGGGCAGGGCTCGTTGCCCGGGCGCGGGCATCGGGGTGGCCGGTGATGCTCTTCACTCCGGGGCTCCACCCCGTGGAGGAGTGCGCGATCCGCCTGGCCGCGGTGACGGGAGAGGCCCCCGGCACGCTGATCGCCGAGCTGCGCGACGATCCCGCCACGCTGCACCTGCGGATCCGGCAGGCCACGATCGACCGCACACCGGACATCGACACACTGATCGTGGTCGACCAGTTCGAGGAGGTCTTCACCCTCTGCCGGGACCGGGACGAACGGGACGCGTTCATCGCCCTGCTGATCGCCGCCACCACCGCGACGGCCGCCCGGACCCGCGTGGTACTCGGCGTGCGCGCCGATTTCTACGGCCACTGCGTCCAGGACCCCCTGCTGGCCGAGGCGATGCGCGACGCGCAGTTCGCGGTCGGCCCGATGAGCAGCCAGGAACTCCGTGAGGCCATCACCGGGCCGGCCAAGCTCGCCGGCTGCACGGTGACCGGCCCGCTGCTGGCCGCCGTGGTCGGGGACGCGACCGGTCAGCCGGGCGCGTTGCCACTGGTCTCGCACGCGATGGTCGAGACCTGGCGCCGCCGCAGCGGCAGCCGCCTGACCCTGGAGGGGTACCTGGCGGCCGGCGGAATCCAGCACGCGCTCGCGCAGACCGCGGAGACCGCCTACCGGGCGTTGTCCCCGGCGCAGCAGAACCTCGCCAGATCGCTGTTTCTCCGGCTGACCGCGCTCGGCGACGGCACGGGGGACACCAGGCGCCGGATCACCCGGGACGAGCTGGACCCGGGCCCCGACACCGTCCTCGTGCTCGAATCCCTCGCCCGGCAACGGCTGGTGACACTGGACGAGGAGTGCGTCGAGATCACCCACGAGGCGATCATCCGATGCTGGCCGAGGCTGCGCGGCTGGCTGGCCGAAGACCGGGAGCAGATACTCCTGCACCGGCGGCTCACCGACGCGAGCGCCGACTGGGAGGCACAGGACCGCGACCCGCACGCCCTGTACCGGGGTGCCCGGCTTGCCGCGGCACTGGACCTGGCCGCTGCGGACGGCAGCCGGCTGACGTCCAGGGAACGGTGCTTCCTCGACGCCAGCAGGGACGGGCAGGCCGGCGAGTTGGCGGCGGCCAGACGGCGGACGGTCCGCCTGCGGCAGCTGGTCGCCCTTCTCACCGTGCTGGTGGTCGTCGCGGTCACTGCGGGTGGGCTGGCCGTCGGCTCGCGCAACTCGGCCATCCAGCAGCGCAACGTGGCCATCGCGCGCAAGGCCGCCGCGGACGCGGCCGAGATACGCAAGCAGAACCCCGCGCTCGCCGCGCAGCTGAACCTGGCCGCGTACCGGCTGGCGGCCACCGACGACGTCCGCGATCAGCTGATGAGCGCGTTCGCGACGCCGTACACGAGCTGGCTCACCGGCCATACCTCGGACGTGGTCTCGATCTCTTTCGCCCCCAGGAGCACGGTCCTGGCCACCGCGAGCTGGGACCGCACGGTCCGGCTGTGGGACGTCAAGGACGCCCACCACCCCGCCCAGCTGGCGCTCCTGCACCAGCCCTGGCGGATGCTGGCGGTCGCGTTCGGGCAGGGCGGCCGCGTCCTGGCGACCGTGAGCGAACGATCGGTACGGCTGTGGGACGTGACGAACCGTCGAGCGCCCGTCGAGCTGAGCACCCTGCCGCCTCAGCAGGCCGCGCCGACGTGGGTGGCGTACCGGCCCGACGGCGACGTCATCGCCACCGGCCACACCGACGGCGCGACGCGGCTGTGGAACGTGAAGGATCCCCGGCATCCGAGGCCGCTGGCCACCCTCCACGGCCACACCGGCGCGGTCACCTCGGTGACGTTCAGTCCGGACGGCCGCACGCTGGCGTCCACCGGCGACACCACCGCCAGGCTCTGGGACGTCAGCGACCCCGCGCATCCGCGCCACCTCGACGTGCTGCGCGGACACACCGACACGGTGACCTCGGCGGCGTTCAGCCCCGACGGCCGGAGCGTGGCGACCGGCAGCTGGGATCACACCGCACGGATCTGGCACATCGGCAACGGCCCGCGGGCACGGCCACCGGCCGTCCTGGCCGGCCATTCCGCGATCGTCTGGTCGGTGGCGTTCAGCCCCGACGGCCGGACACTCGTCTCGGTCGGCGGGTCCGAACTGTTCTGGGACGTCACCGACCCGGCGCACCCGAAGCGCGTCAGCACGGTTCCCGGTGGGGCCTACCAAGCCGCGTTCAGCCCGGACAGCCGCCTGTTCGCCAACTCCGACCGGCTGCTGGACCTTCGCGACCTGTCGCTCGCAACCCACGACGACGTGGTCACGTCCCTGGCGTTCGCCCCCGGAGGCCACCTGCTCGCCAGCGCCGGCTGGGACGGCACCGCCCGCCTGTGGCAGGTCACCGGCGGCCGGGCGCTGTGGCCGCTGGCAGTCCTGCGCGGGCACACCAAGTTCGTCCGGTCCGTGGCGTTCAGCCCGGACGGGCGCACCCTCGTCACGGCCAGCGAGGACACCACCGTCCGCATCTGGGACGTGACCGATCCACACAGACCGCGGCTCACGTCGGTCCTCACCCCCGGTGCCGGCGAGGTCGCCGGGGCCGGCTTCGGCCCGGACGGCCGTCTGCTGGCCGTGTGGGCGCACCGTGCGGCCGGACTGTGGGACCTGACCGATCCCGGCCGTCCCCGGCCGCTCGGCCGGATCGCCGAGGGCGGGCCGGACGTCACGATGGCGTCGTTCCGGCCGGACGGCCGCACGCTGGTGACGAGCACCGGCGAGTCCGGCTCGCTGCGGTTCTGGGACATCAGCGACCCGCGCAGCCCGAGGGAACGTGCGTCCCCGTTCCGATCCGAGCCGCTGACCAACGGCATGTTCAGCCCGGACAACCGGACCCTGGCGGCCTTCCAGCGGACGGACAAGACGGTCTGGCTGATCGACATCAGCGACCTCGGCCGCCCGGTGGAGGTGACACAGCTACAGGCGTCCGGCTCCTGGCTCTACGCACTGGCCTTCTCCGCGGACGGCCGACGACTCGCAGCCGGCGCCGGGGACGGCAAGGCCCTGCTGTGGGACGTGAGCGGTGCGGCGGCGCCCTACGCGCTGACCGGCCACTCGAGCGCGGTACCGGCCGTGGCGTTCGGCCCGCACGGCGACACCCTGGCCACCGGAGGCAACGACTTCACGATCCGGCTGTGGGACACCGGCCTCGACAGGGTCGTCGCCCGCATCTGCGACAGCGCGTACCCGCGGATCACCAGGACCGAATGGGCGCGGTACTTCCCGGCGGTCGACTTCGACCCACCCTGCCCCTCCACATGACATCCCTCGCCGCCCGTCCCGACCGCAACACCCGGGCAGCGGTCCGGTGCCGTGGACGTGATGGCGCAGGACGGTGCCCTCCACCTCGACGGTGTGGACTGCCGTGGTCAGAGGGCCGGCGACAGGTGGGACCATCTCGGCTTCCGATCTTGAAGTTTGTTCGGTGAACACCCTCAAGCTGCGCGAGCAGGACGGAAGTTCGGACCTGCTTGTATGGCGTGGATCACCTTACGGCCGGGGGCCGCGCGAGTGGACGGCAGCCCCGTCCTGGCCGTGCAGGTCATCGACGACGTGCTGGTCGGCACGCGCGGCAGCGCCGACAAGGCGCCCGCGTCCGCATCGGACTGCTCCGCATCGGACTGCTCCGCACCGGGCTGCTCCGCATCGGGCCGATTCGCGTCGAGGTGATCCGGCGCGGTCGTCGCCCCTTGCGCGAAGGAGGGGGCGACGACCGTCCGAGGGAGAGTCCGCGCTTCGCCTCACCTGTTCGCGTGATGGCCAGGTGCTCCCTGGGGTGATGACCTGGGGGCAACCTCGCGGCTGAGGGCCGGTGGCGGCGTCCGCGGGCGGAAGGAGCGGAGGTCGGCCGTGGGCGATGGGCGGGACACAGGACTCGATGGCGGGGTTGGGTCCTCTGGGGCACACCTGATCGTGCTGCCCGGTGGTGGTTATGCGGTGCACGCGGAGCACGAAGCGGAGCCGATCGCCGATTGGCTCTCCGGGCTGGGGCTGTCGGCCGGCGTCTTCCGGTATCCGCTGAACGTGCGGCATCCCGCACCCCTTGCGGCGTTGCGGGCCGAGATCCGGCGTCGGCGCGAGCAGGGGGCCGACCGCATCGGAGTGGTCGGGTTCTCGGCCGGCGGGCACCTGGCCGGGCTGGCGGCCCTGGCACCGGGCAACGACCCGCGCGAGTCGGTCCAGTTCGCCGTCCTCGGCTACGCGATCACGTCGATGGAGACCGAGACGTACCGGCCGTCGCGGATGATCCTCCTGGGCGAGGACGCCTCGCCGGAACTGCGCCGCGCAACGTCACTCGATGCACTGGTGACCGCGGCGTCGCCGCCCTTCTTTCTCTGGCAAACCGCCGAGGACATCTACGTCCCGCCCGAGCACACCTACCGCCTCGCCGCGGCCCTGGCCGCGCACGACGTCCCGCACACCGTGCACGTGTACGCCCACGGCCCCCACAGCCTCGGACTCGCGCAGGGCGTCGGCGACGCGGACACGTGGACGACGTTCGCAGCGTCCTGGATCGCCGAACAACTCCGCCCGCGGCCCCACTCCGCCCCGTGACCGGACTGCTTCTCCGCAACTCATCGGCGCGGCCCACGTCACGTGCTTTCCGTTGTCCACGCTCGACCGTCCTTGTGCAGGGTTGTGGTGAGGCGTGCGAGTCCTTGTGGTCCGTAGCCGTCAGCGACTGCGCGGTCGATGACGGTCTTCGCAGCGGTGAGTACCCCCACATCGATTCCATGGGTCGCAGAGGTGTTGATGACGTGCGTGATGCCTGACGCCGCGGAAGCGATCGTGGATCGGTCTCCGGGGCAGTCGTCGGCCTGGATCTGCTGGGCGAAACGGGTGATCATCTCAGGTAGGAGTCCGCCGATTCCGGTGGCGAATGCCGCGAACTGCTCCGGTGCGATGCCCTCGGCCGAGGAGAGGGCGAAGGCGTGCACGATCCCGTTCACCGAGGTGGCGAAGAGGTCCGGCAGGGCAACGTCGTAGGCAGATGCCCGGCCGTGATCGTCACCGAGATACGTCGCGGTGCCGCCGATGGCAGCCAACGTTGCTGCGACGACGTCGTAGACCTCACTGGCACCGCTGTACAGGACGGCGGCGGAGGGGGTGCCGACCGCGGGGGTCGGGGTCAGGATCGCGCCGTCCAGGTAGTCGATTCCGCGTGCGGATGCCCGGACCGCCGTCGCGCGGGCCTGGGCCGGTTCACCGCTGGTGAGATTGACCAGATGTCGGCCCTCCCAGCCCTCCGTCGATAGCACGGTGACGGGTGTGAGCTGGAGGTCGTGTTGTCCGGGAGGTGCCCGGAACTCGTCGACGGCCTGGCGCAGGAGCGGGATCGGATCACCGCGGCGATCGACGACCTGGTCGCCGCCCGCGACATCCTCGATTCCCTCGTCGGACGTCCCTTGCAGGTACAGGGCATGTCTTCCCGCTGAGTACCCGTATCGAGATCACCAGGAGCTTCGCGGCGATCCGGTGACGAGTCGAGGGGCGTGTCAACCAGCTGCCTGCTGAAGACCGCCCAGGATCAGATCCAGCCCGAACTCGAACTCGTCGCCGTAGGCGTACCCGGGCCGCATGACGTGAGCGGTCGCGATCTCGGTCAGGTACGGGTACTCGCCGTCGCCGAAACCGCTCATGATGGACTCCGCCAGTTCGGCGGTCTCGTCCGGGGTGTCGAAGGGCAAGGTCTTCTCCTGCAGGGCGAACCCGTAGATGAAGCTGTCGAGGACCGAGACGGCGTGGGCGGTCAGGGCGAGGGAGAGCCCGCCCTGGCGCAGGCAGCCGAGAACGGCGTCGTGATGACGCAGGGTGGCGGGGCCCGGATGGGAGCGTGATTCCATCAGCCCGATCGCCCAGCGGTGGCGGGACAGCACGTGGCGCATGGAGATGGCCCGCTGCCGCATCGCCTGTCGCCAGTCGTCATCGGGCGTGGGCAGGTCGACCTCACCGAAGACCAGGTCGACCATGCCGTCGAGCAGGTCCTCCTTGTTGGCCACGTGGTTGTACAGGGACATGGCCTCGACCCCGACGGCCTCGCCGAGCTTGCGCATGCTGAGCGTCTCCAGGCCGCCGGCGTCGGCGAGTTCGACGGCGGCGCGCAGCACCCGCTCCCGGGTGAGCGTCTCGCGGGCCGGTTGCGGGGCGGTGCGGCGGGTCATGGTGGACGGTCACTTCCTCTCGTGGTCTCCGAGCGTTGACGAGCTTACGCCGTAAGTGCTCTACTTACGGCGTAAGTACTTGCTTACAGCGTAAGTGTGTGTGGTGTCGGAGTCGGGGAGCAGCGACGATGCGGAACAAGAGCGGGGCGATCGCAACCGCCGCCGGGAGCAGGACCATGACGGCCGTCGTGCAGGAGCGGTACGGCGCCGATCCGGAAGCCGTGCTGCGCACGGCGCAGCTCCCTCGGCCCGGCATCGGGCCGGACGAGGTACTGGTGCGGGTGCGCGCCTCCAGCGTGGACCGGGGCACCTGGCACCTGATGGCCGGTCTGCCGTACGCGGTTCGGCCCGTGAGCGGGCTGCGCAGGCCGAAGCTTCCCAACCCCGGCCGCAACATCGCCGGCGTCGTCGAGGCGGTCGGCCCCGAAGTGACCGGCTTCGCACCCGGCGACGAGGTGTACGGCACGGCAGCCGCCGCGTTCGCCGACCACGCCGCCGCCCGTCCCGACAGGATCGCTCCCAAGCCCGCCGGACTCACCTTCGAGGAGGCGGCGACGGTACCCGTCAGCGCGCTCACCGCACTGCAGGCGGTTCGTGACAAGGCCAAGGTCCAGGCGGGCCAGCAGGTCCTGATCACGGGAGCCGCCGGCGGCGTGGGCACCTTCGCCGTCCAGCTCGCCCACGCCCTCGGCGCCCGGGTCACGGCCGTCGCGAGCACTCCCAAGCTCGACGCCGTAAGGGCGCTGGGCGCCGACCACGTGATCGACTACACCCGCGAGGACGTCCTCGCCGGCCCACGGCGCTACGACGCCATCATCGACATCGCGGGCAACCGCGGTCTGCGGGATCTGCGCCGCGCCCTCACGCCCCGCGGCAGACTGGTCATCACCGGCGGTGAGACGAACGGCGCCTGGCTCGGCGGCACCGACCGGCAGCTCCGCGCACAGATGCTGTCCCCGTTCACCAGCCGGCACCTGGGCACCTTCATCTGCTGCGAGCACGCTGACGGGCTGCGCGACCTGACCGCGCTCATCGACGGGGGTGCGCTCAGCCCCGTTGTGCACCGCGTCTACCCGCTCACCGAGACCGCCACAGCTGTCCGGCACCTCCTCGACGGCCGCGTCACGGGCAAAGTCGCGCTCAGCCTGGCCGCGGAGTGACGACGACGTCCGCTGCGACGCTCCCTGGACGCCGTTTTGCCGGACCGGCAACAACAGTGGCATGACCGGGACGCGGTGGGCGACGGTGAGCCCGTGACCGACTACATCGCAGCAGGACCGCCTTCGCCCGACACCCCCTCGCCCGCCGGCGGTTACGTCGGAGACCCCGCCGTGCGTGCGGAATGGGACAACCGGTACGCCGACCGGCAACAGCTGTGGAGCGGCCGACCCAACGGTGCCCTCGTGGCCGAGGTCGCCGGGCTTCCACCCGGGCGGGTGCTCGACGTCGGCTGTGGCGAGGGCGCGGACGCCGTCTGGCTCGCGCGCGGCGGCTGGGACGTGACAGCGCTCGAGGTCTCGGGCGTGGCGCTGGAGCGGGCGGCCCAGCACGCGCGGGACGCCGGCCTCGCCGTTCACTGGGTACACGCCACACTCACTGAGGCGGCGCTCCCGCCGGCCTCCTTCGACCTGGTTTCGGTGCAGTACCCGGCCTTGCTGCGCACCCCCGACTCCGCCGCTGAGCGAGCGCTGCTCGCGGCCGTCGCGCCCGGCGGTGTGCTGCTGCTCGTGCACCACGCGGGGATGGACACCCAGCAGGCGCAGGACAGCGGCTTCGACCCGGCCGACTACGTCTGGCCCTCGATGGTCGCAGATCTGCTCGACGACGACTGGGAGGTCGAGGTGGACGAGCAACGGCCACGCGTGGCACCCGACGGTGGTGCCGGCGCGCACCATACCGACGACCTGGTGCTGCGTGTGCGCCGACTGCGCTGAGACCTCTCGGCTCGCAGCAGGCCCGGCGGCCGGGCAGACTCGACGACCGCTGCACCGACAACGGACCGCGGTCTCTCACATGTCGTGAAGGGGGGTGTCCTGAGCAGGCATGGGTGCCGACGGAGTGCCGACCGGGACACGCCGACATTTCCGGAGCCCGGCGTCAGGCACTGGTGACAGGGCGTGGCTCGCCGTGGAAGACCTGGCGGGCGTGCCATGCGCGGTGGGTGGCCGCCACCGGGCCTGCCCCGGGCTGGGGGCCGACGAGCGGACGGCCCGCGAGCGCTACGACGTGCTCGCGGGCGGCCGGGCTGTGGCCGACGAAGCGCTGTGAGACCAGGACGCGATGACCGTCTCCGACACCGAGGACGCCCTTGTCGAAGAGCTTGTGGTGCAGTGAGCACAGGCACAGCCCGTTCTCGATGTCGTCGGGGCCGCCGAACGCCCACCAACGTACGTGGGCGGCCTCCAGCCCGACCGGCACCGCGCCGATCCTGCCGTCGTAACCGCAGAAGGCGCACCGGTACTCGTAGGCGGTCAGCACCAGCTCCCGCATCCGCCGGTCCCGCTGGCGGCGCGCCGTCGAGAGCTGCCCGGTCTCCGGGGACGCCTCCGGTTCCAGGCCGACGGCTTCGCACAGCTCGCCGTGGAGGGAGGGCGGGAAATGCAGATCGAGGAGCAATCGCGCGATCCTGCCGAGCAGTTGCGGATCGCGCCGCAGAGCCGCCCTCAGGTCCGGCGCGAGCCGCCCCGTGGCACGCGTCTCCCGCAGTTCCCGAATCCCGCTTCCGGGACTGCCGGGCCCGCGATCGGTGTGCACCTCCCATACGCCGTCGCTGACCAGGTGGTGGAAGGGGTAGGCGGGAGTCGTCTTGTTCGGTGGGCCGTACTCGGTCAGCAGTCGCTGCAGGTCCTGCTCCACCATGCTGTATCGCAGGCCGCCCTCCGCATCCGCCTGGAACTGGCCGAGGGCATACAGGAGCAGCAGTGGCTTGTGCGGCGCACGCGTCCCGCTCCTGGTCCACTGCCTCAGGTTCGCGGTCCGCTCCAGCCAGTCCATAGCGGCTGATCGTAGACAGTCCGTCCGGGCGGATGACGAGGGCGGGACTCGAAAGCCCCGCCCACGGCGGCGCATTGAGGGGAGAAGCCGACTGACGAGTCGGCCGCCGCACGGACCTTGGAGCAGGCCAGTGGTGGTCCGTGCGGCGGCGGTACCTGGACCGCGGAGGAGGCGGCCATCGGCCGTACGGTTTCTCCGACGGCGTGGTGCGGAACAGGCGCCCCGGTCGGTGGTGACCATGCCTCCGGGGCCACCAGGGCTCCGCTGTCCTGACCGATACCGCATCGCCGAGTCGCGAGCCGGTGGACCGTGGCACTGCCCGAATTGTGCGGCCGGTGGTAGACGTACCCGTCACCGGGCCAGGCACGGCGCTCGCCGACCCGGCGCGAATCTCCTTGACCGGCTGAGGAGTTCATCGCCACGTGGTCGAGGCCATCATGTGCAGGTACCTCGACCCGGGCATCACCCTCGGATCGCCGAGCGCTTGGCGCCGACGGTCGCCGCGTCGGCAACAAACGCACCGTGAAGACTGCCTGCGTCCGGCAGTGGAATCCGGCCTCTTCCGCGCGAAGATCCTTAACTGACGTACCCGTTCTCGATTCACCAGGAAGGTTCGCACGTGAGACTGACCCGCGCCGCCCTGGCCGTCGCGGCCGCTGCGCTGACGCCGGCACTGTTGATCGCCACCCCCGCGTTCGCCCACGGCTCGGCCGGTGCCCCGACCACCCGCGCGGCGGCCACGGACGGCCCGACCACGCCGGTGGACCAGATGTCCGACGACGAGGTGCGCATCGCGATCATGCGCATCATCGCCGATCCCAGCACGGGCAGGGCGGTCTACGCCGCCGCGCAGAAGGCCATGGACGGCACCATCGAGGACCAGCGGAACTTCCTCAGGACCGGCCGCTCGGCGGCCCAGGCCGAGGACGACAGCGTCGCCGTCTTCCGGATCCTCGCGGCCGCTCGCAAGAACAACGACAAGGCGGTCGTCAGGGAGGCGACCAAGGCTCTGGACGACGGCTCCCCGGCCGCTCTGCGCGCTTTCGTGGTGACCGGCTACCGCCTCGCGCAGGCCGAGGACGACAGCGTGGCCATCTTCCGGATCCTCGCCGATCCGACCACCAGCGCGTCGCTCCGCGCAGCGGCGGAGCGAGCCCTCGACGTCGGCACACCGGAGGCGCTGAGGTACTTCCTGGAGCACCGCCCCCACTAGGACCTGCCCGGGCTCGGTCTTCGCCCGTCCGCACCGTCAAAGTGCTGCGGAGCTACCTCTGTGACCGTGGAACGGCCGTGCTCGGCGACGGGCGTGCTCGGCGGCGGGCGGCGGGCGGCGGGCGGCGTGCGGCGGAAGCGGGACGGCCTGGCGCTGCCGGCCGGCCGAGGTCCGAACGGAAGGGCGGCGGCCCCGTGACGGCACAGACGACGACCTCGCGGGCCACCAGGGTCACCATGTACCGGGGCCGGGTCGCGTACGGCGGGATGTCCAAGCGTCACGTACTGGAGAAAGCGTCACTGTATTTTCCTTGAGCCTCGGGTCAGCGACCGCCTCCGCCGTCTCCTCCACCTCTGCCTCCTCCGCGCCCCGGCGTCATCGTCGTCACCGGCGAACTGATCCGGTGGATCCCCTTCGCGCGGTGCCTCCGTGTCTTCCTGCCGCCGTGGTGGGCCGTGACCGGAACCGTGACGCACTTCCTCGCGTACCGCACGCTGATCAGCGGACTGCTCTCGCGCGGCAGAGGAACGGCGATGTCCCGGTCGCCTGCGGCCCCGTAGGCCGCGTCGCCCGACGCAGCGGGAACGCTGGGCCGAGGGAGGCCCGCGCAGGGTGTCGGCAGCGCCGATTATGCTCCCGTCCATGAGCGATGCGGGCAGCGACAACAGCGGCAGACGGGTTGTCGACGGGCGGTTCGAGCTGGAGAAACGGCTCGGCGGTGGCGGCATGGGCACGGTCTGGCGGGCCCGGGACCTGGTGCTGCAGCGGAGCGTGGCCGTCAAAGAGGTCCGGCCGTCCGATCCGGACCTCGCCGAGTACGACCCGGAAGCCGCGCGGATGCTCCGGGAGCGGGTCCTGCGGGAGGCTCGCGCCCTGGCCCGGGTCGACCACCCCAACGTGGTGACGATCCACCACATCGTGGACGCCGGCCCGGGGACCTACCCCTGGATCGTCATGGAACTCGTCACCGGCGGTTCCCTGGCCGATCGTCTCGCCCGCGGACCGATGGAACCCCGGCAAGCGGCGCTGATCGGACGCGAGGTGCTGGCCGCCCTGCGCGCGGCGCACGAGGTCGGCATCCAGCACCGAGACGTGAAGCCGGCCAACGTTCTCCTGCGTCCCGACGGCCGCCCGGTGCTGACCGACTTCGGTATCGCGGCGATCCGGGAGTCGACCGCCCTCACGGCCACCGGGTCGATCATCGGCACTCCCGACTACATGGCACCGGAACGCGTCTCGGGCCACGACGGCGGCCCTTCCTCGGACCTGTGGTCCCTGGGAATGATGCTCTACGCGGCTGTGGAGGGCCATCACCCGCTGCGCCGGAACACGACGCTCGCGACGCTGGCGGCCGTCCTGAGCGAAGAGATCCCGCCACCGGTCCGGGCAGGCGCGCTGAGGGACGTCCTGGCCCGGGTCCTCGTCCGCGACCCTGCGGCCCGGCCCGGCGCCGCAGAGCTGGAGCGGATGCTGGACGCCGTGTCCCGCGAAGCCGCGACACCCACCTCGTACCAACTGCACCCCCCGCTCGGCGGACCGCCTCCCGTGAACGAGCCGCAGACGCCTGCCGCACCGGCCGGCGGCCCCGCTCCGGCGATGCCCGCGATACCGGCTGCCGGCAGCACGGCGGCGACGGACGGTTTCGGTCCGGCACCCTCGATGTTCCCGGGACCTTACGACATGCGCCCCGGGCACACCGTGGCACCGGGCCCCCACGACGCGCGGCCCGGGTCCACGACCGTGGCAGTACACCAGAGCCGCCGGCGCTGGATGTGGGCCGGTGTGCCCGTCGCCGGAGTGGCGCTCGCCGGCACTCTCCTGTGGACGCTGCTGCCGGACGGAGGCACCCACGCGTCCGGCGGGTCCGGCCCCTCGCAGTCCGCCGATGCCACCACCGGGGGAGCGCCATCGGGTGGATCGGCCCCCGTGTCGGCCTCGCCGGCCGGGAAGGAACGGACCGGCAAGACCGACCTGCTGACACCGGTCGGCATCCGCGCCGCCGTCGCGGCGTTCAAGAAGGAGACCGGCCGCAACCGCTTCGGAGGCCTGACGGTCTATCCGGACTACGTCACCGCCGATCTGATGGTGAACGGCAGCGACACCAAGTACGACACGTACACGTACCGTCCCGGGCAGGCCGTCGAGAAGGGCATCATCAGCTCGACGCTGTTCAACGGCGACAAACCCGTCACCCTCGACGGCTTCGACTGGGACGCGGTGCCGGCCCTGCTGCGCGACGGTGAGAAGAAGCTGAACGTCGATCACGTGACCACGCGCTACCTCGTCCTGCTCCTGGCGGACAACGACTTCGGCACGCCCGTCGGAATGGCCGTGTACCTCAGCAATGCCTACAGCCAACTCGGTTACCTCCAGGCGGATTCCAAGGGCAAGGTGGTGAAGGTGATGCCCTACGAGGAGTGAGGGCGGCCGTTGCCGCGCACGCCACGTCGGCGCCCCTACGGGGTGCGGACGAATCGGCTCGTCTCCTTGAACGGGCGTCGCGGCGGATCCACTGGAGCAACGTCGGCGAGTAGCTCACCTGTAACCGTGCCGCGGTGGGATCGGAGATCGTCTCGGCGGCCGCCCACCTCGTGACTCCGGTCATGCCGAGGCGATCTGCACGCCCAAGCGGGTGGAGAACCCTGCCCGCAGCCGTCCCGCGCAGGGCAGGGTCATGCGCTCGTCCAGACCTTCGTCCCGTACCCCTGAACGCCATGCGGGTCTCTTGAATGCCGTCCGGGTCGCACGAGCCGAGGCGGAGCGCAGGGACCCTGCCGCCGTGTCCGGTCCCGTCCGGCTCCCCGCCACCCCTGGTACTGGTCATCGCTCGTCTACGGGCGTAGGTCGATCGACAGATCCGCCGTATATCCAGCGGTGCAAGTCTCTTCGAAGCAATGACCGGGTTTACCGAAAACCCGGTTGACGAAGCGACCTCAGGAACAAGTGATGCCCAAGACGGTTGTGCTTTTTTCCGGCGGGGTGGAGTCGACCGTGGTGGCCCACCAGTTGAGTCGGGCGGGTCACGAACTCCGGCTGCTGGCCATCGACTACGGGCAGCGGCACCGGCGCGAGCACGAGTCCGCCCGGATCATCGCGGACGGACTCGGGGCAGAGCTCCGTGTGATCGACATTCGACAGGTGGGCGGGCTGCTGCCCGGCAATTCGCTGACCGACAACACGGTCGACGTGCGGACTACGACCCCGCCGTCCGCGGACGTGAATTCGTGGTTCCCAACCGCAACGCCGTCCTGCTCTCCATCGCCTTCGCGGTGGCAGTCGTCGAGCAGGCGGATCAGGTCGCCATCGGCTCCATAGCCGGTGACGCCCAGACCGGCGACTGCACCAGGGAATTTCTCGTGGCCTTCAACGTCATGGAACGAGTGGCCACCGCGGAATTCGCACCGGCCGGCCTGTCCGTGGTGGCTCCCCTGATCGACATGCAGAAGTCCGACGTCATCCGCCTCGGGGAATCCCTCGGGGTCCGCTGGCAGGAGACGTGGAGCTGCTTCCGAGGAGGCGAGACGCAGTGTGGCACCTGCGCCACCTGCTACGACCGCCGGACCGCTTTCGCCAAAGCGGGAGTGATGGACCCCACCGAGTATGCAAGGGACTGAATGAATGCTGCGCATCACCAAGGACTTCCAGTTCTCCGCGAGCCACCGGCTTGACCACCTTCCCGAAGACCACCAGTGCGCGCGCCTTCACGGTCACAACTACACCGTTCAGCTGGAACTCTCCGTGCAGTCGCATGATGAACTCACGCCGGCCGGATTCGTGCGGGACTACGGTGAACTCGCGGACTTCAAGAAGTGGTTGGACGCGGAACTCGACCACCGCCACCTCAACGACGTGATCAGCGGCAGGAATCTCCCAGCCGGCGGAATTTCTCCGTCAGTTCGCGGAAAATATCCTGGAGTTCGTCAGGGGGACGGATCAGGTCGCCTTCACCCGGCTGGTCGTCGCCGAGTCCCGCAGGCTTCCCTGGGTCGCCGAGCAGTTCTACCGCCTGGGCAAGGCGCCCCTGGTGGAGACGTTCACCGCCTGCCTGCGCGACATGTCGCAGAACGGCGTCCTCTCCTGCCCGAGTCCGGAACTGGCGGCACACCAGTTCGTGGGACTTCTGCAGGAGTTCGTCATCTGGCCGCATGTCATGTCGATCGGACCGGACGCAAGAAGCCTCCCGTCCGACGAACTCGTCATGGAGGAGGCTGTCGCGATGTTCTTAAGCCGCTACTCGCCCGACAGACGGTAGGCGCGTGCCGGGACGGGCAAGGTCACTCGGGCGGTGAGGAAGTCCGGCGAGCTTCCGTTCGACGACGAGGGGGAGTGGGGGGCGAGGGTGCGGGTCAGACCCGGACGCCGAACATGAACGGTCCGCCGATGGTGTCCATCGACTCGTACCGCACGACCGTGCCGGTGCGAGGGGCATGGAGGATCTGGCCGTTGCCCGCGTACAGCCCGACGTGGTGCAGGTCGTTGAAGAAGAAGACCAGATCGCCGACTTGGAGCTGGCTCCGGGTGAGGCGGGTGCCGATGCCCGTCTGGGCCTCGGAGGTGCGCGGTATGGAGACGCCGGCCTGGGCGTAGGCCCAGGAGGTCAGGCCCGAGCAGTCGAAGGAGGACGGCCCGGTGGCGCCGTAGACGTAGGGCTTGCCGATCTGGCTCTGGGCGGCGGAGAAGGCCGCCCCGGCCCGGCCCGAGGCGGAGGTGTCGTTGCCGAGGTCCACCCGGCGGCTGGAAGAACGGTCGGCACGCTGCTGCTCGGCGGCGAGCGCGGCCTTCTCCTTGGCGGTCAGGGAGTTGAGCAGCTTCTGTGCCTCGGCGAGCTTGCCCTGGACTTCTTTCTTCTTGTTGCCCAGCTCCGTGCGGGTGGAGGCGAGGTCCTTGAGCTTCTCCGTGGCCTCGGAGCGCTCCTGGGCGAGTTCGCGCTGTTTGTCCTGGATCTTCTTCAGGGCCTCGACCTGCTGGCCGCTCAACTGGTCGAGCGTGGAGGCCTTGTCGAGGAAGTCGTCCGGGTCGGAGGAGAGGAAGAGCTGAACAGAGGAATCGATGCCGCCCGAGCGGTACTGGGCGGTGGCCAGCGAACCGAGGCCGTCGCGCAACTTGTTCAGCTCCTGCTGACCACGGGCGACGCTGTCCTGGATCGCGGAGATCTCCTTCTGGAGCTTCTGCTGCTTCTCCTTGGCCCCGTTGTACTTCTCGGTGGCCTGCTCCGCCTGCTCGTAGAGCTTGTCGACCTTCGCCTTGACCTCGTCCTTGCCGAGCTTCTGGCTCGGCGCGGCATCGGCGGCGTTCGCGCTCAGCGCGACGGCAGCTGCGGCTGCGGTGGTCAGCACGGTGACACGCGTGCGGCTTGGCTGCTTGGGCCGACGATGGGACGCCACAGGGGCCAGCTCCTTGCTCCTCCAGCCGCCTGCCAACACGTCGGTGGGCGGTGCCCCTCCACCGTCACTCCTTCTGAGCGATCACCTCAGTGAGGGTTGGATCAAGACCTTAATGACTGTCCCATGCTCAGATCAAATGTTTGCATGGAGAATCCCGCTCGCTGTGCGCCGCCATGCCCGTCCTCCGGGTGCCGTGGCCCGGTGTGGCAGAGCTTCGGACGCCGGTCCGTGTACCGGCTTGCGGCTGAAGGCCGCTCGCGCAGGGCCCGACCCGGCGTGTGTGTGTCGGAAGGTGTGCCGGCCGGCAGACGCCATGCATGAGGCCGAGGCCGCGGAGGGCCTGGGCGTGGAGCCTGCGTCCGGGTCGGAATCAGGACTCCGGCGGTGCCTTGTAGAGCCTTACGGTGGCGGCGATTTTGCGTACGGTCTCGTCCGGCACCTCGTCGGACACGTCCTTGGCTCCGAAGAACGACCAGGAGACCAGCTTCCCTGCGGTGTTCTTGAAGCCGAAGGTCCATGCCTTGCCGTCGCCGGCGCACTTCTTCGACTTCTTCACGCCCACGGACCAGGCGGTGCCCAGAGTGCCCTTGAGGCCGGAGTTCGTGGTGAACGCCTCGGCGGTGCCGGTCTTCACCTTCGTCCTGTCCGGCTGCGTGTACCCCCCGTACACCCAGGTCTTCGGGTCCGAACCGGCGATGTCCTGAGTGCTTCGGTAGCCGTTGCTGCCCCTCGTGCCCACCTGCGCCAGAGGCGTGTTCTCCGGTGTGCCGTCCCGGTTCTCGTCCGAGGAGCACCAGTTCTTCTGCAGCATCGCGACATTGCGTATGGCGATGAGCGGATTGTCGTCCGGGTCCCCGTTCCTGGAGACGTAGGAGACCCAGCCGGCCGACTGGATCTCCCACTGGGGCGGGACGTCGAACGCGATCCCCTGGGTCGGATTCGTCACGACCTTCCAGCCCTTGATCGTGGCGGTCCGGGTGTCGGGTCCTCGCGGGTTGGCGGAACTCTGCGCAGGAGACGCGGTGGTGGTCGGCTTCGGATCGGGCTCGCCCTGCTTGTGGCCGCCGAGCACGAGGAATCCCGTGACGCCCGCAGCGAGTACGACGGCCGCCGCAGTGATGACCGCGATGAGACCGGTCCGGTTCCGGCCACCACCCGTCGGCGGGGGCACGGGCGCGCCGCCGACCGGCTGTGTGGGCGTCTGCCAGTGCTCGGACTGCTGGTAGGGGTTCGGCTGGAACGGGCCGGGACCGGGCTGCGAGTACGGGTTCGGCTGGCCAGGGCCGGGCTGTTGGTATCCGTTCGGCTGGTGTCCTACCGGGGGCTGCTGCGGATTCTGTCCGCCCCTCGAAGACTGCTCTCCTGGCCACATGGGCGGCAACGATACGGCAGCCGCTTCCAGGCCTCATTACCTGGGCGGTAATCGCGCGGGCGGGCGGGGCGCGGCAAGGTGAAGCCATCGGGTTCCGGGCCGGCGCACTCCGGCCCGGAGTCCGGACCAACTGACGTGAGAACCAGACCACTTCACCTGATGGGGAGTCCCGCCATGTCGATCTACACCACTGCCGTCGTCCGCTACTTCGAGGCCTGGAACGCCACCACCGACGCCGACGCGCTCGCCAAGGCGGTCGCCGCGGCCTGGTCCGAGGACGGCACCTACACCGACCCGCTGGCCGACGTGCGCGGCCACGAGCAGATCGCCGCGGTCATCGGGGCCGCGCACGAGCAGTTCCCCGGCTTCGAGTTCAGGCTGGCCGGTGACGTGGACGGCAACCATCACATCGCCCGCTTCAGCTGGGAGCTCGTGTCCACCACGGACGGCTCGGCGCCGGTCGCGGGCTCGGACGTGGTCACCCTGGCCGAGGACGGCCGGATCACCTCCGTCCTCGGCTTCCTCGACCGGCTCCCGGGGGCATAGATCCCCGGGGACCGGCTCGATCCCCCGGCGAGGCGTCGCCTTGCCGTACCGCGGCAGGAGGCCGCCGCCCGAACGCCCGCGGCGGCTGCCTCGGCCGTCTCGCTGCCGGTCGTCAAGGCGCCGACGCCGAGGGCGCCGGTGCAGACGCGGTGTCGGCGAGTCGGCCGTCACGTTCGTGCGCAGGCACAGGTTTTACCGTCCCGTGCTTGCGGCCCCCACGGGTACGTCGGATTCTTGGTCACCATGCCGTCCGGCAGCCGGTTCTGCTGGTCACGGGGGGTGCCTGGGCCCCTCCGCGCTGAGCGGGGAATGTTCATGCACCTGGAGTTCCGGCACCTCCGTGTCCTGCTCACCGTCGCCGAGGCCGGCAGCATCCGCAAGGCCGCCGCACGGCTCCAGCTCTCCCAGCCGGCCATGAGCGCCCAGCTGAAGCGGATCGAACACGAGCTGGGCGGCTCGCTCTTCATCCGCAGCGCCGACGGGGTGAAGCCGAACGAGAACGGACAGTACGTCCTGCGCTGCGCCCGTGATCTGGTCGTCGGCTTCGACCGGCTGCGCGAGCACGCGCGGTCGGCGGCCGAGGCGGACCGGCAGGCCACCGTCCCGCTGAGGGCGGGCGGAACCGCCGGCCCCCTGGTGTCCCTGCTGGTCTCCGCCCTCTTCGAACTCGTGCCGGAACGACGGCTCACCATAGATGCCCGCCGCTCCGTGGACACCCTGGTGAAATCGCTGAGCCAGTCGAAATGCGACATCGCGGTGTTCGGTGAGTTCCCGGGCTTCCCGCTTCCGTTCGGCGAGTCGGTGGCGACGCGCACACTGCTCCGCGAGCCGGTCTTCGTCCTGCTGGCCGAGGACCACCCGCTGGCGTGCCGGGAGACGGTCGCTCTCCACGAGCTGGCGGGCGAGGACTGGGTCATGCCGGAGGCCGACGAGAGCGGTGTGCACGCGTACCTTCATCTCACGTGCCAGGCGGCGGGTTTCACTCCGCGCATCGCCCATGTCACGCCGGACCTGTCCCTGGCACAGATCCTGGTCGCAGGCCGGCGTGCCGTCTGCGGCATATGGCCGACCGCCGACGTCACCGCCCAGGGCACCGTGCAACGGCCCCTCGTGGACGTCCCGTTCCACCGGCGGGTGCTGCTGGCCTGGAACACGGAATCGGTCCCGCCCGAGCTCGCCGACGCGGCGTGCGAGCGTGTGCTGGCCGCCTATCTGTCGCTGGTGCGGCAGCGGCCGCGGTATCTGGCCTGGTGGGAGGAGGGGGGCGAGGAGTTCGCTCGCGGCGACGGCATGTGACCGGCCGGGCCACGGGTTCTCCCGCGCCCTATAGCTCCGCGGTTATATCCCAGATGGGATCAGGTCAGGGACATGTCACTTATTGGACACTTCGCGTCAACGTCCCAGGACGTCGTCACCCCACGACGAGCGAAGGATTCCCCACCTCATGTCCCGTCCTCTTCTTGCCCTTTCCGCGATGGTCGCCGCCGGCGTCATCACCACAGGTGCGATGGCCGTACCCGCGCACTCGCAGACCAGTGCAGTCCAGCGCGGAACCTCCGTCCGCGACACGGCGATAGCCCGGGCCAAGGCGAACGTGACCCGGCACGCCGACACCTTCGGGTTCGGCGCGGGCCAAAGACTCGATGTCAAGGACGTCGTGATCGACGCCGACGGCACGCAGCACGTCCGCTTCGAACGGACCTACCACGGCCTCCCCGTCGTCGGCGGCGACTTCGTCGTCCACCAGAAGGCCGACGGATCGCTCAAGGGATCCACCCGCGCCAAGGCCCACAAGGTGGCGCTCAGGTCCGTCACTCCCGCCGTCGACGCCAGGGGCACCGCGGCCGGCGCCCTGAAGCGCTCGCACGGGCTGGTGCGCAACGCCAGGACCACCCCCGAGCTGATCGTGTGGGCCGCCGACGGCACCCCGCGCCTGGCCTGGCGCACCACCGTGCAGGGCCTGGGCGACAAGGGCCAGCCGCACGGCGAGGTCTTCGTCACCGACGCCACCACCGGCGCGGCGATCGAGAACTACGACGTGGAGCACGAGGCGACCGGCACCGGCCACTCCGAGTACACCGGTGACGTCGGCCTCGACACCACCCAGCAGGCCGACGGCACCTTCGCCCTGATCGACCCGGTGCGCGGCCACATCACCAAGGACGCGCACAACATCTCGTCCTCGTCCCTGAAGAGCTCCTCCGGCACCCTGTTCACCGACGCCGACAACATCTGGGGCGACGGCAAGAAGTTCTCCACCGACCGCGCCACCGCCGCCGTCGACGCGCACGCCAACACCGCGGAGACGTTCGACTACTACAAGGCGACCTTCGGCCGCAACGGCATCAAGAACGACGGCCGCGGCGCCACCGTCTTCGTCCACGTCGGCACCAACTGGGACAACGCCCAGTGGTCGGACGCCTGCTTCTGCATGATGACCGGCGACGGCAACGGCACCACCGACCCCGAGCAGGTCGACCTCGACACCATGGGCCACGAGATGACGCACGGCGTCACCTCGGCCACCGCCAACCTGCGCTACAGCGGTGAGTCCGGCGGCCTGAACGAGGCCACCAGCGACATCCTCGGCACCATGGTCGAGTGGTACGCCAACAACCCGGTCGACACCCCCGACTACCTCTTCAGCGACCAGTCCACCCCGCCGTGGCTGCGCCGCTTCGACAAGCCGTCCTTGGACGGCAACTCCGCCGACTGCTGGTCGAAGTCGGTGGGCCGCCTCGACGTGCACTACTCCTCGGGCGTCGGCAACCACTGGTTCTACCTCGCGAGCGAGGGAAGCGGCGCCAAGACCATCAACGGCGTCTCCTACAACAGCCCCACCTGCAACGGCTCCACCGTCACCGGTATCGGCAACAAGAAGGCCTCCGCCATCTGGTACAGGGCGCTGACCGTCTACATGACCTCCACCACGGACTACAAGGGCGCTCGCACCGCGACTCTGAACGCGGCGAAGGACCTCTACGGCGCCAGTAGCCCCGAGTACGCCACCGTGGCCGCGGCCTGGAGCGCGGTCAAGGTCTCCTGACGCACCGGCACACCGTCTGATCCGCAGGAACGGGCCCGGGCGACGACGACTGCCCCACAGCCGTCGCCCGGGCACCGGCCCGCGGCAACGCCCGCAGGGCGACGCCACAGCGCCGGCGTTCCGCCTACGGCCGCTGGATCGTCCCGTCCGCGGAGATGCGCGCGGCGTGCGAGCCGAAGTCCTCCTCCGAGACGCCGGAGACGAGGTCGATCGCCTCGCCGCCCGGTTCCGGTGTGCCTGGCGGCACGATCCGGGTCGGGTACAGGTGTCCGGACGCGTAGGTGCCGTCGGCGCGGAGACTGACGTGGAGCACGCCGCTGGTGGAGAGCATGCCGCCGATGCCGAGTACCTTGTAGCCGGAGAAGTTGCCCAGGCTGTAGGCGATCAGTCGGCCCTTGTAGAACTCCATTCCCCGCATCACGTGGGGGCCGCTGCCTACGACGAGGTCGGCGCCGGCGTCGATCACCGCCCGGCTGAAGCGGTAGCTGTCGCCGCGGTTCTCGCCCAGGAAGTACTCGGTGCCAGGCTCTACGTGGGTGCGGTCCGAGCCCTCCGCACCGGCGTGCATCGTGACGATCACGAGGTCCGCCATCGATGCGGCGCGGGCGGTGAGTCGCCTGGCGGCGGGGATGTCGGTGAGGTCGTTGGCCCCTCGGTCGGGAGCGAACCCGATCAGCGCGACCCGGATGCCGTTGACCCGCTGGATGACGATCTGTCCCAGGCGGCCGGTGAACGGCAGGTTCGCCGACCTCAGGGCGGCGAACGTCTGGCGCCGCCCCTCCGCCCCGAAGTCGTCGATGTGGTTGTTCGCCACGTTCATGACCGTGAATCCGGCCCTTTTGATCAAGCGGCCGTAGGACGGCGGGGTGTGGAAGGCGAAGCAGTTCGGGCTGTCGTTGTCGTCGCACTTGCTGGAGCCGCCGGTGGTGAGTGTGCCCTCCAGGTTCCCGAGCACCACATCGCCGGCGAGCAGGTCGTCGACCGGGTCGAAGAACGACGCGCCGTCGTCCGGCGGCAGGGCGTCCGGGAGCGAGCCCATCACGATGTCGCCCACGGCGGCGATCCGCACGATGCCGGCAGGGTGCGGCGGTGCCGGCGCACCGGACATCGTGGTCCCGGTCGGCCGCAGGGGGGCCTGGGCGGGGCCGATGGAGGCGGTGTCCTCGGACCCGGCCCGGAACACGAACGCCGCGACGACCGCCACGCCGGTCCCGACCAGGCCGAGGGCGAACAGACGGTGACGGTGCACCGCCTGCTGCCGCTCGCGCCGCTGCTCGGGGCGCCGTTCCTCGGACGTGATCATCGGCTCATGCTACGAAGCCCGCATCCATCCTCCGTGGAGGATCATCCGCTGGCGTGTTCCCGACGCCGTTCGCGCTCCCACGCGTGACGAAGGCCCCGGCTGTTCTGGAGCGAAGCCGGCCGAGGACGCCACGGTCGACCGGCTGGGTGTGCGGTAGGCGGCGGCAATGAGCGCGGTCTACAAACCACCGGGGCCGTTCATGGGCATCTGCGGTGCCGGGATGTGGTGGTTGGCGAGGTTGGCGTCGCGGTTGTGGCGGTGACGGTGGGCCTCCGGGTCGCCGTACGTCTTCAGACGCTGACGGCCCGAAACGATGTCCCGCATGAGAGTCACGGCTCGGTTGAACAGGGCCTTCATAGGTGTTCCCCCCTTGTGTACGTGGTCCTGCCAGGCAGGGTGCACCATCCGGCAGGTGGGGTTCCGCAGCTTTGAGGAGATCTTGAGCATCACCTCTGCGGTGGTCGGCGGACGGGGAGCCCTCCGCCCGCATGCGGTACAGGGCGGCAGGGGGCGGCTGCCGGGTGACTTCAAGGAGGAGGAGCCGTCACGGAGTACGGACGGCCCCTGCGCACCAAGGGCTGTGCAGCCCATCGGATCGGTATCCGGCTACGGCCTGTCGAAGGTCAGGCAGTTCAGGTGGTTGCGTGTGTCGTCCAGGCAGATGTACACGTAGTCCGCTCCGCCGACGACGTCTGCGGGGACGGCCACGGAGATGCCGATCGACTTGCCGCAGACCGGCTTCGTGGTGCGTTCGCTCAGCCGTGTGTAGTGGGGGCCGCCGTCGGACCGGTAGGCCGCGATGTAGGTCAGGCGGCAGCTCGACGTGCTGACCGACTTCTGCTCCCCGGTGAGCTGGACCGACCTGTTGTACCAGGTCAGGGTTCCCTTGGTGTAGGTCTGGCCGTACGGGACCGCGTACGAGCTCGTCGGATGGACGGCGGCGTCCAGGTTGCCCGTGGGCTCGTCGGCGAAGACGACGGCGGGCCGGCCCGCCAGCGCGCGGGCGATCCCGACGCGCTGCTGCCGGCCGCCGGACAACTCCGGGGGACGCCGTCACAGTTGGTCGCCGATGCGCAGTGCGTCCACGGCCGCCTCCAGCCAGGCCGGGTCGGGCCGGCGGCCCGCCATCCGCAGCGGCAGCAGGATGTTCTCGGAGCCGTTCAGCTCGGACAGCAGGTGGTGCTGCTGGAACACGAAGCCGATGCGGTCGCGCCGCAGGTCCGTGAGCCGCCGCTCGGACAGCGTGGTGATGTCGGTGTCCTCGATGGTGATCGTGCCGGACGTCGGCCGGTCCAGCCCGGCCAGGCAGTGCATCAGCGCCGACTTCCCCGACCCCGACGGCCCCATGACGGCGAGGAAGGACGGCTCACCCCGCAGGAGCTCAAAGTGGTGACACTGGTCGCCCGCGGCCGCACCCACCACGAGGTCGCCGAAGAGCTGACGCTGTCCCTCAGCACGATCAAGAGCCACCTCAGCCGCATCCAGGACAAACTCCCGGCCCGCAACCGGGTGGAGATCGCGGCGTGGGCCTGGGAGAACGGCATCGTGGGCTGAGCGGAGCCCCGCGTGCAGACCGCCGACGGGCAGGCTACGGTCCCCACCGCTCGCAGCTGCCGAGGGCCGCGGGGGACCCGGTCATCCCCGGCTGCCGCGCCAGCGGACGGCGGCGGCGCCGGCGAAGTCGCCCGCGTGGGCGAATCCCGCCAGCACCACCAGGTCACCGTCTTTCACCCGACCCGAGCGGATCGCGTGGTCCAGGGTGATCGGGATGGCCGCTCCGAAGAGGTTCCCGTACTGGTCGAAGGTGTTCAGGTGCCGCTCGGCAGGCAGTTGCAGCGCCTCCTGCCAGTTCCGCAGGAAGGTGCGGTTCGGCTGGTTGGTGATGAGGACGTCGATGTCGCCGGTCGCCACGCCGAGCCGTCGGCACAGGTCCGTGACGGCCTCCGGCACGAGGCGGTTGCCGCGTGCCAGGACCTTGGCCACGCTGGAGTCGGTGAACCCGATCCGCAACTGGGACTCTCCCGGCTCCCAGTACTTGCGGCCGTCGTCGACCGCCACGGTCATCTCCCCGGCGTACTCGCCGATGTGCCGGGTCTCCACGTCGAGGACCGGGGTGTCGGCCGATCTCGTCACATACCCGACGCCGCAGCCGTCGCCCGGAATGGCCGCCTGGGCGAGTCTGCGCACCTCGGACTGCGTGAACCACTGGCCCGCGGCGCTCTGCGCGTTGCAGATCAGCGCGGTCTTCGCATCGGTGGTGGTGAGGATCTGCCGGGCCAGCTTCAGCATGTGGACGAACGAGGCGCAGCCCGCGTTGGCGATGTCGACGAGCCACTCCGGTTTCAGCCCCAGCCGGCGCGCCACCTCGGTGCCGGCGCCCACGAAGGGCAGGTCGGGCAGCTGGCTGTGCACCAACAGCACGTCGACGCCCCGGATCGCGGCTCTGCCGTGCCGTTCGATCAGGGGCTGTACGGCCCGCTCGACCATGTCCGCGTTGGTCTCCTGCGCAGTCACGTGATGCCGCAGCGGCGGGACCTTGAACATGGGATGGTTGCGGAGCTTGTCCTCGGCTCCGGGGTAGTCGGTGTAGAACTCGGCGGGAACCGGCTCGCCGGGGAGATAGCCTGCGACGTCGGTGAGACTGACCGTGGTCACCGCGGGACCGCCGTCGCCGGAGCCACGCTGACGGGCAGGCCGTTGCGGTGGCGGTGTTCCAGGATGGCCTTGAGGTTGTTCATCTCCAGCGTGTGGCCCGCGTAGAACAGGTCCCAGTAGTCGCCCACCCAGGGCCGGTCCGGGCGGGGTGCCATGCCGGGGTGCGGGTTGGCGTCGTAGTAGGGGTGCCGGCAGTTGGTCCATGTGATCACCGATCCCGGCTTGTCGAGCACCAGGCGGGCCGGAACCACACGCATCAGGTAGATCATCCACAGCTTGTCGCCCTGGTCCCAGGAGCAGTGGTAGTCCACGGTCATGGCCTCGGGGTGGGCGGTCACCCTGCAGTAGATCCTGGTGTCGTCCTCGAGCCGGTCGTGGCCGACCCACAGCCCCGGTGTGCCGGTGGGTGCGAAGTCCCGCAGGCTGCAGGTCCACTCCTCCAGGTGGTGGCCCTGGCGGAGGTAGTCGTAGGCCGACTCAGGGGGGCAGTCGACGTACTCGTGGATGGTGCAGTACTGCCCGTAGACCTGATGGTGGGGGTAGACGGCGTGGGTGAGCTCCATGCAGTGGGCGGTCAGCTCCTCCTTGCCGGGGTTCTCGATCCGCATCAGGCCGGGGATGTCAGCCAACGTGGACGATTCCTCGCTCATCCGAATTCTCCTTGCTGCCGGGGTGGTCGGTGCGGTCGGTGTCTGTGGCGAAGGACTGGAAGGGAAGAAACGGAGGGATCTCCTTCGGGTCGCAGTCCAGCGCGACGAACGCGGGGCCGCCGCTCGCGTTGGCGCGCAGCAGTGCCGTGCGCAACTGCGCCGCGTCGTCGGCTCCGGTGACGTCGAGACGGGGGAAGGCGGCGGCCACCGCGGCGGCGATGTCGGTCCGGCCGAACAGGTCGTCGCTGCGGTTGCCCTGCTGGAGGAACTCCTCGCGCAGCGCGCACATGGCGTGGGCGTTGTTGTTGAAGACGACGAAGGTCACGGGGGCCGCGTACTCCACGGCGGTGTGCACCTCCGTCCCGTGCATGAAGAAGGCCCCGTCGCCGGCGAGTACGTAGGTGCGTTGCCCGGTGGCGAGCGCGGCGCCGATGCCCGCGCCGAAGGTGTAGCCCATGCCGCCCATGCCGACCGCCACCACGAAGCGGCCGTGGCGGGGTGCGGGGAGGAGATGGACCGCGCTGGCCCCTGCGTTGCCGGCATCCACGAACACGTGCGCACGCTGGGGAAGTGCGGCCTCCACCGCGGCGATCGCCTGGGCGTAGGGGACGGTTCGTCCCGGTCCCCGGGAAGCCCTGTCCGGCATGGGGGTGGGGACGGGACCGGCGTGCTGCGGGCAGGCACGTGCGCGTGGCGGGAGCCGGCCGGTCACCGCGCGCAGCACGTCCCGCAGGCTCCCGCCCAGCGCGGTGCCCGGCACGAACGGCGGTTCGGGACCGAGACACACGACGTCGGTGGCGGCCAGCGCCCGGTCGAGGCCGGCGCGTGCCAGGAGCGGCAGCCGGGTACCGACCAGCAGGCAGACCTCGGCCCGCCACAGGCACTCCTCGACGTTGGCGTGGCCCATCACTCCGGCCACGCCGGCGAACCGGGGATCACGGTTGTCGAAGACATCCTTGGCGTCGGGGGTGACCGCCACCCACGCTCCGAGGTTGCCGGCCAGTTCGGCCAGCTCCGCACGTGCGTCCGCGGCGGCGACGCCTTCACCGGCGACGACGAGGACGCGGTCGGCCCCGCGGAGGATGTCCGACACGGCGGTGAGGGCCGAGCTGTCGAGCCGCGGAGCCGATGGCGCCGGCATCGGCGTCGGCGGCACGTCCGCCATCGGCGTCGTCGTCGGCCGGTTCGGGGTCGGCGTCGTCGTCGCCACGTCCGGTGTCGTCGTCGGGACGTCCGGTGTCGGTATCGGCGTCGTCGCCGCCCCGTCCGGTGACCGTGTCGGTGTCGGTGTCGGCGTCCGGTCGTGGCCAGGCAGCCGGATCTGTGCCTGCTGCACGTCCTTGGGCAGCAGCAGGACCGCCGGCCCTCGCGGATCGGCCTGTGCCGCCGCCATCGCCCGGGGGAGCAACTCCATGAGCGCGTCCGCGTCCTCGACCCAGGCGCAGAACCGGGAGACCGGTGCGAAGACCTCCGCGATGTCGAAGGAACCCCCCTTGCCACTGGAGTCCTGGAACGCCCCGTGACCCGTCTGGCCGGTCGGCGGCTGGCCCACCAGGGCCAGCACGGGGACCCGGGACGCCGACGCTTCTGCCAGGCCCGGCACCAGATTCATCGCACCGCCGCCCGAGGTGGCCGCAACCACGCCCAGGCGATTGGTGGTTCGGGCGTACCCGTCGGCCATCGTGACGGCGGAGAACTCGTGCTTGGCGACGACGCAGCGGACGGTGCCGCCACGGTGCACGGCGTCGTACAGGTCCTCGATGTTCGCGCCGCCGACGCCGAACATGTGGGTGACGCCGGCCCTGGCGAGTTCCCCGGCCAGGTGGTCGACCAGACGTACCGTTCCTGCCCCGGGTGACTCCGAGGTCGGGGTGATCATACGGGGCTCCTGTCCGTCTCATGGTGCCGGTCGATGAGGCCGGATGGCGAGATGACCTGAAAGCGGTGCCGGTACTCCTTCGGGGTGAGCCCCAGGGTTCGTCCGAAGGAACGGAAGAACGTCTCGGGGGCGCCGAACCCGCACCGGGCGGCAACCTGATTGATCGTCAGGTCGGTGGTTTCCAGCAGGTCGCGCGCGCGGGCGATGCGCGTCCGCTCGATGTACTGGCCGGGCGTCGCGCCCACTTCGCGCCTGAAGACCCGGGCGAAGTTGCGCAGGCTCATGTTGGCCCGCCGGGCGATCTCGGCCACGGGCAACGGGTTGTGCAGGTTGTCCAGGATCCATTCCTGTGCGGTCCGGATCGGCGGATGGTCGGCCAGCTGGGCCTCAAGGACGGCGCTGAACTGGGACTGCCCTCCGTGCCGTTTCAGGAAGAGCACCAGGAACCGGGCCGTCTCCAGCGCGAGCGCCGCACCGTGATCGGCCTCCACCAGGGCCAGCGCCATGTCGATCCCGGTCGACACCCCTGCCGAGGTCACGTAGGGGCCGTCCCAGACGAAGATCGGCTCGGCGTCCACCGTCACGTCCGGATAGCGGCAGGCCATCGCTTCGCTGTACGCCCAGTGCGTGGTGGCGCGCCTGCCGTCCAGGAGGCCCGCCTCGGCCAGCAGAAAGGATCCGCCGCATACGGAGGCCACTCTGCGCGACCGGGCTGCTGCCCCACTGATCCAGGAGACCAGCGCCCGGTCCCGGAGTGCTTCGCCCAGGCTCCAGCCACCCGGCACGAGAAGCGTGTCGATGGGGCCCTGCCCCGCCTCCAGTGGTGAGGCTTCTACGGCCAACCCGGAACTCATGCGAACCAGCGGTGCGTCGGCGGACACCAGGTCGATCCGGTAGGGGGCGCCCGACGGGGTGAGAAGCCGGTTGGCCGTGTCGAACACTTCGATCGGTCCGGTGATGTCCAGGGCCATGGCGCCCGCGTACACCACCACAACAACACGTCGCTCTAACACGGTCACAGCCTGTATCGATCACCACACTGGCTGCAATGACAGATTACTGACGTATCCGGCCAATGGTCGCTCGCCGGATGCGCGAGCGGGCTGCTGGCCAGCGAGTTTGTGCGCAGGAGCCGACCGTGGTGGGTGAGGCAACTCACAGGGGGGGCCGCCCCGGCACCGGCGCAGCCGAGTCCGGTTCCTTCTCGCCGGCCCCGCATTTGATTTACTATTCAATCATGTGGGGTGCCGAGAGGAGGTCGCACCATGACGGAACTGGGGCTGGCGGACACGGTCGGCATGCTGCGACAGCCCGGCGTGCGCACACGACACACCAGCACAGGGCTCGGATGGGACCGGCTGTATCTCTCCGCGCAGCAGGAGCAGCCCTACCGCGCCGCGTTCGATCCGGCCCCCACCCATCTGCTGATCCTGCACCTCAGCGGACCCGTCACCGTACGGCGCGGGCAGGGCGCGGACGGGCGGTCACGGACGGTCCCGGCCGGTGGGCTCTTCCTGCAGCCGGCCGGCCGGGCCCTCGCCGTCGAGCTCGGCGGGCGGCTGGAGACGATCCACACCTACCTCACGGACGACGCCCTGCGGGACGCGAACGCCGGGCAGCCCGTGGAGCTGTCCGAGGAACTCGGGGCCAGTGATCCACTCGCCGAACAGCTGATGCTGGCGATGGAGGGTGCGGTCCGCTCCTGGGAGCCGTCGGCCCGCACGTACATCGACCACCTCACCGGCATGCTCGCCGCCCAGCTCGCACGCCGCCACGGCACCCGCGCGACCGCGCCCCCGCCCGACCGGTCCGGGCTGTCCGGCCGGCAGCTCGCCGCCGTCCGCGAGCTGATGCAGCAGCGCCTGGCCGAACCTCTGCCGATCGCGGACCTCGCCGCCGAGGCTGCGCTGAGCCCGAGCCAGTTCACGCGGAGATTCCGGGCGAGCACAGGCCACTCACCTCACCAGTTCCTGCTCGGGCTTCGCCTGGAGGCCGCCTGCCGGATGCTGCGCACCGGCTCCGCCCCGATCGCGGAGGTGGCCCCCGCCTGCGGCTTCTCCCACCAGGAGCATCTCACCCGGGTGATGCGTGCCCGGCTGGGCACCACCCCGGCGGCCCTGCGGCGGTCCGGCTGAGGAGGCGCGTGCCCGGCTGGGTGGCTCCCCGGCCGCTGCGCCGGTCCGGCTGCGGCGGCGTCCTGGGCACCGCCTTCAAGCGATCTCGGCCGATGGATCACGGTGGGGTGTCACGTCGCCGTGAACTGCCGGACGCGCGGTTCGACGACAAGGCCCAGCTGTACTGACCCGCAGGGTTGTTCACGCGGGTGATGGGTGGCCGGCCGCCGGGTGCGGTGTGGCAGCGGTGGTGGTAGGTGTGCAGGCGCTCGTGATCAATACACCTGGCGCGCGCCGGCCGCCCGTACCGCAGCCTCGATCAGCCGATAGTTCTCCGGGCCCGCGCCGAACCCTGACGGCATGCCGAAGCGGCGGCGCGTGTACGCGTAGGCGACGCCGCTGTCCGGGTCGGCGAGGGCGAGTGAGCCGGTCGCCCCGCTGTGGCCGAACGCGTCCGGGCCCAGGACGCGATAGCGGCCACTGAGTTCCTCGAAGCCCAGGCCGAAGACGTCCTCGTTCCCGGTGACCAGATCGGTACCGCGATAGTGGACCCGGGCGAACTCGGTGATGGTCTCCGGCTTCAGGAGCGGCACCCGGCCGTCCACCCCGGAGATGGCCGCGGCGTACATCCCCGCCACACCCCGCGCGGTGCCGACGCCGCCGGACGAGGCGGGCCCGAGCGCGCGCACGGCCCGGGTGTTCGCGAAGGCCACCAGATCGGTCGGCGGGACCGCGTTCTGGTTGAACGCGATGCCCCTGATGCTGTCCGGGGCCGCGGCGCCGGCCGCGAGCCGTTCGGCCTCCTCCGGGGTCGGCAGCAGCGGCAGCACCTCGGCGCAGCGCGATTCGAGCGCCTCCGGCAGGCCCAGGTGGAAGTCGAGTCCGTACGGCGCCCGGACGCGCGCCTCGTAGATCTCCTGGATCGAGCGGCCGGTCACCCGCCGCACGACCTCGCCGGTCAGGGCGCCGATCACGAAACCGTGGTACCCGTACGCCGTTCCCGGCTCCCAGAACGGCCGTTGGCCCGCGAGCCGCGCGGCCATCAGCCGGTCGTCGGCCAACTCACCGACGGTGAAACCGCCGTCGACGCCAACGACGCCGGATCGGTGTGCGAGCAGCTCGCGCAGGGTGAGCCGATCCTTGCCCTCCGCCCCGAACTCCGGCCAGTACGCGGCCACTTCGCGGTCCAGGTCGAGCACGCCATCCTGGACCAGGAGCGCGACCACGAGGTGCGCGGCACCCTTGGTGATGGAGAAGAGGCCGGTCAGCGTGTCCGCCGTCGTACCGGGACCGGCCCACAGGTCGGCCACCCGGCGGCCGTCGACGTGCACCACGAGCTGTGCCTCGGGCGCGTCGCGCATCTCCCCGAGCACCGCGGCGAACTCCTCCCGTACGCCCTCGAAGCCCGCCTCCACGGTCCCGTACACCCTGCCGTCGTCGTGCGTCATGGCCCGCCCCCGTCGTTGATCGTCTGTCGGTCGGGAGATCACAACAGCCGTACCCGGGCGGTCATTCCCGCGGCGGCAGGAGGTCGACCACAGGACCCAGGTGTGCTGTCCCGCAACGTCGCCGACTCACCTCCGGGGTGCTTGAGGAGGCGGGGGCCTTTCCTCAGCGCTCCAGCACCAGCGCCAGAGCCTGGCCCACCCCGATGCACAGCGCCGCCAGGCCCGTGCCGGTGCCCGCGGCGGCCAGCTGGTGGGCGACCGCTCCGGTGATGCGCGCGCCCGACGCGCCCAGCGGGTGGCCGATGGCGATGGCGCCGCCACGCGGGTTGACCACCTCGGGGTCCAGTTCCGGCAGCCCGGCCAAGCAGGCCAGCGCCTGTGCCGCGTAAGCCTCGTTCAGCTCGATCGTGTGCAGATCGCCGGGAGCGACCGCCGCCTTGGCGAGCACCTTGCGGATGGCGTCGACCGGGCCGAGTCCGAAGTACTGCGGCTCGATGCCCGTCACCGCAGCCGCCCGCACGCGGGCCAGGGGCTCACGTCCGATCGCGGCCAGCCCTTCCTCGTCGGCGAGCAGCAGGGCGGCCGCCCCGTCGTTGAGCGGTGAGGCGTTGCCGGCGGTGATGGTGCCGTCCGCGGTGAAGGCGGGCCTGAGCCGGGCGAGGGCCTCCAGGGAGGTGTCGTCCCGGATGCCCTCGTCACGGGTCAGATCCACGCCCTCGACGGGCACGACCTCTCCCGCGTAGCGGCCCTCGCGCCAGGCGCGGGCGGCGTTGCGGTGGCTGGCCAGGGCGAACGCGTCCTGCGCCGCACGGGTGACCGCGTACTTGGCGCCCACGAGTTCCGCGCTCTCGCCGAGCGGGATGGTCCACTGAGCGGGCATCCGCGGGTTCACCATCCGCCAGCCCAGTGTCGTCGAGTACAGCTGCTGGTCCTTCGCCGGGAAGGCGCGCTCCGGCTTCGGCAGCACCCAGGGTGCGCGGCTCATCGACTCGACGCCGCCCGCCACCGCGATGGAGGCGTCACCGAGCGCGATGGCGCGGGCCGCCTGGACGACGGCCTCCATACCGGAGCCGCACAGCCGGTTGACCGTGGCGCCGGGCACGGTGACCGGGAGCCCGGCGAGCAGGGCGGCCATGCGGGCCACGTCGCGGTTCTCCTCGCCCGCGCCGTTGGCGTTGCCGAGCAGCACATCGTCGATGCGCGCGGGGTCCAGGCCGGGGCTGCGGTCGACCAGGGCGCGCAGCACTCCGGCGGCCAGGTCGTCCGGGCGTACGTCCGCCAGGGCGCCGCCGTAGCGGCCGAAGGGGGTACGGACGGCATCGACGACGTACACGTCACGCGGTCGCTCGATCATCGATTGCTCCCAGCGGGCTTCTCGCGACGGAGGGTCAGGGGTGTCCGGGCGGCGATCTGTTCGGCCGTCACACCCGGTGCGGTCTCGACGAGTTCGAGACCCTGCGGCGTGACGTCGAGGACGCACAGGTCGGTGATGATCCGGTCCACGCAGCCGCGGCCCGTCAGCGGCAGCGTGCACTCCTGCACGATCTTCGAGTCGCCGGCCTTCGTCAGGTGTTCCATCAGCACGACGACCCGGCCGGCGCCGTGGACGAGGTCCATCGCACCGCCCATCCCCTTGATCATCTTTCCGGGGACCGCCCAGTTGGCGAGGTCACCGCGGACCGAGACCTGGAGCGCGCCCAGAATGGCGGTGTCGATGTGGCCGCCGCGGATCATGGCGAAGGACAGCGAGGAGTCGAAGAAGGACGCCCCCGGCCGTACGGTCACGGTTTCCTTGCCCGCGTTGATGAGGTCCGGGTCGACCTCGTCGGGCGAGGGGTACGGTCCCACACCGAGCAGCCCGTTCTCCGAGTGCAGGACGACATCGACGCCCGGCGGCAGGAAGTCGGCCACGCGGGTGGGCAGTCCGATGCCCAGGTTGACGTAGTCGCCGTCCCGCAGTTCGCCCGCGGCGCGCGCCGCCATCTCGTCCCTGCTCCAGCTCATCGCCCGCGCACCGTCCTCTTCTCGATTCCCTTGTCCGCCGCCTGCTCGGGGGTCAGCGCCACGACGCGCTGCACGAACACGCCCGGCAGATGGATCTCGTCGGGGCCGAGGACGCCCGGCTCGACCAGCTCCTCCACCTCGGCGACCGTGATGCGCCCGGCCATGGCGGCCAGCGGATTGAAGTTGCGCGCCGCGCGGCGGAAGACGAGATTGCCGTGGCGGTCCCCGCGCGCCGCCCTGACCAGCGCGTAGTCCGTGGTGATGGCGTGTTCCAGGATGTGGTCCACGCCGTCGAAGGCCCGCACCTCCTTGGGCGGCGAGGCCACGGCGACCGTACTTCCCCCGGACTCCGTCCGGGGGGTGCCCCCAGCGGCGTAGCGCCACGGCAGTCCGCCGTCGGCGACCTGTGTGCCGACGCCGGCCGTGGTGTAGAAGGCCGGGATACCGGCGCCGCCCGCCCGCAGCCGCTCGGCGAGCGTGCCCTGCGGCGTCAGTTCGACTTCCAGCTCGCCCGCGAGGTACTGGCGGGCGAACTCCTTGTTCTCGCCGATGTACGAGCCCGTCACCCGGGCGATGCGGCCCGCGGCCAGCAGGATGCCGAGGCCGCGGCCGTCGACGCCGCAGTTGTTCGACACCACCGTCAGACCGCTCGCCCCGCTGTCGTACAGGGCGCCGATGAGGACCTCGGGGACGCCGCTCAGCCCGAAGCCGCCGACGGCGAACGACCGTCCGTCCGTGACGTCCGCCAGGGCCTCCTCGGCCGTGGCCATCACCTTGTCCATCGCGTTCTCTCCTACCGGGCCAGGACCCGGCGCAGTGCGCCGAGCAGCTCGTCGTGGGCCGACCGCGGGCTTGCGGGGCCGGTGGCGCGCCGCCAGGCGACATGGCCGTCCGGGCGCACCAGCAGCACGCCGTCCTCGGCGATCTCGCCGACCCGGCTCCATTCGCCGTACGCGTCACGGGAGTTGTCGTCCCCGATGCGCACCACGCGCAGCGGGACGCCGAGGTCCGCCCGGCAGGCGGCCGCGGCCGTGTCCCAGACGTCGCCCGACAGGCCGGTCAGCACGGTGAAGGCGCCGTCACCGACGACGTCCAGCGTGGACAGCCGCTCGCCCCGGGAGTCGACGAGCCAGGCGTGCGGCAGTTTCGCGCCGGGCCGCGTGGTCGGCTGGGCCACCAACTCACGGTCCTGCAACCACACTTCGCCGGGGAGGCCATCGTCCGCGAGCACCGCGGAGGAGACGTAACGCTGGTTCATCTCGACGCCGTGCGCGTTGAACTCGTAGTTCTTGAGCCGGATGGCCTCTTCGAGCAGACGGCGCTTCTCGGCGCCCTCGGACGTCGGCGCGCCGATCGCCGCGAGGCCGTCGGCTATCGTCGCGTGGTCGCTGCCCGCGCCGATGCCGAGCACCTCGAAGATCGGGCCGAACTGGTCGCGGCTGAGGTTGGCCCGTTCGACGATCTGCCGCCCGACGGGGGCCCGCTCGGCGGAGTAGCTGTCGAGCAGCGCGGGGCCGGCCTCGCCACGGATCACCATGGCGAGCTTCCAGGCGAGGTTGTAGGAGTCCTGGATCGAGGTGTTGGACCCGAGCCCGTTGGACGGCGGATGACGGTGCACCGCGTCGCCCGCACAGAAGACCCGCCCGGACGAATACGCCGAGGCATGGCTGTGGTTGACCGTCCACAGCGAGGTGGACGTGATCTCCACCGGCAGGTCCGGGTCACCGACCAGGTCACGCACGATCTGCCGCGCCGACTCCTCGTCCACCTCCGGCGGCGGCTGCTCGATGTCGTACCCCCACACCAGCAGCCACTCGTTCCACGGACGCACCATGCGGACCAGGCCCATGCCGATGCCACCGGTCTCCGCCCCGGGCTGCAGTACCCAGTACAGGACGCTCGGCCGGTGGGCGCAGTACCGGGCGAGGTCGGCCTTGAAGACGATGTTCATGCTGCCGGCCTTGGCCATACGGCCGTCGAAGGGGAGGCCGAGCTGTTCGGCGACCGCGCTGCGCCCGCCGTCCGCGCCGATCAGGTAGCGGGCCCGTACGGTGAACTCGTCGCCGCGGACCCGGTCGCGCAGCAGCGCGGTGACGCCGTTCTCGTCCTGGGTGAAGCTGAGGAACTCGGTGTCGAAGCGCACCTTGGCACCGCGGGCCGCCGCGTTGTTCACCAGGATCGGCTCCAGGTAGGTCTGCGGCAGGTCGATCATCTCGCAGGGGCTCTTCGCCGCGTACTCGCCGGCCGTCGCGGGCCCCGTGCCCCAGCTGCGGATTCGGCCGATCTCCTGCCCGGTCAGCGCGGTGCACAGCACCGTGTCGCCCATCAGGTGGGACGGGCTGCCGACGGCCAGCGCCTCGGTTTCCACTCCGAGGTCGCGCAGGACCTCCATGGTGCGCTGGTTGGTGATGTGCGCCCGCGGCGTGTTCGCCAGCCAGCCGTACTTCGTGACCAGCAGGGTCCGGATGCCGTAGGTGGCCAGCAGCAGCGCGGCAGAACCCCCGGCGGGACCGCTGCCGACGACGAGGACGTCGGTGTCGTACGTGCGTGGTGTGTCGGTGGTGGTCATGGGCGGGCGCTCCTCGGTCATCCGGCCAGGGGGGCGAGGCGGAAGGTGTATTCGAGCCGGCGCCACTCGCCGTCGACCGGGCGGCCGTCGGGGGTGGGGCCGGTCTGCGGCGCGAAGTCGACGACGAGCTCGTCCTTGACGCCGAAGACGGTGTCGCTGTCCAGGTAGGGGCCGCCCGACACGAACAACTGCGTGACGAGCCGGCGGTGACCGGGCGCATCGATCATGAAGTGCAGGTGCGGCGCCCGGAAGGGATGGCGCCCGACCGCGTCGAGCATCTGCCCGACCGGCCCGTCCCCGGGGATCGGGTACTCCGACGGCAGGATGGACCAGAACGTGATCCGCCCCTCGGCGTCGGTGCGCAGCCGGCCACGCAGGACCGGCCCGTCCAGATCCGGGAGCTGGACGTCGTAGAAACCGTCCTTGTTGGACTGCCACACGTCCACGACCGCGTTCCTGAGCGGCGCGTCCTCGGTGTCCGTGATCCGCACGTCCACCCAGAGCGGGGTACCGGGCAGTCCCTTGGAGATGTCGCCGCCGTGCGGGGTGTCGGGCGGGCCCTCCACATAGAACGGGCCGAGCACCGCGGACGGAGTGGTGTGGGGCGTACGGGAGTTGGTGAGCAGATCCACGGTGCTGGAGACACCGAGGGTGTCCGACAGCAGCACGAACTCCTGGCGGGTCGGGCTGCAGCTCTCGCCGGTACGGGTGAGGAAGTCGACGGCGTACTGCCATTCGGCATCGGTGACGTCGTTGGCCGCCACGAAGGTGTGCAGGTGCCGGACCAGGTCGCTCAGCAGGGTCCGGACGCGCGGGTCCGGAGCCTGCGCGAAGCTGGCCACGACCTGCTCGGTCAGACGCGCGAGCTTGGCCTCCGTGGAGGGGGCGCCCTCGGGGCGGCGGCCGTGCCAGGCGCCGGTCAGCAGCTCCGTGATGCCCTCGGTGGTCAGCTCACGCGGGTTCGGGTACGGCGTCGAGGTGGCCAGCTCGGCCGCGCGGGCCAGACCGGACTCCGGCATGCCGAGGTCGCGCAGCGATGTGGGGCCGCCCAGGGAGGCGACCAGGTCGTACACGCCGCTGGGAGCGTCGGGCACGCCCAGGGCATCGGCGATGCGACGCATCACGCCGGGCACCGCGGGTGCGTTGTGGGCCATGGCGTGCGGCAGTACGACGGTGTGCGTCTCGGCGTGCGGCAGATCGAAGCTCCCGCCGAGCGTGTGACACAGCTTGTGGTGCAGGCCCATGCCCACGGTGGCGAGACAGGTCCCGGCGAGCCAGGCCGCGTGCAGCAGGTCGGCGCGCGCCTCCGGGGCGGCCGGGTCGGCCGCGAGGCGGGGCAGGGACCGGGCGATGCGGGAGATCGCGTCGAGGGCCTGCTGGTCGGTGACCGGGTTCGCCTCATCCGAGTACAGGGCCTCGACGGCGTGGGCGAGCGCGTTGATGCCGCTGGTGACCGACAGCGACAGGGGCAGGGTGAGGGTGAAGTCGACGTCGTAGACGACGGTCTCGGGCAGGATCTCCGGCGACGACCGGGTGACCTTGCGGCCGTCCCGGGTCTCACCGAGGACGGGGGTCACCTCCGAGCCGGCGTACGTGGTCGGCAGGATCACCTGCGGCAGTCCCGTGCGCAGCGCCAGCGCCTTCGACAGGCCCGTCGTCGAACCGCCGCCCACGGCGACGATGCCGTCCACGGACGAGTCCCTGAGCAGGTCGAGTGCCTGTTCGGTCACCTCGACCGGCGTGTGCATCGCGGCGCCGCCGAACTCCGCGGCCAGGAGGCCGCCGAGCGCCTGGCGAACCCGTGCCGAGGCTGCCGCGAGGGGCCCGCTGGACAGCAGCAGCACCCGCGAGCAGCCGAGCCGCTCGACCTCCTCGGCCAGGCGGTCGACCGTGCCGGCACCGAAGACCACCCGCGAGGGGCGGGATGTGTAGACGAACGTCCGCATTGAACTCTGCCTCCGCGTGTCAGCCGGTCGCATCGGTCCTTTGAGTCACCGAGTATGCGAACGACACCCGCGTGAATTCCTGCACGATCCGCGCGTCCCACTGCACGAAACACGCGTGTGTACCGGGGCACACCGCCAGGAAGAGGGCGGAGCGGCAACGGTCCGGGCGTCGCCCGCACCGGCAGACCCGGCACGGCCGACGTGGGCGAGGCCTCGGTGTGCCGCCGTCGCTTCACGAAGCCTCGGTGCGTCGCCGTCGCTTCACGAAGCCTCGTGTGCTGCCGTCATTTCACGAAGCCTCGTGTGCTGCCGTCACTTCCCGGGATCGTCCTTGGCGTCGCGCAGTGTGCCCATGGCTTCGGCGAGCCTGCCCAGCCCGTCGCGCCCCAGAGGAGTGAGGACCCGGGCGCGCAGGAACCGCGTCACCGCCTGAGATACGGCGCGGGCCGTGTCCTCGCCGTGGCCGGTCAGTTCGAGGTAGACCAGACGCCGGTCGTCCTCACAGGTCACACGTCGGGTGAGACCGGCCGTGCAGAGCCGGTCGGCAAGCTTGGTGAACCCGCCGCTGGACATGCGCGCCTCCTGCGCCAGGCGGGTCATCGGCATCCGGTGCCGCGGGGCGGCGAGCAGGCGCACCAGAACGTCGGAGGCGCCTTGGCCGAGGCTGAAGCGCTCGGCCAGCTCGCTCGCGAGGGAGTCCTGTGTGGCGTGGAAGCCCTGCATCACCAGCATCCACCAGTCGAGCAGTTCACGATCAATGCTCTCGGCGGCACCTCGGCCGTCGCCACTGTCGGCGGGGGGCGGTGACACGGCTCCGCGCCGACCCCTCGTCTTTCTCTCCATGCCACTCTCAACGCCTCGGCGGCGAAGATGTTCCTGCTCGCTCAGTGGTCGGGGACCGGCCGTGCGAGGAGGGCGCGGGTCATCAGCCCGCTCGAAACGCCGAGGCCGACGGCCGTGGCTGCCCACCACGGGGCCCAGGGAAGCAGCCCGGCAGCCCGGTCGACCGACCAGCGGCCCGGTCCGGTGAGCGTGAGCACGGCCGGCAGGACGATCAGGACGAGCGGATACTCGTAGCCGTCGTGCTGCACCCAGAGCCCGTTGCGCCACTTCACCGTGGCCGCGACCGTCATGACGCCTCCCGCCGTGACGGCCGCCAAAGGGGTGAGCGCTCCTGCGGCGAGCAGCAGTCCCGCAGTGATCTGCCCGAGGCCCGCGGCGGCCGCGGTGAGCCGGCCGCCGCGGAACCCGTCCGCTCGGAACTCCGCCGCGCCGCCCTCGATCCCGTGCCCGCCGAGGCGGTGGCTGACCTTCTGGATGCCGTGCCCGACGAACAGCAGGCCGGTGACCAGCCTCAGGATCAGCAGTCCGGTGTTCATCTCACTCTCCTCATGCGTGGGTGGTTGGTGCGGGTGCGGGTGCGGGTGCGGGTGCGGGTGCGATGGGTGGGTGGTCGGTGCGGTTTCGGTTGCGGTAGTGCCGGCGGGCCGGTCGTGGTGGGTCACAGCACGAAGCAGGTGTCGAAGATCTCTGTCGGAGCCTCCGGGGCGAAGCCACGCCGGGCTCGCCAGTGCCGGTGCTGCTCGGACTCGGCGACGGCCTGGCCGAGCAGCTCGGCCTGTCGCGCGCCCGAGATACTGGGCTTGACGGTGGCCTGGTAGCCGCCGTAGTGGGCGACCGGACTCCAGGCCGGGCTGATCGCCGGTATCGCCTCGTCCAGCCCCTCGTACTCGGCCGCGGCGTAGACGATGCGTCCGCCGGTGACGGTCAGGAGGGACTCGATGTGCGGGATGTCCTGCTCGGGGACGCTGAAGAAATCGTCGGAGAGGACGGCGAGGTCGCCGTAGAAGCCGGGCTTGAGGATGCCCTTGACGTTCTGCTCCCCGGTGAGCTTGGCACCGGCCTGGGTGTACATGGTCAGTGCGGTCTCCCGGCTGACACGGTTCTCCGGCGGGTGGATCGCCAGATCGCCGACGGTCCGGCCGGAGACCAGCCAGTGCAGCGCGACCCACGGGTTGTAGGAGGACACCCGGGTGGCGTCCGTGCCGGCGCCGATGGTCAGACCGCGCTCCAGCATGGCGCGCACCGGCGGGGCGTCCGCTGCGGCAGCGGCGCCGTAACGGCGTACGAACGCCTCGCCCTGGAAGGACATCCGGTTCTGGACGGACACGGCGCCGCCGAGCCGGGCGATGCGGTCGAGGCTCGCGCCCGAGACGGTCTCCGCGTGGTCGAACAGCCAGCGGTTCCCCGCGGGGAAGAGCCCCTCGGCGGCGAGCTTCTCGAAGACGTCGAGGTCGCGGCGGATCGTCTCGTCGTAGGTGGCGTGCAGGCGGAAGCCCCAGCCGTTCTCCATCAGAAGCCGCACGGCCTGCTCGAAGCCTTCCTCGTAGTCCGCGGCCAGCTCGGGCCGGGGCTCGGTGAAGTTCTCGAAGTCGGCCGCCGACCAGGTCAGGTTCTCGCCGGCGCCGTTGAGCCGGAGCCATTCGTCGCCGTCTCCGGGACGGACCATGCCGATCCAGCGCTTGAGGTCGTCGATCTCCTGTCCCGGGGTCTGCGGGAAGAGGTGGTAGGCGATGCGCAGCGACAGCAGGCCGGCCTGGGCGAGGTCGATGACGGTGCCGTAGTTGTCGGGGAAGTTCTGGAAGCCGCCGGCCGCGTCGATGGCCGATGTGAGGCCGAACCGGTTCAGCTCGCGAAGGAAGTGCCGGGTGGAGGTCTTCAGGTCTTCTCCCTGCAGGGTGGGCGCCGCTGCGAGGGTCGAGTAGAGGATCAGTGCGCTGGGGGCGGCCAGGAGCATGCCGGTCGGGTCCCCGTCACGGCCGCGCACGATGTGGCCGCCCCTGGGATCGGGGGTGGCCCTGGTGTAGCCGGCCGCCTTCAGTGCCGCGCGGTTCATCAGGGCGGACTGGTACAGGTGCAGCACGAACACCGGCGTGTCCGGCGCGGCGGCGTTCAGCTCGGCCAGGGTCGGCAGGCGCTTCTCGGCGAACTGGTCCGCCGACCATCCGCCGACCACCCTGACCCACTGTCCCTTGGGAGTGCGGGCAGCCTGCTCGCGCAGCATCGCCAGTGCCTGGCGCAGCGTGGGCACGCCGTCCCAGCGCAGTTCCAGGACGTAGTTCAGGCCGCCGCGGATCACGTGCAGGTGAGAGTCGTTGAGGCCGGGGACGACCCGGCGGCCCAGCGCGTCGACCACTCGGGTCCGGGCACTGATCAGCGGGGCGACGTCCTTGTCGTCACCGACCACGGTGACCTTGCCGTCCTTGATGGCGACGGCGCCGGCCTGCGGGCGCACGGGGTCACCGGTGTAGATCTTGGCGTTGCGGACCACGAGGTCGGCGACGTGGTCGTCGCTGACCGGAGGGAGGCCGGCCACGGGCATAGCAGCCACGGAAATCATCTCCAGCGGGCAGAGGTGGGCAGAGGGTTCTCGCCAGGGGGTTCTCAGGAGGGTGGTGAGGGTGAAGGGGCAGAAGGGTGGCGAGGGGATGCAGCGGCTGGTGGGGCCGCAGTGAGGCGGAAGTGGGGCCTGGTTGAGTCGGAAGTGGGGCCTCGGTGCGGGGGAGTACAGCCGCGGTGAGGGGGGATCGCGGCCCCGGTGAGGTAGGAGGCGTCGTGTGACCGGCGGGCTCGGGTCAGTCGATGGAGGGACGGCGCGGTACGGCCAAGGCGGCGGCAGCGGTACCGAAGGTGCTCGCCAGCAGGGGCCAGCCGAGCCCCGTGTGCTGCACGAGCAGCGCACCGCCGAAGGCGCCGGCCAGCATCGCCAGCACCGAGGCCAGCCGACGGCCGGCCCGCGGATTGGTACCGCCTGCCAGGGGCGAGTCGGACGCCAGCCCGGTCAGAGTGAGCGTCAGCACCGTCGTGGTCACATCAGGAACGGCGAGTTTGCGGACCGTCCCGTTGCGCAGGCCCATGGCAACGGCGATCAGGGCGATGAGCACGTTGGTCCCATGGCTCGCGGTGAAGGCGACGGCGGTGGCCGTGACCAGCAGCGCCATTTCCAGCAGCAGGACGCAGCGCAGCCGCCAGGGCGCCGTGCGGCGGCCCATCACGGTCTCCAGGCGGCCGGCCGCCCCGGCTCCGACCAGGAAGGCGGCCAGTGACACCAGCGAGCCGAGCACCGAGAAGCCGGGGACGCCCGCGGCGGCGAAGCCGATGATGACCACGTTGCCGGTCATGTTCGCGGTGAAGACATGGCCCAGCCCCAGATAGCTGACCGCGTCGATGAGGCCGCTCACCGCGGTCACGGTCATCAGGGCGGGCAGCAGCGGCTCACGACCGCCCGACGCACCGGGCGCCGAGGAATGAGGGAGATTCACAGTCGTTTCCTTGGGTCACGGACCTCGGCGGGGCAGAGGCCCTGGTAGGTCACGGGCCTTGGCGGGTCACAGGCCTCGGCGGGGCGGCACGGGCCTTGGCGGGTCACAGGCCTCGGCGGGGCGGCACGGGCCTTGGCGGGTCACAGGCCTGGCGGGGCGGCACGGGCCTTGGTGGGTCACGGGCAGCGGGCCGGCGTCGGCCCGGGGCGGGGCCGCCCTCGGGCCGGCGACGCGGTGGTCAGCCCGCGGCGTGGGCGCCGATGACGGACTGGGCGTAGACGACGCCGAGGCCGTAGGCCCCGCCGTGCTCCTTGACGATCTCCATGACGGGGAGGTAGGTCTCGGCACGCGCCCAGTCGCGCTGCAGTTCGAGCAGGACCTGGATCCAGGTCACCGGAACCGCGCCGGCACTGACCATGCGCGCGACGGCGTGCTCGTGAGCCTGTGGCGTGACACCGCCGGAGGCGTCGGCCACCACGTACACCTCGTAGCCCTGCCCGAGCGCGGACAGCACCGGGAGCACGAGGCACACCTCGGTCCACAGCCCCGAGATGATGATCTTCCGGCGGCCGGTGGCCTTGATCGCCTCGACGACCGCGTTGTCCTCCCAGGCGTTCATCGTGGTGCGGTCGATGACCTCCTGACCGGGGAAGACCTCGGCCAGTTGGGGCAGGAGCGGGCCGGAGAACGACTCGGCGGCCACGGTGGTGAGAACCGTCGGCACGCCGAACGCCCTGGCCGCCTTCGCCAGGCCCACGGTGGCATTGACGATCGCGGTGCGGTCGCCGCTGCCTGTCCCGAAGAACATCTGCGGCTGGTGGTCGACGAACAGCATCACCGAGTTGTCGGGAGTCAGCAGGTCCGGGCTCGGGGCGGCCTTGACGTTGGCGATGTTGAACATGATGGGTTCCTCTGTTTCTGGTGCGAGCGGGGACACGCGCCTTGCGTGCCTGGCGGCGGGCCGGCCGAAGAGGCGGCCGACCCGCACGAGCAGTCCCGGTGGTCGGTTCTTCGATGCCGACATGGCGGCCTCCTCGGGTTTCTCGTGAGGACGGGGTTCCGTCCCCCCGGGGGGACGCCCACATCAATCAATCTTCCAAGCCAGAAGCTTCTGCGCAAGAGGTTGAATACTAAACAACATGCGAGGTGCGTCACGCGGGCAAACCTCGCTCCTGGGGGCCCGGCTGCCGTACGCGCGCGTGCGAGTCGACCAGGTGGGTACTTCGGAGGCTCGGGATCTTCATGGGCGGCTCCGCGGTCCGGTCTGCGGCGTTGCGATCGCACCGGGCAGGGGCGCTTCCCGGCTGGGGCGACCATGGATGAAGGCGGAACACCCGCCGGCAGGCGCGAGCCGAAGCGCCGAGCGGGAGGGAAAATGAGGCAATGGGCATGACGGACTCCTCCCGAGCAGGCGCTGGCCGGCCGGCGGCGGGTCCTGCCACGCCGCCCAGTGGCCTGCTCGATCTGCTGAGCGTTGCCGCCGTGGTCCTGAACGCGGAGGGCCGCGTGGTCTTCTGGAGTCCCCACGCCGAGGAACTCTTCGGCTACACCTCGGAAGAGGCACTGGGTGAATTCGCGGCACAGCTGACGGTGCACGAGGAGCACCAGGACGAGGTGATCAAGCTGTTCGCCGAGGTCATGGAATCCGGCAACGACTGGGCCGGGGCCTTCCCGATCCGGCACAAGGACGGCAGCACACGCCTGGTGGAGTTCCGCAACATGCGGCTGCTGGACGACCTCGGTGACGTCTACGCCCTGGGCCTGGCCGCGGACCAGGCAGCCGTGCAACAGGTCGAGCGAGATGCCGCCCTGGCCATGCGTCTGGTGTCCCAGTCCCCGATCGGGCTGGCCATTCTGGATCCCGACCTGCGGTACCTGGCCGTGAATCCGGCTCTGGAACGCATCACCGGCCAGTCCGCCGCCGAGCGTCTCGGCCGGCCGGTCGGAGAGATCCTGACCTTCCTCGGCACGGACCCGGAGGCACGCCTGCGCCGTGTCCTGGAGACGGGCGAGTCGGTCGTGGACCGGTCCATCGTCTGTCGTCCCCCCGCCGACCCGGACCATGATCATGCCTGGTCCGTCTCGTACTACCGGCTGGAGGATTCCGGTGGGCGGGTGCTGGGCCTGGCGTACTCCGTCATCGACGTCACCGAACGTCATCAGGCCGCACTGGAAGCCGCACAGGCCCGGCAGCGGCTGGCACTCATCGCCAAGGCCTCCGCCTGTGTGGGCAGCACCCTCGACCTGGAGACGACGGCGCGCGAACTCGCCGACGTCGTCGTACCGGTCCTGGCCGATGTGGCGGCCGTGGTCCTTCTCGACGACGCCTTGCACGACCGGAGCGCGCCGCACGCCGGCTCACCACGGTTCCGTGTCCTTGCCGTCCGCGGGGCCGGCCTCGCCGACTCGGTCTGTGTGGCCGATCGCCGCCGGGGACTCACCGACTACGACGACCGCCTGATCTCCCGCTGCGTACGCACCTGCCTGCCGGTCCTCGTGCCGCACACCACCCGTCGGGACGCCGGAAGCACCGATCCGGGGAGCACCGGTCCTGGGAACACCGATCCGGGGAGCATCGCCCGCCATGCCGAGCCCGGCTCCCTCCTCGTGGACGCCGATGTGCACTCCTACCTTGCCGTGCCGCTCGTGGCACGGGGTGAAGTCCTCGGCGCCCTCGAACTCAAACGCACCCGGAATCCCGCGCCCTTCGATGACGACGACGCGTTCCTCGCCTCAGAACTCACCGGCCGGGCCGCGGTGTGCATCGACAACGCCCGCGGATACCAGACGCAGCGCCACGCGGCCCTCACCCTCCAGCGCAGCCTGCTTCCCGAGCCCCCGTCGGACCTGCCGGGCCTGAAGGTGGCCTGCCGCTACCAGCCCGCGGGCGCCGCGAGCGAGGTCGGCGGCGACTGGTTCGACGCCATCCCTCTGCGGGGGGACAAGACCGCCCTGGTCGTCGGGGACGTGATGGGCAGCGGTATCAACGCCGCCGCCACCATGGGTCAACTCCGCACCGCCGCCCGCGCCTTCGCCGAGCTCGACCTGGCCCCCGCCGAGGCCCTGCGCCACCTCGATCACCTCACCGAGGGCAGCGAGCAGGCCATCACCACCTGTATCTACTGCGTCTACGACCCTCACCGGGGCCAGTGCCGGATCTGCCTCGCCGGCCACCTGCCCCCGGCCCTGATGCGTGCCGGCCAGGCAGCGCAACTGCTCGACCTGCCCACCGGCGCACCACTGGGCGTCGGTGGTGTCCCCTTCGAGGCCACCACCATCGCCTTCCGCCCCGGCGACGAACTGGCCCTCTACACCGATGGCCTGGTCGAAACCCGGAGCGAACCCATCGACGCCCGCCTGGACACCCTCCTCGACGCACTCACCACGACACGTGGCCACGATCCGGAACGCACCTGCGACCTCATCCTGGAGATTCTGCGGCCTCCCGGGGGCGAGGACGACGTCGCTCTGCTCATCGCCCGAGCCGAGGCCTGAGCAATCCTGGGGAGGGGGGTCAGCCCATGGGCAGCCCCGGGGCAGCCCCCGTCCTCGAAGCCGGCACATGCGACTCGGCGCGTCAGCATGCGGCCACCGCGGCAGCGGCTCCCATACGTCCGCCGCTCCAGGGGCTCCTCTGCGTCCACCGCGGCAAGGGCCCCTAGGGGATGGCCAGCTCGGCCCAGATGGTCTTCCCGGACGAGGTGTACCGCGTGCCCCAGCGCTGGGACACCTGGGCGACGAGGAACAGGCCGCGGCCCCCCTCGTCGTCCCTGCGCGCTCGCCGCAGGTGGGGTGCGGTGTGCGCGTTGTCGGAGACCTCGCACAGCAGGAAGCGGTCCCTGATCAGCCGCAGCATGACGGGCCCGGTGGCGTACCGGATGCCATTGGTGACCAGCTCGCTCACCACGAGTGCGGCGGTGAAAGACAGTTCGGACATGTCCCAGGTCGCCAACTGGCGCTCCGTGAGCGTGCGGGCCTGGGCCACGACGGCCGGGTCGGGTGGCAGCTCCAGGTCCGTCACATGGTCGGCGCCCAGACGCCGGGTGCGCACGAGCAGCAGCGTGGCGTCGTCCGCCTGCGGTCCGGGTGGCAGGGCCGACAGCGCCCGGTCGCACAGCTCCTCCACCGGGGAGCGTTGCCAGGCGAGGATCTGGGCCAGGCGGTCGATTCCGCTGTCGATGTCGGTGAGCCGGTCCTCCACGACGCCGTCGGTGAAGAACGCCACGACGCTGCCGCTGGACAGGTTCAGCTCGACGTTCTCGTAGGGCAGGCCGCCGAGCCCCAGGGGTGGCCCCGGCGCCAGCGCGGACAACGCCACCGAGCCGCTCGTGTCGGCCACGATCGGCTGGGGATGGCCCGCGCTCGCCCAGACGCACCGGCCGCTTACCGGGTCGTAGATCGCGTACAGGCAGGTCACCCCGAGCGACTCGTCGCTCAGCCCGTCCTCCGCCTGGGATTCCGAGTCCTGCGCGACCAGATCGTCCAGCCGGGTGAGCAGCTCGGCCGGATCCAGGTCCAGCAGGGCCAGCGTCCGTACGGTGGCGCGCAGCCGTCCCATGGTCGCCGCCGCGTGCACGCCGTGGCCCACCACGTCGCCGACGGTCAGACCCACTCGGGCGCCGGACAGCGGGATCACGTCGAACCAGTCGCCGCCCACCCCCACGCGGCTGTCGGCAGGCAGGTAGCGGTACGCCACGTCGACCGCGCTCTGCTCGGGCAGGTGCTGCGGCAGCAGGCTTCGCTGCAGTACCAGGGCGGCCGCGTGCTGGCTGGTGTAGCGGCGGGCGTTGTCGATGCCGACGGCGGCTCGCTCGGCCAGTTCCACGGCGAGGGTCTGCTCCTCGGAGCCGAAGGGGTCGGGGTTGCTGGTGCGCAGAAAGGTGGCCAGGCCCAGCACTGCGTCGCGGGTGAGCAGAGGCACGAAGAGGCAGTAGTGCGAGGCGGATGGTCCTGCCTCGTAGCGAGCGTCCGTGGCGGAGGCGTCGACGACGGGGCGGCTGGTGGCCAGGCTCAGGGCCTGCGGTGACGTCGGTGGGTAGGAGACGGGGCTGGTCCGGAACTCTTCCGGGGTCCGGCCGTGCATGCGCAGCAGGCTGTGTCCGGGCGCCGAGCCCGTCGGCGGCTGCCGTCCCTCGATGACCGCCGGCGGCAGGTCCACGAGCACCTCGTCGGCCAGCTGAGGTACCGCCACGTCGGCCAGCTCCGCGGCCGTACGGCGCACGTCCAGCGAGGCACCGATGCGCTTTCCCGCCCGCACGAGCAGCGACAGCCGTTCCTGGGCGCGGTAGCGGTCGGTGATGTCCAGGGACTCCTCGAACAGCCCCAGGGGTTCGCCCCGGGCGTCCACCAGCCGGTGGTAGGAGCACGACCAGACGTGCTCGCGCACTGGGTCGGCGGGGGCACGCCCGCGATAGTGCATGCCCATGATCGGTTCCCCCGTCGTCAGCACGTGCTCCATGATCTGGTCTTCGTCCGGGGGGTGGTGGCGGGAGATGAACTCCCCCTCGGGAAACAGATCCGCGGCCGGCCGGCCGATGTACTGGGCGATCCCCGCCAGCTCCAGGTCGGTGGAGACGTTCCCCCACACGACGCGCATGTCGGTGTCGAAGATCGTCAGCCCCACGGAGGACTCGGTCGCCAGTCCCTGGAGCATCGCCAGCTGCGCCTCCCAACTGCGCAGCGCCTCCACGTCGGCCGCGGCCACGACGGTCGCGGCGACGCCCAGATGATCGAGCGGGCTGAACGTGACGGCCGCGCGCAGGATACGTCCGTCCCGGCAGCAGAGGTCCAGGACGGTGCTGCGGGGCTTGTGCGACTTGCAGAAGGCGGACAGCCGCTGTCCGGGGGTCGTCGCCAGCAGTCGGCCGGCGGGCCGGCCGAGGACATCCTCGGGTGAATGTCCGAGGAGGCGCTGGGCCGAGGATCCCCACCCGGAGATGCGGCCCTCGGCGTCCAGCACCGCGGCGGCAGCTTTGGAGAGGTCCAGAGGACTGTGGAAATCGACGTTGGCCGCATTCGGAAAACGATCCATGGCACCGCTTCCCTTCGTGCTCCCTCAGCATCCCGTGCCGCACGACGGAGGACAACCGCACCCGCGGACGGACGGGAACCGCACCGGCGGACGGGGCCCTCGGTCCTCACGTGCGACACCAAACAACTCAAACGATTGCTTGACAAGGTTTCTGGCGGTGCCCATATTATCAATCGAGCATTTGATTAACTTCACGGAAGGGGAGAGTTGCGATGGCTACCGAGGCGGAATCGCGGAATCCGTCGAGAACGGCAAGGTCAAGGAATAACTGACCGACCCGGCCGGAGCCGGAGGGACTCTCGGGTGTTCTCCTCGCTGTCGGCGCGTCCGGGAGGGGAGGAACACAGCCTGGCGGCGGCCGACGCGCAGGTGCCTGGTGTCCGGTCCTCGGCCGCCCAACCGCCGGCGGAACGACTTCAGCTCCCGCCCGTGGCCCGGCCCCGCCCGCCGGACTGCGTGAAGATGTCGTTCACCACCTTCTGGGCCAGGTCACTGTCCTTCACCGGCACGTCCACCTTCACCCACACCCGCCACGTCAGCTGCCTCCCCTTGCTGTGCCAGACGAAGCTCCGGCGCAGATACATGGCGTAGCGCCGCTCCCGGCCCACGGTCCTGGTCTCCTGCGCGTAGTCGGCCGTACCGCGCGCGGGGGCCAACGGGATGCTCGTCCACCGTGGGGTGCCGTACTTCAGGAGAGCATGTTCGTAGGCGTCGGCGTCTCTTTCGTGGCACGAGGCCCCGCAGCCGAGGTTGGACGCGATCCGGATCCTGATGTCGGGCACCAGTCCGGCCGCGGTCGCCATGGCGCTGCGGTCACACTTGTACGTGAAGAGATCGCCCTCGCCGCCGGTGAGGCAGAACAGCGGCTTGGGCGCGCGGAAGGCGAACGGCAGGCGCCAGGTTGCCCACAGGTACGACCGCTCCTTCTCCTTCCAGGTCGCCCCGTACACGGACTGGCCCGGGATGCGGGTGTACTTGACCAGCCTGGTGCCCTGCTTCGGGATCTCGGCGCGCGGAACATCGGCCAGTCGGCGACGGCTCGCCGTCAGCGTCCCCGTCCCGTGCCCGCCACCGGAGTCGTCCAGGCCCGCGCGCCGCAGGAAGTCACGCATCAGGATCTCAGCGATCTCCCTGGTGCGCTCCCGGCCGGCGAACTCCTCGGCGTAGGTGACGACGAACAGTGCGTTGCCGACCCGTACCCGCACCATCGCCTGCCAGGGCTCGGCCTCCATGGCCGACATCCCGAACCAGTCCTTCTTGACGAGTTCGGCGGCCTCGTCACCGAGCCCTGCCAGCCGCTGTTCTCCCTTCGCGAGGCGTTGCTTCCGGATGGTGCGGAACTGCTCGGTGGCGTACCGGACTCCATTGAACTGCTTGGTCGACTTCCAGCCCACGGCGGCGGTTCCGATCTCCACGTCCGGCGCGAACGGGGACTGTTCGGAGGCGACGCACACATGGCCGCCCGGGACGCCCGGCCACAGGCCCGGCAGCATGACGAAGTGTGTCTTCGTACTGCTGGACTTCGTGCCGTCGGTCATCACCTGCCGCATCTCGTGACCGTCCAGCAGCGAACACGCCTCGGGAGCGGAGGCGACCGGGTCCGGCGGAGGCTCTGCGGCCGCGGCGCTGAAGAAGAGGACGAACAGCGCGAGGCCACCGCAGAGGGAGGCCGAGAGCGCGAACGGTGCCCGCACCGGAGTACGGAGCCGGGACTCACCCGTGTCGTAGGCCTCCGCCAGTCGGTTCCGCAGCTCGATGTGCTGGAACCGGTACACGCCCCCGGCCTGCCGAAGCACCCCCCTGGCGTGCGCGTCCTGGAGGAATGCCGTGAGGCGCCAGGGGAGTCGGCCGGTGGCCGCGAGCCAGACACGGGCCGCGTTGTACCGGCCCCAGGCAGAGAAGCCGGCGGCGTACAGCCACCAGGCGAGCAGGGTGGCGGCCACGGCGATCGCCCAGTCGAGCGGGGTCGCGACGTGTGGGCCGCGGCCGGTCCACTGCCAGACGGTGAACACCATCGGCGGCAGGGCCAGCGGATACAACGAGACCCCCGGGTCACCCTTTCCGAGCCTCAGCGGCGCGAGCCAGCCGAGGGTGAGCACCAGGCGCCGGTCGGCGTGGAGCACCTCCTTCGGGGACAGGCCCGCCGCCGGATCGGCGAACCGCCACACGGCGAGCACGACCGGTTGCAGCTGGGCCCCGAGGACGAGCACACAACAGCCCGCCACCACCCACCAGTGGGTCACGGCCGCGGCGACGGCGGCCCCGGCGGTGAGCACGCCGGCCGCGGCCACCGCCCGTACCTTCCAGGCCCGCAGTGCCGTGCGCACCTGCGTCCCCGTGGGCTGGGCGAACCGCCACGGGGAGGTCCGCTCGTCTTCGGGGTCGGCGGCGAAGCCGTAGAGGGTGAGCAGGCAGACCAGCGCGAAAGCGGCCCAGACCGACGGTCGTGCACCCCACCACGCGACTCCCACGCCGGTCCACGCCACCAGCAGGACCAGCAGGAGATACGAAGGCGCCAGGCACAGTCCCCGCACCGGCCACGGCATCTCCTCCTGCAGCCGCCACCACGCGAAGTCCTGCTCGTTGGCGGCCTTCATCCGGACGGCGAGGAAGCCCACCCACCGGCGCGCGTCGTCGGGCTCCCAGCCGCCGTGCTCGGCGCGTACGTCGTGGGAGGCGCTGTAGGCGGTGTCGAGGAACGCGTCGTACAAGTGCCGTTCCAGCGCCCCTTCTTCGGTGAACCGGCCAGGGGACAGCAGTTCCCGGGGATGGTTGCCGTCCCAGCCGTAGGCGACCCGGGCCAGTCCGGCCATGAGCGGCACGCGCAGCACCTCGCGCAGCCGAACCGTCTCGGCGGACACGTCGTGCGTGTCGCGCAGCCGGTCCAGGACCGGCGCCCAGGGGGAGCGGTCCGAGCCCGAGGGGTTGAGGTACGTGCCCACGGCGTCGTCCGTGAGGCTCTGCAGGACGATCTCCGTGCGGGTGAACACGCTCGGGTCGGGTGCGTGCTCGCGGTACTCGTCCTCACGGCTGGTGAGGGCGAACGGCTTTCCCCGCAGGCTCTCGCCGAGCTGGCGCAGGGCGTCCTTGCGGCGCGCGGCGGGCAGTTCGTCGAATCCGTCGAGGATCAGCAGGACGCGGTCGGTGGAGCGCAGGAGGTGGAGGGCGACATCGTAGGGGCGGACCCCGGGCACGGGCGTGCACACCTGGGGACAGTCGGCGGCCAACTGCCGGGCCAGCCACTGGGCCAGTCCCCGCCGTGGGTTCCAGGACGCGAGGGAGACCACCAGAGGGACGGGCCGGGGAGAGTTCGCGGCGCGTGCCTCCAGCAGTTCGGAGGCGAGCCGCAGGGCCAGCACCGTCTTGCCCGCGCCCGCACCGCCGAGCACGACGAGCCTCCGGTCGGGGGTGCCCTCGAAGTACTCGGAGACGGAGGCCCGCGGGTTGTGGCCCGCGGGCGTCCACTCCACCTCGATGGGGTGGGGTTCCGAGATGTGCAGCAGCCGCTCGTCGCGGGCGTACTGCCGCCGCAGCACGTCGGCGAGACCGTCGGCGACCCGCTGCAGGTGCTCCGGCGACTGCCAGGCCCGGTCACGCTTCCTGCGCCGCGCGGACAGCACCCGTGCGGCAACCCCGGACGCCACCGCCAGGGCCAGCAGCAGCCAGCCGAACCGCACCGGCCCCGGGTCGTAGCCGCGGGGGAGCGGCAACTCGGGCCGCACGGCCAGGAGATACAGTCCGAAGCCCGCGACAAGCCCCCGTGCGCCCACCGCCACGTGCGGCTGGACGTACAGGTTCACAATGTCCCGCGCCTGGATGAGGAAGCCCTGCTGTCCACCGCTGGTGACGTTGTGCGTGTCCCCCGAGGGCTGCCCGTGCCCCGTCACCCGGCGCCTATCCGCCGTGGTTGCCGAGATTGATGCCGCCGTGGACGTCGCGGGCCTGGATGACGGTCTGCTGCCGGCCCCCGGAGACCTCGTTGTGCACGTCGCCGGACCCGGTCCGGACCACGTCGCGGGCGTCCTGCCGCCAGGCCCGCAGCGCATCGGCGAACACGGAGTCCCGCCCGGCCCGCTCGGCCAGCACCTGCGCCAGCCGCTCGGCGAGCGCGGCGCGTTCCGCGCTGCCGACCGCGGCGGCGAGCGCGGTCAACTCGCCCATGCCGTTCGGTTCCACGTCCGTCCGGCGCCGGACCAGATCACGCAGGGCCGTCCACATCTGCTGCCCGGCGGCACCGGCCGTCCCGCTCGCGAGAGCCGTCAGCAGTTCCGGCGCTATCGGTTCCATGGACACCCCTTTGTGATTGCCTGGACACGCTTCGTGCATCGAGCGTAGGGCAACTACCCCGAAGACAGGCCCCGAAGACGGACATGAAGACGGACATGAAGACGGACATGAAGACGGACATGAAGACGGACGTGAAGACGGACATGAAGACGGACGAAGGCGGACCTGAAAAGGGATCTGAAGAAGGGCCAGAAGAGGGATCCGTAGAGGGATCTGAAGACGGAGGTGAAGCAGGCCGGGTGAAAGGACGGCACCCCTGGAGAAGCGCCGTCCTTCGATGCCCGACTCAGTCGGCCAGCATGCGCGCAGTGCTCCGCACGGCCCCGAGCGTGTCGTCCAGCCAGTCGTATATCCGGGCCAGTGCCAGCCGCTGCGCGCCGGCCTGGCAGTGGGCGTCGGCACCCTCCTCCGCCGTGAACTCCAGGAAGGTCTTGGGGCAGGTGAGGTCGTCGTAGAGCTGCCTGGCCTGTCCGCCGAAGAACAGGTCCTCGGCGGCGTCGCAGATCAGGGCGGGGCACCGGATCTGTGACGCGATGCCGTCACGGAGGTGGTAGTCGAGGTAGGCGGCGCCGAACGCCCGGGGGGTGGCCGCGCCCATGACGTACATGCCGTGGTTGATCGCCCAGCGCAGTACGGGGTTCTCGGTGGTCATCCGGTCGAGGAGGGCATCGAGTTCGGGATCGGAGTCGGCGCGCAGCCGGCGCTCCGTCTCGCTGCGCTCGCCGGGCAGGAGGTTGGTGACCGCGGGACCCAGGTCGTAGACGCCGTCGAGGGCGACGACCGCCGCCAGACGGTGCTCGAAGGCCGCGGCCCTGGGGGCGAGGAGGCCGCCCATGCTGTTGCCGAGCAGCCCGACCCGGTGGCTGTCGACCTCGGGCAGCTTCATGGCGTAGTCCAGTACCGGACCCACCACGTTCTCCCAGTCGGGGCGGAAGACCAGACCCTCGCGGTGCAGTGGCCCTGGCTGACCGGGACCGTCGAAGACGAGCACGGTGTAACCGCGCTCGACGCCGGCCATCGCTCCGAAGAAGTGCATCTCCTCGGCGGTGCCGTCGAAGCCGTTGTGCATGATCACGGTCGGGCGAGGTTCCCCCGATGAGTCGGCCCGGTAGAGGTAGCCGGGCAGGGTGGTGTCCCCGTACGGGATACGGACCGGCTCTATCCGGGGCCCGAAGAGGGCTGCCGCCGACAGGAAGCAGTCCACGGAGCGCTCGTAGGCGTGCTCGTGCCGCGGGTCGCAGGGGTGGCCGTGCAGGAAGAACTCGGCCGACCGGTAGTAGTTCGAGGCCCGCAGGAAACCGTCCCGGGCGCTCACGGGATGGCCTGCGTCCAGGGCCCATGCGGCCTCGCCGGCCACCCGGTCGGCCGTGGCCAGCCACTCGTTGTGCCAACTGCCGTAATCACCCTCGGTGATACGTTGGCTGGTGGCGACCACCTCGCCGAAGTCGGCGCCGCCGTAGGCGATATGACCGAACGAGCGCAGGGTCTCGTACCAGAACTGGGCGTCACCGGGAAACAGCAGTTGTTCCATGGATCTTCTCCTTGACGTCGGTGTTTGTCGTCAGGCGCGGCGCGGCGGGGTCGGTGGTCGTGCGCGGTCGGCGGTCGTGCCGGTGTGCCCGGCCGGGGAGTTCGGGACGGTGCCTGATCCGTTTGCACCCCTGCGAGGCTCATGGAGCACAGGTTTCACGCGAGTGGTGTCCACTTTCCAGGCCGGACGGTGGGCGACAGCTGTCCAGTGCTGTCCACTTCATCCCAGGTACGGCCGGTCTCCCGGCCGGAGGGGACGCCCAACCGGCCGGAGGGGACGCCCAACCGATCCCCGGGGACGCCCACCTGGCGGCTAAGCACCGCTTCCGCTTCCGCTCCTGCTTCTGTGCCCGCCTCCGGGTATGTCCGCCTCAGACAACATGCCGACGGTGGGTCACGGGCCGGCCCCTGGTCCGCCCCACCGTGCGGGCCCGCGGAGATACCGGGCCCCGGCCCGGCCACCCGCTGTGTTCCCGCCGGCCGCCATGGTGGAGGGTGGACGCCATGCTTGCCAATCATCAGGAGCTCGACGTGGTCGTCACGGCGGTGGCTTCGGTCGGAGTCGTCGTCCATGCAGACGGGCAGGACGGGTTCATCGACGACGGGTTCATCGACCAGGTCAAACACCCCTCATGGAGGTCGGACACCCCCCGCGCCGAAGTAGGTGACCGGCTGCGTGTCGTGGTCCTTGACGCCTCCAGGACTCCACCCCGGCTCAGCGCCCTGCCCTGCGACATACGGACGGCCAGGAGCCTGTGCCACACCGAACCGCTCGTCCGGCTCTGCCCGCCGCCCGGCGAGGGACGAACAGTGAAGTGGTCCGTCGTGGAGGAGGCGTTGGGTATCGCCCTCCCGGGCGACTACAAGCGGCTCGTCGAGAAGTACGGGGGCGGTCTCTTCGCAGGGGCTCTGTGGCTCCTGGAACCGGACTGCCCGGATGCCATGTACGACCTGGTCGCCCAGACGACGCAACGTGCGGAGATCCTCGCCGGGCTCTGGGACGCGGGTGAGGAGAAGCCGTCGGAACTCGATCAGGGCGGCGTCAGGTTGGTGCCGTGGGGATATGCGGAAGGAGGCGGGCACTTCCTGTACTGGCTCGTCCGACCCGATGTCGAGCCTGAGGAATGGACCGTCATCCTCAACGAAGGCCGGGGCCCCCTCTGGGAGGCCCATCCGGTTTCCTGCAGCCAGTTCCTCCTCGATGTGATGACCGGTACGACATCGTCGTTCTATTTCACCGATCTCGAAGACGACCCGGCGTCGGACGACAAGCCTCGCTTCGAGCCCAACTCGCAGATCCTCGGGCAGTGAGCCAGGCGTTGTATCACCATGGCTGGACACCTCGGGAGCGTGGCAAGCAGCTCACGTTGCCATGCCTGGACGTGGATCCCGACGCGGCGAGTCTCAGCGTGGTCGCCTGGCCACCCGGCCAGAGGCCTCTCCTGCGGTGACCTGCCGACACCGTCAGGCCCTGCCGACCTCGCGGACGAGCGCAGAGAGCATGACCGCGCTGGTCACTACGGCGGCGGCGTACAGAGCGGCCGCGAGGGCAAGGTTGTCCGGCAACGACACACCAGCAGGATGTGCCAGCGCCACATACAACGTGACCGGCAGCTTCCAGCCGCTCCACGTGAAGAGCGAGCCCGTTCCCAGCCAGCCGAGCGTCAAAGGGATCCAGCGCGCCAAGCGGGCGGGCCGCCCCCGGCTCACCACCCATGTGGCAACGGAGGCGATGAGCGCCCAGAGTCCCCATATTCCCGTCAACAGGCGCTCGCCTGCGTGTTGGTCCGCCGGATGCTCGACACCCGCCGTACCACCGAACGCCCAATACAGCCACACCGCACCGATCATCGCCCCGGCGCCGACAGCCCACATCACACGGCGCGTGCTTCCCTCGTGGCGCTCGGACACCCGGCCCGTAAACGCGTCCGGCCAGCGCCGTCGCAGATACGCCGGCAGCGCGAGCGCCAGGCCCAGTCCCATCCCCACGAAGCTGATCTGAATCAGCGCGGCTTCCCAGCCGGGCATGGCCGCACCGTCGCCGTCTTGGTGCCCTCGCCCGCTGCTCGACAGTCCCAGCAGCGAGTCGAGCAGGGCGTAGGGGAGTATGGGGACGAGGAAACCCGTGCCCACCCAGGCGACGAACGCCACCAGCGGCCCCGGTATCCGCATGCCCCAGGGCCGCACCAGGGCGAGGGCCATGACGATCCCGATGGCTGCCATACAGATGGTCACGACATTGAGCACCACCCAGCCGGCCAGGCCGAACCCCTCACCGATCGGCAACAGCCCGGCCACCGCGCCCACGACCCAGGACACCTTGATCAGCGTGTAGGGCGTCATGGCCAGCGCCGCCCCGTATGCCGCCAGCCGCCCCACTCGGTCGAACCGGTCCACAGAGGGTCCCCTCTCTCGCAGTTGGGAGTTCCACCCTCACCCGCAACCGCAGCCGGACACATCGCGCGCAGGGCGTACCCGCCTCCGCCGTCCGGCGGAACGCACCTGGCACCGCGGACCGAGAACGGATCGAGCAGGTTGCATGTCCGGCCGCAGGAGGGGAGGGAGGGGGGACGGAGAGGGGAAGTGCCTCAACACCAGCGGCTCGGGCTGGAGCGCTTCGGGACAGTCCAACGGCGCTGGATCCCAGCCGTAGCTCACCGGGAACGTCACGGGGGACCAGGGGGCACTGGACGCCTGGGCCGTGAAGCGGACCGGCGGGTTGATCGAGCGCTGGCTGGTCGCGCTGACCGACGAGACCGAACTGGTGCCGGTGAGCGGGCTGGCGATGTGCACGAAGTGGCTGCAGCCGTTCCACGAGTGGCCGTTGGAGGCGGCGTACGAACCCTCGGATTCCTCGCCCTGCACCGCCATTCGCGGCTGGTGCTCGCGGCGGGCTGGGGCACGGACCCCCTGCCGTACACCGAGTACGTCGACGAGTCGTAGAGCGCGCACCACAGGTCGTCCCCATGGGCCGGACGGCAGTAGCGGATGAGACTGGCGAGGATGCCGAGGGCAGGATGCAGCCGGCTTTGCCTACCGACTCCGCCAGTGCTTCAGAGCAGCAGCGGAAGGCTCACCAGGGCCGCACCGCTCGCTCCGAGGGCCGCCAGGAGCGAGCCCGGCCAGTTGCGGGTCTGGGCGTACGTCAGCAGGCCGGCCAGCAGGCCTGCCACCACCGCGGCTAAGAGGATGAGCGCCCAGCGTAGCGACAGCCGCTCCGGTGTAGGTGGCGTTGAAGGCGAAGGCGAAGGCGAAGGCGAAGGCGAAGGCGAAGGCGAAGGTGGAGGCGTCGGTGAAGGTGGCGTAGGTGGTGGCGTGGGCGAGGTCGGTTCGGGCATACGGATCTCCTGAGGCTGCGTCACAACGTGGACGAGGCGGCCCTGCATCAACTGCCGCGCGTCGATACCGGCCATGTGACGGCACATATCCACTCGCCCTGGCCCGGTTCCCGCACTACCGAAGCACTTCGAATGAGTGACCACCGTACTCATCTGATGGGAGTCAGGAAAGGCTTCTGATGCCTCATCGACCGGCTTCGGATTCGCAGGGAAGTGGTTGTGGCGAGCCGTACGCTCCGGCGTGCGCCCCAAGGGGGTTCCGCACTCCTTTTGGCGGCGCTCGGATGGCTGACCAGTGAGCCGCTGTGACTTAGCATCTCCACCATGACTGGTCCCGAAGTCGACCTGCCAGAAGGTTCCGAGGACGCGTTAAGGGGTTCCACCGCGAGGGTGGTGGAGCGACTGGGCTGCCAGATCGTGGAAGGCGGCAAGCCCCGCGACCACCACCTCACCGTGGACGCCGTCACGCACGAGTTCGAGGTCACTCGGCCCATGGCCCGCGAGGCCCTGCAGACGTTGCACCAGAAGGGCCTGGTGAATCTGCAGCCGCGGATCGGGGCCACCGTCCAGGCGCTGGAACGGTGGGACTTGCTGGACCCCGACGTGATCGCGTGGCGTCTGGAAGTGGCCCCCGACAGCCAGATGCGGTCGCTGACCGAGCTGCGAGAGGTGATCGAGCCCCGCGCGGCAAGGCTGGCCGCCCTGAGCCGGTCCGCGGAGATCTGCCACGACCTCACCAGCCACGCCCGCACCCTGCTCGCGCTGAGCGAGGACCCGGACTTCGCACAGCCACGGGAGGGCGCGGAGATCCGGCAACGCTTCAGGGATGTCGACGCGGCGTTCCACCGCACTCTCCTCGCCGGCTCGCGCAACGAACTGTTCGTGCGCCTCTCCTATCCGGTTGTCATGGCGCTGAACCACCGCATCGACAGGAACTGGGCCGGCGCTCTCCAGGAGGCGGTGATCACGCCGGCGCCGGTCGTCGCAGGCACCGACACCGTCCAGAGCTATCCCGCTCGCCCGGAGCCGATCGCCATGTGGCTGCACATGGGGCTGGCCTACGCCATCGACCAGGGCCTGGCCACGGCCGCAGAGGCCTTCGCGGAGGCTCTCCTCGCCGAGATCCGCAGCGGACGACTGCACGACCCCGGTGTACGCGACCGACTGCGGGCGGGCCTGGACCACTTCAACACCAACGGTCTGCCCCCCGCTCACCGAGCCGGGTTCCAGGACGCCATGGCCGGCCTGTTCCATGCCCGGCGCGCACCCGTTGTCGTCATGGGTGTGAGCGGGTGCGGCAAGAGCACCGTGGGCAGCTACCTGGCGGAGTCGCTCAGAGTGCCGTTCGAGGAGGGGGACAGCTTCCATCCCCGGCGCAACGTCCGGTCGATGGAGAGCCGCACCCCTCTCGACGACCGCAGCCGCAGTCCGTGGCTGGCCGCCCTTGCGGGCCGTATGCGGGCGGCGGGCGCGGAGGAGGGGCTGGTGATCACCTGCTCCGCACTCAGGCGCATCTACCGTGAGTTGCTGCGCGTGGCCCGGCCAGATGCGTTCTTCGTGCACCTGACGGTCGACCGGGACGAGGCGACTTCGCGTGTGGAGAGCAGGAAGTCCCACTTCATGCCCGCCACCCTCGTGGCTTCGCAGTTCGAGGACCTGGAGCCACTGGAGGACGACGAAGCCGGGATGACCGTCGACGCCACCCTGCCGGTCGAACGCATCGTCGCCGAGGTCCAGACCGAGCTGGCCCGGCGCGCCCGGGGCCGCTGACCCCAGGCCGCTGACCCCGAAGCGGGCGAACGGAGCAAACCGATCGAGTCGGCTGAACCGACCGATCCGACTCGGCCGGGCGGGCGAAGGGGCCGAACCAACCGCGCCGACCGAGCGGGCCGAACCGAGTGAACGGACTCAACCAACCGAGCCGAACCGAACGAACCATCCGACCGAACGAACGTCGGAAAGAGGGGGGATCCACCATGCAGATCGTGTCCGCCGAGGTGATCGTCACCAGCCCGGGACGGAACTTCGTCACCCTGTGCATCACCACCGAGGACGGCGTCGTCGGCCTCGGCGATGCCACCCTCAACGGCCGTGAGCTGGCCGTACATTCCTATCTGGACAGTCATGTCGTGCCCCTGCTCATCGGAATCGACGCCTCTTGCATCGAGGACACCTGGCAGTACCTCTACCGAGGGGCGTACTGGCGACGCGGCCCCGTGACCATGGCGGCCGTCGCGGCCGTGGACACGGCGCTGTGGGACATCAAGGCCAAGTACGCAGGGATGCCCCTCTACCAGCTCCTCGGCGGTGCCTCCCGCACCGGTGCGCTCGCCTACGGTCATGCCTCCGGCCGCGATGTCCCCGAGCTGCTCGACTCCATACGCGCGCACCAGGAGCAGGGCTACCGCGCCATCCGCATCCAGACCGGGATCCCCGGCTTCGACTCGGTGTACGGAGTCGCCACGTCGAGCGCCGGCGGCGGAGACCGCTACGACTACGAGCCCGCACGCCGCACCATCGGCGACCGGTCCCGGCCCACCGTGGAGACCTGGGACACCCGCGCCTACCTTCGGCACCTGCCCGGCGTCTTCGAGGCCGTCCGCGCGGAGTTCGGCCCGGAACTGCCGTTGCTGCACGACGGACACCACCGGATGACACCGATCCAGGCCGCCCGGCTGGGCAAGGCACTGGAGCCGTACGACCTGTTCTGGCTGGAGGACGCCACGCCGGCGGAGGACCAGGCGGCCCTGCGCCTGATCCGGCAGCACACGACGACACCGCTGGCGATCGGCGAGGTCTTCAACTCCGTGCACGACTACACCACGTTGCTCAGCGAGAGGCTGATCGACTACGTGCGCTCCGCGGTGACCCACACCGGCGGCGTCACCGCGATGAAGAAGCTGCTCGACCTCGCGGCCGTCTACGGCGTCCGGTCCGGAATGCACGGGCCCACCGACATCTCCCCGGTGGGCATGGCCGCCGCCCTCCATCTGGACCTGGCCGTGCACAACTTCGGCATCCAGGAGTACATGCGGCACTCCCAGCGGACCCTGGAGGTGTTCCGGACCTCCTACCGCTTCGAGAACGGACTTCTGCATCCGTCCGACACACCGGGTCTGGGGGTCGTCCTGGACGTCGAGGCGGCACGCCGCTTCCCTTATCAGCAGGCGTACTTGCCGGTCAGCAGGCTGAGCGACGGGACCATGCACGACTGGTGAGGGCGGGAACGAGGCCGCGGGGGCGGATCTTTGCGGGCCGGCGGTGACGTCCCCTGCTCACGGTGCTGGGCTGTGATCCCGGAGTTGCCGGGTTCGAGGAGGCCGCCGCCGACGAGCGGTTCGGTTCCGTGCCGAGGGGGCTCCCGGGCAACCGGTCCGGCAGGGGCCGGCCGATCACCATGCGGGGGAGCGCCGTGCACGTGCCGGGGCTTCCCCGCCTCTCACCAGTACATTCGCACGTACTGATCTCCTTCGAGTGATCTTGGCCTGTCTGTGTGTTTATGTGTGGTTAAGATCCGCTCCTGTGACGGAAGGTCAGACAATTCGAGCAGCCGAAAACACGGCTGATGTGGTCATCCTCGGCGCCGGACCGGCCGGGCTGGTGCTCGGCAATCTCCTCCACAGGGGCGGGATCGACTGCGTCGTTCTGGAGCGCGCCGGCCGCGCGCACGTGCAGACCCGGGCGCGTGCCGGCTTCCTCGCCGCGAACACCGTGCGGATCCTCGACCGGCACGGCTTGAGCGAGGGCCTGCACCGGCGCGGCCTGGAGCACAGCACCTGCGAATTCCGCACGGAGGACGGCCGGTTCCGCCTCGACTACAGCAAGCTCGGGCGGGGCGAGCGGCACACCGTCTATCCGCAGCAGGATCTGGTCGCGGATCTGCTGACGCATTTCCTGGACGCCGGCGGCCGGATCCGCTTCGAGACCGAAGCCCTGGACGTGCTGGGAGCGCAGTGCGCCCGGCCCGCGGTCACGGTGCGCGACGCGGACGGACGCCCCGGCCAGTGGCGAGCCAGGTACGTCGCCGGCTGTGACGGACGGCTCGGCGCGGCTCGGCGCTCACTGCCGCCCGGCGCGGTCCGTCACCGCCGACGCGACCACGGCGTGTCCTGGCTCGGGCTGCTCGCCGAGGCGCCACCGAGCCTGGACGCGGTGGGTTACGCGATGCACGGCCGGGGTTTCGCCGGGCACATGGCCCGCACCGCCGAGGTCACGCGCTACTACCTGCAGTGGGAGCGCGACAGTCCTGCCGACACGTGGTCCGAGGACCGGATCTGGGACGAGCTGGAGCTGCGTATGCGTGCCGAGGACCACGGTCCGCTGCACCGGGGCCCGATCCTTCAGCGCAGCGTCGTCGACCTGCAGTCAGATGTGCTGGAACCGCTGCGCCACGGATCGCTCTTCCTCGCGGGCGACGCCGCGAGCCTGATCAGCCCGTCCGCCGCCAGGGCGCGAACCTCGCGGTGCTGGAGGCGGAGATCCTCGCCCAGGCCCTGATCGACGACCTCGCCCACGGCGATCCGGAGGGCCTCGCCCGCTACTCGGCCCGGTGCCTGCCGCACATCTGGCGTGCCCAGGACTTCTCGCAGTGGATGATCCGGCTGCTGCACGGCCCGTCCGGCACGGACGGTGAATCGTTGTTCCAGAACTCCGTACGGCGTGCCCGCATCGAGGCCCTGCGCACCTCGCGCAGTCAACAGGACTGGTTCGCAGAGAACTACGTCGGCGTATGAGCACCGTTCCACCCAGCACCGAAATGAGGATGCCTTCGCGATGATGACGACGATGCCGGGCGACGCAGCCCGCCTGCCACGGAGCGGCTCGCCTCGCGGCACGGACGGGACGCGAAGGAGCTGGAGGTAAGGATTCTGCGTCCGGGAGTGAGGGGTCCGGACGGAGCACGCCGCACGATCGAGGTGTTCGCCTTGACCGTGCCGCCCGGCTCTGAGCTGGCCGGGATCGCGGAGCACGAGCGTGCCCGGCAGCACGAGGCGCACCTCGCCTTCGAGGTCGAGCGTGCGGAGCCGCTGATGCTGCGCGGCCTGTGCGCGGTCCTCACGCGGCGCGGCGCGGTTCCCGGCGGCGGGGGCTACAACGCGCACGAGAACGGCACCGTGTTCTACTTCGCCGCGCCCGCCGACTCGAAGGCCGGCTACCGACGGGTGGAACTCTATGCGCAGGGTGATCACCGGGACGCGCTCGCCGCCCATCTGGAGGAGCACAGCGCACGACAGCCCGCCGAAGCGCTCCTGCGCCTGCTGACCGGGGCGTGGACGACACAGGCACTGGCGGCGTTCGCGCAGCTACGGGTGCCGGACGCCATGGACACGGACACCCGGATCGGCGTCGAGGCCCTGGCACGGACGGTCGGCGCCGTCCCGGAGAACCTGGCCAGGCTCCTGCGCTACCTGGCGATGCTGGACGTGGTGACACAGGACCGGGACGGCTTCCGGCTCACTCCGCTCGGCGCACTGCTGCGCGCGGACGCGCCGGGTTCGATGCGGCCGCTGGCCCTGATGTACGGCGGCCCGTTCTACCAGTCCTTCGCCGGCCTCGGACACACGGTGCGCACCGGGCAGGTCGCCTTCGAGCACCTCTTCGGCGAGAACCACTTCGACCACTTCGCCCGCGATCCCGAACTGGCGGAGCTGTTCGTGCCTCGACGCCCTCGGCTGCGGTGAACGGTGCGCCTACCGGGCGGGCGACTTCGCGGACGTACCGCCGGGCGGGGACGTCTACGTCCTCTCCCGCGTCCTGCACGACTGGGACGACGAGCGCTGCCGCGAGATCCTGCGCCACTGCTCCCGGGCGATGCCCGACCACGCCGACCTCCTCATCGTCGAGCGCGTGCTGCCCGTCGACGGCTCACCCTCGCTGGCCACCTCGTGGGACCTGCACATGATGTGCAACGTCGGCGGCCGCGAACGCCGCGCAAACCACTATGCCCGGCTCCTCGGCGATGCCGGACTCACCCCCGTGGACCACTCGGCACTGCCCCTGGGCGCCGGCGTGATGCACGCCCGCAAGGCCCCGGTGGCGGAGTACGCGGGGGCGTCCCACCGCGTCTCCACCGCAGCGGGTGCGGAGTGGTCCTCGATGTGGGACACGACGGTCTGAGCCCGCGGCCCGCCGTGGTCGATCGTCGCTGGTCGCCGGACGGGCTACCGGTGGTGCGGTGGGTGGGGAGGCGGTGCCGGGATGGTGGCCGTGCCGGGTGCCGCCTCCGGCCAGACCAGGAGTACCGGGCAGGGCGCGTGGTCGACGACGAAGCGGCCGGCGGGGCCGAGGCTGCGGGGCCCGAGGTGGGTGCGGTCACCGTCCCGGGCGAGGATGAGCAGGTCGGCGCCCTCGGCGGCGGTGACGACCTCCCGTTCGATGCGGCCGAGGCGCTCGGTGCGGGTGCAGGGGCGTCCCAGCCGTTCGGCCGCGGCGGCCAGGAGATGTTCGCCGGCCGCTGCGGCGAGGTGCTCCACGGCGGTTCCGGGGTCGCGGTCGGGGCGGGCGCGGCCCAGGAGTCCGGCGTAGGCACCGTGGGCGGCGCCGGGCACTTCCGTGCCGGTGACGTGCAGCAGCACGATGTCGGCGTCGGCGGGGGCGTGGGTGCGGGCGGCGTCGACGCAGCCGGGCCAGGTGCCTTCGACGATCCAGGCGATGACGGTCACGGTGTTCGGCCTCCGATCACATGGAGTGAGATCCACAGTGCCACCACCGCGGGCAGCAGGGCGGCGGGTACGGCGAGAGCCCCGAGCCGGGTGAACTCGCCCAGTTCCACGTCACCGTCGTGGGCGCGCACGATGCGCCGCCACAGCAGGGTGGCCAGTGAACCGGCGTAGGTGAGGTTCGGGCCGATGTTCACTCCCAGCAGCACCGCGAGGACGGCTCCCGGCCCCGAGGGGGCCGTCAGCGGCAGCAGTACCAGGACGGCGGGCAGGTTGTTGATGACGTTGGCGAGCACGGCGGCCAGCGCCGCGAGGCCCAGCAGGGCCGCGAAGCCGGTCCCGCCCGGTACCACGTGGCCGAGCGCGTCGCCGAGGCCGTTGTCGACGACCGCACGGACCACGATGCCCAGAGCCAGGACGAACGCGCAGAAGGGCACCGTCGCGGCGCGCACGACGGCCGTGGGGGTGGTGCGGCGCCGGGCCAGGGCGCGGGCGGCGAGCACGGCCGCGCCCGCGGCGGCCGCCCACGCCGGGTTGACTCCGGCCGCAGAGGTCACCACGAAGCCGACCAGTGTGCAGGCCACCGTGACCAGCGCGAACACCGGCACCTCACGCGGCTCGGCGGTGGGGGGCGCCTGGGCTCCGGCGTCCAGCTCCGTGACGAAGAACCGCCGGAGGACCACGTACTCGGCACCGATGGCGGCCAGCCAGGGCAGGGCCGTCAGAGCGGCGAATCGGGTGAAGCTCAACCCGCTGGCGGCGAAGGCGAGCAGATTGGTGAGGTTGGACACCGGCAGCAGCAGCGAAGCAGTGTTGGACAGGTGGGTGCAGGCGTACACGTGGGGCTTGGGCCGGGCACCGATCCGGGCCGCGGTGGCAAAGACCACCGGGGTCAGCAGCACCACCGTCGCGTCCAGACTGAGCACCGCGGTGATCAGGGACGCGGCCACGAACACCTGCACCAGCAACCGGCGCGGGCGTCCCGCCGCGCTGCGGGCCATCCAGGCACCACAGGCATGGAACAAGCCCTCGTCGTCACACAGCTGAGCCAGGACCAGTACGGCTGCGAGGAAGCCGATCACCGGCCCCAGCAGCGCGGCCTCGGCAGCCGCGTCGGCCCGGGAGATCGCCCCGGTGGCGATGACCACCCCGGCGGCCGGGACGGCGACGACGGCCTCCGGCCAGCCCCACGGCCGGATCACCGCGCAGGCAAGCACGGCCAGGAGCAGGGCAGCGGAGAGCGCGGCTGCGAGGGACGCGTTCAGGGGCGGAGCCTTTCGCGGGCGGAGCCCTTCAGGAGGGGGACCTGTCGGGGGTGGGGTTCTTCAGGACCGGAGCCTGTCGGGGGTGGGGGAGCCCTTCAGGACCGGAGGCCTTCAGGGGTGGCATCCCGACGCCGGAGACGACCACCCCGAGACTGCTCGTCCGCGGCGTCGAGCACGCCGTGCCCCCATCTCCTGCCCTTCCCCGGATGCGCTCAGCCCTTCTTCTGCTAGATGCGCCCTGGTCGGAGGACACGGCCGGACCAACACCCGGCCTCTCGCAGTGTCAGCAGTGCCTCGGCCCGGCACGTCGCGACCGGGTGTCCGTCGGCTGTCGTCCAGGGGCCGTCGGCAGGGTGAGCCGCGTCGCACCGGAGCGGGCGAGGGTTGCTATGCAACGAGTTGCATAGAAGGATCGACGGCATGGCGCTCGAACACGCGATCCTGGTGTCGCTCTTGGAGAAGCCGGGATCCGGCTATGAGCTTGCCCGGCGCTTCGAGCGGTCCATCGGCTACTTCTGGACCGCGACGCACCAGCAGATCTATCGCGTGCTCAAGCGCATGGAGAACGACGGCTGGGTCGACGTCCGGGACGTCCCGCAGCAGGGCCGGCCGGACAAGAAGGAGTACTCCGTGGCCGACCTCGGCCGGGCCGCGCTGTCCTCCTGGCTGCACGACCCGATCGAGCCGGAGACCGTCCGCCACGATCTGGCCGTGAAGATCCGGGGCGCCGCCTTCGACGACCCGGCCGCCCTGATCCGCGAGGTGGAGCGGCACCGGCAGGCTCACCGGGACCGGCTGGCGCACTATCTCGCGGGAGAGGTGCGGGACTTCACGGGGCCCGAGCCGGTCGCGTCCGGCCCGCAGGCACCGCTCGACCCGGAACGAGAGCTCCAGCACGTCGTGCTGCGGGGCGGCATCGCGTACGAGCGGATGATGATCGACTGGCTGGACGACGTGCTCGCCACGCTCGCCCGGTTCGGTCCGGTCCGCTGACCGCCGCCGCGCCCACCGCCGGTCCTCGCGACCGGCCGCCCGGCGCCGATCCTCCCGACCGACCGCACCCCGGCGCCGATCCTCCCGACGGACCGCACCCCGCCGCCGGTCCCCCGGCCGGCCGCACCCCCGCCGGTCCTGACGAACCGGCCCGCCCAGCCCTCACACCTCACGAATCCCGCCCGCCCACCAGCCGAAAGGCGTCCTGACCATGGCTGACCAGCTGCTGTTCAACCCGCGCACGTACGACCCCGCGCACTTCGACCCTGAGACCCGCCGCTTGCTGCGTGCCACCGTCGACTGGTTCGAGGAGCGCGGGAAGCGGCAGCTGATCGAGGACTACCGGACCCGCGCGTGGCTCGGTGACTTCCTCGCCTTCGCCGCGAAGGAGAACCTGTTCGCCACCTTCCTGACACCGTCGTCCGCGGCGGGGGAGGGGGAACCCGACAAGCGGTGGGACACCGCCCGGATCGCCGCGCTCAACGAGATCCTCGGCTTCTACGGCCTGGACTACTGGTACGCCTGGCAGGTCACGATCCTCGGTCTCGGCCCCGTCTGGCAGAGCGACAACGCCGCGGCCCGCACCCGCGCCGCGGAACTCCTCACCGAGGGCGAGGTGTTCGCGTTCGGCCTGTCCGAGAAGGCCCACGGCGCCGACATCTACTCCACCGACATGCTGCTGGAGCCCGACGGCGACGGCGGCTTCCGCGCCACCGGCTCCAAGTACTACATCGGCAACGGCAACGCCGCCGGACTCGTCTCCGTCTTCGGCCGCCGAACCGACGTCGAGGGCCCCGACGGCTATGTGTTCTTCGCCGCGGACAGCCGCCACCCGGCCTACCACCTGGTCAAGAACGTCGTCGACTCGTCGAAGTTCGTCAGCGAGTTCCGCCTGGAGGACTATCCCGTAGCGGCCGAGGACGTCCTGCACACCGGGCGCGCCGCCTTCGACGCCGCCCTCAACACCGTCAACGTCGGTAAGTTCAACTTGTGCACCGCCTCGATCGGCATCTGCGAGCACGCGATGTACGAGGCCGTCACCCACGCCCACAACCGCATCCTCTACGGCCGCCCCGTCACCGCCTTCCCGCATGTGCGGCGCGAGCTGACCGACGCCTACGTCAGGCTCGTCGGCATGAAGCTGTTCAGCGACCGCGCCGTCGACTACTTCCGCTCCGCCGGCCCGGACGACCGCCGCTACCTGCTCTTCAACCCGATGACGAAGATGAAGGTGACCACGGAGGGCGAGAAGGTCATCGACCTGATGTGGGACGTGATCGCCGCCAAGGGCTTCGAGAAGGACAACTACTTCGCCCAGGCGGCCGTGGAGATCCGCGGCCTGCCGAAGCTGGAGGGTACGGTCCACGTCAACCTGGCCCTGATCCTGAAGTTCATGCGCAACCACCTCCTCGACCCGGCCGAGTACCCCGCCGTGCCGACCCGCCTCGACGCGGCCGACGACGACTTCCTCTTCCGGCAGGGTCCGGCCCGCGGCCTCGGCTCGGTCCGCTTCCACGACTGGCGACCCGCCTTCGAAGGGTACGCACACCTGCCCAACGTGACCCGCTTCCGCGAACAGGCCGACGCGCTCTGCGCGTTCGTCACCACGGCCGCCCCCGACGCGGAGCAGAGCCGCGACCTCGACCTCCTCCTCGCGGTCGGACAGCTCTTCGCCCTCGTCGTGCACGGGCAGCTCGTCCTGGAGCAGGCGGCCCTGACCGGACTCGACGAGGACGTGCTCGACGAACTCTTCGCCGTCCTCGTACGGGACTTCTCCGCGCACGCCGTGGAACTGCACGGCAAGGACTCGGCGACCGAACAGCAGCAGGAGTGGGCGCTGGGTTCGGTGCGGCGGCCGGTCGTCGACGAGGCGCGCACGGACCGGGTCTGGCAGCGGGTCGAGGCACTGTCCGGCGCGTACGAGATGGGCCAGTAGCCGCACCGCCGGGTGGTCGACCACCCCGCAGCCGCACCGTCCAGCGGTCGACTGCCCGGCATGTTCTGCTGATCGTCCAGCGGCCTTTGAGGACGCACGGGTCGCTGGACCGAACACGCCCAAGGGGGCGCCGGTGATGCCGCGGTTGCGCTGGTACCGGGCGGCTCCGCGGAAGGTCGCCTCGTCGAAGACTCCGGAAACCGAGACGGTCCGATACCGACGACGAGGCCGGCGGCGCCGTCGTTTCCTTTGCGAAGATTGCTTTCCCGTACCGTCCAGGACAGACGCTCGTCGCCCTGTGCGGTGACCATGGAATCGATCCGGTCGACATGGTGACGGAATGACACGATCACGGGCATGGATTGAAAGTCCGTGCAGGGCGCGGGCCTTGGCGCGGTCATTGCCGGCACATCGAGGCGGTGGTCGGCCGTCGTGATGGGACAGGGCGGACAGGAAGGCGGCCAGCTGCTCGCGCCGTGACACAGGGGGCGAGGGCTCCCGGCGCGGTACGTCTCGGCAGAACCCGGCGAGCAGCAGTGCTGCACCGGCCGCCACCCCTGCGAGCACCAGGTATCCGACCCGCAGCCGGTCGGCCGTCTGCGAGGCGATCATCACGCCGACGGTGCCGCCGATCGGCAGCCCCAGTCCGACGAGGGCGGAGGCCGTGCCGCGGCGGACCGGCGGAATCCGGTCCGGTACGACGGCGGTGACGGCGGCCTGGTAGACGTTCATCGTCGCCTGCACCAGACACCATCCGATGCCGACGAGGAGGGCGGTGCGGACGCTGCCGAGGAACACCAGCCCGGCGAGCGAGGCGAGCGCACCGCCGAGGATCCACGGGTTCCTGCGGCCGGTGCGGTCCGACAGGGCACCGGTGATCGGGTTGAACGCGGTGGCGAACACCGTGCTCACACCGCCCACGATGCCCAGGACGGTGACTTTTTCCGGCCGGGTCGATCTGGGCGATCTGCGGCGGCAGCAGAACGGAGCCGACGCCCGTGTACACGGCGAGCATGGAGGAGTTGGCGAGCAGCAGGAGCAGCATCAGGCCGCGTTGACGTGGCTCGTGCGCCGCTTCCGTCAGCTTCGGGTGGATGCGTTCATCAGTGGTCACTGGTACCACCGGGCAGTGCGGGCGCGTGGTCCGCGCAGCGGGGACGAGGCAGGACATGGCTACTCCTCGGGCGGGGAGCTGAGAGCTGAACTGAGGTGGTGAGGCTGCGAACGCTGGATGACATGTGCGTGTGGCGGCAGCGACGGAACCAAGGGGTTACACGTGTTGCAGCACTCGGTGCCGACTTGTGCAGGCCCGTGGCGCGTTTTGAGTAGGTGGTCGGCGTGATCTGGTTGCAGTCGTTCCGGTCGTGTGGAGCGGGCCACCTAGTTACTCGTGATGCATCGACGCGCAGCTTTGCCGCAGGTCGATGCGGCCGAGGGCCGCGGTCATCGCGCGGCGGTGGCGCAGGTGCTCCTCCCCGTCGAGCCGGGAGGCGGTGGGCCGGGGGCCGAGCGGCGGCAGCAGGGGCGAGTCCTCGGGCGGCAGTCCGTGGACCACGGCGTTCCACCGGCGCGGGTCGCTGGAGTAGCGCTCCGGGTGCCAGACGACTTCGAGCACCTCCCGGTGGCCGAGCACCAGCCAGGCCCCGACGCCCGGGGAGATCTCCACCGCGACGACCGGTCCCGTGCGCCGGCGCAGACCGGCGTACACGGCGTCGAGGTCCTGTTCCAGCCCCCGGCCGTGCAGTGGGGCCGGGCCCGCGGGGCACGGGCACGAGGACGGGGAACCGGCGTGGCTCCAGGGTTCATCGGACTCCTTCGGTGGTGGCTCGTACGGTTCTGAGCTGCCTTGCGGCGCTGACCGGTAACGCGTGTAACCTGGAGGGAGCTGATCAGGTGACCAGTGGGACGGGGTAAGAATCTTCATGGGCAAGGAGCCGGCCGCACCGGCGGCCGTCACGAGCGCGGACGTGGCGCGTCTGGCGGGGGTGTCGCGGGCGACCGTGTCCTTCGTCCTCAACAACACGCAGGCGCACCGGGTCAGCGCCACCACCCGTGCCCGCGTGCTGGCGGCGGCGCAGCAGCTCGGCTACGTACCGCACGCCGCCGCCCGGTCGCTGCGGGCGGGCCGGAGCAACCTCGTGCTCATGCCGGCGTCCGTCTCGGCGGTCGGCCGCCTGGTCAGCACCTGGATCGACGACCTGCAGAGCGCACTGGAACACCACGGGTACGTCACCGTGCTGCACGCCGGGCGCTTCTCCGACGCGGTGAGCGCCGCCCGGGCCTGGGCCGAACTGCGCCCGGCGGCGGTGCTGGCCCTCGACGGCGACAGCCTGACCGACCAGGCCGCCGACGTCCTGAGCAGAGCCGGCGTGCGGGGCGTCATGGCGTTCGCCTCCCACGAGGTGAAGGGCGTCCACACCATCGACTTCGACCACGCGCGCGTCGGCGCACTCGCCGCCGAGCACCTCGTCGCGCGCGGGCGGCGCACCATCGGCGTGCTCATGCCGCAGGAGCGTGGACTGGCGACCTTCGCCCGGCCACGCCTGGCCGGAGCCCAGGGCGTCGCCGCTCGCAGCACGGCGACCGTCACCGCGGTCGAGATGTCCTACACCCACGAGTCCGCAGCCGAACTGGCAGGGAATTGGGGCGAGTTGGGCCTGGACGGAGTGTTCGCCTACAACGACGAGTACGCGGCGCTGCTGCTGCACGCGCTGCGCACCGAGGGTTTCGCCGTCCCGGAGGACGTGGCCGTGGTCGGAGCCGACGACCTCGTGGTGTCGGCCCTGCAGCAGCCCCCGCTGACGACCGTCCGGCTGGACCTGCCCACGCCGTCCCAGGTCGCCGACGCGCTGCACGAGCTCGTCGACCGAGGCACGCCGCCCGACGTTCCGGGCCTGGAGCCGGTTCTCGTCCACCGTCAGTCCTCGTGACTTCGAGGTTCGTCAGAACGAGCAGGGCGCGCAGGAGGTCGGTGGCACGAGCGGGATCGGTGCGGAGCTTGGTGAGAGTCCGCCAGTTCTTGAGGTGGGCAAAGCCGTGCTCCACTGGTGCGCGCCGGGTGGCGAGGACCCGGTTGGCAGTCTTCTGGCCGGGTGTGAGCTTGTGGGCGCGGGTGGCTGTGAAGCCGGTGACGATCACGGGATCGCGTACGTCGTTGTCCAGGCCGCGAAAGCCGAGGTCCGCGAGGGCGCCGAGACCTGCGGCGCGCAGGTGGGCCAGGACTCGGTCGTGGCGTGCTGCGGTGATGTCGTGGGTACGGCCGGGCCGGGCGGATATCCAGATCAGCCGGCCTCTCTCGTCGGTCAGGGCGAGGAAGTGCAGGCCGTGATGGTGGTGTTTGCCGGAGAAGTTCCGCCGGTCGGCCCTTCCGGTGCGACGCTGGATGGGAATGAGGGTTCCGTCGATCAGGACCACCTCCCCGCCCCGCTTGGCGACCTTCTTCAGAGCGCGATCCAGGCGCCGGGGCCCGCGCGGCGAGCAGAGCGATCAGGTCGTCGCGCCAACGGCGGACGGTGGACTCGGAGACGTTGTTGCCGCCGGCCATGTCCGCCAGGCGCTGATCGTGACGAAGCACGGCCAGGACGATCACCGCGATCCGTCCGGGCGGCAGGATCCGCCACCTGGACCGTATCGCCTTCAGGTGGCGTCGCAGCAGATCGGCGAGGTGGTTGACGGTGTGCGTGGACAGCGGCAGACGGCACCGGTAGACAGGCGGGGCGGTGTCCTCGGCGTGCCCTTTGGTTGTCGTCACACAGTTCCAACGGCCGTCGGGGGCGCCCCGGTTACGTCCGCGCCGCTCCGCTCCGGGCAGCGGTAATGCTTGGTCTGTTTTCTGACAGGTCGTTGCGCCTCGGTACCGGGTTGATGAGTCAGCAAGGGCTCGCTGGACGGGGGTTGCGCGTGGCGTCCGCGGTTGCGGGGGCGATTTGTAGGGACGCGCGCCTGCGCCCCCCCCGCGTGGGTGATGGCCAAGGAGGTCGAGGAACGGGAGGCTTCCACCTACTCGTGGTGCCGCAGTCCACTCGCCCAGGTTCCCCCCACCCCCCCACCGCGACACCATCGGAGTAAGAGAGGCATTCTACAATGCGACCGCGCGATGCCCCGCTGGCTACAGCGTGACGGGTGGCGGATACAACATCCTCGGCTCGTACGATCTGCCGGCTGGCATTCCCGCTAGCTACCCATCCAGCACGACCGCCTGGACCGTGGAAGGCCTTCCTACACGCAGTGAGGTCTATGCCGTCTGCGTTCTGATCTGACACGCTACCAAAGCCAAGCACGGCGCGGCCGTACGATGCTGGCGTTCCGCCCCGGTGTCTCCCCCGTACACCGGGGCGGTCCGTCTTCAGAGACACCCAGTCGAAGACACCTGGTCACAAGCGCGTGGTGAACCGGCCGTCGGGCAATTTGCGCAGCCAACCGCGGTCGGCCAGTCTGACCAGCTTCCCGCGCAGCGGTTCCAGCTTGGCCCGCACGCTAACGTCCACTCCCAGCACTTCGCCGACCTGTCGGGCCATGGCCGGCCCGGCGGCCTGTCTCACGGCGGCGAGAATGCGTTGGTAGTCCGGCGGGAGCGCGGCATCTTCCATGCCCGGTGTGCGGTGTGGGATCAGCATCACCGCCTGTCCGCCCACCTGCCCACCTGCCCGGGCGTCCGCGCGGCCGAGGCGCGTTCGCCGGCGAGCTGTTCACTCATCCGCTCCAGGACCCCTTCGGCGACCGCGAGTTCGTCGCGCTCGGCCCGTACCTCCGCCAACTGCTTGGCTAACTCTTCTTCGAGTTCGTCCAGTTCCGCGCGCCGCGCGGTGATCCGTTCCAGCAGCTCGGGATCCAGCATGCACTGGATCGTAGAAGGCCACCCCGCCACCGCGAGCAGGAACTGGCAAGCCGAACGCTCCGTCAGACGATCTACTCCGCAGACTGCCGCCCACGACCGGCGTGAGCACCCGGAGAGCCGGTCACACCAGTCCTTTGGCCTGCTACTTCAAGTTGGCGGAGGCTCACTGCACTGCACTGCACCGCACTGCGCTGTACCGCAGGCGCTGCACCGCACGGCACCTGGCGGCTGTCCTCGTCTCGGGAGACGAGGCGACCTGAAGGAAGACCCCTCCCGGCGGTGCGGGCGGGTCCTCGACGACGCGGCAAGTAGTAACTCGACGACACGGCAAGTAGTACTCTGACCGAAGTGGTTCAAACGTAGTACTACAGATGGAGTGGCATCCCGTGGTGAGGCGGAATGATCAGCGGCGCGCCGCACTCGTCGACGCTGCGATCGAAGTGCTGGCCCGGGACGGCGCGCGGGGCCTGACATTCCGGGCGGTGGACGCCGAGGCCTCCGTGCCCGCCGGTACCGCGTCCAACTACTTTGCCAGCCGCGACGACTTGCTGACCCAGGCCGGCGCCCGTGTCTACGAGCGGCTCCAGCCCGACGAGGCCACCATCGCCCGCCAGCGGGCGGCCGGCCGTGACCGGGAGGCCTACGCGCAGACGATGCGGGAACTCGTCGGCCGCGTCGCCTCCTTCCGCACCGGCTATCTGGCCCTGCTCGAACTCCGCCTGGAGGCCACCCGCCGCCCCGAGCTGCGCAAGGTCCTCACCGAACGGGTCCGCGCCGACGTCGACGCCAACGTCGCCTACCACGAGGCCTCGGGCCTCCCCGGCGACGCCATGGCCGTCAAGCTGCTCATACTGGCTCTGAACTGGCTGATCGTCGAGCAGCTCACCCTGCCGGACGTCTTCACGGAGGCGGAGCGCGAACAGCTGGTGACGGCCGCGGTGGAGCGCATCGTGGCGGCGGAGTAGGCGGGCAGGACACAGAACAACGCCCCGCCACCCGGGCCATGTGCGTCCGGGTCCCGCCTGATTCGTATACTCAGGCGATATTTGCAACGGACAGGACAGGGAAACAGTGAAGCTTGCCGAGGCGCTCGCGGAACGAGCCGAAGCGGCACGCCGCGTGGAGCAGCTGCGAGCGCGCATCGTGAGCAGCGCGCGTTACCAGGAGGGCGAGACGCCGGCCGAGGCCGCGGACCAGTTGCTGGCCGAGGCCGACGAGGTGCTGGCCGCCCTGGAGACACTGATCCGGCGGATCAACCGGACCAACGCCGCGACGGACATGGGCCATGACGGCACCCTCACCGATGCACTTGCGCGCCGGGACACACTGCGGCTGCGCCACTCGGTGATCACTGCTGCAGCCGATGCGGCAGCGGGGACCGGCGAGCGGGGCTACGGTCGGCAGCTCCGATCCGAACTGATGATGCTTCCCGCACTTCCCGTCGCAGACCTTCGCGCACAGGCAGATACGCTCGCGCGGGAGATCCGGGAGATCGATGTGCGCATCCAGCGCACGAACTGGGAGGCCGACCTGCTGGACTGAGCAGTCCCGGCAGGGCGTGACGTTGTGGAGCAGGTAGCTGCCTCGGAGGCGTGCACACACCGAGGGCCGGCGGTTTCCGGCCCACGCCTGGCGCGTGAGGAGCAACGCAGGGGTTCGACTCCCCATCAACAGTGCAGCTCAGCATCGCGTACAGGTAATGGTGCACAACGCACAGCACATCACCACGTGCAGATCCAGGACAGCGAGGGTGGGCTCGGGGTTTCCACAACACACCGGACGGGCGCAGGACGGCGCCCGTGACGGGCAGGCACGGGGTCCGCCGAGTCGGCCGAACCCCGTGGGGGCAGAGCTGCCGGTTTCCTGAGCCCTCGGCGGACGCCGGGATGCGATGCTAACGAGGGTCGACCCAGAGGGCCGACGCTACTGCGCACAGGTCGCCCTCCGCCGTGCCCAGGGCAACACCCACCCGGTGCTTACGCCCCTCCTCCGAGAGGACCCACGCGTACGACACCAGCCGTGAGGAGACGGGCACGGGCCGGAGCAGCCGACCCGAGAGCGAAGCCGTCACGGCCCCCTCCCGCAGCTTCCCCAGCAGCCGGCCCGCCGCGTTCCCGGGGCAGTCGAGCGCCCCCCACACCAGCTCTGCCCGCAGCATCCCCTCCGGGTCGGCGAGCGCGGGCCCGGCCGTCCACGCCGCGGCCACGAGATCCCGCCCCGGCACGAGTCCGCAGTGCTGGCGCAGCCCGGTGTCGGGCGTGCGGTCGAGTCCGCAGCCGAAACAGTCGACGGTCCCCTCCGGCGGTGCCGCGCGGTACGCATCGGCCGCCGCCGAGGCCTCGTCCCAGGAGGGCGGTTCGGGGGCTTCGAGGTCGAGCTCGTCGGGTGTGGCCACCGCGAGCACTCCGTCCGCGCCGGTCAGCACGGCCCCGCCATCGGCACTCTCCGCGAGCCCCACCGGTACCTCCACCGGGGTCGGCCGCCGGAAGTCCACCCGTACGGTCTTCGCTGCCGCCCGCCCGGCGAGCACCCCCGCCACGTATCCGCCGAACGCCACCCCGGGGTACCCCCGAAGATGGCCGGGTACCGTGATCGTCTCGATGTCGGTCATGACGCCCACTCCACCACACCCCCCGATCCCGACGGCCGGAGGGATCGCAGAAAGCGCGGATGCGCTGCCCTCGTCCCGTCCCCACCGGGCCGGAGACGCGCTCGGCGCCCGCGTGTCACTCGCCTGGTGAGCCTCGGGTCGTCGGCGCGATTCACACCAGTTCGGGTTGTGGTTCCGGTTGCGGTGCCGGTGTGGCCTTCGGCTCCCACTGTTTGGTCGTGAGTATGTAGCCCTGGATGACCGAGGCCATCGCCAGAATGAGCAGTGGGCCGAACACCCACGGATGTTCGGCCATCGTCACCGGCAGATAGCGATACGACACCAAGAGCGCGGTGAAGACGGCTGTGCCGTATGCGACCAGTCTGATTCCCGACCTGTCCCAGCCACGTTCGAGCGAGCGCAGGGCCGCCTCGATGGTGAGCGTGAACACCACGCCCGCAATGATGTCCGCGCCGTAGTGATAGCCGAATCCCAGCGTTGCTCCGAGCGTGGCGACCAGCCAGAACGCGCCGCCGAATTGCAGAATCCGCGGGCCCTTGCGGGAATGAATGAAGATCGCGGTGGCCCACGCCGTGTGCAGGCTGGGCATGCAGTTTCGTGGGGTGATCTCGTCGAAGACCATCGGGTGCGGCGCATTCACCGGCGGGGTGTCCGGCCACAGGTTGGCCACCGCCCAGTGCCCGCCGTCGGCTCCATAGGCGAAGACCGGTCCCACCACCGGGAAGATCATGTAGATGCCCGGTCCCAGGAGGCCGATCACGAGAAAGGTGCGCACCAGATGATGGCGCGGGAATCGGCGCTCGACCGCCACGTTGCGCAGCTGGTACAGCGCGACGACGACCGCGGCCACCGCGAGCTGAATGTAGACGTAGTCGAGAACATGGGAGCCGATCGGCCCGGTGGCCCGGACGAACCGGCCAACCAGCCACGACGGGTCGCCGAGCGCGTGGTCGGCGGTTGCCACGTACTGGTCGAGCACCGCCGGGCGTGTCTTCGATGTGATGAGCAGCCAGGCATCTCCGGTCTTGCGGCCGGCGACCAGCAGCAGGGCCAGCCCGACGCCCTTCAGCAGCAGGGTGCGTTCCCGGCCGACGCGGCGCGTGACGGCTACGACGGCATAGCCCAGAACCACCCACAGCGCGCCGTTTCCGAAGGGGTGGCCTTCGGTCGTCCTGGCATCGACCGCCCACCGCACCAGAAACAGTGTGATGTCGATGCCGATGGCGATGCCGGCCGCGATGAACCTTTGCCGCCAGGTGAGCACCACCATCATCAGCGCCATGCTGGCGTACAGCAGCGGCCCCGATTTCGGGGGGAATATCAGCTCTCGCGCCTGGTTGGTGACAGGCCCCGGCAGACCGTAGTGGCGTGCTGCGATCTCAAGTGTGATGAGGAACCCGAGGGTTACCACAGCCGCTGCGGTCCACAGTATCGCCCGCGGTTGACGCCACGCGGCGAGAGCATTTCTGCAGTTCAGTCGCGAGAAAACTCGCGATACTATCGATATCAATTATTTGGCCGATTTGTTAGATATTGACTATATGGGCTATTTGTTGGCCTGGATGGCGTAGTTTTCTGTTGAGGCTCGGGTGGTGGGGCCGATCGTCACGAGTTCGAACATGTTATCGGTGTTGTGCGGGTGGGTTTCGTCGGCCACGCGTGGCGCGATGCGAACCGAACCTGCGCTCGACGGTTCGCGGCATGCCGAGCCGGCAGGAATCACGACTGCGGCCGCCTACGGCGACGTCGCCGAGAGCCTCATGGGATCGCCTCCCGTCGGCGGCGGGCCGTCCAAGGGCTCCGCATCGTCGTGCTCAACCGCGTGAAGGGCGGGCGTCCCGTATTCGCTCATCCCACCATTCAACCGGCACCACGCTGCGCCCATCACCGAATTCGGGTCACCCGTCGGGGCGGCCTTCCAGTGCGTCTCGCCCCGGCCGAGGATCAAGGGGTGGTGCGCGACGGCGGCCCGGGAGGGCCCGTCAGCCGCTGACCGTACGGAGGAAGTGGTCGGCGTCCTCGGGTTCGGCCAGCCTTCCTGCCTCCACCCAGGAGCCGTCGGCGAAGCAGAGCCGGAAAGTGGCGAATCCGCGCGGCTGGCCCGCCTCACCTTCGACGCGGACCTGATCCAGGGGGAACTCCACGACGGTCCGGAAGTCGTCGGCCTTGGTGGGCGTCAGCCGGCGGCGAGGTGACGCGGCGATGCAGACGCGGTCGTGCGCCAGAACGACCAGGCGTTTCGGGTTGGGTGAATGCCCGTACCAGCGCAGCAGCAACTGGCCTGCGGTCAGGTTCCAGTCGCCGTCGAAGACGCCGTTGGCCGGGTCCTGTCGGCGATTGCGGGAACGGCCGCGATCCGAGGCGGCGGCTGAGGCGGCCGCTGAGGTGTCGGGTCGGGCGTCGGGCGGAGTCTGCGGCCGACCCGCGTGTGGTTCGTGACTCCGTCGGGACCGGAGCGACCGTTCGAGCCGGGCGTCCAGCTTGCTGATCAGCATCATCGGGATGACGACGAAGAAGAAGGCCACGGCCCCGACGTACAGCAGCCAGTGGTGCCCCGGCTTCAGTCGCCCCCGGCCTGCCGCGCGGTGTACATCCTTGGGTGGTGCGGGAATCGGCTTGTGGATCTCGCACCAGACCAGGGCCACGGGCTCGTCGCCCAGTATCTTCCGGACCCGTCGGTGTACCGCGCGCTTTGCCATGCTGAGGATCCTAGGATGTGCCTCGGCCTGGCCGGTCCGGGGCAAATCCTGCCGGTGCCGCTCCGGCGTGCAGCTGCCGCCATTCTGAGAGGAGCCCCGACGGCCGCCCGCTCTGACGGTTCCTGCGGTCCTTCCGGTCCGAGCTGGAAGTCGGGCTTGTTCCGTGATCACATTCAGGGAGATACTTCTACAACGCTGTAGATTCCTGTGTGGAGGGCAGACCTGATGTTCGGCTTGAGTGAGCTGGCCGTGATTCTCGTAGTCGTCGTCGTGGTCCTCGGGATCAAGAGGCTGCCCGAGCTGACGCGGTCGGCGGGCAAGGCGGTCAGGATCTTCAAGAGTGAGGCCAAGGCGTTCAAGGGGCAGGACGCGTCGGGGTCGGGCACGGGTGGCGGGGCGGGGCCCCGTACAGGGGACCGAGTGGTTTCCGGTGCGGGCGACCAGGTGGTCTCCGATGCGGGCGGCCGGGTGGTCTTTGGCAAGGTGGTCGACCGGGATGACGCCGCACCACGTACCTGAGAAGGTTCTTTCGGTGGGCCGGTGGGCCGGTGGGCCGGTGGGCCGGTGGGCCGGTCGGCCGGTCGGCCGGTGGGCGAGGCGAACCCGCTCGCGATCGGGGGAAGTTGCCTCATGTGACCGGCATGCGTTGCACCCGCTGTGGCGGCAGTTTGTCTCTGGGAGAGCGCTCCCTCCGTCGAGTGCATCGGCAATCATGAGGCATGCGCCTGGACGACTGGCACTTCACCGAAGACGTCAACCACTTCCTCGCCCGAGCCGGAGACTTCCTGCGCTCGCGCCCCGCCCTGCACAACACGCCGCTGACGACGATCGAGAAGCTGCGCGCACACGCACACGGTGCGGACGCATCCGGCGCCGAAGCCACCGTCTTCGGCCGGCTGGAGTCGCGGGGCGAGGTTCGCGCCCTCTGTTACCGCACTCCGCGCGGCCGCCTGACCGTCACCACCCTTACTCCCGGGCAGGCCGACAATCTCGCCGCCCGCCTGGCCGACCTCGGCCGTCCGGTGTCCGGCGTCACCGCGGACCACGACACCGCCACCGTTTTCGCCGAGGCATGGCAGCGGCACACAGGCGCAGAGCCGCAGGCCCATTGGTGGGGCCGTCTCCACCGTCTCGGCACGCTCACCCCACCGGCACCGCGCCCAGAGGGCCAGGGGCGTGTCGCGGTCGGACAGGACCACGAGCGACTCATCCGCTGGTGCAACGAGTTCGCCGCCGACGTCGGAGAAGCCCCTTCCCTGGACGCCGACTCCTGGGCCGGCTCGCGCTTCGCCGACAAGCACTTCACATTCTGGGAGACCCCGGACGGCACTCCCGTCTCCATGGCCGGCTCGACTTCGATGATCGGCGGCATGATCCGGGTGGATCCCGTGTACACCCCGGCCCACCTTCGGGCCCGTGGCTACGCCGGTGCCGTGACGGTCGAGGTGACCAGAGCCGCACTGACCGCGGGCGCGACCGAGGTCGTACTGTTCACGAACCCTGCCAACGCCACCAGCAACGCCCTCTACCAGCGAATCGGTTACGTACCGGTTGCCGACTTCACGGGGTACAACTTCTCCTGCGACGTACCAGAAGCCGCCGATGAGAACCACGACCGGCAGACAACACACCTGGCACCACGAAGCTGATCCGCCGACACGCACGCACTGGTGACAGCAGGGAGGAAGACAAGCACCTGCCGGGTCGACGGTGCAGGTCCAGGTCCAGGTCCAGGTGCAGGTACAGAGAGGCTGCCGGCTCATCGACGGCGCTGGAGGCGGCTCGGCCGCCCTCCCGCCCGCGAGCCGGAGGGCTCGCCGTGCGCGACTCCCAGGCTGGAGTGACGGGAAAAACCGTCCCGGGCAAGCCGCCCCGTCCGTCCCGCGTGCCCCTGGGCCACGGGGGACGGACGGGGCCGACGCACTACTTGCTGATGGCGAAACGCATCAGGGCGTGCTCGTCACCCTGCTTGATCTTCCCGGTCACGTTGATCACCTCGAGCTTCCATGCGCCGCCCACGCGGATGGCCTTGGCCACGGCGCAGCCGTTGTCCTGGGTGAGCAGGCTGGGCCAGATGTCGGCGACCTGCTGGGAGGTCCCGCCGGTCGCGTCGTACACCTTGAAGCTGATGTTGCGCGCCTTCTGGAAGGAGCTGCCCCTCTTGAAGGCGGCGGCGACGAAGACTATCGAGGTGACATTGCCGGGGACGCGCGCGAACTCGACGGTCACCGTCTCGTCGTCCCCGTCTCCGCGGCCGGTCTGATTGTCCCCGCTGTGCACCAGTGAGCCGTTGCCCATGGGGTCCAGAGAGTCCAGGCCGGCCAGGCGCACGGGGTCCGAACCCTGCATGGCGATGGCGATGAGGTCCAGGTCGGTGCCGGCCTTGCGGCGGAGCACGCCCATGACTCCACCGCTGGCGCCCCCGGTGGGGTCCCAGGACACGCCGATCGACAGGTGGGTCACTCCGTCCAGATCGGCCGGGCCGTCTTCCTTGGTGAGCGTGATCATTCGTGGTTCATCCTCTTGGTGAAGGGACTGCAATACGGAGAGTGTGCCGGGAGTTTCTCTCATCCCGTCCAAGGGGGCACGGTCTGCACGCACGATCGGTTCCCGGGCGAGGGTCCATGTGTCCCAGGACTCGCCGCCGCGCAGGAGCACGCGGGTGCCGCCGCCCCTCGCGGACGTCGGCGCGGCGGCGACCGGCAGCCCGTATGGGCTGCGCCGGTGCGACGCCGACTTCCGCCCTCCCATGTCACAGCCGACCGGGCTGTCTTGTCTCGGGTAGCGAAGGCAGATGCTCACGTCGGGAAGGGGATGGCCATGCGGGCGGTCGTGGCAGGCGGGACCGGGGGCACGAACGGCAAACGCGAGGGCGGCCGGGAGACGGCCGGACAGGGTCCCCTGGACCTGCTGGAGGGGGCGGCGTGACCCGGACCGAGGAGTTCCAGGAACTGCGGCCGTTGCTGTTCTCGATTGCCTACCGGATCCTGGGCAGCGTCAGCGAGGCCGAGGACGCCGTCCAGGAGACCTGGCTGCGCTACGAGGCAACCCTGACCTCCCCTGCTTCGGCCAAGGCGTTCCTCTCCACCGTGGTCACCCGCGTCTCGATCAACGTGCTGCGCTCGGCCCGAGTGCGGCGCGAGGAATACGACGGGCCGTGGTTCCCGGAACCGCTGGTGACAGACCCGTACCAGGATCCCGAGCGCTCTGCGGAGCTGGCCGACTCCGTGTCGATGGCGGCGCTTCTGCTGCTGGAACGGCTCAGCCCCCTGGAGCGTGCGGTGTTCGTGCTGCGGGAGGTGTTCGCCTTCGGCTACCCGGAGATCGCGTCGGTGGTGGGCCGCTCGGAGGCGGCGTGCCGCCAGCTGGTGGTGCGGGCGCGCCGTCACATGGACGCGGGCAGACCCCGGTTCGAGGCCGACCGACGCGCGCGCCAACAACTCGCCGAGCGCTTCTTCGACGCCTTCCGGGAAGGAGACCTCGACGGCCTGCGGGAACTGCTCGCAGCCGATGTGCAGATGGTCGCGGACAGCGGTGGCAAGGCGCCGCGCTGGGCCGAGGGCTTCTTCGGCGCCGACCGTGTGTCCCGGGTGCTCGTCGCGCTGTTCCCCCGGTTCGACCGGGTCGGCGGTGTGGTGGAACCGCACCCGGTGAACGGCCAGCCGGGAGCGATCTTCCGCGACCGCGACGCCAACGTCATCAACATCTGGACGCTGGACATCCTCGACGGGCAGATCCAGGCGATTCGCACGGTGAGCAACCCTGACAAGCTCGGGCATGTGGGGCCCGTCGGGGACGCCTGGGCCCTCCTGCGCGAAGCGCAGCAGGCCCACAGGGACACGGACTGACCGGGAGAACCGCCTGCGCTCCACCCTTCGTCGTGCCACGCCTACCGGGCGGACCGGGGGGATCGGTGGACCGGGCGAACCCGTAGAGAGCTGTTCCGGCCGCGCCGAGGGCCATGCAGAGGACCACGCAGAGGGCCGTACAGAGGGCCCCGTACAGAGAACGGCACAGAGGATCGCGCAGAGGGTCACACAGAGGCCCGAAGAGCTGCGATGCCTCGTGGGCGTGCCGGGCCACGGCGCGCCCTTCACACCGCAACCAGGACAAGGGAGTCGGACATGATCAGGATCGGCATCATCATCGGCAGCACCCGCCCCCGCCGCAACGGCGACCGGGTGGCCTCCTGGATACGGGACCTGGCGGCGAAACACGCGGGCGACACCGCGGACTTCGAGCTCGTGGACCTCGCTGAATACGCGCTGCCCCTGCTCGACGAGGCCGTTCCGGCGGCCCAGGCACCGGGACGGCAGCCGCACACCCGGCGATGGGCCGAGCGGATCGGCACGTACGACGGCTACATCATGGTGACCCCCGAGTACAACACCGCCGCGCCCGCCTCCCTGACGAACGCCATCGACTACCTTCACCACGAGTGGGGCGGCAAACCGGTCGCCTACGTCGGCTACGGCATCTACGGCGCGGTCATGGCGGTGCAGAAGCTTCGCGCGCAGGCGGGCGCCCTGCGGATGGCCGACATCGGGCCGCAGGTGGCGCTGTCGCTGCACGAGGACTTCCTGCACTTCACCGAGTTCCGGCCACGGGATCTGCACACGGCGCAGGTGCACGGGCTGGTCGACGAGCTGCTGGCGTGGGCACAGGCACTCGGCACACTGCGCCCGGCTTCCCCCCGAGCGCGCGCGTCCCACTAGTGCTCCAGCAGTAGCCGGTGGTCTTCTGCGTCGAGGCGCGGCTGGGTTCGTGGTGGGACGGCCCATGCCGGGTGCCGGCTGGTCTCAGCCGCGACCCTGCCAGGTGCACAGGCAAACCCGGTTGCCTTCGGGGTCGGCGAGCACCCAGAAGCTCGGCGCCTCTGCATCGCTGACCAGGGTGCCGCCGACGGTGAGGGCGGCGTCGATGCGGGACTGGACCTGCGCGGGATCCACCCACACGTCCGGGTGCCAGCGCTGACGGGGTTCCTCGCTTCCGGATGTCTGGAACCAGACGGTCGGCACAGCGTTGGACGGGTCGCAAAGCTCAGGGCTCGCGGTTCGGCGGCGGGACGACGACCAGTGCGCAGATCGCCAACTGCGTCCCGGGCCACTGACCTGATCAGACGGTGCCGACGAACGTCCGACGGTCGGTTCTGCATCACGGCACACGCGCACACCAGTTCCTGTGCACCTCCTACCGTAGTTCCTGCTCGTCGTCGACGGCGCGTGCCAGTCGTTCGTCACACGGTTCACGGTGGCAGAACTGCTGGAGGACTCTGCCTCGCCGGCCGCCCGAAACCTGTGAGGGAGGCGTCGGCCGGGGCCGTTGCCCCGCCGGAGGTGCCGGAGCAGCCGGAGCGGCACGCGGACGGGGTGCCGGTCAGGCCGACGTGGCTGGGGCGCGACGACCTGTCGTGAGCACGGAGGCCGGCCGAGCAAGGAGGCGCCCGCGCCGAGGAGTTCAGTGGCCGGAGCAGAAGGACCGGGGAGGGTGACCCGGAATCAGTCACCCCGGGGGCCGGTGGGGGACGAGTGCGGTGCGCGCAGGTGAACGCGGGATGATGAAGGGGTGACTGCAGAACAGAACATTCGCTGGTGGGAGAGTTCGGGAGAGGAGCGCTGCGCCCTGTGGCGGTCGGAGAGCGGTGCACTGCCGCCCAAGCGGGTGGTGGTGGCCGACGACCGCATGAACGCGGACACCGCATTCCGCTTGGCCTGCGAAGGGACGGCGCTGTTATGGCGCGGCGACTTCCACAACGCGCGTCAGCTGCTGCAGGCGATGTCCCGTCGTGCCGACCGCAAAGCGCCAAGACCGGGTGGCTCTCTTCTGCAGAGCTTCCATGTGTACCGTCAAGCGCAGGCGCGGCGTGCACGGATCCTCGGCATGCTTCTTCTGCCGGTCGAGGCGGGGCATGTCATCCGGCTGCGCCGGGCCCCGGACGCGCGGCTCGCCTGCGAGCAGGCCTACGGGCAGTGCCAAGAGCCCTATGTGGTGTCACTGCGCGAGCTGCAGGGGGTACTCGGAGCCGGTGAATGGCGCCGGAAGGGGGTCCAGGTACCGGCACTCGGGGAGCCGATCACGCCGCACTACGGGGTGTTCTCCCCGGTACGGGGCGAGTATGTCGACCTGGTGGCCGAAGCACCGCTTCCGGCACAGGGAACGGCCTTCGACATCGGCACGGGCACCGGCGTGATCGCTGCCGTACTGGCCCGGCGCGGTGTCCGACGGGTGGTGGCCACGGACTGCGACGCACGCGCACTCGCCTGCGCGCAGGAGAACCTCGGCCGCCTGGGCGTGTCCACGGTCGTGGATGTCCAGCAGGCGGACCTGTTCCCCGCCGGCCGGGCATCCGTGGTCGTCTGCAATCCTCCGTGGCTTCCCGGCCGGGCCCGAACCTCGCTCGAACACGCCGTCTACGACCCCGGCAGCCGTATGCTCCGTGGGTTCATCGACGGACTCTGCGCGCATCTGGCCCCGGGCGGTGAGGGATGGCTCATCATCTCCGACCTCGCCGAACGTCTCGGGCTGCGCTCCCGGGACGAGTTGCCCGCGCTCTTCGCCAAGGCCGGCCTGAGAGTGGCGGGACGCCTCGCGCGAGTATCCATGCTGCCATCCGGACCGTGAATGCCGATGGACAGTCAACTTGAAGTGACGCAGAGGAACTTGGGAGAGGGGATCGGCGAGGAGGGGTGGGCTCGACGGTTGGCCCTTCTTCTAGACAGCCTGTATATGGGCTATGTAGAGTACGAGTATGGCGATGCTGCGTATGACCCTGCAGACTCAGCTGGTGCTGCGGGCTTTGCTGGAGGATCCCGCCAAGCAGCGTTATGGCCTTGAGCTGTGCGAACTGGCGGAACTGCCATCGGGCACGATCTATCCGATCCTCGCCCGACTGGAACAGGCGGGCTGGGTGGACAGCATCTGGGAGGACCCGGCCGTGCACGAGGCGGCCGGGCGACCGCGCCGCCGCTTCTACCGGATCACCCGGGACGGTGCCGAACACGCTCGTGAAGCCCTGGCGCGTGCCTACCGTTCCCGCAAGCAGCCCTTGCCGGGATGGGCGGCCGCCCTCCCGACCGCCGACGGGGGAGCGTCATGAAGTGCAGGTTACGGCCATGGCGCGCCAGTCGCGCGAGTGGGTCCACGTCCTTCGACGACGTCCTGGCGAGCGTGCGTGCCCACCATCCCGCGGCCGACACGGCGCTGCTCGAATGCGCCTACGTCGAGGCCGCTTTGTGGCACCAGGGCCACACACGCCACAGCGGCCATCCGGTCCTCACACACTGCCTGACGGTCGCAGAAATCGTTGCCGACTGCGGTATGCCGCCGAGCGTGGTCTGCGCCGCCCTGCTGCACGACATCGAGGACACCTCCTGCCCGCCCGGGCGCATCGCAGACCTCTTCGGCTCCGGCATCGCCGAACTGGTGGCGGCGATCCCGGCCGCTCCGTTCGGGACCACCGCCCCGGCCATGGGTCCGCAAGCATCCGGAGCCGTTCCCTCCTTCGAGACGTCCGTCCTGGTCATCCGGCTTGCCGATCGGCTGCACAACATGCGCACGATTGCGTTCCTCTCCCAGGCCACCCGTTACCGCAAGGCCCGTGAAACCGTGGAGGTCTTCGCACCCCTGGCCCGTGCGGCGGGCCTGACCGAGGTGAGCCGAGAGCTGCACGCCTTGGCCTCGGCCACTCTGCAGAGTCCCCCGGCCGCCTACGCCGTGACCGGGCGGACACTGGCCGTCCTCGCACTGCTGCTCCCCTCGAACCGACGCGCGCGGTGGCAGGAGGAATGGACCGCCGAGCTGGCGGCCCTTCGTACCCGCCGGGACCGGACCCGCTACACGGTCCGGGTCCTGCTGCACACCCCGGCCCTGTCGATGACGCTGCGCCGTGCTGTGGGTCAGGAGCAGCAGTGGTGAGTACGGCCGCCCGCGCCGGAAGCCTGCTCGGGGCCGCGGCAACGGCGTCCGTGATGGCCGTCGTGGGCGGCGGTCCGCCCGCCTGGGTGACAGCGGGACTGTGTGCGGCCTCCCTTGTCCTGGCCGCGGCCGTCCTGTTCGGGCCCAGTGAAACCCCGGCCCGACGCCTGGGCCGGCTGATCCAGGTCTGGCGCAGTCCGGGCGTCGTGGGGGAGGCCGAGCCGGACCGGGCGGCGAGCGCTCCGGCTTCGCTCGGTGAAGAAGGCGGCTGACAGGGACGCACCGCCGTACGTCACCCGACCGCGTCCCGCCGCGGTGTCAGTGCGATCGGGACACCGGTGGCACGAAAGCGATGGAGCAGTCGGGTGACGACAGCGATGGAGCAGTCGGGTGACGACAGCGATGGAGCGGTCGGGTGACGACAGCGATGGAGCGGTCGGGTGACGACAGCCACGGGCTGACTCGCGCGCCGATGCTCTACCTGGCGCTGCTCGCCCGTTGCCTTCGTCGGAGCTGCTCGCCGGGGCTATTTCTCGGCTCGCTGCGTGATGGCTGCTTCGGTGCGGTCCCCGAGGAACTCGTACCAGCGGCGTTCCAGGCAGACGTAGCGCACGTCCGCTTCGACGAGACTGAGGAATGCCGACACGGTGTCGGCGAGGCGCTGCTGCAGCCCTGGATCGGACAGTGTTCCGTCGTCGGCGAAGGCCTGGTAGCTGTTGGCCACGCTGAACATGTCCGGGTAGACACGGGTGCCCAGGTGCTCCAGGGGGACCCTCAGGGCCCACAGCCCGCGGTTGCCGCCGACCAGGGACGGCGAGGCGGAGACGAGCATTGCGTGTTTGGTCTTGAACGGCTGCGGGCGGACGCGGGAGACCCAGTCGATCGCGTTCTTCAGCACTCCGGGCACGGAGGCGTTGTACTCCGGGGAGGAGATGACGAAGGCGTCGCTCGCTTCGAGTCGCTCGCGCAGGGCGAGCGCGCCGTCGGGCAGCCCCTGAGCGGTCTCCATGTCGCCGTCGTACGAGGGCATGTCGAAGTCGCGCATGGCGGCGAGGTCGACGGTGGCACCGGTGTCGGAGATGAGCCGGGCCACGAGGGAGGCGAGGCGGGCGTTGGCCGAATCGGCCCGCAGTGCCGCGCCGAAGACCAGGACGCGCAGCGGGCCGGGAGGCGTGTCCGTGGGCATGGGTCTGTCCTTTCGTCGTGGGCACGCGCCCTGGGCGGGGCGCCCCACCGTTCAGTGTGGTTCGCAGAGGGCTGCCGTGCGACCGGGCCACGTCCACGTCGCCCAGAACGGCACTGCCCGCGGCAGGCGACAACGGACCGTGACCGGCGCCGCAGCCGCTGCGTGGGCAGATCCGTCCTGATCGGGTCGGGACGCCACGCGCCCCGGGGACCGGCCATGACATCCCCGGGGCCCTGATCATGGGGTCGCGCCTTCGACGACGGCGCGACCTCGGCGTCACGCGCGAGCCGTCTGAGCCGTCCGCCGCTTCCCCGCCGCCTGTCTTCCGCGCCTTCGCCACCCGGCCCGGGCCCCTGAAGGGCAGGCCGGGCGAGTGCGGGGATCAGATCTTCATGCAGTTCCAGGCCGACCGCTTGGCGCAGCGACACCGTAGCGGCACGGCAAAGCCCAGGTCAGAGAGTGTTCTGACCTGGGCATCTCATGCGGCAGGGGTCAGGAGTCGTACCAGAAGACGCCGTTCTCGCCGTCGTGGGCGATGGTCTGGGTCATCACGTTTCCGTCCTGCGCATAGCGCCGGTGCGTGTCGGTGAGGAAGAAGTTGTAGGCGGACACGGGAGTCGTGGCGTCGCAGGCCATGTCCTTGTGGATGCAGTAGCGCGCGACGGGGATGCCGGAGAAGTCCTTCGGGCCGGCTCCGGCGGAGGTGAAACCGAGGGCGCCCAGGCCCTTGGGGACCTTGGCCCACAGACCGGTGTCGGGCTGCTTCGGGTCGGCGTACAGCTTGCCCTCGACCTGCTCCTTCGGGATGTCCGTGCCACCGCCGGCGATCGTTTCGAGCAGCTGGTCGGCGGCCTGTGCCCCCTGGGAGTAGCCGACGATCGTGAAGCGTGCGCCCGGGTCCTTGTGATACGTGTCCTCGGCGGTGGCCAGCAGGTTCTGATAGCCCTGGCCGACGCTGCTGTCGTAGCTCGGCGCGGTCAGGTCGGGCGCGTTGTGGCCGTTGAGCCAGGGGCCGGCGCTGGCGGGATAGCAGACCGGAACGGCGATGCCGCCGTCCAGGTGCTGGTTCGCGTAGTAATAGGTGTTGGTGCAGGTCGGCGCGTCTGCGTTGGAGCCGGTGCCGCCGAGCTCGATGTAGTAGTGGTGGACGGGATCGGCCTGGGCGATTGCGGGAGCTACGGCCGTGGCGGCCGTGATCGCCGCGGCCAGGGCGACGGCCTTGGCGCAGCGCGTGAGCCTGTTGCTGATCGGCATGGGTGTTCCCCCGGATTCCTGTCGGGTCGGTGGTGACGGAATGCCCGTCGGGTCGGTGGTGCCGGAATTCCTACTGGTCGGTGGTGACGGACAGGACGGCGCCGGAGGCCGGCGGAGCAGACTCACGCCTTGGGCCCGACGCGCTTTCCGGACGCTAGGGAGGAACGATGAAATAGCCGTGAAACCCGGGTCCGGTGCATACCGGCGAGGTGATGCTGCAGGCGGGCGTGGCGGAACTGGTAGACCGCACCGGCCTGGCGCAGTACGCCGCGCTGGTAGGCGTCCTCCAGAAAGGCCATGACGGCCCAGGGCAGCCGCCCGGTCAACGGCAGCCAGATCCTGGTGAGTACGGCCCACTGGCCCCAGGCGGTCAGGGTGAGGGTGTAGCCGAGGGAGCCGCCGAGGCCGCTGATGATGCCGAGGACGAGTCCGGATGTGGTGTTCCAGGTCAGGGGCCCCAGGAGTCCCTGCAGGTGATCGACCGCCGTTCCGGCACCGACCCCGACGACGGTCCCGAAGGCGGGCGCCCAGACGAGCAGTTGGGTGGTGACGGTGCGCCGGTTGGTGGTCAGCAGACTGCGCGGGTTGACCGCGGAGCTGATGTCGAGGGGGGTTTCGAGCAGCCCGAGGAGACAGAAGGTGATCCCGGCGCCGCCGCCGAAGACAAGGCCGAAGAGGATCCCGTCGATGAGCGCGATGTGCAGTGCCGTCGACACCGAGGTGTGCCAGACGTATGACCTGACCAGGCCGACCACGCCTCCGTACGCGAAGCCGAAGAACGCCCCGCCCAGTGTGCCGATCACCAGTCGGGGGCCGGCGCTCCACTGGAGGGACGCCGGCCTGCCGCGGATGCGCAGCCGCACGGCGGACGGCGTCACGGGCAGGCCCTTGACCGTGAAGGTGAGCCAGTGCGCGAGCCCGAACATGACTCCCGCCAGGAGTCCGACGGCCGTCGCGTCCACGAGCGAGCCTGCGAGCGTGCCGGTGAAGGCCACGCCGACGGCGCAGTCGACGACACCGATGACCAGTCCCGTCACGAGGATGGTGACCAGGGTGCGGGTGGAGCGACGCAGACTGCTGCCCAGCCGCCACCATGCCAGGTCGGGGGTTTCGAGACGGCTGAGGTGGTGGGCGAGGTGACCGAGCCAGCGGCGGGCGCGCTCGGGCGCGATGCCGGGATGCGGAGCGGTGCCCTGGGACCGGGGGAGCCGGCGGCGGTAGACGGTCGGGATGAAGTTGTCCAGGAGATGGTCCTCCAGCTCCTCGGGGCTGGTGAACCGTTCGGTGTCCAGGAGCGAGGCCGGGTCGTGTTCGGGGGTGTCGCTGTAGATGGTGCGGGCCAGCGCGACCATGAGGGGCGTGGCCAGGACCGCGGCGAGCGGGGACGCGGGCCCGAGTGGTGACCGCTCGCGCAGCGCGGTCAGTACGGGGTCCCAGGCGTTCGTGGCCGGGTCCGCACGGCCGGCCTTGCGGGTGGTGCGAGGCAGGTAGTCGGCCAGGTCGTCGAGGGTGAGGTCGGTGAGTTCGATCGCGGCGGCCGAGGTCAGTACGTCGGTCTCGGCGACCGCGTCGGCGTATTCGGCGGGGCGGCTGGTGAGAACGAGGGGGAGCGTGGTGGCGTTGATGGCCTCCAGCGCGGGGCGGCGCAGGCCGGCGGCGATCTCGTCGAAGCCGTCGAGGACGGGGAGGATGCGGCCGGACTCGACCAGCTGGGAGGCCTGGCTCTCCCCGCCCGGGACGCGCGCGGCGTAGCCCGGGTGATCGCGCGTCAGCTGAGCGGTCAGCCAGTCGCGCAGGGTGATGGTGGTGGGATTCCACGCGCCGATACTGAAGATCACCGGAACCGGTTCCGTGGGCTTGCGTGTGGCCAGGTGGTCCAGGACGAAGCGCAGGGCCAGGATGGTCTTTCCCGAGCCGGATCTGCCGAGGACCACCAGACGCCCGGACGGGATGCGCCGGTACACGCCGGTGATCTCGTCCAGCCGGCCGTTCAGGTCGAGGGGATGGGCCGTGGCCTTCGGGGGAAGCCGGAGGATGTTGGACCAGTGGTCGGTCAGGGCATCGGGAGCCGTCCGCCAGCGGACCGGCAGCGGAAACGGATCCTGGACCTGCCGCTGCTCTTCCTCGCGCTGCCAGCGGGAGGCCACCAGCCTGGCCAGCTGCTCGGCCGCGGGATCGCCGGCGGGGTCGTCAGCCGGCCCGTACTGCTCCCGAACGGGTGATACGGAATCGGACGCCGAGCGGATGGGCGTTGGCCGTGTGGACGCTGACCGTGTGGACGCTGATGGAGAGGACGGCTCCGGCCCGGACGCCGACGGATCGGACGGCGCTGTCCCGGACGCCGACGGATCGGACGGTGGCGGCCCGGACCTCGACGGATCGGGCAGTGCCGGCCCGGGCGCCGACGGACCGGGGGGTAACGGATCGAGGAGGCCGGCGGCGACCAGCAACTCCTCGCGTTCCTCGGGCCGCAGTGCCAGACCGCCGGCGAGCTGCTCCACCGTGCTCATGCGGGGGTTGGAGCGCTTGCCGGTCTCCAGGCCGCGGATGGTGCTCACACTCACCCCGGAACGCCGCTCCAGCTCCTCCTGGGTCAGCCCCGCCCGGTCTCGCAGCCGTCGCAGGACCGCGCCGAACCCACTGGCCACAAGTCACGGCCCTTCCCTCAGAGATGTCGAGTTTTCGCAGGTGAGGGACTCTATCGTGGCTACCGGTCACATATGACCGGTTCAATGGCCTGTCCACGTTTCCTCCACCCGAGCAACCGTCGGGTCATGCCTTCGACGACCGCATTCCAGGGACACCCCGGTGCCGCCACATCCGCCGCGCTCACCGTACTCACCGCTCACGAACGCGACGTGCTCTACGCGTTGGGCTGCGGCCTCGCCGACTCCGAGATCGCCGACACCCTCGCGCTGCCCGAACACGTGGTCGCCGGGCATCTGCGGCGCGTCCTGACCAAGCTGGGGCTGCGAGATCGGGCCGCCGCCATCGTGCACGCCTTCGACTGCGGGCTGGTCGTGCCGGGCCAGGGCCCGCGCCGGCCGAGGGCGGGCGCGGCCTCGCTGCTCAGCGCCCGGCAACGCACCGGCCGCGCCTGCGACCCATGGCTGCGGATCTCCGTGCTGGGCCCGGTGCGTGCCTGGCGTGCCGGGCGGTCCGTGGACATCGGCCCGGTACGGCAGCAGGCCGTGCTGGCGGCGCTGGCGCTCAGCCCGGAACGCTCGGTGAGCAGGCAGGAACTGCTGGACGCCGTATGGGGAATGGAGTCGCCGGGCGGAAATGTCGTACCGGTCTACGTCTACAGGCTGCGCAAGAACCTGCGTCTCGGGGAGTGCCCCGACTCGGTGATCCGGTACGACCGTTACGGCTATCGGCTGGTCCGCGGTGTGGTCGAGGTGGACGTGGCGCGCGTGGAGGACCTCGTCACCGCGGCCGGTGCGGCCGAGCGGGCCGGGGAGCTGCCCGAGGCGGTGCGGCTGTGTGCCCGGGCGCTGGATCTGTTCCGGGGCGAGCCGCTCGCCGGACTGCCGGGGCCACTGGCCGAGTTGGAGCGGCTGCGGCTCGTCGAACGCCGGGTCTCCCTCGTGCAGCGCAAGGCCACCTGGCAGTTGAGGCTCGGACGCGTCGCCGAGACGATCGCCGAACTGTCCGCCCTGGCGCGGGAGCAGCCGCTGAACGAACCGGTCGCCGCACTGCTGATGCGCGCGCTGGAGCGCGGCGGCCGGCGGGCCGAGGCGCTGTCCGTCTTCGAGCGTGCCCGACGGCGGCTCGCCGACGACCTGGGGGTGGCGCCGGGTGAACTGCTGCGCCGGGCACGGTGGGAGATCCTGCGTGAGGGCGCCGCGGGATCCGGTCACGGTCGGGCGGAGGTGGCGTGACCTGGAGAATGCCCCAGGACCGCGAGGAGGAGCTGCTGCTGGCGAGGGTCTCCGAAGCCGCCGGCCGGGCACGGCTGGGCAGGCGACGCGCCACCCATCGGGCGCCTGCCACGGTGACGGGCATCCGGCGCCGGCGGCGTCGCGGTGGCGGGAGGAACGCGAGCGCGGGGGACCGGCTGGACTGCTACGAGCACGGGGTGACAGCGGCCGTGGACGGGCGGATCCACGTCGTCCGCTTCGACACCACCGTGGTGCGTCGGCGCAGAGTCCTGTTCGCCCGGGGCTTCACCCGAGCCTGCGTGCTCACCGATGTCGACGGCGAGCGGATCGTGCTGCGCGACGGCCACTTCGCTCACCCGGAGGTGTGGGTGCCCGAGATCCGGCGCGCGGTCACACAGGCCCAGGTGCCGCGGGCCCTGGCCGCTCTGGCCCGAGGGGAACGGCTCGACTTCGGCAGAGTCTGGATCACCGGGGACGGGATCGGATCCGGACGGGTGTCGTTGCGGTGGCCGCAGGTCGAGCGGGTCGAGATCCGCACGGGTACCGTCGCCGTCCGTGTCGCCGGGCGGTGGCACGTCTGGGGATCCATAGCCTCCGGGATCCCCAACTCCTTCGTCGTCCACGCGCTCGCGGAGCATCTGACCGGCCTGCCACCGAAGGGCGCCGGACCGAACGCTCCACAGGGCCACGACTGACACAGGACGCCTCGTTTCACGACGATTTCATCGGCAGCTCCTAGCGTCCGGCAGCACCGGAACACCGAGCGCATCCGGAAGCACCTACCGCCGTCAAAGGCACGGACAGCTCCCAGAAGCGCGGCCGCGTCCGGGAACAAGATCAACATGGGGAAACGCCGACCACATCCGGAGGATCAACCGCATGTCCGTCCCTTCTCGCCTTCCGCGTCCCTCCGGCCCGAGCCGCCGCTCCGTTCTCAGGACGGGCGTGGGCCTCGGCGTCACCCTCGCCGGAGCGGGTCTGCTCGGTGCCGCACCCGCGGCGGCCGCCGGGCAGAACGGCACCCCGCTGTGTGACCGGCCCGATGACTCGGCGAGCCGCCAGGGCCTGGGCTCCGGCGACCTCGGCATCCCGTACTATCGTGAACACGACGGGAGTTGGGGCTACGTTTTCGGCGACTCGTGGACGGGAATGCAGCAGGGCGGCGACTACATGGGCTCCCCGGTGATGCTGAACCAGGACCGCTTCGACGCGTCCGGCGCCGCACCGGTCTCGTTCACCTGGGCGATGCCGACCGGGGGCCAGGCCCGCCAACTGTTCGACTACCGGACGCGGGCGGACAACGGCCACGGCTACGAGGTGAGCCGCATCCCCAACGACTGCATCGAGTTCGGCGGCCGCACGTACATCCAGTACACCTCCGTGGCCACCTGGGAGCCGCCGGCCGGCTATGACGGCTCGCTGATGTCGGGTGTCGCGTACTCCGACGACTACGGGGTGACCTGGAACGACTATGACTACCACTGGCCCGGCGACACCCAGGGCACGAACCAGTCCCTGTACGGCATGTGGTCCTTCGCGGGCATCGACCCCGACGGCTGGCTCTACATCTTCTCCAAGCGCTGGAACGGCACCCACAGGAACACCGCCGACGGGGGAGCCGTCCAGCTGTTCCGGATCCAGCCGGGCGACTTCCGCGACGGCAACTTCGGCGCCCAGCAGAACTGGGCCTATCTCGACGGCTCCTGGCAGTGGACCACCGCGGCGCCGCCGTCGCTGATCCTGACCGGGCACAACACCGGCGAGTTCTCCGTCAAGCGGATCGGCGGCACCTACTGCATGAGCTACTTCGACGTCGACATGGGCGCGATCTTCACTCGCACCGCTCCCCGTCCCGACGCCGCGTGGAGCCTGCCCGTTCCCCAGATCACCGCCCTCACGGTGCCCAACCTCTACGGCGGCTACATCCACCCCGGCAGCGCGAGCGCGAACTCACTGACCCTGATCGTGTCGCAGTGGAACGGCGTCGTCGGCCAAGCACCTTACTGGGTACGGCAATTCGACGGAATCAAAGCGTGAACCGGTCCTGAGGGGATCCTGTGACGGTCGGCCCGATGCCGCCTGCGGCTGATCGCCGCTGAGTACACCCTGTGACCGGCGCGGGACCAGGTGTGTCGGTGTGGGCAGGGAGTGGGGCGGTGCCGGTGACACCGGAGGCCGGATACAGGGTCGGGGGCAGGTACCGGCTGCAGGAGCCCATCGGGCAGGGCGGGATGGGCGTCGTCTGGCAGGCTCGGGACGAACTGCTGGAGCGGAGGGCTCAGGAGCACCTGAGTCAGGGCGTGCAGGGGGGCCTCGCAGGAGACGCTCCGGCTGCGCCGCACGCCAACTGGCCCCCATGTACGGGAAGTTGAACCGCTGCGACGCCTTGGTGCAGAACTCCGGCGGGGACGAGACCGCCGACGCCGAGGTCGACTTCAGCAGCGATCTGCAGGAGTTCGACAGCGGCGTACCCGTCAGGAGGGTCGGCAACGTCGAGGTCGCGTCCCTGAAGCGCGACGGGGACGAGTGCCTGCGCTTCATCACCACCTCGGACAGCAAGCAGATCGTGGTCAACGGCAAGCGGGAGGACGCCGGTGGGCCCGACCCCTGCGCCCTGTCGGACGCCGCCGTCGACCACGCGGTCACGGTTCTGGACCAGGGGCCGGTGCCCCGGCGCTCGGCGGCCTGGCCCGCCGACTCCCTGGGCCGGCTGGATGCCTGCACCCTCCTTGGCCCGAAGGCGCTCAAGCGGGTGCCCGGCCTTCGCCCGGAGCCGACGGATCGCGGTTTCGCGAACTGGACCTGTTCCTGGGCGAGCCGCGACGGCGAACACGCCTATGCACAGCTGCAGTTCACACAGGACAACGACCTGTCGGACAACGGACGGCCGGCGCGGATCGCCGGAACGACGAGCTAGATCTCCCCCAAGGAGGAGGGGGACGACAGCTGCGTCGTCTACGCGCCGCACCGCACGTTCACGGACCCGGTCGGCGACCGGACCATCGGGCTGTTCCGGCTGACGGTGCGGCAACAGGGACGGGCGGAACTCCGAGGTGTGCGACGGCGCCAAGGCGCTCGCGGCTGCCGCCGTCGAGAAGATCGCGACGAGGCAGCCGGGAAAGTGAGCCCGCCCGCCCGGAAAACACCCCGAGCGAACAGCAATCCCGTGCGGACAGCAGGCCTGGTCGCACCATGGGCTGGCCGGGCAGTGAGCCTGGCCGGACAGTGAGCCTGGCCAAGCTCCCTACGCCTCCACCGAGGAGGCCATCGACAGCTTCGCGGCCACCACGTGCTGCCTGGGCGTGCGCCTGGAGCCCGGCGGGGCATGGCGCGTCTACGCGCCCCACGGCCTCTCCGACGTCTTCAGTCTGGTGGTGCGGCCCAATCCTGTGCTCGCCCCGCGTGAGGTGTACGAGACCAAGACGGCACGATGGCGACGACAGTGCCCCGAACTGACCGTTCTGGATTGGCCTTCAGCGCCCACCGAATCCGCCCGCTCCTCGTCCTGACCGAGTGGAGCCGACACAGGCACACGACCCAGCGCGCGAGTCCCCACAGCAGCGGTTCCGGCGACGACTACGACGTGTCGGCGGCGGGCGTCGCGCGCCATCGCGCGGGCTGCCGGTGAACGGCCCGTCCACGGCCGTCCCCGCGCGCCGGCGTCATGGCCCGGGTCCCGAGCGGCTTGGGTGAGTCGCCGCAGCCGCCCCACGACGGCGGTTCCTGAAGGGGGCTCCGACCGCATTTCCAAGAAGCCCCGCTCTCGATCGCGGCCACGGCAGATGCCCGGCTCGGATCTACCATGCGCCTATCCGAGTGCCTTCCGGACGTTCCGCGAGCGAGAGACACGTGGTCCGGGGTATGTCGTTTTCGCGCCAGGTGACCTTGGGATCCATGAGGAGACGAGCCATGTACGCAGTAGTGCGGCGGTACGAAGGGGTGACGGACCCTGCCGAGGCGGGACGCCGGGTGGACGAGGGGTTCGTGACTCTCCTGCGCCAAGTCCCCGGCTTCGTTGCCTACTACTGGGTCGATGCCGGGGGCGGAGTGATGGTCTCCATGAGCGTCTTCGAAGACCAGGCCGGGGCCGACGAGTCGGTCAAGAGGGCGGCGGACTTCGTACGGGACCACCTCGAGTCACTTCTCCCCAACCCCCCTCAGGTCGCGGCCGGCCAGGTTGTGGCTGCTGGGTAGCGGCTTCCGGGGCGGCGCTGGTTCCCAGACACCCCCGTGCCAACAGAGCGGGACGGTACCTGAGGTACCAAGTCGACGCCGGGGGAGAGGTAGTGGGCGGTGGCGTAGCCGTTGCGTGTCAGCTCTCGCTCCGCGACGCAGTGTCCCCTCCCTGCAGGTGAGACGGGTACGGTGACCGGCTCAATGGCAGTGGCGGCGCGCGAGCGGGGGCGCAGCGGGTTTGGGTTTCGCCGTTGCAAGGATCTGCCCCGGCAGGGCGGCAGCGCAACACGGAGAGCCTTCGACCGAGAGCCTTGTCTGGGGCCGCCTGCCGCTTCCCGCTCAAGGGCTTGGTGGCGCTCTCCTTGCTGCTGTGGGTATGCCGAACAGCGGGAGACCGTGGCGAGTGCGGAAGCGGCGGGAGTAGACGGCGGTGACCACGGCCGCCAGGGCGAGCAGTGCGACGGACTGGGCGCGAGCGAGCAAGGGCACCGTGTCGGTGGGCAGCGTGAGGGCGGCCAGCGCGCCGAGTCCGCCGTCGAGCAGCTGCTCGGCACCCCAGAGGACAGTGAGAACGCGCAGGCCTCGGCGGAATTCGGCGGAGTCCTGCCACGCCTTGCTCCGCGCCCGGGCAGCCGTGCCCCGGTGCAGACGCTGGCCCAGCTGGAGGACGAGCGGTCTGTGGGTGAATGCGGTGCTGAGGACCCAGCCGCCGACCACGAGGGACAACACCGCGTCCTTGCACAGCAGCACCTGGGTGCCGCCGCCCAACAGGGAGACCAGTGCGGCGCTGGCCAATAGGACTGTGAAGAACAGGTCCACGCCATCGATCCGGTGCTGCCGTACCGCGCCGGCCAGCAGGCGAAGAGCAGGTGGTGCGCCGCTCAGCAGCAGTGCGGGGGCCTGGCCGGCACCCAGGGCGCGGGCCGCGTAGTAGACGGCGAGCGGGAGAAGGATGTCGGCGGCGAGCGAGAGCAGCGGTCCACGGACCGTCCCGGTCGGTTTCTCGGCCGTAGCCGAGGGTGGTGCGCAGGCCATGTCCTTCATCGCTCTCACTCCTCTCCCTGATGTGATGCCGAGCCCGGGCGGCGCGGTCGTGGCGGCGCCAGGCTGCCTGAGCTGCGGCAGGGCGCTGCCGGCCGGTGGGAAAACGCTATGCGAGGGGTCGGGGTCGGCGGATCGGAGCAGGGGTGGAGTGCCGGGTGGAAAAGGGGTGGAAGGGCGGGCCTCGATCTCCACCGGTTCACCGCACCCGTGGGTGGAGTCGAAATGAGGCCTTTCGGGCGCTCACGCGGCAGCCGGCCTCCGGCATCGGCAGCCGGGCGTTCGCCTTCGGGCATGGGGCTTCGACAGGATCCGTCACAAGGCAGGCCACACCGTCCCAGTGCGACAGCTCCGCATCGCGCAACCCTATGCCTGATGCCTGACTTCGCTGGTCTCGTCGTTGACCCCGTCGGTCGGTGGTCCGACTGCCAGCATCAGGTGGTAGTAGCCGGGAGCGTGTGGCTCGCCGACGGGAAGGCCCTCGACCTCCACCCAGGCGTGGGCGCGAAACGGCTGGGTTCGCACGCCCACACACCAGACGGGCCATGCGGAGCGCGTCCGGCACATCAGAGCGGTGGCCACGGAACGCTGGAGGCAGTTCTGGCCTGCGCAGCGGGTGCTCACGGCGACAACGGCTTGCCGGGCGGCGAGGGCCTGCGCGGGGGTGGCCGGAGAGGCACCTCGGCGTACGACGCACAGGAGGCGCCGCAGCCGTCCGGCGGGCAGCGCTGCCAGAGGGCGGGCCACGGCCACCGCGAGACGGGCGGCGAGACGGTCTCGCAGCGGCACGTGAACCTTCGCCGACAGAGTGAGGGGCGCGCTCATGACGCGACCAGGCGAGCCGCGCTCAGGGCGGTGATCAGGGCGGTGACATCACGGGTCGCCTGGTCGGGCGCCACCGGCTCGGCGTCGGCGAGTTGTCGGGCGGCCTGCTCTGCGCCGGCTCCTCCCAGGAGCGCTCGTAGTACGAGGACGCCGTTGGCGTTCAGCAGCCAATAGCGGTTGGCGCGTTCATCGAGGAGGACCATGCCGTCGCCGGTCGTGGCTGCATGGACGTGGGGGCTCAACGCGAACGTCATGGCGACTCCCGGGGCGTACGGGCGCTAGCGGTGGTAGGGGGCAGGGGCGGAAGTAGTGGCAGGGGTGATTGGTGGGGCGGGGGCGATTGGGGCAGAAGTGGCATCAGCGGGTGGTGTCAGAAGTGGCATGGGCGGGTGGTGTCAGAAGTGGCATGAGCGCATGGGCGGGTGGCGTCAGGAGCGGCATCAAGGGGTGGCGTCGGGCAGGTTCTGGAGCCAGCCTTCGCACGCGAGGGTGGATTCCAGGGGGATGAGAGTGCGGGCGGTGGCGTGCGGTGCGAGCAGCGCGGCCCGCAGGGCTTGCGGCTTGATGAGGCCGAGGCGTGACAGCTCGGCAGACTCGAACAGGTCGAGCAGCGTGGTGCGTTGGTCGTGCAGCCCGCGATAGACGTCATCGCCGTAACCGCCCTTGGTGGTGCGCAGCAGGAGGAGGTCGGGGACGACGCCGTGCATCGCGGCGGCCAGAGGCGGCTTGTAGCGCCGAGCCGTGCCCCGGTCCTCCAGCCGGATTGCCAGGGCCGCTTCCACCACTCGGCGGTCCAGGAAGGGCACTTCCAGAGGAACGCCGGCCATGGACATCAGCCGGTCAGCCTGCCGGGCGGCCCTGCCGCACACTCTCACGTGGTGCAGGGCCTCGTGCTGGGCCCGGAGCACATGCAGCGGAGCGACATCGTCGGCCGCAGCCTCCGTCAGCAACTCCCGTACGGCGTGGACCGCTTGATCGCTGGCCCAGGGAGGCATCCGCGGGGGAGCGCCCCACTGAAGCTGCGGTGCGGACGTCACCGGGGACGGGTTGACCAGTGAACGGGCTGTGGCGGCCAGCCAAGTCGCGTAGTCGGCCGAGTCGGCCAGCGCCCGGAGCGCCCGGGAGACGGGCCAGCGGCTCAGCGCCCGTCGGGCACGCAGGGCGCCGACGGACGCCCAGGGGCGGGTGCGGACCAGGGTGTGCAGATGGGAGGGGGCCGCCAGAAACAACTCGTCGCCTCCGTGGCCGGACAGATGAAGCCGCGAACCGCGAGAGGCCATCCGGTGCGCGGTGTGCGCCGCACGTGCCTGTGAACGGATCCATCGGTACGGCTCGTCGCCCGCGGACAGGAGGGGAGGCAGAGCGAACATCGGCGGGATCTGCTCGGGCGCCTCGACTGTGTGTTCCGCCTCCTGCAGAGCAGCCGCGGCCAAGGCCCCGAACCGTGCGTCGTCGTTGCCCGGATCACGCGTGCCCTGACGATAGGTGATGAGCCGGGCCGGGCCACGTGCGGCCAGGAAGCAGATGCTGCTGGAGTCCATGCCCCCGGACAGGTCCGCGCTCACCACACCGCCGGCCGCGGTGCGCGCCGCCACGGCCTCCGCCAGTGCTTGTCGCACACCAGCCACGCCCAGCTTCAGGGGCAGGAGCGGATCCGGCGGACGCCACCACTGCACCGGCCGTGCCGTGCCGTCCGTGTTGAGGACCAGGAAGCTGTCCGCGGGCACCAAGTGCACACCGCGCCATGGGCAACGGGTGTCGAGCGGGTGCGGGGGCGGCAGCACCAGCAACCTCGCTGCGAGAAGCCGCTCGTCCAGAGCTGCTCCCGACAGCCTGGCGAGCACATCGGCGCGGCAGGCCGCAACCGTTGTCCCTTCGATCTGCGTGTGGAAGACCTGGCGGACGGCGGATACGGTGCCCTGCACCCGCACTCGGCCGCCGAGCGAGGCGGCCATGTGGAAGCAACCGGGCAGCACATCCAGCACCGCGTCCAGGTCCTTCAGATCACGCGTGTGCGCCAACGCTGCCGACAGACGCCCGGCGCCCGCCGAGCACCGGCCGAGTACCACCACGCACAGAGGACCGGCCGAGATCACGGTGAGCTCCTCAGGCGCCCAACGGCCAAGCAGGAAAGGCGAGCCGGACGGGTGGGACACCACGGACAGCCGGTCCGGGAAGTGCTGCCGCAGCCTCGTGGCGGCGGCAGCACCGGCCGGACCATCAGGAACGACGGCGAACCAGCTGCCGCCGACGCCGACGGTCAGATCCCCCACCAGAAGTCCGGCTCCCAGTTGGTGCCGGCCCAGCCCAGAGTCTCCTCGGTGAAGTCGCCGACTTCCTCCAGGGCCGGTGGGACGTAGACCTTCTGCTCTTTCTCCTCCATGCCACTCCCATCCCTACGAAGAGGACAAGAACACGCGGTTCTTCGCGTTTTCTCATGGTTAGCCCATTCGTGTGCGGTTACCAGAAGCCTTCTGGTATGCCACCCGAACGGCGGAGCGTGCGGAGACGGTGCGCCCGCGTGCGCGGCCGAGACCGGTCCAAGAGAAACTGGCAGGCGCGAGGAGGGACTTGAGCAGGTCCGAGGAGGAATTTGGGCAGGTCCGAGGAGCAACGGGGCAGGTCCGGAGAGCGATCGGGCCGGTCCACTGCTGCCGGTCCTGGTGATCCACGCGGTACGGGCGGCGTTCGCTGCCCTCGACGCGCAGGGTCAACCGTCACCGTCCTCCCGCGGGGTCAGGAGCCGGCCGGAGGCTTTCAGGGTGTGGTCAGCCCACGGTGTGGGCCCGCAGTCGTGCCAGGGTGAGCGCGTCGAGTCCGAGACCGTCGGTGAGGAAGCCGCCGAAGCTGCCGTAGTCCTGTACGGCCTGGTCGCGGAAGGCGGAGAGGTAGTCGGTGCGCACCTCTTGGAGGGGGATCAGCAGGTCCGGATTCTGCATGTAGCCAGTTGCCTTGAGCTGATCGCGCAGAGCCTTGTCGGACGCGGCCCGCAGTTCGCTGGAGAGCAGGTAGTCCTGCTCGGAGACCGCCGCCGGTACACCGACGGCGCGCAGGACGATGTCCGCGAGGACACCGGTGCGGTCCTTGCCCGCCGAGCAGTGGAACAGCACGGGCCCGGTCGAGTTGGCGATGTCCCTGACGGCGGCTCCGAGTGCGGCGCGGTTGGCGGCGGAGGTGACGAAGCCGCGGTAGAGGGTGCGCATGCGCTCCTCGGCCTTGCCGTCGCCGAGTGTGGCCTGTTGGTAGGCGGGGTCTTTGGATCCGACGACCTGGCGCATCAGGAAGTACAGGCCGGTGTCGTCCAGGGGATGCGGTGTCGCGGCGACTCCGGTAGGCAGTCTGTCGGTGCCGTCGTACTGGATCTCCGTGGGGGTGCGCAGATCGATGACCCTGCTGAGCCCCAGCCTGCCAACGGCGGTGACGCCGTCCGGCGGCAGCGCGGACAGGGCCTCGGACCGGTACAGCACTCCCGACCGGGTGGTCTTGCCGTCGTAGGTGCGGTAGCCGCCGGTGTCACGGGCGTTGACGGTACCTGCGACTGCCAGCACACGCTGGTGGGAGGCGGTGAAGGTGCCGTGGGTGTACGTCAGTCGTCCGTGGGTCGCTGTCGCTGTCGCGGCGTGCGCGGCGGCAGGTGTCAAGGGGACGGCGAGGGCTGTCATGAGGGCCAACGATCTGGTGGCACGTGTCATCGGTCGCATGCTGGAAGTCCCTTCTCTCGGCGGGAGGCGGGACGCTAGCGGGTGGATCTAGGAATCTGAAGACGGACATCGAGGAACGTCGGCACGGCCCGTCGGCACCAGGCGCCCGGCCGGTGGGGTGCCGAGAGGCAACCTGCCTGAGCAGAGCTGAACACTGGTGGACCGGACTGACTAATGCGTGATGCGTGGTGCGCGGTCGCGCAGGACCAGCAGGGTCCAGCCGCGCCCGGCTGGATCGAGGGGCCTGGTCGCGGTGGTGAACAGTTCGGCGGCCCGGCGGTAGGAAAGCCGTCCTCGGCCGGTCACCGGGCAGCGGTCGGCCGCCGGTGTGGTGGCGGGGGCCCGTCGGCCGGTGACGAACACCGGCCCCGCGGTGCGCCCGGCCAGCAGCATGGGCAGCAGGCGTGCCGTGCCCGATCCCCAGCTCAGCGGCGCTGCCGCGCTCGCCCTGGTGCGTCGACCGGGGAGGTCGAGGTGGCCGATGTCGAGAGCGAGTACCCGCTCGACGGGGGCTCCCGACTCATGGAGGAAGTGCCACAGGGCCAACTCCCTGAGCGGGGCCCGCAGAGCGAGGGCGGCGCGGGCCAGATCCGGGTCGGCCACAGGCGCACCCGTGGCCGTGGAAACTCCCGAAGGGGTCGGTGCCGGTCCACGACATGGTGTCGGCAGTGCCAGACCGGCGGCCGGATCCTCGGTGATCCAGCCTCGGGACCGCCACCATGCGGTCGCGGCTCGAAGGCAGGCCAGTTCGCGGGCCAGCGTGCGTGGTTCGGCAGCGGCGGCGCGGTCGGAGAGTCCGCGTCGGAGGCGTTCCGGGGCGTGCGGGTCGTCGAGTTGGGCCAGTGGAACCACGGGCGGCCGGGCGCCCCTGCGCTCGCGACCGGTCGGGACCTGACGGTCGACCAGAGGCCAGGCCCACCCGTGCAGCGAGATTCGGTAGATGCGACGAGAGGAGCTGCCGAGGCCGGCCGCCGCGAGGTACGGGTCGACTGCGGCGCTGTATTCCACCGGTGCTGTGCGAAGCGTGCCGGCGCCGTCGGTCTGCTGATGACTCATAGTGGCCACATCCGCAGTAAATAAGGTCTCTTGATTCGACTTCCTTCTCCTCCAACGAAGCCTACCAGCAGGCATGTTGCAGTAAATGGAGCGCATTTACTGCGGTCGATGCTCGCGAAGTGAAAATACTTGGGCAGGGTGCGTCCTTCTTTCCGGGAAAAGGTTGTGGGAAATGGATAGGCGGCGGAATATTGCTGGGCCATGACGCTTCGCACAAGCTCTTCCCCGGTGGCGGGATCCCGGACGGTCGCGCGCCGCCTGCACGTGCTGCGGCACTCCCGGTTCCGCCGCTTCCTCGTCGGCCAGAGCACATCGCTGCTCGGCTCCGGGATGAACACGATCGGCACCACGTTCGTCGTGCTGCGGATGCCCGGGGGCGGGGTCGACGCCGTCGGCGTGGTGATGGCGGCACGGATCCTGGCGATCCTGGTCGTGCTGCTGCTCGGCGGCGTGTTCGCCGATCGGCTCGGGGCCCGGTCCGTGATGCTGACAGCGGATCTGCTCCGTACGGCCGCTCAGGGCGTCCTGGCCGTTCTGCTGTTCACCGAAGGGGCGAGGATCTGGGAAGTGGTGGCGCTGGCGGTGGTTCTGGGAATCGGCGAGGGCGGGTTCAGCCCGGGGCTGACGGCCCTTGTGCCCGGCCTGGTTCCGGCGGAGGACCTCACGGACGCCAACTCGCTGCTGCAGATCGCCCAGGCAATCGCCTCGGTGGTCGGTCCCGGCCTGGCCGGAGTACTCATCGCTGTTTCTGACGCGGACACAGTGATCGCGGCCGACGCGGTCAGCTACGGCGTGAGCGTCCTGGCCCTGGCGGGGCTGCCGCTGTCGCGGTCGGCCGTGCCGCGCCGGGGGTTGTTCACCGACCTGGGACGCGGCTGGAAGGAGTTCACCTCGCGCACATGGCTGTGGGTGACGACCCTCCATGTGGGCCTGTTCAACTTCGTCCTGTGGGCACCGTTCCTGGTGCTGGGACCGACTCTGGCCCAGCAGCGGCTCGGCGGCGCGAGGGCCTGGGGCCTTGTCCTGGCCGTGTACGGCATCGGCTCGATCGTCGGGGGCCTGGCGATGCTCGGCAGGAACCCCCGCCGGGCACTCGCCTGGTCCATGGGTGCGTCCGTGGGCTGGGCGATACCGGCGGCCGCACTGGCTGCGCGGTTGCCGCAGGCCTGGGTGGCCGCGGCGGCACTTCCCGCGGGGGCCGGGGCGGCTGTGTGCAACACCCTCTTCACGACCGTCACCCAGCGGGAGATCCCCGCCGAGGTCCGCGGACGCATCAGCGCGTTCGACAGTCTGGGAGCCTTCGCCCTGGGGCCGCTCGGGCTGGCACTGGCAGGGCCCGTATCGGGTGTCCTGGGGGCGGAACGGCTGCTGGGATTCGGCGTGGTGTGGCAGGTGACCGCTGTCGGGGTGGTACTGGCGCTCCCTTCCGTGCGGAGGCACGGCGCACCATGACGGCCGAGACGCCCGCCCGCTCCCGTGTCCGCGGCGCCGGCACGAGTGTCCGGGACGCTCTCGCGCCTGACCGGGATGCCCTCACCCGTGTCCGGCACACCCGTGCCTGTGTCCGGCACACCCGTGCCTGTGTCCGGCACACCCACGCCCGTGTCCGCGACGCCGGTGCCCCGAGGCGCTTCCGGCCGGCATCGCGGGTGGTCACTGCGCGGGATCCTCCTCGGTGTGCCGGACGGCCTGCTTCACCGACTGCTCCAGCTCGCACCGGCCGATGCCTGTCTCCGCGGAGTGCGAGTCGATTGCGGCCCGCACCGCTTCCGACGCGGTACGCCAGCGGCGCCACTGTGCCTCGTACTCCTCCCCGGTGAGTCCCGCCAGGCGGGCGCGCTCCTGCTCCGCTACACGTTCCAGTGCGACCAGGTTTTCGGGGACGTCTGCCACGGGCACGGATCCTAGGCGGCCGACTCTGCTTGCCGACCGTCCGACGTACCGCCCGATCGGGTGGCGTCGGATTCGCCGCGCGGTGAGGCCGGAGTCGTCGTAGGCCCCAGGGCCGCTCCTGCTGCTGTCACACGGGCGGCGAGTGGCGGCGAGCGGCGGACAGAGTCAGAGAGGCGCAGCGAGACGCAGCCGGAGGTGGATCCGGCTGGTGGGTGTTTGCCGGACATGTCGGCCTGGGTAGGTCGGGGCCTCTGACTCGCCCCGGCCGGGCACGGACGTGAGGAGACAACCCTTGAGGATCGTCATCACCGGCGCGTTCGGCTTCCTGGGACGCCGGCTGACCGGCACGTTGCTGCGGGCCCGGACATTCGACGGCGCACCTATCGAACGGCTGGTGCTCGTCGACCGCGTCGTGCAGCCCGGCTCTCCGGCGGCGGCCGATCCGCTCGTGGAGATCGTGCACGGCGACCTGACCGATCACCTCGCCCGCCTGTTCGGCAGGCCGGTCGATGTGCTCTTCCATCTCGCCGCCGCGGTGTCGGCCGAGTGCGAGGCCGACTTCGACCTCGGCATGCGCGCCAATGTCGACACCACTCGCGCGCTGCTCGAGGCCGCGCGGGCCCAGACCACCGCCGGGGGACCGGCGCCGCGGGTGGTGTTCTCCAGCAGCCTTGCCGTCTACGGCTTTGACCCGGCGCCGCCCCTGCCGCCGGTGGTCAGCGAGTCGACGCTGCCCACGCCGCGGTCGAGCTACGGGACGCAGAAGCTCATCTGCGAGCACCTGATCGCGGACTACACCCGCCGCGGCTTTCTCGACGGGCGCGTCGCACGCCTGATGACCGTCGCGGTACGGCCGGGCCGGCCGAACGCGGCCGCCTCCGGCTTCCTTTCCGGCATCATTCGCGAGCCACTCGCCGGACTCCCCGCGACCTGCCCGGTACAGCCCGACCTGCGTGTGGCCCTGGCCTCGCCCCGGCGTACGGTCCAGGGACTCCTCCGTGTTGCGGAGGCCGGGCGCGGCTCCGGGCCCGGTCGGCTCGCAGGCAGGAATCCGGTCAACCTTCCCGCACTCACGGTCTCGGTCGCCGAGATGCTCGCCACGCTGCGGCAGGTGGCCGGCGAAGCCGTCGCCGACCTGGTGACCATCGCGCCCGACCCCGCCGTCGAGTCCATCGTGGCCTCGTGGCCCGCGGACCTCGACAACGGGCGTGCTGCCGCACTCGGCCTGGAGCCCGACCCGAGCTTCCTGTCGGTCGTGCGGGACTACCTCGCCGATCGCGCCCAGTGACGTTCGTGACGTCGGTGACTTCCGTGACGTCCAGGCCCTCGCCCGACCGCGCACTCTTCATGACTCGCCCGTACGTCCGCCCGTACGAGGCTGATCGACTTCCGGCCGGGAGGCGGGGAACCGAGCAACGGGGACCGACCCGTATGCGACGCCCTGTGGGCGTGGAGTACCGCGCAGGTTGGCCGCCGCTGTTCGCCGCCCCTGTTCGCCCGGCGACGGAGCTCGGCTCGGGCGCGTGGCTCGTCGGCGTGGTGCGACCAGCCCCGGCCGGCCCGGCAGGCTCCCGCGGGGACCGTGCATTCCGGCCGATTGCCGGGTGCGTTGCATACTCTGTGGAACTTGTGGCAGAGCCGTTGGAGGCTTCCCGGTCGCGGGAAGGCTGCGATGACCGGGGCTTGATCCCGGCGTGAGAGTCACGAAGCGGCGGAGGGCGAACATGCGCACCTTGACCTTTGTCATCGGCACGGGGCGTAGCGGCTCGACCGCGCTGTCACGCATCCTCAACGCCCACCCGGACGTACTGAGCCTCAACGAGTTCATGGCATCCGTCGGCGACGCCGCCTTCCCCGACGGGAAGGTGAGCGGTACGGAGTTCTGGCAGTCGCTCTTCCGGCCCGCCCCGCACTTCGAGCGGATGATCCGCAGCGGGCTGCCGTTGCCGGAATTCCTCTATACACGCCGTCCCGGGAGGTACGCGGCAAAGACCACCGGCATTCCCGCTCTCTCCCTGATGGTCCTGCCTCACCTCACCGACGACCCGGACGGGCTCCTCGACGAGCTGGGCGCGGCGGTCGTCCCATGGCCCGAGCGCACCGCCGCCGAGCACCACCAAGCGCTGTTCGGCCTGCTCTGCGCGCGGTTCGGACGTTCCGCCGTGGTGGAACGATCCGGATACTCGACGGGCTGGGCACCAGGGCTGCGAGCCGCGTTCCCGCATGCGAGGTTCGTGCACGTGTTCAGGGACGGACCGGACTGCGCCCTGTCCATGAGCCGTCATCCCGGCTACCGAACGATCTCCCTGCTGCGCGAGATCAAGGCACGAGCCGGCATCGACAGTTTCGCGGACCTGACCGACGATCATGTGCGCTCGCTGCCCGCGGACCTGTCGCCGCTCCTGGAGGAGCGCTTCGATCCCGCCCTGGTGCTCGACCGGGACATGCCGCTGCGGACGTTCGGCAGTCTGTGGTCGGACCTGGTCACCGACGGAACCGAGTTCCTCGGCCGACTGCCCGACGACCAGCGCACCACACTGGCCTACGAGGACTTCCTCGACCGTCCCGCCGAAGAGCTGACCCGCCTGGCCGAGTTCATCGGGGTCGACCCCCTCCCGCAGTGGCTGCGCACCTCAGCCGCACGGCTCGACCACAGCCCGCGTGGCTCCGCCCGGCGGCTGTCGGCCGCTGAATTCGACGAGCTGAGGGAGAGCTGCGCTCCGGGGACCCGCGTGTTGGAGGAACGGCAGGCGGGGGCCGGGGAAAAGGGTCGTGGACGGCCGTAGGGCTGACGAGATCAAGGTGATCAGATCAAAGTGGTCGGAGCAAGATGAGGAGATCAAGGCGATGAGAGCAAGGAGGAGTAGTCCGAGTTGCGTTCGCTGATGGCCTGTAGGGCCGTCGGCCGCGCACGTCGTCGTCGGCTCCGGCAGGCCGCCCCCTACCTCGGCCGGAGGAGGCGACCTGTGCTGTGCGGACTACTTGAACCAGTACCGGACGCCGTGGTGGTGCGAGCAGGTGCCCTGGGAGTGCCGTGAGTACGACAGAGACGCGTCCTTGCACTTGGCCGTCTCGTACTTGTCCTTCGGCCTCTGGTGGTGCGTCCATCCGCACAGGCCGGTCGTGTGGTGGGTGCAGTGGTGGGCCGTGTTGGTGGACGGCAGTGTCGCCGCCGAAGCGGTCGGTGCGCTGAAGAAGACACCGGCCAGGGCCACGGCGACTGCCGAGGCAGCAATACGTGCGCGCAAAGGAATCCCTCCCCCTTGAAGTGAGCAATTGCAGCGGGAGTTTATATCGCTTCAAGGATGAACGAAGCACGGAAGTACCTGGAATTTGAGGAACCTTCAGACATTGAGGGACAGCCTGGGTGTCAGGGGTGGTGTCAGCGGCGGGGCCCGAACGGCAGACATGATCCGGACGCTTCCGTTGTCGCTGCCGGGCACGCCCGTGGAAGTGCGACACGGCACGACTCGCGGCTCGGACGGCCGCAGGCCCGCCCGTGTCTTTGCCGTCAGCGGCTCACACCGATCAATGGCGCAGGAATCGCAGTACAACCCTGGAGCCGGGTGACGGGTCTCTGTCTCCGAGGAACCAATCCGGCCTTCCGGTACAACTTGGCCCAACAGGGGGAAACATGAGTTTCGTTCACCACCGCACGCGTGTCGCCGCGACCGCGGCCGGCACCCTCCTCATGGCGGCCGTCCTCGGTGCCGCCGGCGCCGGAGCGTCCAACGCCGACAGCGCGGCACCGAAGACAAAGCTGATCGCCTCGTCCGTCCTCGGGAGCGACTACAAGATCACGCTGACCGCGCTGCGGTCGACCGGGGACCAGCTCGCCGCCTCCGTACGGTTACAGGTCTACAAGCAGACCGAAGGAGTCTGGAAGGAGTCCGACCGGGTCACCGTGGGCGACGTCGACGGCTGGTTCTGGTACCCGCTGACGGGCAGCGGTGCCGTCTGCGAGTTCTCGACGGCCGGCACGGAGCCCGCTCCCCTCACCGTGAGCCTGCAGATCACGCCGTCGACCGGCTGCTCCGAGCCGGCGCACTACGTCGTGAAGCAGGGCAGGGTGTTCGCAGGCTGAGCCGCGAGGCATCCGCCCATGTCGGGCGAGGAATCGGTAGGACAGGCCGGCCTCGCGCGGTACGTCGACACAAGCGCACAGGGCGCAGGCGGTGTTGACCGAACTGGGTGTGTGCGGTGCGAACGCGGCCGGTCTCCTGGGCCCCGCGGCGACGAGCGGCCCCTCGTGCGAGGGGCCGCCGGTCAGTTGAGGTACCCGACACCGGTCACTTGAGGTATCCGAGGATGGTCATCATGCCGCTCTCCGAGTGGTACTGGTTGTGGCAGTGGAGCATCCACAGACCCGGGTTGTCGGCGTCGAAGTCGACGACGAGCTTGCGGTGGGGCAGCACGAGCGCGGTGTCCTTGCGGGCGCCGGAGGCGTCGAGGCCGGTCATCGCGAACGTGTGGCCGTGCAGGTGCAGGGGGTGCCACATGTCGGTGGCGTTGATGAGGGTGAGCCGTACCCGCTCACCGGCGCGCACCGGGTGGCGCCTGCGCGGGTCGTAGGGCTGGTGGTCGAAGCTCCAGTCGAACCTCTGCATGGTGCCGGAGAGCCTGATGCGCATTTCACGGTCGGGTTCCTGCTCGTCCAGCGCCACGGACTCGTCCGGCGAGAGGTTGTGCGCGGGCAGGACGCGTCCGTTCAGTTCGTCCGGGCGGACGCTTCCCAGGGGAATGGACCTGCCCCTGTCGGTGCGCAGCACGGCGAGGGCCTGGCCCCTCTTGCCCTCGGCGAGTGCGACGAGGGGGAAGACGCCGTCCTGGGCGGTGAAGACGACGTCGTACCGCTCGGCCATGCCGAGGAGAAGGGCGTCGGTGTCCGTGTGCTCCACGGGATAGCCGTCGGTGTGCGTGACGGTCATGGTGTGGTCGCCCAGCGCGACCCGGAAGGCCGTCTCGGAGCCCGCGTTGAGGATGCGCAGCCGGACGCGGTCGCCCGGGCGGCACCGGAACACCGGGGGGCTGCTCGGCAGTCGGCCGTTGGCCAGGTAGTACGGGTAGGCCACACTGCCCCCGGCGCTCTCCAGCAGGCGGCTGTGCGAGTTGCGCAGCACCCGGGAGGGACCGGATGGGAAGCTGCCCCTGCCGGGCCCCATGGCCATGCCGCCTCCCGGCATGGAGGTACGCATGCCGCGCGTGAGTTGGTCGAGCACGCGATCCGGGGTGGAGCCGTCCACACCGTCGACCCAGTCGTCCAGGACGACGACCCATTCCGTGTCGTAGGCGAGGGGTTCCCTGGGGTCGTCGACGATCAGGGGGGCGTACAGCGCACGGTCGGGCTGGAGTCCGACATGGGAGTGGAGGAGATACGTCCCCGGGTGGGAGACGGCGAAACGGTAGGTGAAGTCCGCTCCCGCGCGGGTGGCGTTCTGCGTCACGTCGGGGACGCCGTCCATGTCGTTGCGCAGTCGCACTCCGTGCGCGTGGACCGTGGTGGCGGCCGGCAGACGGTTGGCGAGAGTGAGACTCAGGACGTCACCGGCGGTGATGCGTACCAGCGGCCCGGGCAGCCTCTCGTTGTAGGCCCAGCTCCGTACGGTCCTCCCGCCCAGGTCCAGCGTGGACTCGGCGGCGGTGAACCCGAAGCTGCGCACCGGGCCGGAACCGCGTCTCCGCTCGGCGGCGAGAACCTCCGGACCCGACGGGTTCACATAGTTCCCGACCTCCGACGGGGCGAGACCGGCCTCGCCGAGCGTCGTCCCCGCCGGGCGGTGGTCCGGCCGAAGAGCGAAGTCGGTACGGAATGGCAGGAGCCCTACGCCGGCGGCAGCGAGCGGGGCACGGAGCAAGGTACGCCGCGAAGGTGTGTGCATGGCTGCAATAAGACACGTTTTAGGGCGATATAGGGGGGAAATACGGCATGCGCGCCGGGGATGTTGGCTATCGGTGCCCCAGTTGGCGGGTGGGGTCTGCGTCAGCAGGGGGCGATCGGCTCCACCTCCAGGACCCTCAGAATCGGATCGCCATCGCCATTTCCGATGCCGGCGATGTCGCCGTCGCCCGTCGCCCGTCCGTCGCCGTCGTCAACCGTCGTGGTCGTTGTCGGTGGCGCCGTGGCCGCGGCCGTGGGCGGTTGCAGTCGGGTGGACCGGGCCAAAGGCCCCGTCCACCCTGTGTGCTGGTCGGTGGCCGGCCGTCAGGAGGTCTGGGCCTTGTCGTACAGGGCCTTCGCCTCGTCGCCGAAGTACGGGCCGAACATCCAGTTCGGGAGGAACGTGTAGCCGAAGCTGTTCACCGAGACCTGGAGGCCGGTGCCGCCGGCTTCGTCGAAGCCGGTGAACCAGGGCCCACCGCTGGAGCCGCCTGTCATGTTGCAGCCGAGGCTGTGGTCCTGCGAGAAGAGGAAGTCCTTCGAGCTGTTGCCGCTGCAGTAGATGAGCTTGGTGCCGTCGTACGGGGAGGCGGCCGGGAAGCCGAAGGAGTACATCTGCTTGTTGTAGCCGCCGTTGAACTGGATTCCCTGTGCGCCGACCACCGAGGTGAGCTTCTTGCCGTTCAGGGGCGCGACGACCGCGGCGCCCACGTCGTAGTTGATGTCCTCGCTCGCCTCCCACTGGGGCGTGGTGAGCGTCCTGCTCGCGGCCCACTGGCCGTATGGCGCATTGCCGTTGTTGTAACCGGGCACGAACACCCAGTTGGTGTGCCAGCTGCCCTGGTACTTCACGCAGTGTCCTGCGGTGATGACGGTGCTTGCGTTCTGGCTCGTCACGGCGTTGCCGGTGCAGGAGGCGGTGCGCCCCTGGAAGGTGAAGAACACGCGGCCGGAGGTCGTGGCGACGGCGCCCGTGCCGGTCCACGGCCCCCCTGCCTGCGGGAAGGAGGCAGGGGCGGCGGTGGGTTCGACGGTCGTCGACCGCCGACCGGTCCCGGGCGTCTTCAGGTGCTTGGCCGCGCCGGGGGTCAGCAGCAGATCGAGCGGGGTCGCGCCGCGCATGCGTTCGGGGGTCCAGAAGGTGCGCGATGCGTGCTGTTCGGCGGCCGAGGCGATCCGGGCAGGCACCGAGGACCCGGATGCCGCTTCGGGGCTTGCTGCGGCGGCGGCTCCGGCGTCGACGAGGCCGCCGGTGCACAGGGCGCCAACGGCCAGCAGGATTCCCACAGTTGTGCGATGGCGTCTCACGCATGTCTCCTTCTGCCGTGCCGGGACTGGTCGGGTCCGGGCAAGGTGGGGGAACGAAGAGCGGTGCGGATAGACGTACGTGGGGCAGGGTGCCACGGAAATCTCATCTTGTCAGGAGCGCGCCAATGCGTGAGGTGTCTGGGATGTCTGAACGCAGTGCTCGTCCATGTGCCCCATGGGCGGGGGCGCTGGGGGCGCTGGGGCGGGCGGGCGAGGCCCGTCTCCACCAGCCGTGATCGTCGTGCGGCAGGTCTTCGGTCGTACGGTGCGCCCGCGGTGATCCTCCGCAGGAAGGATGTAAGGCGCATCCATGATCGATGACGATGGCCGGGCGAGGTCCGGACGCGGGGTCCGGATCCGAGGGAAGGGGTACTCCTTGCGCATCCTCCGGCTCGTCGGAACCGCCGTGAGCACGACACTGCTGCTGACCGCCACGGCGCCGGTCGCACAGGCGGACGCCACAACGGCCACGAAGTCCTCCGAATCTCCCTTAGGTGGGCAGGCGTTGGACAAGACCGCGCTCGACAAGGGCCTCCGGGCTGTTCACGACGCGGGTATGTACGGCATCTACGCCTCCGCACGCGACGGCGCTCAGCGCTGGACCGGCGCGGCCGGCGTCGCCGACGTCGGGACCGGGCGTCCGGTCCGACCGGGCGTGCTCCACCGGGTGGGCAGCGTCAGCAAGGCCTTCACGTCCGTCGCCCTCCTCCAACAGGTGGAACGCGGCCGTGTCCGCCTCGACGCGCCCATCGGCGACTATCTCCCCGACCTGGTCCCGGGTGAGCGCGGCCGTCAGATCACGGTCCGCATGCTCCTGAACCACACGAGCGGCATCGGCGACTACGTCATCGGCGCCTTCCCCTCCCTCGCCCACAATTCGACGGCCAGTCTCGACGAAGACCGGTTCCGCTCCATGCGCCCCGAGGAACTCGTGCGCCTCGGACTGGCGGCGCCGCCCACGGGCAAGCCCGGCGAGAAGTGGTCGTACTCCAACACCAACTACGTCGTCGCCGGGCTGCTCCTGGAGAAGGTGACCGGCCAGGACGCGGAGACGTACATCACCCGCCACGTCATCGCCCGGGCCGGTCTGCACCACACCTCGTTCCCGCGCACCCCGTTCATCGAGGGTCCGCACGCCCGTATGTACGAGTCGTTCTACGGCCTGATCGACCCTCCGCGCGACTACAGCGACTACGACATGTCCTGGGCGTACACCGCGGGCGCGCTGGTCTCCACCACCGATGACCTCAACCGCTTCTACCGCGCCCTGCTGGGCGGCAAGCTGATCGGCCCGGCCGCGCTGCGGGAGATGCAGCGCACCGTCCCGGCCGACGGCATGAACTACGGCCTGGGCATCTACGCCGTCGACATCACCGGATGCGGCCGCTTCTGGGGTCACGACGGCGCTGTCTTCGGTGCCGGCACCCTCGTCTACTCCAGTCCCGACGGAAAGCGCCAGGTCGCCCTGGGCTGGAACCTCATGAAGTACGAGCGCCTCAAGCCCGACGGCACCGGTTTCGAACCGAGCCCGATCGACGACGCGCTCAGCAACGAGGTCGTCCGCGCACTGTGCCCAGCGACCACGCCTGCCCCGCCCTCCGGCTCCGCTGCGGTGACGTCGCCGCCCCGGACGGTGCTGCCGACGGCGGACCTGTCGCCGGGAGTGTGGGCCAGGACCCTGCGCTGAGGCACTGCCCGCAGGACCGCGACGCCTTCCCGTGGCGAGCCGCACCCCGTCGGGGGCTTGGAGCGATGTGTGCCCTGCCGTAGGCACGGCCATCGCCCTCGCCGGGGTGGGACTGCGTCAAGTGCCGCTCAGGCCACAGGTGTTGAGGCGTGGAAAAGAGACCCGGACATGGCGGGCCAGGCCGTGCTCGATGCGTCCGATCCCGCATGGGGCAGATCGCAGATCCCGGATGCGGCCAAGCCCGCACGCAGCTGGTCCCGCATCCGGCCCCACACGCCGCCGGTCCCGCATCCGGCGGACCCCCGATGCTGCGGATCCCCGATGGTGCGGATCCCGGGTGCAGCGGAGGGGGCCGCCGCGCGCCGCGGGAGGGCGGCGCAGCGGACGCAGGTGGCGTAGGCGGCGGACTTCTCGTCGGCGTGGGCCACCCGCGCTCCGCCCCGACCCGCCCCGCTCCCTCCGGGCTGTCGGGTGAGGGCCTGTAGCGTGACGGAAACGCAGCCTTTCGCCTCGCAGCCGGGATGTTCGGGAGCACCACATGGCCAACGACGATGAAGTGTCGCCACCGGGCAGGCACCGGGCCATGGCCCTGCACGCGGGCGGGGCGTGTGTCTGATGGCCTCTGCTCACGGCACGTTCATCCGGCAGATCCGACTGGCCCCGGGCGCCGACGGCAGCCGGTACCCCTTCACCCTTCCCGCAGTGCGGCGACTCGCCGGTCCGGGCGGACTCACCCTGCCGCCGGGGGTCACGTTCCTGGTGGGTGAGAACGGCGCGGGCAAATCGACGCTGATCGAGGCGATCGCGGTGGCGGCGGGGTTCAATCCCGAGGGCGGCAGCCGGAACTTCCGGTTCGCCACCCGCGCCACCGAGTCCGACCTGGGCGATCACCTGATCCTGACCTGGGGGATCGGGCGGCCTCGCACCGACTTCTTCCTGCGGGCCGAGTCGTACTACAACGTGGCCAGCGAGATCGAGAGGCTCGATGCGGCCGGAGGAGGGCCGCTGCTGTCGGCCTACGGCGGGGTGTCTCCGCATGAGCGCTCCCACGGAGAATCGTTTCTCGATCTGGTCACCCACCGTTTCGGGCCCTCGGGACTGTACCTGCTGGACGAGCCGGAGGCGGCCCTCTCCGTCCAGAGCTGCCTGGCCCTTCTGGCCCGTATGCACGAACTCACCGCCCAGGGCAGCCAATTCCTCGTGGCCACACACTCACCGGTACTTCTCGCCCTTCCGGGCGCGACCATCATGGAGATCTCCGACGAAGGCGGGCTGGAACAGGTCGCGTTCGACGAGGCCCTCCCCGTGCGCCTGACGCGCGAGTTCCTCGGAGCGCCGAGCCGGTTCCTGAAGAATCTCCTCGACAACGGCGAGAGTGGCGCTGCTCGGGGCAGTTGGCACTGAGCGGGTGTGCGGTCATCGCCGCCTGTGTGCGCCGCACCCTTGAGGCTCGCTGACCTCCCTGGTCAGCGGGCTGCCATCGCGGGTCAACGGCCGGTGACGTCCAGGACCAGCCCCTTGGGCTGCAGGACGACGACACTGACCGCGCCGTCGAAGGTGAGGGCGCCGTCGGCGCACGCCTCGATCAGCACATGTACAGACCGTCGTCAGATGCCGGCAGCCAGGGGCGCCGGCATTGCGGCACCACGGAGACGGGGTGCGACCAGCCGTCATGGTTGTGATGCGTCCACTGGACGCATAAGGTGCGTCCAGTGGACGCACAGCTGCCCGACGCCACCCAGGCGAACGGTGCGGCGGCGATGCCATGCTCCCCGCCTCTGGCCCCGCCCCTTCGCGAACGGTGAGCCCTCACATGGCCCAGCGCAGCACCGCACAGAACGACCCGGTGGACGAGCAGACACCTGTCGTCGGCTCGGCCGCCTGGTGGAGCGGGCGCCATGCCGCCCGGGCACGCCAGCGCTCCCGGCCGGGAGGTCTCACCCTCGACCTGATCATGGACGCGTCGCTCCGGATCGCCGACGAGCAGGGCCTGGACGCGCTGACGATGCGAGCCGTGGCCGAGCGGATGCAGCTGCGGCACACCTCGCTGTACCGGCACGTCCCGAGCCGCGAGGCACTGCTCGTGGAACTCGTCGACCACATGCTGGGGGAGATCTCCCTGCCCGCGCCGGGCCCGGACTGGCGCGCCGGCACCGAGGCCGGGGCCCGGGAGTACCGACGTGTCCTGCTGGCGCACCGCGCACTGGTGCCCCTGCTGACCCGGGGGCAGCTGCTCGGACCCCATGCCCTGCGCGCCCGTGAGCAGGGCCTGCGGCTGCTGACCGGGGCGGGCTGGCCCGCCGAGAACGCCGTACGGATCTACCTGACGGTCACGCACTACGTGGTCGGCGCCGTGCTCCTGGACACCGGGGGAGCGGCGCGCACACCGGGCGAACGTGCGGCCATGAGCGACCTGTTCGCCTCCCTTCCGGCCCGGACGCACCCTCTGCTCACCACCCACTCGGCACTCCTCAACGACCTGGACGGCGAAGGGGAGTTCGACTTCGGTCTGCGGTGCCTCCTGGACGGCATCGCCGCAACACGGGAGGCCCGCTGATGACCCGGAACACGGGAGAGCCGCCGACGACCCCGAGCAGGGCAGACCCGCTGATGACCCCGAGCACGGGAGAGCCGCCGTTGACCCCTGACACGGGAGAGCCGCCCCTGGACCGGCACTCGGGAGGGCCGCCGATGACCCGGACCGCCATGCCCAGCGGCGCGGACTGGGCCGCAGGCGGCAGCCGGATCACCGTTCACGGGCGCACGGGCCGGCACACGCTGTTCGTCCGCCAGGACGGTCCCGCCGGGGGCCCGCCGGTGACCCTCGTGCACGGTTTTCCCACTTCCTCCCACGACTGGTCCCTGATCGTGCCCGCACTGGGGGCGCGCGGGCACCGGGTGACCACCTTCGACCTGCTCGGCTTCGGGTACAGCGACAAACCGCGACGTCACGCCTACTCGGTGCTGGAGCAGGCCGATCTGGTGGAGGACGTCTGGCGCGGCCTCGACATCGGCGACACCGCATTGGTCGCCCACGACTACGGCGTGAGCGTGGCCCAGGAGCTGCTCGCCCGCAGCCCCGGCCGGATCACCCGCATGGCCTGGCTGAACGGCGGCCTCTACCCGGACCTGCACCGCCCCGTCCGCGTACAGCGGCTCCTCCACGGCCCGCTCGGCCCGCTCCTCGCCCGTGCCGTCACCGAACGCGGATTCCGCACCACGATGCGCCAGGTGCTGGGCAGGCCCGTGCCGGGCGAGGATCTGCACGCCATGTGGGAGAGCATCTGCCGCGACCGGGGTCATCGGCTGGCACCGCGGCTGCTGCGCTACATCGACGAGCGGCGCGCGCATCAGGCACGCTGGGTCCCGGCGCTGGAAGGCTACGGCGGCCCGACGCTGTTCCTGTGGGGACCCGCCGACCCGATCAGCGGCGCCCAGGTGCTGGCCCGTATCCGCCGGCGCATGCCCTCGGCGACCGTGAGTGAACTCGCCGGACCGCCCGCCGTCGGCCACTATCCCCAGGTGGAGGCTCCGGACGAGGTCAGCGCACACCTCGTCCGCTTCCTCGGCATCCGGTGAACCGGCTGTCTCACGGGCACCGACCGAGCGACCGCACCGGCCCGGCGACCGGGAGGGAGCGTTCGCCGGTCGGGCCTACCGGCAGGCGGCGAAGGCCGCTTCCTGGGGCGTGCCTGGTCGTTTCCCGCCGCCGAAGCGGTGCGACGCCGACTGATCACTACGCGCGTGGACGAGCATGGCCGGCCGCGAGTGGGGCCATCGCCGGTCGTCCTGCGGGGCGGCGTCGACGTCATCGACCCGGACGTCCCAGCAGCCACCCTCCAGGGTGAGGGAGACCGTGGACAGGGGTGGCACAGCGAGATGCCAGAAGGCTCGCGCCGGTACGCCCAGAGCATGAATGAGTGCGGCCCGGACGACGGCCGCTTCGGTGAGGGCCACCGTGTGACCCGTGTCGGGCGCCATGCTGCCGAGCCAGTTCGCCGTGCGGCGGCACAGCCGGCGTACCGACTCACCTCCGTGGGGCGCGGCATCGGGGTCCTTCAGCCAGGCGGCGAACCCGTGAGGGTCGGCCGCGGCGACCTCGTCCACGGTGCGACCGCACCATGTGCCGAGGCCGAGGTCGTGCAGCGCGGGCTCGACCGCTGCCTCCAGACCCAAGGCGGCGGCGGTCTGCGAGCAGCGGATCGAGGGCGCCCGGACGGCCAGCTCGTGGGGCGGGAGCATCGCTTGCGCGGCGGCTGCCCTGTGCAGGCCGAGGTCGCTCAGGGGGACGTCGCCGAGCAGCGGATCGACGGTGGCGTCACCGCCAGGTGCACACAGAAACGTGACGCGGATCGTCATGACACCGACCTCCTTCTCGGCCCGGCATGCCCCGGATGCTGCGAGACCACGCAACGGGCAATGGATCAGTTGGGCTGGTGCGGTCGCGGCGTGCGGGAGGTACTCCGGCGGTCCGCGTCGAAGGGTTGGTGGCCAGAGCCGCGTACGGGCCCGGGGCTGCCGGTTCGCAGGCCGGACCGGTACGGTGCAGCGATCCGTCCGGACCGGCGCGGTGCAGCGGCCCGGCCGAAAGCGGCCGTCAGGCGGAGCGGCCGGGTCCCGGCAGAGGACGAGGCGGCCGGCGCGATGTCGTGGCTCATGCACTCCAGCGTGCGGGGAAGTCCCCCGCCGCCCTATCCGTCACGTGTCCGGAACCACCCCGCCGACTGACTGACGCAGCCCCGCCACCCGGCCGAACCCGACACCCGTTGCAGGCCGCCTGTGCGGTAGTCGTCGGACAGTGGTGGAGCAGCCGACGGCCGTCCGCCGGGGCCCGTCGCCCCCGCCCCGGAAGGTCGCCTCCTGCCGCAAAGGGGCGCTTCCTACCACGAAAGCGGGAGAACGGCACCTCGTCCCACGGGCCGCACCGGCGGAGCGGGGGACAGCCGGTCAGGACTACGCTCTGCGATGCTCAGCCCTCCTCGGTGCAGCAGCCGTGGCGCGGCGCGGAGCCCGCGAGCGTCTCCAGACGGCAGAAGCAGGACGCCTCGATCGGCACGTCCGCCATCGCCGCGGCGATCTTCAGCTGCTGGGCCACGATCTGTGCCTCCCCCTCCTTGCCGAGCCGCACGAGACACTCGTGGAGGCCGTGCAGGGCCCAGACGTTGCCCGGGTGCTGCAGTGGGCGCGGCAGCGTGTCGTCGAGTCCGAGGTCGGCGCGGTAGACGGCCTCGGCCTCCGCGACCAGGCCGCGTTCGAGGAGCAGCGCGCCGTATGCGTGCCGGGCGGGCTGCATCCACCCCCACGGCTCGTCGTACGGAAGACCGTCGTCCAGCTCGATCGACCGGCGCAGTGCCGCGAACGCCGATTCGTACTTCCCCTTGCGGTAGTCCAGCTCTCCGTCGAGCATCTGGGCGGCGATCGCCAGGATGTCCGCACAGGTGTTGTTGAACAGCATCCGTGACTGGGGGACCCGGTCGAGCGCGTCGCGGAAGAGCTCGCGTTCCCTGTCGGCCTCGTCGACGCGGCCGGTGGCCGAGAGAGCGACTCCGCGCGCGTACCGCAGCATGGCCGTGCTCACGCAGTACAGCTGCGTGTCGGCGGGCATCGCAAGGCCCAGGATGTCGTCCCAGCGGCCGAAGCGGATGAGCACGTGCACCCGCATCGCGAGGAAGCCCTCCAGCCAGTCCGCCATGGGAGGGCTGTCCACGCGCAGCAGTTCCTCGGGCACGGCCGCTTCGAGCCGGGCGGTCGTCTCGATCGCGTCCTGGAAGCGGCCGAGGAACATCGCGCCGTAGATCTTGAAGTGGTAGTTGTGACACCGGTACAGGGTGTAGAAGTTCATCGCCCCGGCCCTGGCGTGGAACTTCTCGTCGGCTGCGATCGCCTCGGAGTTGTCGGAGACCACCCGCCGGTAGTCGCCGCAGAGCACTTCCAGGTGTGACGGCATGTGCTGGAGATGGCCCGCGTCCGGCACCAGGCCGCGCAGCCGGTCACCCGCCGGCAGGGCTGCCTCGGGGGTGGGGGACATCTCCATCAGGTGGATGTACATGTGGAGCAGGCCCGGGTGCCGTGCGCCCGCCTCCGTGGCTAGTGCACGGTCGAGTACGGCCTTGGCCGCGACGGTGCGCGAGCCCGGGGCAGGCCTGCCCGTGCGGATGTCCCACAGCTGCCAGGGCGTGAGGTTCATCAGGGCGTCGGCGTACAGGGTGGCCACGTCGAGGTCGTCGGCCGCCCCTTCGTGGACGGCCCGCATGCTGTCCGCGTAGGCGGCGCTCCACACCGGACAGTCCGCGACGTCCGGAGCCTGGGCCCGTGGATAGCGGGCACTCAGTGCACCGATGAGGGCCTGCTCGACCGGGGTGGCGCCGGCAGCCTTCGCGTGGGCCCGCTGCACGGCGGCATGCGCGCGTTCCACCGTCCGCCCCAGGTCCTGCTCGTCGAAGAACTCCCAGGGCTTGTTGTAGTTGGGGCCGAGCGCGTAGGCCAGGCCCCAGTCGGCCATGGCACACTCATGATCCGCCGCCGCGGCGGCTTCGAAACAGCGGACGGCCTCCTCGTGGTGGAAGGCGTACGTCCAGTTGAGCCCGCGGTCGAACCATGTCTGCGCCTCGGAGGACGACGTCGTCACGCGCCGGCCGTGGCTGCCGAGATCGTAGTACCGCATACGAACTCCTCCAGGCTGACGGCCAACCGCCCCGGTGACCGGGATGACACGACGATGACGGGTGCACCGACCCTAGCGAAGAACGGCCGGGATACTGCTCATTCCTGTCATTCATGAGGAAAACGGAGGACGACCGCGCCTGTGACTCCGAAGACCGACGGAGCGGCGACCGACGAGACCACCTGACCCGCAATCGGCGGCGGACCGTCACCTCGGGGAGCGGGGCTGATCAGTCTGTCGCGCATGCAGTGGGGGCAGTGCAGGAAGTGCCATGCCCAAGTTCCCTGGCCCACTCCTGCAGTTCGGGCTCGGCCAGGCTGATGCCCAGCCAGTCGTGGTCGAGGGCGACTCCCGGAAGGGACGGTACGACCGCGACGTAGAGCCCGGCAGCGCGGGCCGAGGCGATGCCTGTGGCCGAGTCCTCGAAGGCGACGGAACGCGCCGGGGTCACACCGAGTGTTTCGCATGCCGTGAGGTAGAGCTCCGGCGCGGGTTTGGGGGACCGTACCTCGTCAGCGGCGAACGAGTGGGTGAAGCAGTCGGCGAGGCCGGCCGACCACAGTGCCGCGTCCAGCAGTTCCCGGGGGCTGTTGCTGGCTACGGCGATGGGCACGGCCGCACGGCAGGCGCGCACCAGCTCTGCAGCCCCGGGGAGGGCTGCGGCGCCTCGGGAAATCTCCTTGCGGACTCCTTCGAGGAGATCGGCGGCGAGTTCGGGCCCGGAGCCGGGGAAACCGAGGTATTGGGCCATGGCTTCTCCAGCGGCCTCCACGGTGCGGCCGATGACGAGTGCCTTCTGCTCGGGCCCGAAGGGATGGCCGTGCGCCGCGAAGATGGCTGTCTCCGCAACGGTCCAGCACGCTTCGGTGTCGACCAGCAGGCCGTCGCAGTCGAAGACCACCGCCTCGGTACTGGTGGGGAGTGCGTGCATGCAGATTTCCTTCATGCAGATGTCCCTTCGCTTCGGGCGATGCAGGGGGTTCGTGCGGCGGCCGTTCCCCTTCCGGGAGTGAGCGTGAGAAGCCCTGCTGTCAGGGTGAACGTCTCCGACGCGGACAGGGTGATCATGATCAGTCACCCTAGGCAGCAGACGAGAGAACGTCCATGATCCTGCCCGAAATCGGGCAGATGAGTGCTCGGACCGTCGGCGGACGCGCTCGCGGCGGGTGGGGGAGGCTGGTTGCGCGGACAGGCGGCCACGGCGTCACATGGATGAGGGTCGATCGCGGTCGGGGGCCGGTCGGCGGGACCGTGAAGAACCCGCCGCCCACTGCGGCGCCTCTTTCAGGTTGTACTCGGCGATGCCCGCCATGACCGCCCGGTCGGGGAAGTCCCCGTCGAGCAGCCGCAGTGGTCCCGCCGTCAGCGACAGCCGCTGCGCAGTTGGCGAGGCTCAGGTCCAGCCCGGCACCGGTGGGAGGGGCCACGGCGGCGGGGTCGGCAGCTGACGGTCCGACAGGAGGTGCGTGGCCGGAGCGCGGCCGGTGAGCCAGGCGAGGAGGACGTGGCCGGGGCCGGTGGCGGTCGGTCCGGTCGGGGCGAGGGTCCAGGCGCGGGCGAGGTCGGGGGCCTCGATGCGGGCGAGGGGGAAGCCGCGTGCGGTCAGGGCGGCTACGGATTCGTCGAGTGCCCAGGCGACATAGTCGGCGGGCCAGTCGGTGGTGGTGTGACCGAGGTTCAGGTCGACGTGGTGTGTTTCGAGTTCGCGCCGGGCGCGGTGGAGGGTGTACCACGCGGGGTGTCGCCATCCGGCGAGAGCACTGACAAGGGTGGGCCAGCGTCCGGTGGGCATGGCTGTTGCCGCGTCGAGCATGCGGTCCAGACTCTGGCGCAGGTCCGTGACAAGGGCGGCGGCGTCCCGCCGGGCACCGTCGCGCAGCGCGCGTTCCAGGGCGGCGGCGTCGGCCCGCGGTCCGGGCTCGGTACCGGTGCGGGCCAGGGTCAGCAGCCATCGGTAGGCGTCGGCGCTGCGGGCCAGGTGGGTGATGACGTGACCGCGGCTCCAGCCGGGTAGCGCCGACGGTTCACGGGCCTTCACGTCGGTCAGTGCATCGAGGGTGGCGGCGAGGCGCGCGGCCGATTCGGTCACGTCATCGAGGAGGAGGGCGATGTCGGCGCGGTCGGGGCCGGTGGTGTCGGTCACGGCTCGGAACTCTACGGCCGACCGCCGGGCAGGTGGCAGGCGGCAGGCGGCCGCGCTCCGGGTGGCCTCGGAACGGTGCGACCCACCTCGGCGCTCGGTGCCGGCGGCAACGGGACGGCCGGGCAGCCCCTGATTCAGGGGTGCCCGGCCGTCCCGTTCGCCGGTCGTGGTGCGGCCGGGGCCTCAGTGCCCGCCCGACCCCTCGGGGCGTGCGTGGCGCGGCAGGAGGAACGCGAGCAGGAAGGTCAGGACGAGCATGCCGTCGACGATCCAGAGCACCGTCTGCATGACGGTGCCGAACCCGCTCTTGAAGGCGGACGACGCGGTGGACGTCAGCGCGGCGGGTATCCGGGCGCCGGCCTGCGGGGAGGTCACGGCGGACCGGGTGTCCTTCTCCAGGCGCGCGCAGGACGCCGGGGTTGCGGCAGGATCCTTGGCGACACCGCGGTCCGAGGCGCAGCTGCGCAGGTCGGCCACGACCCGCTGTTGATCGGCGGGCGCCACGTGCGCGGCGGCCAGCTGCTTGCGCAGGCCGTCCGAGTGGTGGTCGACGGCGTCGGCGATCCCGCCGCCCAGCAGGCCGAAGAACACGGTGCCGAGGATGGCCACACCGAAGGCGCCGCCGAGCTGCTGCATCGCGGTCATCGTGCCGGACGCCGAGCCCGTCTCGTGCTGCTCGACACTGGCGAGCACGATGTCGAAGAACGGTGCCATGAGCAGGCCCATCCCGATGCCGGTGACGAGGAGGGAGGGCACGAGTTGCCAGGGACCGACGCCGTCTCCGGCCCTGTCGAGGGTCAGCCACACGCCGAACACGCCGACGGCCATGACCAGCGTGCCCGCCTGCAGCACGGCGCGTCCGAACCGTGCGACACCCTGGGCGATCCCGAAGCCGACGATCATGCCGCCCGACCAGGGCACCATCACGAGTCCCGCCTTGAGAGGCGAGTAGCCGAGGCCGATCTGGGTGTAGAGGTTGAAGACCAGCATGAAGCCCTGCATGGTCGAGAAGAAGACCAGGCCGAGGACCATGCCGCCGCTGAATCCACGCTTGCGGAAGAGGCTGGGGACGACCAGCGGGTCGCGGCCGGCCTTGTTGATGCGCGACTCGTACCGGCCGAAGGCGGCGAAGACGACGACCGAGGCGGCCATCATCCCGAACGTCCACACGGGCCAGTCGTACTCACGGCCCTGCACCAGCGGGAAGATGATGAGCAGCGCGGCCAGGGAGACCAGGAGCATGCCCGGGATGTCCAGGCGCGGCTTGTCGGCGGACCGGCCCCTCGGCAGGAAGCGCAGGGCGCCGAGGATGGCCGCGGCACCCAGCGGCAGATTGATCAGGAAGATCATCCGCCATCCGGTGCCGAAGTAGTCGGCGTCCACGAGCCATCCCGCCAGGATCGGGCCGCACACCGCGGACAGTCCCATGATCGGGCCGAACATGCCGAAGGCCTTCTGCGACTCCTTCGGCGGGAACATCTCCTTGATCATGCCGAGGCCCTGCGGCAGCATCACCGCGCCGAACAGTCCCTGGACGACGCGTGCGGCAATCAGCATCTCGGGTGACGCGGCCACGGCGCAGAGCAGCGAACCCAGGGTGAAGCCGGCGGCGCCCACCAGGAACATCCTGCGGCGGCCGTGAATGTCCCCGAGCCGTCCTCCGGTGACCAGCCCGACGGCCATCGACAGGGTGTACGCGGCGGCGAGCCACTGCAGTGTGGAGGCACCGCCGCCGAGGTCGGCCCGCATGGAGGGGCCGGCGATGTTCGTGACGACCGCATCGAGGAGGTCCATCACCTCGGCCGCGAGGATCACGAAGAGCGCCGCCCAGCGCCATCTGTAGGGCGCCGGCGAGTCGGTGGGCGCCTCGGCCGACGCGACACCGGTGGTGGACATGGGGACTCCTCGCACATGAGCCGCACCGCGGGGAGTTCCCGCGGGCGCGGTGGGACGGATGGGTGTGCCTGCCCGGCTGGTTGGTGCGGCCCGGGAGACGGACGACGGAGCAGACCTGAAGAACGGTGTTCACCCTAGCAGAACAGTGCTCACCGGGAGAACGCTGTTCATTAAGATATAGCGCAATCGGTGACACCGGACAAGATATATCGTGTTCGTTGTGGATGTGAACGGCGCTCACCCGAAGAGAACACTGTTCTTCCGGCGCCTAGACTGTCCCCATGAGCGACGCGGCCGCCGGCACCCCCGCAACCCCTCCGCCCTCCCCCTGGGAGCGTGGGCGCCCCGCTCGCACGCACGTCACTCCCGCGCGTGCCCCGCTGTCACGGGAACGGGTCGTCGAAGCCGCCTTCACCGTGCTGGACCGTCAGGGGCTCGACGGGCTGTCGATGCGCCAGGTGGCGGCTGAACTGGGAGTCACGGTCTCCGCCCTCTATGCCCATGTCAGCTCCAAGGACGACCTCCTGGAGCTGATGTACACACGGCTCTTCGACGGCTTCAGGGTGCCCGCACCCGATCCGGAGCGGTGGCAGCAGCAGGTGCGGGAGTTCGCCCGCTCCGGACGGCAGCGACTGCGGTCCCACCGGGACATGGCCAGGATCTCCATGGCCCACGTCCCCTTCACCGCCGAACTGCTGCCCCATGTCGAGTCGTTGCTCGCCGTGTTCCGTACCGCCGGGCTGCCCGACCGCATCGCCGCGGAGGCCCCCGACCTCATCTCCACCTACATCGACGGGTTCGTGCTGGAGGAGGGCATGTGGCAGGACCGGGCCACGGAGCGCGGCGGTGGCGGTCCCTCCCTGGCCCAGCCCGACTGGGCCGAGATGGCCGACGAGATGCAGAACTACTTCGCGTCCCTGCCCGCGCAGGACTTTCCCCACCTGCGCGCCCTGGCCGGGCTGATGGTGACCGGCTCCTCGGACGAGAGGTTCGACATCGGTCTGGAGATCATCCTGCGGGGCCTCGCGAGCTACCTGCCGGCCCGGGCGTCCGACGCGGCTCCGGCTCCGGATGCGGACCCGGCTCCGGACGCTCCCCGACCCTGAACGGCAACACCACCGACGCCCGGCGCATCGAATCTCACTGACCGACTCTCACTGACGGCCATGGCAGGGTGGCCGAGACGGCGACGACGACCGAGCCGGTGACGACGACCGAGAGGGCGACGACGACCGAGAGGGCCAGGACGGCCGGGGGGCCAGGACGGCCGGGGGGCCAGCACGGCCGAGGTGCCGTACGGGTCCCCCGCCGGGCCGGCGCGTCCGAGCAGTTGCTCAATGTGCCCTGAGGAATTCGATGAGGGCCGCGTTCACCTCGTTCGGGCGTTCCTGCTGTGTCCAGTGCCCGCAGCCCTCCAGCTTGAGGGGCCTGCGCCACAGGCTGGGCATCAGGGCGGGGAGTTTCTCGATGAGTTCGGGTGTCCCGGGGAAGGCGGGGACGAGGTCACGGTCGCCGTAGATGTAGAGGGCGGGCCGGGTGATGACGGCGTCGTGCCAGGGAGCGGTCAGTTCCCAGTTGCGGTCGAGGTTGCGGTACCAGTTGAGGGCTCCCGTGAAGCCGTTGGAGAAGCTCGCGGTGAGCATGTCGAGATCGTCCTCGGTGAACCACTCGGGCAGTACCTCGGGGTCCGGCATGGACCCGAGCCAGCCGACCTCGGGGTCGACCAGGGGCTGCCTGCCTTCTCCGGCGTCGGGTGCGTCGCCGGAAGCCCAGTAGAAGAACTTCCGCAGAGAGGTGCGTGTGTCCTTCGCGAACTCGGCGTCGGCGACACCCGGGCGATTGAAGTAGTTCCAGTAGAAGCGGCCGCCGAACATCTTGTCCATGGCGGCCAGCGGAGGCTGCGTCCCCCGGAAAGGCGGCGGCACGCTCAGGCCGGCCACCCCGAGCACCATGTCGGGTCGCAGCAGTGCGGTGTGCCAGGCGACCGGCGCGCCCCAGTCGTGCCCGACGACGTACGCCTTCTCCTCGCCGAGGGCCCGGATCAGGCCGACGACGTCGCCGACCAGGTGGAAGAGGGTGTACGCGTCGACGCCGTCGGGATGGTCGCTGCGTCCGTATCCTCGCTGGTCGGGGGCGACCACGCGGAAACCCGCGTCGGCCAGCGGGCCGAACTGGTGGTGCCAGGAGTGCCACGACTCGGGGAAGCCGTGCAGCAGCACCACCAGGGGGCCCTCGCCCTGTTCGGCGATGTGCAGCCGAACGCCGTTCACGTCAGCCATGCGATGCTCAACCATGTGCGCGAGCGTACGCGTTGATCTTCGGACGGCGGTGCGTTGCTGGGTGCGCCGTCGGCCGGTGTCGCCGCTTTCGGTACCTGAGGCGGACCGCAGAAGCTCGTGCAGCCCGGCGGTGTCGAGGATGCGGGCCCGGGCCGGGAACACCTTGTCGATCAGCAGTCGGCAGACCTCCGGATCGGGATCGGCGACGCCATCGGGCAGTGTGGGAGAGCGGTGGTCGCGGTCGGCGGCGTCGATGAGCGTGAAAACAGAGCACACCGCTGGTGCTGATCCCCGTGAGCACCAGGGTGTCGATGCCGCGGTCGCTCAACCGCGTAAGCCGTTCCGTTTGGTGCGTGGTGGTGAGGGGATGCCGTCACCCGCGTCCGAGTCTCACGCAGTGAGGTCGTCCGCCGACTGTGGACGGCACGGGATGCGGGATCGTGCGTTTCATTGGAACGTTGTCGTGTTCGAGGGTGCGTCCCGCATGCCTGGAGCGCGGGGTGCCCGCCCGCACCAGGCCCGGTGCCTCCCCGTGCAGCCGAGGTCGTCGGCGGGATACGAGAGGAGGGTGGACATGGCCTCGGCCGCCTCGTCCGCCAACGTGCTGCTCGTGCACGGTGCTCTCGTACCAACGGGTTGAGGAGAAGGAATGAGCGGCCTGCTCTCGGACGTTCTGGAGGCCCACGGCGGCGTGAAGCGGTGGGAGCAGCTGACGACCGCGACGGCCACCATCGTCAGCGGCGGCGAACTCTTCGCGGCCAAGGGCCTGCCGCAGGACCTCCAGCCGCGCCGCATGACACTCAGTCTGCATGAGGAACGCGCGTCGGTGAGCCCCTTCGGCTCTCCGGATCAGTACACCGACTTCACGCCCGACCGTGTAGCGATCATGCGGAGTGACGGCACGGTCGTGGCCGAGCGCCTCGACCCGCACACGTCGTTCTCGCGGCATGTCCTGGACACCCCCTGGGACCCGCTGGACCGCGCCTACTTCAACGGCTACGCGCTGTGGACGTACCTGGCCACCCCAATCTTCATGATCATGAGCAGCATGACCGTGGAGAAGAAGGAACCATGGACCGAATCGCCGACCGAGCGCTGGCGCCGTCTCCGGGTCACCTTCCCGGACGGCATCGCAAGCCACAGCACGGTCCAGGACTTCTACTTCGGTGACGACCTCCTGCTCAGACGGCACGACTACCACGTGGACATCGCCGGCGGCTTCGCGGCCGCCCAGTACGTCACTGACATCGAGGAAGCGGACGGCATCAAGTTCCCGACCAGACGTCGCGCGTATCTGCGCGGGCCCGACAAAAGCCCCGACCACGATCACGTCATGGTGAGCATCGAGCTGAGCGACGTGTCCTTCTCATGACGTCCTCCGATCCGGCGCTGCTCGGCCTCGACGGCGCCAGCGCAACGGCCGGCGCGCCGTCGTCGGACGTGCTGACCGACGGCGCCCCAGGAAGCGGCCGGAGCCGATCACACCGCCGCTGCCGGGGCGTCGGCACGGCCCCCTGCACACGATCTAAGGATGAGCAGCATGGCCGAACACAGCACCATCGGCATCCTCGGCGCGGGAGAGGTCGGCCGGGCCGTCGCCGGCAAGGCCGTCCGTCACGGACATGAGGTACTCATCGGCAACAGCCGGGGCCCGGAGACACTCAGGGCGGTAGTGGAGGAACTGGGGCCGAAGGCCCACGCGGTGACGGCCGAGGAGGCGGCGCAGCCGGACCTCGTCCTCCTCGCGGTGCCGTTCTTCGCCGTACCGGACCTGACCGGCCTCACCGACTGGTCCGGGAAGATCGTCGTCGACACGACGAATCAGTTCGCCGCGGCCAACCCCTGGCGCGGGCGGTACGACGTCGGTGACCTCACGGGCAGCGAATGGGTGGCCGAGCGCCTTCCCGGAGCGCGGATCGTCAAGGCGTTCAACACCCTGTTCGCCGCCTTCATCGCCGCGGACCCCCGGCACGAGGAAGGCCGCCAGGTGGTCTTCTACGCGGGCGACGACGCCGATGCGAAGGCGGCCGTGGCCGCTTTGCTGGACCGGTTCGGGTTCGCCGCACTGGACCTCGGTGGTCTGCGGGAGGGCGGGCGGCTGATGCAGCTCGACGGCCCGCTCAGCGCCCGGCACTTCCTGCTTCAGGACGCCGGCTGACGACCCGGGCGTCGGTCCCGCCGGGCACGCACGTCCAGCACATCCAGGAGGAGCGTCATGAGCCGTCGTGTCGTCCACACCCGTGGCGGGGCGCCCGCCGACGTCCTGACGGTCATCGAGGAGCCGGAGCCGCCGGCGCCGCAGACCGGTCAAGTACTCGTCCGCACCACCGCGTTCCCCGTGCACCCTGGTGATCTCCAGGCCGTCCAGGCGTATCCGGGGACCAGCGGACCACCGGTCCCGGCCGGTGTCGAGGCCACCGGCGTGGTGGAGGCCATCGGCCCGGACACACCGGTGGCACCGGGGGTCGAACCCGGCGCGCGGGTGACGGTCTTCCCGCACCCCGGCGCCTGGTCCCAGTGGATCATGGCGGCCGCCCGCGTGGTGGTCGCCGTACCGGCGGAAGTGCCGGACGAGGTCGCCGCGCAGATGCTGGTGAACCCGATCACCGCCGTGATGCTGCGCCGCGAGGCGGAGGCGCACACCTCCATCGGGTACGACGGCGTGCTGCTGCAGACCGCCGCCGGCTCGTCGGTCGGACGGCTGCTGACCGCCGTGTGCCGGGCCCACAACATCTCGATCGTCAACGTCGTCCGCAGCGAACGCGGTGCCGCGGAACTGCGAAAACGCTTCCCGGACGTGCCGGTGACGGCGACGGAGCATGCAGGCTGGGCCGACGCCGTGCGCAGCGCGGCCGACGGCCGTCCGGTGAGCGTCGCCCTCGACCCGATCGGCGGGAAACTCGCCGAGAGCCTTCTGGACCTGCTGGCGCCGGGCGGAAAACTCATCTGCTATGGGCAGATGGCCGCGGAGCCGATCTCGCTGCCCGCGTCGACGCTGCTGCACAAGTCGCTGACCCTGTGCGGCATGTCCGTCGGCCGCTGGATGTCGGACACCTCCGCCGAGAGGCAGGCATCCGACGTCGCCGCGGCGAAGCTGATCGCGACGGAGTTCCAGGACCAGTTCGACGTAGCCGCCGGCTACGGTCTCGGCGACCTGGCAGCGGCCGTGGAACACGCCGTACGGCCCGGCAAGGTCGGCACCGTCCTCGTCCACCCCTGGTAGCCACCCCTGCGGCCGGTCGGGTCGCTCGGGCCGCAGTTCGGCGTGGGCACCGGTTCACGCGGCGTCCAGGGTGTTGGGGCGTCGTGCCGTGGGGTCCAACCAGCCCCGGGCGTGGCTCAGTCGTCCTGGTCGCGTCCCGGAGCCGGGGTTGCGTGCCCGGCCTCGCGTTGGAGTTCGGCCACGCTGTGGAGGGCCGCCTTGAAGGAGGCGTACTCCTCCCGGCCCAGTGCCTGCGCGTGGCGCTCCTCGATCCCGCGCATGATCGCGGCTGCGGCCTCCATCTGGAGCAGACCGCGTTCGGTGGGGCAGATCAGTTTGGCGCGGCGGTCCGCCGGGTCGGGTCTGCGCTCGACGTACCCGAGGCGTTCCAGGTCGTCGATGAGGGTGCCGATGACCTGTTTGTGCTGTCCGGAGGTGCGGGCGAGTTCGCTGGCCCGGATGCCGTCGGCCCGCAGGTGCGCGAGGACGGCGCCGGTGCGGGGCTGGATGTCGTCGAAGCCCTGCTCGGCGAGCGCGGTGAACAGTTCGCGCTGCACCGACAGGAGGATCCGGGCGGCGAGCACGCCGAGGTCCGGTTGTGCGCTCTCGTGCCCGGTCAACGCCTCTCCCTCTCGGTGGTCGTCCGCGGCTGTGCGGGGTCACCAGCGAGTTTATGCGCCGGTCCGAGGGGTGCGGGCGTCGTCGTCGTGGTCCCGGGCGCCCTGTCGGACCGGTGCTTGCGCTCCAGTGGGGCGAGGTATAGCGTCAAATTAGTCACCGAAATTGACTATCAATTTTGTTGACCGATGGGGGTGCGGCTCAACCCCGAAGGAGCGGCAAGATGAGCGAGCGCAGCAAGTTCCTGGAATCGATCACCCGGGAGAACGCCGCCGTGGTGCTGGTCGACCACCAGGTCGGCCTGCTGTCCGGCGTCCGGGACATCCCGGTCGGCGAGCTGAAGCACAACGTGGTGGCCCTGGCGCGAGCCGCGACCGTGCTGGGGATCCCGCTGGTCGCCACCACCACCGCGGCCGACAGCATGTGGGGACCGACCACTCCCGAACTGGTCGAGGCGCTGCCGGCGGGGCAGAAGATCATCGACCGCAGCACGGTCAACGCCTGGCACGACGACCGGGTCCGCGAGGCGATCGAGGCCACCGGCAGGCGCAAGCTGGTCTTCGCGGGGGTGTCGCTCGAAGTGTGCGCCGCACTCCCCGCGATCTCCGCGACGGCCGCAGGGTACGACGCGTACGTCGCCGTGGACGCCTCCGGCACCTTCAGCCGGGCCAAGCGTGAGGCGGGGCTCCTGCGCATGCAGCAGGCGGGTGTCGTCGTCAGTGACTACGCCACCCTCATGGTCGAGGCCCTCGCCGACAACGCGGTCCCCGAGGCCGGCGCCCTGTACGCCGCCCTCGACATGCCGTTCGCCGTGCTGGTCGGCCAGATCGCCGCGGCCCACCGGGCCTGACCCGCGTTCAGGCGGGCAGCACGGCCAGGGCGATGCCGGTGAGATTGCCCTGCGCGGCGAGAATCTCCTTCCGGTCCGATCCGTCGAGGCCGGCCGCATAGACGCTGCCGGCCAGATCGGTCACGTACATGTGGCCGCCCTCCGGATCGAGGGCGATGCCGATGCCTTCCATCAGGTGGGTGAGGAGGATCTCGGGCGTCTGCTGCCCGTCCGGCAGCTGCATCGGCGAGCGGCTCACGCTGTTGCCCCGCGGCGGGTCCCCGCGATCCGTCCAGTACAGCGTGCGCTCCCCGAGGTCGAGCTCCAGGTCGATCGGCTCCGGCAGTCCCTCGAACAGCACCTCGATGTCGCCGCGTTCGGCCGGGCTCTGCCCGGCGGGCAGGTCGATCCCCGCCCGCAGGAGCCTCCCGAGTCCCGCGTCGCTCGGGCCCTTCTGCGTCCAGTAGAGGTGTCCGCCGACCGGGTCGACGGCGACTCCCACGCACCAGCGGGTCTCGTCGCGGCGGTCGTCGTCGCCCTGCCCCGTCTGTACGAGGGTCTCGACGTTCGAGCCGTCGAGGTCGCAGCGCATCACCCGCATGCCCTCGCGGTCACCCCAGTACAGCTTCCGGTCGGAGGCCTCCAGGTGGAGCTGCTTCGGCGTGTGCGTGCCGCCGTTCGGGACGATCGTCGTCCGGTTGCCCCCGTCCAGGTCCACGCGCTCGATCGAGCCGTCGTTCTCCGGCGGGACGCCCATGTTCGTCCAGTAGACGTGCCCGGCCGCAGCGTCGACGGCGATCCCGTCGGGAACCCTGCACCCGGTGACGACGAACTCCTTGTCGGAGCCGTCGGGGTTCACGGAGAACATGCGACCGCCGCTGCTGGCCTCGAGCACGAACAGTCTCTCCCGGCGCCCGGTCATGGTCCCTCCTCGGCCTCGGAACCCCGCTGGGCGCTCGACGGAGCGGACGCGTCGTGCTGGGCGCGCACGGCCAGCAAGGCGGAGAGCATCGCGTCGCGTCGCGCGGCCAGCTCGTGGACCGAGTGGCTGTCGGCCTCCTTCAGGACTCCGGCCACGATCGTCTCCTGCAGCTCGGGGGTGAAGTCGGGGGTGCCCAGGTCCTGCCAGGACGACACCATCCGCGGCATGAGCGTGTCCATGAAGTGCTGGATGCCGCCCTCGCCTCCGCCCAGATGCCACAGCAGATGGGGGCCCATGACGCCCCACCGGAGCCCCGGCCCCCAGGACACCGCGTCGTCGGAGTCCGCGACGTCGAGCACCCCCTCCTGGACCAGGTACACGACCTCGCGGTACAGCGCGGCCTGGATGCGGTTGGCGACGTGCCCGGGAAGTTCCTTCTTGAGGTGGATCGGCTTCTTGCCGATCGCAGCGTAGAACGACATGACGTCCTGGACCGTCTCCGGAGCGGTCCTCGTCCCTCCGACGACCTCGACCAGCGGGACGATGTGCGGGGGATTGAAGGGGTGGCCGATGACGGTCCGTTCCGGATGCCGGCAGTCGGCCTGGATGGTGCTCATCGTGATGCCCGACGAGCTCGACGCGATGATCGCGTCCGGCGGCGAGGCGTCGTCGATCTCGGCGAACAGCTTGACCTTGAGCTCCGGGCGCTCCGGCGCGTTCTCCTGCACGAGATCGGCGTCCGCGACGGCCTGGCGCATGTCCGCGGTGAAGCTCAGCCGCTCGCGCGAGGCTCCGGGCGCGAGCCCGATCGAGGCGGCCGCGTCCCAAGCGGCCTCCACGTAGGACCGCAGGGCCGTCTCCGCGGTGGGGGCGGGGTCGGTCGCCGTGACGTCGAAGCCGCGTACGAGATAGTGCGTCGCCCAGCTCGCACCGATGGTGCCGGTGCCGACGATCGCCACGCGTTGGACGGGCCTGTGCGCTTTCATGGCTGGTCACTGCTCCTGAACGATTGACACGGGCTGTGGGGGGAGCGAGGCGGCCGGCGGGACCGGCGTCCGTGGCCGGGCCGGGCACGCTCCGTGGCGAACGCCCTCGCGCCTGTCCGGCGCGTCCTCGCTCGCCGTCAGCCCACCCGTGAGCGCCGGTGGACGTCGGTGCGTGCAGAGGGCTGTGCGGTGTGCATGAGCCAACCCTGGGCTGTCGGCAAGGCCTGCACATCGGGCTGCGCGCCCAGGATTCGAGCGTTTCCTTGGTGTCGCGGTACAGAGGGTCCGTGTGCGAGGGCCCGTGTGTGAGGGCCCCCTGTGTGGGGGCCCGCGTGCGAGGGCCCGTGTGTGAACGCGTCGCCGTCCGCCGGTCCGGGGTGTTCGTCGGGTCCTCGGGGACGATCCGCAGGCCCGGTCGGGAGGACCCGTCGGGCGAATTGGTCCATGAACACCAAATTAGTCGTCAATGTGGTGTTCCGCGCCCAGTGGCCGGACCGCTGCCGGCTCCTAGCGTCGGTCGTACCGATCCCATCGGATCCCCGACCGGAAGGAGCGGCAGATGACGGCGGCACACCGTACTGCGGCCGATCCCGGGTCACGCCGTCCTGAACAGTGCCTTCCCGCGCCCAGGCGGAACTCCGACCGGGGCGGAGCAGCCGGTCCCGGACGGACCCGAGCGCTCCGGTTCCTGCCTGCCGGACAACCTGCTCACCGACGAGCAACGGGCGCCGCGTGCGACCCCGCCGAAGGCAAGGAACAGCCATGAGCAACACGCCTCTCCTGGAGGGACTGCACGTCGTCGATCTCGCGAGCTTCATCGCCGGGCCCGCCGCGGCCACCGTCCTCGGTGACTTCGGCGCCGACGTCGTCAAGGTGGAACCCCCGCGCGTCGGCGACGCCTATCGTTCGCTCAGCCGTATCCCTCCCAACCCCCGTGTCGAAGGGGTCAACTACCCCTGGCAGCTGGACAACCGCAACAAGCGCAGCATCGCGCTCAACCTCAAGTCGCCCGGAGCACGGCCCGTGCTGGAGAGTCTGGTGCGGTGGGCCGACGTCCTGGTGACCAACTTCCCCCCGCGGACCCGCGACAAGCTGGGCCTGGACTACGACGCTCTCGCCGCCCTCAACCCCCGGCTGATCTACGCCGATGTCACCGGCTTCGGCGAGGAGGGGCCGGACGCGCAGCTGCCCGGCTTCGACGTGACGGCGTTCTGGGCGCGCAGCGGGCTGATGGACCTCACCCGCCAAAGGGACGTGCCGCCGGCCATGAACGTGTTCGGATCGGGCGACCACTCCACGGCGATCACGCTGTTCGCCGGCATCATGACCGCGCTGTACCGCAGGGAGAGGACCGGCCGGGGCGCACGCGTCACGGTCTCCCTGCTCGCCGAAGGCGCCTGGGCAGCGGGCATGTGGCTGCAAGCCGTCCTGGTCGGGGCCAAGTCCCCCCGGCCCGTCGACCGGTCGGACCCGCCCAACGCGCTCGGGAGCATGTACCGCACGGCCGACGACCGGTGGATCGTCCTCGTCTTCGTCAACGAGGACAAGCAGGTCCCGCTCTTCCTGAGGGCCATCGGCCATCCCGAGGCGGCGGAGAACCCGCGCTACGCCGACACCCCGAGCCGCCGCGCCCACGCCGCCGAGATCGCAGCCCTGCTGGACAGGACGTTCGCCAAGCGGTCCCTGGCCGAGTGGCGCGAGGTCCTCGACGCCGCGGGCCTGACCTACGGAGTCGTCCAGACGCTCGAAGAGTGCGCCCAGGACCCCCAGCTCCTCGCCAACCGGGTGTTCGTGCCGATCGACGACGGCGGCGACGACCCGCATCTGACCATCGACAGCCCCGTACGGCTGGACCAGGAACAGAAGGTCCGTCCCGGCCCGGCCCCCGATCTGGGCGAACACACCGAGGCCGTGCTGCACGACCTCGGCTTCGACACCGCCGGAATCGAGGAACTGCGCAGGGCCGAAGCCATCGGCTGAGGCCCCATCCCGGCAGCGCCGCACAGAAGGGAACGACCATCATGACCACGGCCAAGGACACACCGACGGTGCGAACCGAGGACAACGACGGCATCTTCGTGATCACGATCGACCGGCCGAAGGCCCGCAACGCCATCGACGGAGCCACCGCCCGCGCCCTGGCGGCCGCCGTCGACCACCTGGACTCCCGCGACGACCTCATGGTCGGCATCCTCACCGGCGCCGGCGGCATCTTCAGCGCGGGCATGGACCTCAAGGCCTTCGCGGCGGGGGACAAGCCCATCGTCGAAGGACGGGGCTTCGCGGGGATCACCCGGGCCCGGATCAGGACCCCGCTGATCGCCGCCGTCGAGGGCTATGCGCTGGGCGGCGGAACCGAGATGGCGCTCGCCTGCGACATGATCGTGGCCGCGCGGAACGCCACCTTCGGACAGACCGAGGTCCACTACGGGATCGTGCCGCCCGAAGGGGGTATGGTCCGGCTGCCCGAACGCATCCCGCGCAACATCGCCCTGGAACTGCTGCTCACCGGCGACCCCCTGCCCGCCGAGCGCGCCGAGCGACTCGGCCTGGTCAACCACCTCACGGAACCGGGCCAGGCCCTGCCGCGGGCCCTCGAACTGGCCACCAGCATCGCGCACAACGCGCCCCTGGCCGTGGCAGCCGTCAAGCGCGTCCTCAACGAGCGGCGGGCATTCTCCGACCAGGACGCCTTCGCCGACCAGGACCGGATCGTCGCGCCGGTCCTGGAGTCCCACGACGCCCAGGAGGGCGCCCACGCCTTCGCGGAAAGGCGCACACCGCACTGGCAGGGCCGCTGACACCGGCCCCGCCCGCCAGATGACCGCGGGCCTGTACCCGGGCCCGCCCCGCAGGCAAGCCACCACGGCCCCGTCGGCACAGCCACCACCGCACCGCAAGGAAGGGCGCCCACGATGAACGAGCAGTCCACCGTCCACAGCGTGACCTACGACCTGCTGCGGACCCTGAAACTCACCACGGTCTTCGGCAACCCCGGCTCCACCGAGCAGCCCTTCCTCCAGGACTTCCCCGACGACTTCACCTACGTGTTGGCACTGCAGGAGGCGTCGGTCATCGCGATGGCCGACGCCTTCGCGCAGGTGACCGGCCGTCCGGCACTGGTGAACGTGCACTCCTCGGCGGGCATGGGCAACGCGGTGGGCAACCTGGTGGCCGCCTGGCACGGAAACACGCCTCTGATCGTCACCTCGGGGCAGCAGCACCGGGAACTGGTGATCGGGGAGCCCTATCTCGGCAACCGTGACGCCACCATGCTGCCCAGGCCGTGGGTGAAGTGGTCCTACGAGCCCGCCCGCGCCGAAGACGTGCCCGAGGCGTTCATGCGGGCCTACGCCCAGGCGGTGCAGCCGCCGGCCGGGCCGGTCTACCTGTCGATTCCGATGGACGACTGGAAGCGACCGCTGTCCGGTTTCACCCGGGTACGGACGGTGAGCGACCGCGTCGCCCCCGACGCCCGCCGGCTGCGCGCCTTCGCCGACCGCATCTCCGCGAGCCGCCGTCCCGCGCTGGTCTTCGGGCCGGAGGTCGACCGTGCCGGCGGCTGGGACGCGGCCGTCGCACTGGCACAGAAGCTGCACGCCGCGGTCTACGGCCCCCCGCTGGCGGACCGTACCTCCTTCCCCGAGGACCACCCCTTGTTCGCCGGGCCGCTGGGCATGTCGGTCAAGACCGTCGGCGACCGGCTCGCGGGGCACGATCTGGTCGTGGTGATCGGTGCGGAGGTGTTCCGGTACTACCCCTACGTACCGGGTGACTACCTGCCCGCGGGCACGGAGCTGCTCCAGATCACCGGTGATCCGGGGGTTGCGGCCACGGCGCGGGTCGGCGACAGCCTTCTGGGCGATCCGGGGCTGGCGATCGAACTGCTCGTGGAGACGGTCGCGGAGGGCTCGGCGCGCAGCGCGCCGGAGCCGATGCAACGGCCGCGCGCACTGCCGCAGGTCCCCAGCAGCCCGCTCACCCCGCCCGAGGTGTACGCCGCCCTGAGCAGGGTCCGGCCGCCGGACGCGGTCATCGTGAACGAGTCGACGTCCACGATGGCACAGCAGGTGGAGTGGCTTCCCACCGTCCGCTCCGGTTCGTTCTTCGCCACGGCGAGCGGGGGGATCGGCTGGGGCACCCCGGCCGCGGTGGGCGTCGCGCTCGGCGACCGGGAGCGGGGCGTGCAGCGGCCGGTGGTCGGCCTGATCGGCGACGGTTCCTTCCAGTACTCCGTGCAGGCCGTCTGGACGGCGGCGCAGCACGGCCTGCCGATCGTGTACGTGGTCATGCGCAACCAGGAGTACTCGATCCTCAAGTCGTTCGCGGTGCTGGAAGAGACCCCGGGCGTTCCGGGACTCGACCTGCCCGGGCTGGACATCGCCACGGTGGCCCGCGGCTTCGGATGCCTCGCGGTGGATGTGAAGACGACCGAGGACCTGGAGCGGGAGTTCAAGGCGGCCCTGACCGCCGGCACCACCACGGTCATCGTGGTCCCCACACAACCCCAGAAGGCCATGTTGTAGTAAACGGGCCCGAACGAGCGGCTGGACAGGTCAGTGACGGCATCACCGAGCAGGTCATTCGGGGCTCGCGCGCAGGAGCGTCGAGCCGAGGTACCGAACCGCGCGCAGGGCGACTTCCAGATCGGTGTGCCCCTTCTGGACCGGGTGCCCCATGATCTCCTCGGCTTTCCGGATGCGGTACTGCACGGTGTTCTTGTGGAGGATCTGAGCGCTGGCGGTCGCCGTGTAGCTGCCTCCGTTGTCCAGGAAGATCTGCGCCGTCTCCCGGAGCCTGGCGCTGTTCTCGTCGTCGACCGCCAGCGGGCCCAGGACGCCCCACACCCAGGCGCGCATGTCCCCGATGTTTCCGGCCATCAGGGCGATGGGCGCGACAGCGGAGAAGTCGGTGAACCGGGGTGCCGGACTGGCGGCTTCCGCGAGTTCCTGGGTGCGCAGTGCCTGCCGGTGCGTGGTGCGGAACCCGTCGATGCCGAACCCCACGCTTCCGGCGCACATGCGTATGGAAGGGTCGCTGCGTTCGAGCACGTTCGACAGTTCCTCGCCGGCGACGTCGTCGAGGGAGCCGAGCGGCAGCCAGGCCCAGGACAGGATGGCGTCCCGGGGGACGAACAGCGGCCTGCCCGAGCAGGGCAGCTTCGAGGCGATCTCCTCGGTGATCCGGTGCAGCCGGGCAAGCCCCTCACCCCCATGGCTCAGCGCGGGCAGCCAGGCCACCAGTCCGAGGTGATACTGCCTGAGCCGGTATCCGAGAGCCGGTTCTGCCGAGTCGAGGTCGACGTCGTTCTCGGCGAGGATGTCCCGCACCCGTGCGGCGCGGGCCGCGGTCTGGCTGAGCAGCCAGTGATCGCGTTCCTTCTGGTAGACCGCGATGACGTGTTCGGTCACCCGGTCGATGTAGCCGAAACTCACCTGCAGCATGCGCTGGTTGGCCGCGGTGGAGAGTTCGCAGCCGTCGGCGCCCTGCCGGTGGAGCTCGTCCAGACACCACTGCAGAAAGCGCCAGTGCCCGATCCTGTAGGCCCGGACCATCGAATGGAGGCGGACACCGCGCTGAGCCAGCCTCCTGGCGTATTCGAGGGCCGCAGCGGGTCCCTCGATCCGGTCCAGGGGTATGTCGTTCTCGAAAACATGCAGCAACGTGGCGACATTTTCCGCGATGCTGGCATGGAGAATTTTAACGACGGTTGGGTCCCCGCGCAGCTCCGGGATTTCGGAAATGACGTACTCCGAGATGTCGCGGCTGACCTCCGGGAGGTGAGACCCTACGTTTTCCGCGACCACGGACAGCATTTTTGCGGCCTCGGGATGTTCCGCAGCCATGATCCGATGCTACAGCGCGGACCGTGATTCATCCTTTTCTTCGAAGAGGGCGGAACCGGCCTCAACCCGGTCGCACGAGAGAGGGACGACAGTCGCCGAAGCCGTCCGGGCCGAGCTGGATCTGCCCGGGGCGCGGCGGAAAGGAACCGGCATGAATCTCGCATCCCATGTGGTGAGCAGCGCCCGGACGCATCCGGATCGCACCGCGCTTCGTCTCGGGGACGCCGTTGTGTCCTTTCGTATGCTCGACGAGGTCAGCGCCCGGATGGCGGGAATGCTCCGTGACCGTGGCGTGCAGCCCGGGGACCGGGTTGCGATCATGGTGCCGAACGTGCCGGAGTTCGCGTTCGTCTACTTCGGCGTACTCCGGGCCGGAGGCATCGTCGTCCCGATGAATCCCCTGCTCAAGTCCCGTGAGATCGTCTATTACCTCGGCAACTCGGGCGCCCGGCTGCTGTTCGCCTGGCATGACTTCGCCGGCGAGGCCCGGTCGGGTGCGCAACAGACGGAGGCGGACGCGGTCGTCGTCGAACCCGGCGCATTCGAGGAACTGCTGGAATCCGCCCCGGTTCTGGCGGACCTGGCCGACCGGCGCGAGGACGACACCGCGGTCATTCTTTACACCTCGGGGACGACCGGTCAGCCGAAGGGAGCCGAACTGACCCACGCCAACCTCACCCGCAATTGCCACAGCGTGGTCGACGAGCTGTTCCAACTCACGGCCGAGAACGTGATTTTCGGTGGACTGCCCCTGTTCCACGCCTTCGGGCAGACCTGCACCCTCAACGCGGCCGTCGCCTCCGGCGCGTGCCTGACGCTGCTGCCGCGCTTCGACGCCGGAAAGGCCCTGGGAATCCTCGATGAGCACGGGGTGACCGTCTTCGCCGGGGTGCCGACGGTGTACAGCAGACTGTTGCAGCAGTCCGACCGGGACTCCTACGACGTCTCCCGGCTGCGCGTGGCCTTCGCCGGCGGCGCGGCGATTCCGGCCCAGGTGCTGCACGATTTCCAGGCCGCGTTCGACTGCGTCGTACTGGAGGGGTACGGGCTGTCCGAGACCTCGCCCGTCGCCTCGTTCAACACCCTGCAGGCGGGCCCCAGGCCCGGTTCGGTCGGCATGCCGATCGAGGGCGTGGAGATGCGGGTGGTCGACGGGGACCGCAAGGAGGTGCCGCGCGGGGAGACCGGTGAGATCGCGATCCGCGGGCACAACGTGATGAAGCGGTACTGGCAGCGTCCCGAGGACACCGCCGCCGCGATCCAGGACGGTTGGTTCCACACCGGCGACCTCGGACGGGTCGACCAGGACGGATACTTCTGGATCGTCGGACGGACGAAGGACGTGATCATCCGCGGCGGGTACAACGTGTACCCGCGCGAGGTCGAGGACGTGCTCTACGAGCACCCCGACGTCGCCGACGCCGCCGTCGTCGGCCTTCCCGACCCCGACCTCGGCGAGGAGATCGGTGCGGCGGTCGTCCTCACCCCGGGCGCCCGCACCACGGCCGGGGAACTGCGCGAGTACGTCAAACGACAGGTCGCCGCCTACAAGTACCCCCGGAAGGTCTGGATCGCGGACGCCCTGCCGAAGGGACCCACGGGCAAGATCCTCAAGAGGGAGATCGTCCCGCCGGCCGGGCCGGACCTCCGATGAGTGGCTGCGGGGGAGCACGGGGGACGCGGCGCGACCCGGGGCCGTGGCAGCCGTGGAACCCCGGTGCAGCCACGTGGCCCCCGTTCGGCGGCGGAGCCTGTTTCGTCGACCGCGTACAGAAGGCGGCCGTCGATGAGCACCGTGGAGGACGGCCGATCAGCCGGATCGGTCGCAGAGGTCGTCGACGTAGGCCCGCGCCTCCACCTCGGGCAGCGTCCAGGGCAGGAAGACGGCCCGGTAGATGATGGGGGCCACCACCCGGTCGATGACGTCGTCGCCGCTGAAGGCGCTGTCGGGCCGCGCGGCGAAGCGGGCCGCCTCCGCCCGCCGGTCGCGCAGACAGTCCGACTCGCTCTCGCCCGCCGAGGCAGCTCCGCCGCGCAGCAGGGCGGCGTTCACCGGGACGCTGTAGTGGTTGATCATCTCCTGTGCCCAGGCGGTCAGATCGGTGCGCAGGTCTCCCGTGTCGGGAAGCCCGCGGTCCGGGTCGAGCCGGTAGGTCGCCAGATCATTGATCATGGTCCGGGCGTCGCCCCATCGTCGGTAGATGCTCGAGTGATTGACTCCGGCGCGCTCCGCGACCATGGGGATGGTGACGGCCTCGCTGCCCCGCTCGGAGATCAGCTCCTCGACGGCCTTCCGGACGGACGCCAGCACCAGCGCGCTGCGGCCGCCGGTGCGCCGCCGCGGGGACGGTTCTCCAACTATGCACCCACTGTAACGTGCACCTCTTGGCGTTAAGTTCTCCGCGTTCGTCGTAGAGCCCGCTCCGGGCCGGGAGCGCGCCGCCCGTGCTCAGGGGCGTACTGCGCCCGGGACGCCCTCGCACTCCAGGGCCCGGACGATGCGGTAGTCAGCCTCGACGGCCTCCGGGTCGGCGCTGCTGAGGACGACCTCGACGGACCGGGCCGCCGACATGACCGGGGCGTACCCCGGCAGGTCCGGGCCGACCGCGACCACGGTCGGCAGCCGCCGCAGGATGCGGCCCGCGCCCGGCGCGGCATCCTCGCCACTGCCCCGGTGCAGGTGTACCCGGACGATGCGGTGAGCGGCCTGGCCGGGAGCGGGCGGAGCGGGCACCGGCGGGATCCAGGTGTCCAGTACGTCCGTCACGCGGTCGTAGCCGGTTGCCCTGCGCAGCGCCTCGTCGGCCGGTGAGATCCCGGGCACCGCCAGCGCCGAGACCAGGAGCGGGCCCCGGTCCTCGTCGTGGGCGACGCGCGCGGTGACCGGACCGCGCATCACGCCCAGGACGTCGAGCACACGCATCATGTACGCCGACAGGACGCGCGCCAGCGGTTCGTGACGGTGCAACAGGTCCGTGCGGTCCAGGGATCCGTCGCCGGAGCGTCTCTCGGCCCACACGTCGGTGACGACATGGTCCGGCCGCCCGTCCGCGCCGGGCCGGCTGACACTGTTGACGACGAACTGCCGGGCGGGCAGTCGCTCGGTGAGGACGAGGTGCGCGTCGTGCGCGTACCGGGCGAGCGCTCGCCTCATGACGGGCCAGGCGGTGTCGATCCGGTTCGCCCCGTCGCAGGCCACCGGATCGACGGGGGTGCCGGCCGCAGCCGGGGCCAGCACGTAGCCGGGCAGCGGGCAGGACCCGGCCCAGGCCAGCACCTCGGCCAGATGCGCGCTGCGGATGCCGCGCGGCGCATCGATGCCGGCTCGCGCCAGCGCGGCCGCCTGTGCGCCGCGGTCGTAGCGCAGTCGCGACGTCTCGGGATCCCCCTGCGGCAGACCCAGCTGCCAGGCGATCCGCTCCGCCAGCTCGACGCCCGCAGCGCTCCCGGCGACGACGTCCGACACCCCCAGCCCGCGCAGCGCCTTGACCGTCTGCCGCAGGGATCCGCGATGCTCCACCGAGTCCGTGCAGCGGCCCGGTCCGGGCGCCGCTGCCAGTGCCGACGGCCGGTGCCCGGCGTCCGGCCGGACCGCCACGGTCCGCCATCCCTGCCGGGCGAAGGCATCCGCGTGGGCGAAGCCGCCGCAAGGAGCGACGATCGCCACGGTCCCGGCGGCGACTTGGGACCGGGGGGCTAGGACGGGTGCGGTGGTGGTGATGGCCATGGCAACGGGCTCCAGGACGAACGATGTGTCAGGGCGATGGGTGGCGGTACAGCCGGGCGTGGGCCGGCTACGAGGACCAGATGCGCGCGTTTCCCTGCCGGTCGCCTCCGGATGCGGTCGGGCCGGAAGGCGTTCCTGTGGCGGGCGGAGTTGCAGGCATGGGCACTCCCGGTAGATGAGGGGCCGAACCACGCCGTCCGGCGTGCACCGGCGGTCGTGCTCGGAGGTGTCGTGAGCGAATCCGTTCGGGGTGGTGCCGGGGCGCCCCCGGCTCAGGCGCTTCGGCGAAGCCGTGACAAGCGCAGCCGCCGTGTGACGGCACTGCGGTCGGCCGACAGTGGTGTGGTGTCGCGGACCCGGCTCAGGAGCCGTCTTGGGCAGCGGTCCGGCAGACGGTGCCGGATCTCGGTGCGAGGCGCTGGACGGCCGTCACACGGTGAGCGCTCCGCCCTTGCGGGACATGGAAGAGCCGGGCAGTCCCCTGGGGGACTCGGTTCGCCGCCGCCCACTGCGGCACTTGGTCGTTCATTCGGTGTCCTCCACCTGTCCCCGTACGCCTCCTGGAGCGCTCACGTTCCGACCCTGAAGCCGGGTTCCCCCAAGTCCTTGCCGGAGTTCCGGCCCGGGTCGATGAGTCGTTCCCTCTCCTCCCGTGCTGACGGCCGCCCCGTGGTGGTCTCGGCTGCGGGGGAACCGCCTGGCAGAGCGAGGCGGCATCACTATGTCTCTCCGAAAGGGCAAATGCAACCCGCGGATTTCAATTCTCATCTCCCGAGAAGTTCGATGTTGAACCTTCTCGTCGGATGAGAAATGAGCGGTCATTTCTCACCTCGTGAGAAAGATGTATGAAGCAAGAGGCCCAGGTCGGGGCCGTGATACGGATGCCCTAGCCTGTCGTCGTACACATCTGGCCCGCGTTGATAGGAGCACTGTGCGCGCCATTGTCATGAGGGAATTCGGCGGCCCCGAGGTATTGCGGCTGGAGGACGCTCCCGAGCCTGAGCCGGGGCGCGGGCAAATTCTGCTGGACGTGCGGCTGGCGGGTGTCAACTACGCAGATGTCCACGTTCGTGGAAATACCTACCTTGCTCCGGTCGAACTGCCGTACATCCCCGGGAACGAGGTCGTGGGCACCACCCCGGAGGGCAGGCGCGTGGTGGCGCTCACCCGGGGCGGCGGCTACGCGCAGAAGGCGGCGGTGCACCGCAGGCTGCAATGGGAGATCCCGGACGAGATCACCGACGAGCAGGCGGTGCCGCTGGCTCTGCAGGGGAACAGCGCCTACCACCTCCTCTTCACGGTCGCGCACATCACCAAGGGGCAGACCGTCGTCATCCCCGCCGCGGCAGGCGGCGTCGGCTCGCTGGCCGTGCAGTTGGCCTGCCGGGCCGGCGCCCGGGTCATCGCTCTCGCCGGCACGGACGAGAAGCGCCGGCTGGCCCTGGAGCTCGGGGCGACGGCGGCCGTCGACTCCTCCGACGAGGAGGGACTGACGGAGCGGATCCTCGACGCGGCGGGAGGGCCCGTTCACGCCGCGCTGGAGATGACCGGCGGCAGGACGCTGCAGCAGACCCTCGACGCGGTCGGCCCGCGCGGCAGGCTCGTCGTATACGGCTTCGCCGGCGGCCGGCTCGCCGACGTCCCCGTGCACACGCTGCTGCAGAAGTCCATCACCGTCGCCGGATTCTGGCTCCCGCACCTGTACGCCGACCGGACGCTCCCGCTGGCGGCGTCCATGCGGCAGCTCTTCGACTCCGTCGGCAACGGCACGCTCAGGATCGTCACCGGCGGAACCCATCCGCTGGCCGACGCCGCCAAGGTGCACCATGCACTCAACAGCCGTAGCAGCATGGGCAAGTTCAGCCTCGATACCACTGCGTAATAATCTTGTGCCATACCGTACGCGGTGGTGCCAGCACCGCGTACCGCCGCGCTCCATATGGGGGCGCGGTCGCGACGAAGGGGGTATGGCCGATGAGTGGACAGCGTGGAACCGGGACCAGCTACGCCGACCGCTTCATGCGGGTGCAACAGGCGTTCATCACTCTGGGCCCCGGTGCCCACCGGCTGTCCGAGATCGCCAAGACCGCCGATCTCGACGACTCCACCACCGGCCGCATGCTCACCGCCGGGACCTACAACAGCACCTTCGTGCGCATCGACCGCGGCCTCTACCAGCTCGGCAGTACGGTCGCAGACCTGGGGCTCCACGCACTCGCCGACGACAACCTCTCCGGCGGCGAGGCCGCGCACGTCCTGCAGGGCCTGCGCAGTGCGACCGACAACGGCCTGGTCTTCCTGTACATGAGAGCCCCCTTCGGCATAGCGGGCCGTCAGTGCCTGGACATGGCGGTGGGGGATTCCGACCTCGTCGAGCTCGGCATGACACCGCGCGACGTCCTCTCCGTCACGCGGTCGTTGCGCACCGGCGCCTCGGGGCGGACGATCCTCGCCTACCTGCCCGAACAGATCCAGCAGCGGGTGGCCGCCGACCCGGTCCCGGAGGAAGCCGGTCCCGGTGTCATCCGGGAGGCCGACGAACTGCTCGCCTCCCTCGCCGACGTCCGCGACCAGGGATACGCCCTGGGCTACCAGGAGTGCATGGCGAAGTGGAACTCCGTCGCCGCCCCCGTCATCTGGGACGGCGCGATCTGGGGCGCGGTCCTGCTCCTCAAGCCCATGGACGTCATGCCGGAGGCTCCCCAGCACTACATCTACGCCACCATCACGGCGGCCGCCCGGCTCAGCCAGCTCGGCGGAGCGTGGCCGGCCGACTGAGCACCTGCCGCACGGCGCGGACGTCTCGTCCCCGCACCGGCGGCGACTCTCCGGACCGCCGCCTGCCCGCCACGGCGTACGGCTCAGGCCTGTACCGACGGCGGGTCAGCCACCGCGGCACCCGGCGGGTCCTCGGCGCGCATCGGATCGCCGATCCCGGCCGGCGCTGTTCCGTCCCCGTCGCGGACCCGGTCGGCCGGCTGCCGCAGCGCCCCCGCGAGGGCCTCGGCCAGTACGTCCGCGCCGTGCGCGGTCGGATGGACTCCGTCGAGGAAACAGGGGGTCTCCTCGCCCGCGCACGCGGTGGACAGGTCCAGGAAGGTCGCGGCCGGGAAACGCGAGGACAGCTCGGCCAGGCCCTCCCGGTAGATCTGGTAGACGGAGGCGATCGAGGCAGCGTAGGCGTCGAAGAGCTCGGCCCGGCCGGGCTGCCCGGCCTTGCCGGTGAAGGCGAAGTCGTAGTGCGAGGTGACCCAGTTCTTCGTGAACGCGGTGCCCAGCGCCGGCTGGAGCAGCGAGTGCGGCTGCAGCGCACACACGAAGTGGATGCCCTGCTGCTCGCAGACGGTCGCCATCAGCGCCTGGTTGTCCAGCCAGACGGAACTGCGCAGCCGTGCCCCCGAACGCGGGAAGACGGCGGAGTCCAGCTGCGGCAGGCTTCGCACGACCGACGGTCTGCGGGCGAAGGGGACGTGCGTCTCGTCGATCTCGTGCGGGGCGTGGATCCTCAGGTAGTGGTGGTAGTCGGAGAAGGTCCAGTTCAGCACCTGTGCCCCCGGCCCGTTGACCAGGTCCATGGCGAACAGGGTGTTGAAGTCGTTCCAGCCGGAGAGGGTCACGACGCTGTCCGGACGGGCGTACCGCAGCCGGTAGAGCAGCATCGCGGACTCGCCGCGCGACCACCCTCCCGGCACGGCGAAGCTGAGCACCTCGGGGCCGCCGTCCGCGCCGCCCAGGTGCCGGTGGAGGCGTGCGGGGACGGTCGCGGCGTTGTCCGGCAGGCCGAGCCCGTACAGTGCGCTGCCGCCCAGCATGATCACCCTGCGCCGGGCGGAGGGCTCCAGATCGGCGGGCTCCGCCATGCCGGGCACGCGCAGGAAACCGAGCGGACCGACCTCCAGCCCGCCCCGCGCGTCGACACCGGCGAAGTCGCCGCCCCGCGGGAGGTGGCGTCCGGCCACCGGATCGAACAGCTCCGCCGGCGGGGCGGTCTCCCGACGGCCGCGTCCCGGCCTGCGATCGCGGAACAGCGAGGTCAGCAGCGCCGCACGCCCGTACCGGGTCACCTCCCCGCGCCCGTGCATGATCAGCAGCTCGCGCACCGGGACCGAGACGGCGAACCGGACCGCAGCCCTGCGGTCGACCGCGCCGCCGTCGTTGCGGAACACCAGCAGAGCGGTCACCCCTGCCTCGCGCACCGCGCGCCTGCTCTCCCGGGAGAGCAGGCCGGCGCCGATCTCCGCCTGCGCAAGCGCCAGGACCGGCAGCCGGAGTCGGCCGGCCAAGTCTTCCGCCCGCTCCCGGTCGCCGGCCACCGAGTCCGGCAGGATGAGCAGCGAAGGGCGTCGCCCGTCGCGTTCCAGCCGTTCCAGCGCCGCCTCGATCCCGCGGGGCCAGCCGGTGCACAGCAGCGCGGTGGTCATGAGTTGTCCTTCTCCTCCTGCGGCGGACACGGCGGCCGGTCGTCCGGTCGTCCGGTCCGGGTCGGGTCAGTCGAGCGGCAGGCTGTCGTGGGCCAGTTCGGCCGACTGGTCGGCCTGACGGAACAGGTGGTCGCCGATGACCAGCAGGTCCATGCCCGTGCGCAGGAAGCACCGGTAGGCGTCGTCGGCGGTGGCGACCACCGGCTCACCCCGTACGTTGAAGCTGGTGTTCACCAGGGCGGCACAGCCGGTGCGGGCACGGAAGGCGTCGATGAGCTGCCAGAACCGGGGGTTGTCGGCCGCCTCGACGGTGTGGTGCCGGGCGGTGCCGTCGACATGCGTGGCGGCGGGGATGGGTGAGCCGTCGTCGCCCTGGCGGACCCGGGTGGTCAGCAGCATGTAGCGGGAGGGCACGGCAGGCTCCAGGTACTCGTCCGCCGCCTCGGCGAGGAGCGAGGGCGCGAACGGGCGGAAGTCCTCCCGGGCCTTGATCCGGGAGTTCAGCCAGGACTTGGCGGCGGCGTTGCGCGGGTCGGCCAGGATGCTGCGGTTGCCCAGCGCCCGGGGACCGAACTCCATGCGCCCCTGGACCCACCCGACCACCTTCCCCTCCGCGAGCTCCCCGGCCACCTCCTCCGCCAGCTTGCCGAAGTCGTCGTACGACGTGCAGTGCGCGCCGTAGCGGGCCACCAGGTCGTCGACGGCCCCGTGGGGTATGTCCGGGCCCAGGTGGGCGGCCTTCATCCCGTCCGGAACGGGGGCGGCCGGCCGCGGTCCGTGCAGTGCCAGGTGGTGGGCGGCGAGGGCGGCCCCCACCGCGCCGCCGGCGTCTCCGGCGGCGGGCTGGATCCACACCCGGTCGAACCCGGCCTCGTGCAGCACCCGCGCGTTGGCCACGCAGTTGAGCGCGACACCGCCGGCCAGACAGAGCGCGTCGGCGCCGGTGCGCTCCCGCGCGTGGCGTGCGAGACGCACCATCACCTCCTCGGTGACCTGCTGCACGGCGAGCGCGAGGTTGGCGTACCGCTCCGCACCGCCGGTCTCGGGCCTGCGGCGCTCCATCCCGAACATCCGCTCCCAGCGCCGTACGTCGATGATGGTGGCGCCGCGGTGAAAGGAGAAGTACCGCATGTCGAGGACGAACGAGCCGTCCTCGCGCACGTCGACGAGGCGTTCCAGGATCAGTTCGCGCAAGGCGTGGGTCTGCGGGGAGTCGGGGTCGCCGTACGCCGCGAGACCCATCAGCTTGTACTCGCCGCTGTCCACCTTGAACCCGCAGAAATGGGTCACCGCCGAGTACAGCAGCCCGAGGGAGTGCGGGAAGACCTGCTCGGCCAGGGCGGTGATCCGCGCTCCCTCGCCGAGGAAGATGCCGGTGGTCGCCCACTCGCCCACCCCGTCGACGGTCAGGACGGCGGCACGCTCGAACGGCGAGGGGTAGAACGCGCTCGCCGCGTGCGACAGATGGTGCCTCGACCACAGGACGGGCAGGTCCTCGGACAGCCCCACGGAGCGCAGCCCGGCACGGATCAGCCGCTCCGTGCCGTCGGGGCGCGCGATGCCGCCGCGCACGGCGAGCCGGAACGCCGCGGCCCCGTCCGGCGCGGCACCGAGCAGACTCCAGCGGACGCGGTGGCGCTTGAGCCACGGCGACTCGTAGTAGGCGATCGCGTCCACTGCGCCGGGTGCCTGTTCGAGCAGATAGGACAGGGCCCGCCGGGGGAAGGCGGGGTCGTGCTTGTGCCGGGAGAAGCGCTCCTCCTGCGCGGCGGCGACGAGTTCACCGTCGACGACCAGTGCCGCGGCGCTGTCGTGGTAGAAGGCCGAGATGCCCACGATGGTGGTCATGGCAGGACCCGTCCCTTCGGCTTGCCGCGGCGGTGGCAGGAGCGTTCGGAGGGTGCGGTGCCGGCCCGGCCGGCCAGGAAGTCGGCCGGGCCGTACGTCCGGTCCAGCCGGCGCAGGGCCGAGCCCGGACCGGCGCCGAAGGCCCGCAGGGCGAGCGGGTCGCGGGCGCCGCCGAGCCGCACGACCAGGGCCAGCGGGGTGAGCACGGCGTAGTACACGGCACAGGTCAGGGCGTACGACACGGCGGACGCGGCCCGGTCGACGGCGCTCACCACAGCGGGTAGCTGTCGCCGCTGCGGTTGCGCGCCCGCCGGAACCGGATCAGATCCGAGTCCGTGCTTTCCCTGGCGGAGGCGCGCGCTCCCGGGGTGAGCCGTCTGGCCACCGCCGACAGCGCGCGGAAGCACAGGTCCGACGCTCTGCGGACGGCGCTGCCCTTCCTGCTGTTCATCGTGTGCCACTCCTTGCCACTCGTTGCGAACTGTCCGTCCCGACCGCGGGTGTGGCCTCCAGGCCGAAGCCGGTCACCTGGGCGACCAGCGCATCCGCCCGGGCGGCGGTGGGGGCTTCGAGGGGGAGGCCGTCGCGGTCGTAGAGCGCGGCCAGCGTCGCCCGCACGGCGAAGCCGGGGTCGTCCCTTCCGGCGAGCCGGGCGAGGAAGGCCGCGATGTCGTCGAAGGCGATGACCCAGCGGCGCGGCACGGCCACGCGTACCACCGGCCCCTGCGTGGCCTCCAGCGGCGACCAGCGGGTGGGCCTGCGGGTGCCCACCTCGGCGGCATCCGCGGCCCACACGTCGAGCGCCGCCTCGATGCGTTCCTGGCTCCAGCCGTGCCACGGGCGTGGCCCGGGCGTGAAGACGGCCCGTGGGCCGTGTCCGGAGAGCACGAGCAGCTGGGAGGCGGCCTGGTCGGGGGTGTCGGGGCTGTGCGCGAGGTTGCCGTACAGGACGTCGCTGAGCTCGCGGCGCAGCGCGGTCTTGACCTCCACCACGCGCGCGCAGGCATCCCGGCCGCTCACCCGCACGTACTCGGCGGGCCTGCCGATCAGATAGCGACGGATGATGCCCGCGGTGAGCGGACGCTGCTCCGGGTCGACCTGCGGGTAGATCCCCGCCACCTGGCTCTCCGTCAGCCTGAGGGGCACGCGGCCCGTCACGGTGAGGCCGGCACGCCGGACGGCGTCGACGGCGTGGTCGGCCAGCCCCCTCTCCAGCGCGTCGGGCTTGAGGAGCAGGAACGAGTCCTCGGTGGGTGGGGTCATCGGGTGCAACTGCCTTTCTCCTGGTCGAGCGCCGTCAGCTCGGTCAGGGCCGCGCGGTAGAGCGCGGCATGCCGTTCGCTGCCCTCGGTGCCGGCAACTCCGGGGGCGGTGAGGAAGAACCAGAGGCCCAGCAGGAGCCGGACCCGGACCAGTCGCCGCAGCTCCTGGGCATGGTCCGAGTCGCCGCCGAGCAGCCGGGCGTGAGGTCTTTCGTGCCGTGCGGCGGACTGCAGCGCGGGGTAGAGCGCGGAGGCGCCGACGATGGCGCAGGCCTGTCCGAGCAGCCGGGGGCCGGGGCAGAGCGAGTCCAGGTCGATCCGCACCAGCTGCCCCGTGTCGGTACGCACGGTGTTGTCGCGGTGGAGGTCGAAGTCCGTGACGTGGGAGCGCTCGTACAACAGCTCCCGCAGCTGGTGATCGCGGGTGAGGGCGCGCAGCTGCCGCACCGCCTCGTTGTCCGGTCCGCACAGCGCGATGTCGATGCGGTCGCCGAGGGAACGGACACCGGTGAAGGCATCGGCGTCCACCGCGGCCGCGAGCCGTGTGTTGAAGCGTTCGTAGAAGTCGAGGAGTTCCCATTCCTCGTCGTGCCCGAGACGGTGGCCGAGGGTGGCGCCGGGTAGGAACCGGCGCACCGTGACGGCCGAGCCGTCGCTGCGGGCCGCGGCCGCCAGCAGCGGGGGAGTGCCGGTCGCGGTGCTCACGGCGTGCTGGACGGCGCGGTAACGGCCCAGCCTGCCCTCGGCGCCGAGACCCGGTACCAGTTTGACCACGTACTGGACGACAGGGGCGGCATCGTCGGGGCCCGGGGCGACCCGGTGGGCGGCCGGTCGCCAGAGCTGGTTGAGCCGCTCCGGCCGCAGGGCCGTCCAGGGATCGGCCAGCAGATGGGTGTCACCGTGACCGATCGCCACGGGCGTGGTGCGCGCTCGCTGCTGCGCGGTGTTCACCAGGCTCCGCAGGAACGCGGCGTGCGTCACGGCGAGTTGGGTGCGGCCGTACAGATCCGCTCCGCCGGGGCCCGTCGAGGCCGTGAGGAAGGCGATCGCCCTGGCCTGGAGCCGGTCGCCCGGTTCGGCCCCGGGGATCGCGTCCAGGTCGCCGCGCGCCTTCCACACCCGGTGGTGCTCGGGGAAGAGCCGCGCGGCGTCGGCATGGGTGAGCCCTTCCAGCACGCCGGCGCCGACTTCCGCGAGCAGGCGGGTGCTCGTCACGGGAAGACCCAGCCGGCGTCCGGCAGCGGCCGCGGTCGACCGGGCGCGCACCGCGTCACTGCTCCAGACGGTGCGGATCCCCGCGTCGTCCGCGAGCCCGGCCGCCCAGCGGCCGGCCTCGGCGGCTCCGGCCGCGGTCAGCGGCGGTGAGGCGATGGCGCCCTGGATCCGGGCCTGTGCGTTCCACTCCGACTCGGCGTGCCGGCGCACCATCAGCCGTACCGGGGTGTGTGTGGCCACGACCGTCCCCCTCAGCCGGCGGCGGCCGTGGCGGTGCCGACACCGTGCGCGGCCCAGACGGCCCGCCCCGCGTCCTGGCCCATGCGCAGGAAGGTCGAGCGGGCCGCCCGCGCGGCGGGGTCGGACAGGATCCGGCCGACCTGGGTGTCGAGTTCGCTGAACGGGGTGTCGAACTCGCCCTGTTCGCGCAGGTGGGCGTGGAGGGAGGTGACGGCCCCGGCGTAGATGAGCATGTCCCGCAGCTCGCGCTCGTTGTAGCTGCTGGCGGAGACCACGCGCAGCTTCTCGTCGGCCTTGATCCAGATCTCGTCGTCCGTGCGGTCGAGCAGCTCGAACAGCTTGGTCTCCGGAATGGCTGTCAGGTGGTACGAGTGCACCGACCAGGGGCGCAGCTCCTCCACGGTGAACCGCAGCGACTCCCGCAGGCCGGCCATGTCGTCTCCGGGCAGCCCGACGATGAGCTCGGCCCGCCAGGGGATGCCCCGGGCCGTCAGGTGCGGGACGTACTTCATGATCTTCCCGAAGTGGTTGCCGCGTACGTGCTTGGGCACGCTGGGGTTGGTCGTCTGAAGCCCCATCAGCAGCTCTTCGATGTTGGACTCGACGAGGATGTCCACGAATTCGTCGTCGAGGAACTCCGGGCGCATGTAGGCGTTGATCGCGATGTCCGGGGCGAGGTCCCGGAACATACGCAGGATCTCCTTGCCCCGGGCCGCCTTGCCGCCGAGGATCGGGTCGATCAGGAAGAGGCGGCGGATCCCCCGGGCGCGCATGTTGCTGATCTCGGTGCGCACGAAGTCGGTGTCGAAGGTGGCGAAGAACGGCAGGGTGTTGTGGCCGCAGAAGCTGCAGTCGTAGATGCAGCCCCGCGCGGTCTCGTACCAGGTGAAGTCGGTCTCCACCGGATCTCCGGCGAGGAGTTCCTCGAACTCCGGGCCGAACAGCTCGATGCCGTGCGGCAGACGGCGGTCGCGCCGGTCGGGCACCGCGTGGCGGTAGGCGTCCCGGCGCTCCCGGCGGGCCGAGTACAGAGGCTGGGCCAGCCCGTTCTCCAGGTGGAGGCCGTCGAAGCCCGGGTTGTCGGCCCGCTGTTCGCAGAGCCAGGTGAGCGGCTCCTCGCCCTGGCCCATGGCGAAGACCGTTCCGTCGGGCCAGTCGGCGTAGGGCATGGCCCTCGTCTCCGGCCCGCCGCAGACCACCAGCGGGGCCTGTGGGGCGCCGGACAGTTCCACGGTCAGCTGCCGGGTGCGTTCCAGGGTCCAGATGTAGGCGGGGACGCCCACCACGTCGAACCCCTCGGCCAGCAGTGAGGCCCCGGCCGCCGGGGCCGACCAGTCCTGCTCGTCGAACGCCCGCAGCCGGATCTCCCACTCGGGATGCCGACGGCGCAGGTAGGCGCCGAGTCGCATGGAGCTGAGCGCGTGGGTGATGGGGAACTCGGCGAAGCGCTTCGAGTCGAAGAAACTGACGAGCGCGACTCTCATGGGGGCTCCTCGAAGGACAGGGGAGTTCACAGCGAGTGGCGCACGGCTATCTCGCGGAAGTGCCGCAGAGCCGTCGGGTCCTCGGCCGGTTCGGGCAGCTTCTTCTCGGGATGCCGGGCGAGGTAGTCCCGGGTGCACAGCGGGTCCTTGACCGCGCTGAAGTCGCCGGTGGTGCGCTCCGGGTCGAAGCGGCCGATCTGGACGATGCGGCGCGTGGTGCTGCCGGACCGGCAGGAGCTGTAGATGTCGCAGCCGGAGCAGCCCTCGGGCTTCTCCAGGGCCTTCCAGAAGTCGGTGAGCTGCGTCGAGCCGTTCCAGAAGTCCCGCAGGCCGGTGAACTGGTCGTCGATGTTGCCGAGTTTGCGCGGGTGCATCAGACACGGCGTGACGCTGCCGTCGGGGTTGAGTGCGATCAGCTCCTGGCCGCCGATGCAGCCGGACAGGCCCGGGATCCCGATGTCGCCGCAGCCGGCCATCGGGTTGCTCACGTTGGTGATCGAGATCTGCGAGCCGTAGGCCTTCTGCAACTGGCCGATGAACTCGATGGCCGCGTAGTACTCGTCCACCTGCTGGGAGTAGAAGCCCTGCTCGTGGTGGAGGCAGCGCTCCGGGTTGGCGAACTTCACCACGTCCGCACCGGCGTCGATGCCCAGCTCGACCAGCGCTTCCAGCTCCGAGTAGGGGGTGGACGGCGTGTACGTCGGCTTGACGCACACCCGCATGTCGGAGCCGGTCTCGCGCTTGCGCCGCACGGTGTACCGCAACGCGGCGACGACCTTGTCGAAGAGACCGGGGCCGCGCACCGCCGCGAACGTCTCCTCCGACGCGCCGTCGATGCTGAAGCTGACGGACTTGAGCTTGTTCCGGAGGATGATGTCGAGCGTCTCGTCGTCGATGAGGAGACCGTTGGTCGCCATCGACGTGTAGAGCCCCTGCTCGCCGGCGCTGTCGAGGTAGTTCGCCAGGGCGCGTTTGTTGATGGTCGGCTCGCCGCCTGCCAGATGGACGCGCATGACGCCCCACTGGGCGAGTTCGGCCATGAGTTCACGCACACGCTGTTCGCGCATCGTGGTCGGTCCGAGGAACTCGGCCGCGTAGCAGAACGAGTCCTGGCCGCATTTGTGCCGGGCCAGATTACACAGCCAGGTGTAATCGAAGTAGATTTCCAGCGGTCCGCTGAGCCGGTTCTGATAGGGGGACCGGATCTCCCGGATCCGGCCGTCCAGGCCCAAGTCGCGCAGGTCGTCCGCGAGGGTTGTGGGAAGTGACCCGTCGTCCCAGTCCTGGCCCGCCCGTTTGCGCTCGATGGCCCTGGTGACCAGGGAGTTCTCGCTGCTCTCGCGAGGCAGGAAGAACGCGTGGCGGCGATTGCTCCACAGCAGCGGTCCGCAGAATTCGTGACGTACCACGACGTCCACGGGCTCCAGTGGCTCGATGGTGGTCACGGTGGACCGGCGGACGAGGGGATCCGCGAGAGGGATATGAGCGTTCACTTTGCTCCTGAGTGGCGTCGGGGCGCCCATCATGGCAGAGCTTCGAGCAAGCCATCAAGACCTTGTGACAAGCAAGTCACAATTGCTTGTCACAAACCGTCGCCGACGGCTAGCGTCGGCTTATGAAATCCGACCTCACGGCAGGCGCGGTGCTGCGCGCCCCGCTCGACTCCCCGGCCGCCTGGCGCGGTGACCGAATGGCCACCCGCCCCGGCGACTGGCAGGTCCGCCTCACCGACCAGGACCTGGACGAACTCACCGCGCTGGCCGCCCGGTTGGCCCGCGGGTCCCGCCCGTTGCACCACATCCCGGTCGAGGAACTGCGCCTGCCGCGGCTCGCGGTGAAGGCCGTCGGCTGGCGACGGCACCTGGAGGGCGGTCCCGGAGTGCTGCTCGTGCGCGGCATGCCGGTGGCCGGCCAGTCGCAGGAGCGGCTCGAACTCATGTACTGGGCCCTGTCCAGCGCGATCGGGGTCCCGACACCGCAGGACAAACGGGAGTTGTACCTGGCCCACGTCCGTGAGGACGGACCCGCGCGTCCCGACCGGTTCGCCTACCAGACCAACGTGGAACTGCCCTTCCACACCGACTGGTGCGACATCGTGTCGCTGCTGTGTGTCGGCCGGTCCCGCAGCGGAGGCGCCTCGCGCGTGGCGAGCTCGGTCGCCGTGTACAACGAACTGCTGCGCCGCAGGCCGGATCTCGTCGACGGTCTCTACGAACCGTTCTGGATGAACAACAAGGACGAGGCCGACGGCGACCGCGTCCCCTACTACGCGGCCTCCCACATCTCCTGGCTGGACGGCAGGCTGTCCTTCCGCCGCCGGCCGTCCTGGCGCCGGAGGGCGGCCGCCAACGGGCAGCCCGCCTACCTCCAGCCGTCGGGCGACGAGGCGCCCCCCGAGCCGAGCGCGCAGCAGCAGGACGCGCTGGAACTGATGGACGCCATCGCCGGCGAACCCGGGATCGCCCTGTCCATGGACCTGGTGCCGGGTGACGTCCAGTACGTCAACAACCACACGGTCCTGCACGCCCGGGACGGCTTCGAGAACGGCACCGGTCCCGACGAGCAGCGCCATCTGATGCGGATGTGGCTCACCGTCCCGGACGGCCGCCGGCTGAGCGACACCTACGCCCGGGGCATCGCCCGGCAGTACGCCCTGCCGCAGCCGCCCGCCGCTGCCGCGCACGCCCATGACTGAACCGCACCTGTCCGAGGCCGTCCGGCGCGACCCGGCCGCGACCGCCCAGGCCCTGGAGGGGGCGCTGCGCCGGTACGCCCGCCCGGACCGGCTCGCCGCACTCCTGCGCTCGGCGCGGACCGACCCGCGGCTGCTCGGCCTCTCCGAGGTCAGGCCCTGGGGCAACCGCATGGTGCTCCACGAGGACCCGGCGTCGGGCGCACGGCTGCGCCTGCAGCACTGGGCGGGCGGCGACAAGGACCCGCACGGCCGGCCGCACAACCACCGCTGGGCCTTCGCCTCCACCATCCTGCACGGCAGTTACGTCCACCGGCTCTACGGCGACGTGGCCGACGTGGAACGACGCCTGGCCGGTGGCGGCGGCCCGGCGCGGCCCCTGCTGGAGCGCACCGAGTCGGCGGGCAGCCTCTACGTCCTGTCCCCGCAGGCCGTGCACTCCGCGACCGCCGCGGCCGGAACCGTGTCGCTGCTGCTCAGGGGACCGGCCGTGGGCGAGTACGCGGTGCGGCTCGACCGCGACCTGACAGCGTTCGCGGAACGCAAGGGCGGCGTCGCCTCGGAAGGGCGCAGGGAGCGCCCGGAGAGGCCGTTCGGCACGGCCGACGCGGACGCCCTCGGGACACTGCTCAGCACGCTGGGGCTGCTGGACTGACTACCGGAAGAGCACGCGTCGCCGCGTCGTACAGCGCGGGATCGACCAGGGCCCCGGTCACCAGCAGGAAGTCGGCGACCGGGGTCAGCAACAGGGTGCCGCCGTCGAAGGGATGCAGCGTCGCGGCATCCGTGGCGCGGTGCGGTCGGGGCCCGGGTTCGACGGGGGTGAGCCGCATGCCGTGGCGCAGCGGGCCCGGATCCGCCGGGTCCGCCGCCGAGTGCCGCTGCCGCCAGTTCTCGCGGCGCCGCAGCTCACGCGAGGACGCCTCGGCGAGCGCCGTCACCAGCGTGCCGAAACCGGACGGCAGGTGCGCCGTGTCCTGCTCCGTACCCGCGAACAGTTCGAGGAGCTCACCGAGTTCGGGAGCCAGGCTGAACTCGTCGGCGGTGCGCGCGAGCAGCGGCAGATCGAGGGTGCGCCCGGGGGCCAGCGCCATCATGACGTCGACGACGTCCTTGCCGTTGAACGGTCGTTGGAAGCGCTCCTCGGCGACGGCCAGGAGCCCGGCGGCGAGCGGGTCCTGCGGCAGCCCGGGCCGCAGGGGCACCGCACCCTGGTCGCCGGTCAGCGCGCAGGTCAGGATCTCCACGCGGGTCTCGTAGTCCAGCAGAGGGTCCGCCCCCGGCCAGGACAGGGCCACCACGAAGTGCCGTGCCTCGCCGTCGAGCACCGTCAGGTCCACCTCCCGCGGGCCGTAATCGGCCACGAGGGCGCCGACGACCCGCCACAGAGCGGCCGCGTCCGGTACGACCAGGTCGAGATCGTTCATCGGCCGGGGCAGGTCGTCCGGGTACCACGCGGCCAGGGACAGCCCTTTGAGGGGGCGGGCGCCCAGGGGTTCGCAGCTGCGCTGCACACGGGCGTAGAAGGCGGTGCGCTCGGCCCGGCGCCGCAACTCGTCGGCCGAGCCGGTGCCGATGACACCCTCCCGGGCGGCTGCCGTCATCACCAGGGCCCGGAACGCCTGCGAGACCCGGCCCGCCGCCGTCACCGTCTCGTAGGGCGTGGCCTCCTCGTGCAGGTCCAGCAGGCGGCGGAAGAAGGCCAGGTCCGGCACCGGGCGGGGACCACCGCGGTGATCACAGCGGGACTCATGGCGGGACTCATGGCGGGACTCATGGGACTCATGGGACTCATGGCGAAGGTTGCGGGCGGTCACATCAGTTTCCTGGGGTATCGGTCGGGGTCGGGGCGTGCCAGTAGACGTGCTCGGTGCGCCAGCCCCGCCGGTGCAGCGAGGCGACGATGCGGGCGCCGTGCTCCGGGACGCCGGTCGCGCCGCCGTGCACGACATTGCCGAGCAGGGGAAGGCCGGCGCGGGCGGCCCGGGCGAGCGAGGCCTCGACCAGGAGCCCGGTGACGGCGCGGACGTCGAAGGGGGCGGCGACCAGGGTGTCGAAGAGTTCGAGATATGCGGTGGCGGTCACCTCGTCGGTGAACGGCAGCAGTGTCGCGTGCCCGGCGGGCTCGGCGCCGATGACGGCGACGAGGGTGAACCGCCCGGGTGTTGCCATGACCGTGTCCGCCTGCGCCTCGGCGTCCTCGCGCCGCGCCGTCGTGCCCTGCTGGGCCGCGCCGGCCGCGAAGGCATCGGCGATCCAGGAACGGATACGCCCCTGGTGCTCCGGTGCCGCCGGGACCACCGTGACGCCACCGGAGAAGCGCGACGCGGTGTCGCCACTGGAGGAACGCGACGCGGTGTCGCTGCCGGGGGAACCCGACGCGGTGTCGCCGCCGGAGTGGCGGTCCGGCGGGTCGCGGCGCAGATAGGTCAGATGAGGGGTCCAGGGAGCGCACAGCCGGACGTCGGGTGCGGTGCGCAGCAGCACCCCGCTGGTGCCGGGATGGACTGCTGCGGCATGCCGGCGCAGCGCCTCGGCCGCCTCGTGCGACGCGGGAGCCGGGTGGGCGTACTCGACGAGGCAGAAGTCCCGGCCGCTCAACGGGTCCCGGGTCGCCCCCAGCACACAGTGCCCCGCACCGATGTCCACCAGCAGGCCGGCGTCCCGGCAGGCCGCCAGGTAGGCGGGGTCGGCGTCCCGGGGGCCGGGCCCATCGGGGATCATGCCGGCTCCGGTCGTACCACGGTGAGCTGACGCTCGGTCACGGCCACGGCCGCCAGCCGTACCTCTTCGGCCGTCACGCGCTCCAGGGCGCGGATCCCGTCCTCCAGGGACCACGACCGGGTGCCCAGCCCGGTCTCCTGGCTCAGGGTCATCGCATGGTCCCAGGGCCGCTCGGCCGTGGTCACCAGGTCCGTCACGGCCTGGCGCCGGGCCACCGCGAGGTCCTCCGGATCGGGACCGCGCCCGGCGACCTCCAGCAGCACCTCGCGGACGACTTCCTGCGCGCGCCGCAGATTGCGGTTCTCGACCCCGGCCATGATGCGCCAGGCTCCCGTCTCCGTGTAGCTGCGCGACCAGGTGTAGAAGGCGTAGACCAGCCCCTCCTGGCCTCGCAGCCTGCGGTAGAGCAAGGAGGCGGGGGAGGGGCCGAGCAGGTGGGCGAGGACGGTGAACGCATGACGGCGGGGATCGCCGGTCGAGGGGGCACGGCTTCCGGTCGCCAGCCAGGAGAAGCCGTCCGGATCGGCACCGGCGCCCTGGGGTGCCCAGGGCAGCGCCGCGAGATCGGCCACCGGCTCCACCGCGACGGGCGGGGCGGACGGGACGGACGGGGCGGACGCGGGGACACGGGTGACGGCGGTGCCTGCGAGGTGCTCCGCCACCTCGCCGGGCGCGGTGCCTCCCGTACAGACCAGGGCCATGCGCCTGCCCAGGAAGACCTCTCGGTGCACGCCGAGCACATCCGTCAACTCCAGTGCACGCACGGCTTCGTCGGATCCGCCGACCGGGCGGCCGAGCGGATGGCCGGGAAAGCAGGCGGCCAGGTAGGCGTCCTGCACGGTGTCACTGGGGTCGGCAGCCGCGGCGGCCAGCTCCTGCAGGACCGCCTGGCGCTCGGTCTCGACCACGGCGTGGTCGAGCCGTGGATCCAGCACGGCCCGGGTGAGGAGGCGGGCCACCTCCGGAACGTGGTCACCCAGCACCTGGGCCTGGAAGAACATGCGGTCGAGGCCGGTGGTGGCGTTCGCCTGGCCGCCGAGCCGCTCGACCCGTTCGCTGAGCGAGTGGCCGCCGTCGACGGGCGCCGACATCAGCAGGTGCTCCAGCAGGTGGGCGACGCCGCCTCGGCCCGGCGGATCGTCACGGGAACCGAAGTCGACGGCGAGGCAGAGCGTCGTGGTTCTCCAGCGCCCGTCGCTCTCGCCGATCACCGCAACCGGCAGGTCACTGATCATCGTGCTCATACACCCTCGCTCAGCGGATCACGTTCCGGTCGGCCGGGCGCACGGCGGACCCTGGCCGGTGGACGGACGAACGCTGCCGGGAAGCACGGCGGCTTCCCGGCAGCGGGGCATTACTTGACGGGCTTCACCTTGATCTTGTCCAGGCGGGGACGAAGAAGGCTGACGTGGTTGCGCTCCATGGTGCACCTCCTCTCACGGGTCGGGGCCGGGGGACGATGGCCTGCCGGGCGGGAACCTCCGGCCGGCCGCCGGTGCCGCACCGTGGCGCGGTACCGGTGGTTCGGGATCCATGCGCCGCGCAGGGGCTCATGGGCCGGGCTCATGGGGCCATGAGCCCCTGCGGTCGCGTGCTCGATGACCGCGTGCTGGGTGGTCGCGTGAGGGGCGGCCGGGTCCTTGACGGCCCCGTGCCGGGTGGTCGTGCGCTCGATGGCCGTGTGCCTGCCGGCCGGGTGCGGGCTGGTCGTGGGGTCATGTGCCGAACTCGATGGCTCCGGTGCGCCGTCCGCGCTGCGCGACCCGGCCGAAGGCGAGGACGGCGACGGCCAGCCAGCCGGCTCCGACGGCCGCGCCGAGCGAGGCCTGCTGCAGCACCCGCACGGCCGGAGCGCCGCCGAGAAGGCCGCGCAGAGCGGCGAGTTCGTGGGTCAGCGGCAGCGCCTGGGCCACCGCCTCGACGGGCCCGGGCCAGTAGCCGGTCGGAACCTGCACCCCGCAGACCGCCATCATGCCGAGGTAGGCCGTGTTGGAGACGACGTTGCGCAGCGCCGGCCGGTCGGTCACGAGGGCGGCCAGCGTGAGCCCGAAGCAGTAGGTCCCGAGCGCCGTCAGCATGACCAGCACCAACGCCATGGGGACGGTGCCCGGCGTCCAGCGCAGCCCGAACACCGGGCCCAGGGCGAACAGTGCGGCCGCCGAGGTGGCCGTACCGCTGACGACCCACTGCAGACTGCGCACGACGAACGTCCAGGCGAGCTGTGACGGCGCCGCGACCAGCAGCGGCAGGGTGCCGAGCGAGCGCTCCCAGGCGCTCGACGCGACGACCATGGTGGCCTCGATGGCGCAGGCCATCAGGGCGTTGCCGGTGACCAGGAACCGTTCGTCGCCGCCGGCGCCGGTCAGCCGTCCGACGAGGGTGAAGAACACCACCTGGCTGAGCATCCGGACCAGCCAGCCGAACAGCCAGGTCCGCCAGGTGTAGACGGCGGCCAGCTCGGCCAGGGCGATCGCGCCTCCGTGCCGCAGGATGGTGAGCGCCTTGGGGCGCGGGCGGGGCGTCATGCGTGCCCCAGGGTGCCCAGGACGCGCACGCGGGCGAGCACCCGGCGCAGCAGCAGTGCGGCGCCGCCCAGGCCGGCCGCCGCGAGCAGGCCCAGCGCCAGCAGTTGCACCGGCAGTTGCCGGGGCGCGTCCGGCCGGAAGGCGGACCGCAGCAGCTCGGCCGACCAGGACAGGTAGATCAGCCGGCTGACCGGATGAAGCCAGTGGGGAAGCACCCCGACGGGTACGACGATGCCGGACAGCAGATAGAAGGGGAAGCTCAGCGAGTTCTGGTAGGGCCGCCCGCGCCGGGTGAGGACCAGTACCGCCGCGATCATCGCGGCCGTGCACGCCGTGGCGAGACAGGACGCGAGGATGCCGGCGACGAGGGCGACCGGATGGTGAACCGTCAGACGGACCCCGAAGCACAGGCCGACCGCCCAGGCCTCGGCGAAGGCGATCAGGCCTGCCGCGGTCACGGCGCAGATGCGGCCGCCGACGACCAGAGCCATCGGGGCGGGGGCCGCCACTGTCGGTTCGAGGGTGCCGCTGTAGCGGTCCCGGTCGATGAGGTCTCCGGCGGTGAACAGTCCCAGCGACCAGAGAGCCATCAGCATGGGGGCGACGACCGCGTTGGCGGCGATGCCGGGCCGGCCGGGGTCGTCGGTCATCGCCAGGAGGATCAGGGTGTACAGGGGCACGGTCGCCAGCGTGTGCAGTTCGCCGGGGGACCGGCGCAGCAGGGCGGCCTGCAGGCTCAGGCCGGCCAGGAAGGCCCTCACCGGGCGACCTCCATGCCGCGCTCGCCGATCAGCGCCAGATAGACCTCTTCGAGCCCTGGGCGAGAGGTCGCCAGGTCGGTGACCCCGGCGTCCACCAGAAGCCGCAGGACGGGTGTGAGCCTCTGTTGGTCCCGCACCTCGATCAGGGTGGTGCCGCGGGGATCGGTGCCGGCCGTGACCACGCCGGGAAGGACCCTGATCCGCCCGACGAGGTCGTCCGGCACGCCACTGGCCTCGATGCGCTCGTACCGCGTCAGGAGCGAGCCGAGTTCACGGGGGGTCGCCGTGCGCAGGATGCGCCCGCCGTCGATGAGCGTGGCCCGGTCGCAGACGGCCTCGGCCTCCGCCATGTCGTGGGTGGTGAGCAGGACGGACCGCCCTTCCTTGCGCAACTCGCCGATCAGGGCACGGAAGTCGCGGGCCGCGACGGGGTCCATTCCCGTGGTCGGCTCGTCGAGCAGCAGGACCCGCGGGCCGTGCATCAGCCCGCGGGCGAGGTGGAGGCGCTGCTTCATGCCCCGCGAGAAGGTCTCCACACGCTCGTCGGCGTGCGCCGTGAGGCCGAAGCGCTCCAGGAGCCCGGCGGCGCGTCGGCGGATCTCGCGGCCGGGTACGCCGTACAGGGCACCCCAGTAGTGCAGGTTGCGCCGGGCGGAGAGCCTGCCGTACAGCCCCCGGTCGCCGCCGAAGACGCATCCGATCAGCGGGCGGACCGCGGCGAGTTCGCTCACCACGTCGTGCCCGAGGATCCGCGCGCTGCCCTCGCCGGGCACCAGGACGGTGGCGAGGATCTTGCAGAGAGTCGTCTTGCCCGCTCCGTTGGGGCCGAGCAGTGCGTGCACCTCGCCCTCGCCGACCGACAGATCGATGCCGTCCAGGGCGATGCGCCCGGTTCCCCCGCCTCGTGACGGCGGGAAACTCCGGTGCAGCCCGAGGACCTCCACGGCGTTCATCGCAGGGCCTCCACGGGGTCGGGACCGGCGACGGACAATGCGTCGAGCAGGTGCATCAGCCCCGACTCGCCGACGCACGCGGCGCGGTACTCGCACATGAGGTCGATCTTCTCCGGTGAGCCGTCGTACCCGATGGGGGGTGGTGCATCGGTGATCCGCGCGAGCACCGGCAGGCCCGTGGCGCGGGTGAGCCGCTCGGCGGCGGCGTCGGCGGCCGGGTGGTCGCTCACCCGGTTGAGCACGAAGCCGAGCAGGAGAGTGCGCAGCGCCGGGGTCAACCGGTCCGCGAGCCGGGAGGCGTCCGCGGGGTCCGCGTGCCGGGCGCTGGTGACCACGACCACCGGCAGTCCCGCCCGCTCGGGAAGGATCTGGTTGGCCAGGTCGGCGGCGGCGGGCAGGTCGCCGGCCCCCGCTGCGCCTTCCACGAGGACCCACGGCACCTGGCCGGCGAGGCGTTGGAAGCCCTCCTCCACCGCCTCCTGGCAGCGACGGCGCAGCCGGTCCGGCAGGGAGCCGAGATCGAGGCGGTCGGCCCCGGTCACCGGGACCCGTCCCAGACGACGGCCGCGCACGTAGAGATCGCCCTCGGGGGCGCGCGCGGCGGGGAGGTCCACCAGGACGGGGTTGTGCCACCAGCGGGGGACCACCCCGGCGGCCGCGCAGCTCTGGACCGCGCCCCGCCGCCAGGGCGGCAGTGACCGCCCGGCGTACTCGTCCGGGGTGACGACGGCGACCGCCTTGAACGGGGCGCAGCTCGTACCCCGCTGAAGGAGATTACGCAGAATGCCGATCGAGACACCGGTCTTGCCGACCCCCGCGGACATTCCGAGAACCGTGACGCCCTGTCCGCCGAAAGGGATGGACTCTGCTTCTCTCATGGTGAGCACCACCCCTTCCCGGTCGATATTCGGCTGCGCCGTCCCGACCATGGTCACATGTCTGTGACTAGGAAGTCAATATTGTCAGTCACAAACATGGGGGTGTGTATCTGTGCCTCTGAGGCGCGCTCGGTCGTGGAAGGCCGGGTCGTCCGGACGGAAACCCGGTCGTCCAGGGGAAGAGGCTGTCGGGGCGGGAAGCCGTCGTCGGAGGGGGAGCCGGTTCGTCCCGGTGGGAAGCCGGTCGTCCCGGCGGGAAGCCGGTCGTCCCGGCGGGAAAAGGGGAGGGGCGAGAAGAAGCCCGTGGACCACGGCGGTCCACGGGCTGGGTGAGAGTGGGGCGGGGGGTGTGAGGGATCGTCAGCCGTCTGCGGTGGCGCGGGCCGGTTCGGCTGCGGAGATGGTGCCGGAGCGGTACCCGAGGCAGCGCAGGCTCTCCCGGTAGGCCGCGAGGCTGCCCCGCTCGTCCCCGGACTCCTGCTGGATCTCGGCCAGCTCGGCCCAGGCGAAGCCGGCCTGGCGGGTGGCCTCGGACGCCTCCAGGGAGAGAGCGGCCCGCTCGCAGGCCGCCCGGGCCCGCTCGGCGTGGCCCTGTCGCAGCTCGGCCCTGGCCAGCACCAGAAGGGCCCGGGCGCTCTGCAGCCGGTGCCCGGTGCCCAGCAGGGTCAGTGCGGACCGGGCTCGGTCCGCGGCGGCCGCGCAGTCGTCCAGCGCCAGGTCGGCACGGGCCATCGCCGTCTGGCAGTAGGCCTGGTCCACGGTGCTGCCGTGGCGGTCGAGCTCCTGCTCCGCGAGGGTGAGCTGCTCCTTCGCAGCGGGCGCGTCCGGGGTCTCGGCGTCCAGCAGCACCACCGCGTAGGCGTTGCGCAGCCGGGCCATGGCTCGCTGGTCCTCGCCCTCGGCGTACAGGGCCAGGGCCTTGCGGATGAACGTCAGGGCGTCCGCCGCCCGGCCGTTGCGGTGTGCGACGAGGCTGGCGTTCCAGTACGCGGCACCCCGGGCCCGGTTGTCGGTGAGCTGCTCGGCCTGCTCGATGGCACGGGAGGCGAGGTATCCGGCGCGGTGCAGGTCACCGCGCTCGGTGTGCAGCCCCACCAGTGTCGACATCAGTTCGATCGCGGTGACGGACGACGGGATGTCCAGCCGCTGCAGGTCGGCCAGCTTGGACTCGGCCAGTTCCACGGCGTGCGCGAGATCGCCGAGTTCCCGGTAGCAGCGGCACAGCGCGATGACCACGGTCAGGTCCGCGACCGCGCTCGACGTCTGTCCCTGGTTCTCGGTGTCGGTCTCGCGCAGCCGCTCGTACTCGACCAGTGCCTCCTCGAGGCGGCCGAGCGCCTCCAGGGAGCGCGCCACGCCGAATCCCACCGTGGACCGGATGTCGGCCGGTCCGTCGTCGCCCACTCGCTCCCGGACGCCGAGGAAGGCGTTCAGTGCCGCCTCGGGCTCGCCGTTCGCCAGGGACATCTCCGCGTAGGAGACCTCGACCTCGAGACTGCCGGGGAGCTCGGGCGCGAGGCATTCGAGCAGGTATCCGGGCTCACATTCGAGGCGCGCGGCAATACGGCGCAGTACCTCCTCGGAAGGGGTGCGCTTTCCGCTCTCCAGGAGTGAGATGTAGCTGTGCGAGAGATCGCTGCCTGCGAGATCGGTTTGCGACATTCGCCTCAGCCGGCGCTGGCGACGGATGCGCGATCCCAATTCCGCCATGTCGGACACTGGATTCAGCCCTTCCGGTATGTTACCGGAAAGTTAACCAGAGGGTTCAACAGGCAGTCAAGCCGCTCAGCAGCAGGGTGGGAAATCCGTGTCCACCGAGGCGTCCTGGACGGAGGCCGGTGCGGAGTCCTGAGCCCGGGCGACGGACGGTTCTGCCGTCGCCCCGCTCATGAGCACCGGCAGGGACACCAGGGTCAGGACGGCGACGACCGTGACGGCCGGTGTGCGGCGCCGTGAGATTCCGGAGGTGCGGGTGACGGCGGACGTGGTCATGGGGAGACTCCTCGTGCTCGTGGGATTCGGGGTGCCCGGACCGGAGGTCGAGGAGGACCGGAGCACCGTTGCTTGGAGCGACCTTGAGGCATCCCGATCTACGTTCGATCCCCGCGCGCTGTACGCCCGTGCGGACAGCGGCGGCGGCCCGTAGAGGCCCTGTTGATCATCCGCGGACACAATCCGCTCCATGGAACTCCTCACGGCCCGTCGGCTCCTGGCGGCGTACGCGATGCTCGACGGCCACGATCGCCTCCGTGCGCCGCACAACAACCCCACCGCGCGGGAAGAGACACACGATGCCGAAGCCGGTGCGACGGGGGAACCGGACGAGGCGGCGGCCTCCGAACGCGTCCTCCGCGCGGTCGCCGGACTCCTCTTCCGTCTCACGGCCCTGACGGCGGCTCACGGGCCCGACGCCGCCAGGGGTTTGCTGGACGCACTCGCCGCGTCGTCCGGCACCACCCACGCCGACGGCGCCGTACAGACCGTCCTGTCGTTCCTGGAGACAGGCCGGCGACCTGGCGAAGTCACGCACAGGGGCGACATCCTGCGTGCCCTGCGCCGCCGCGCGCACGTCTCGCAGAGCCTTCCGCGCCGCCCGTACAGCAGTCCGTTCGATGCCGCCCGCGACCGGGGACGCCCTGCCCGGGCCGACTCGCCGCCCGGCCCGGGCCCGCTGCCGCCGTCCCCGCAGGCCCGGCCCTTTGGCCCCGGCCCGCTCCCGCAGTCCCTGGAGGCGCTCGCCGCGTCGCTCGTCACCATCCGCTCCCACCTGCCCCGCGACCTTCCGTACTTACCCGGGCCCCACCTCACGGGCCCTTCCGTCGACCAGCAGGTGGACCGCAGAACCGTACTGATCAGCCCGCCCGATCGCGGGTACGCCCTGCTCCTGGCCGGCGAACGGCCCCGGTTCGGCCACAGGATCGCCGCCCTGCTGCAGGACCTGCGGCCGTACCTCACCCCCTCGGACGCGGCCTGGGCGCTGTGGGCACACGTGCACCAGGAGCAGCCGGGCGAGACACTCGACTTCCTGCTGGTGACCCACGACGGCGCCCCGCGCAGGACGCGGTGGGCGTACCGGCCCTGGCGGCATCGGGGAGACGATCCGGTGCGGCTGTGCCGTGACCGCCTCCCCTCCGTGTCCCCCGTCCCCGCGCAGGGAGAGATCCTGGTGGCCGGCACGGGCGATCCGGTCACCGTGCGGGCGGCCGCCCCGGGAATCGTCGAAATCGTCGCCGAGCGCGCCGCCGAGGCACCGGTGCGTGCCCTCGTGTACCGCGCACCGTCCGCACAGCCGCCGGGCCTGAACCGGTTGGCGCAGCGTGCCGCCGGCCTCGTCGGCGCCTGCCGGGGGCGGGCCGTCGCCAGTGTCGCGTCCGGCCAGGTGCGTCTGGACCGTGCGCTGGGTCCGGACCAGGAGACCGCTACCGCCATCGGCGGTGCCGTCCTGCGCCGGCTCCTCGACGAGGCGCCGCCAGTGCCCCTGATGGCGGTCCAGATGGACGACGAAGGCCCGCTCGTCAGGTTGCTGCCCAGGGACTACCGGGCCTATCTGCAACTCCGGCTGCCCCGGACACCGTTCGCCCTGATCCCGAGGTCCAGCCCGCTCGTCCGGTCGATCGCGGCCGTCCTGTACGACCGGTTGCTCACCCTGGACCTGGGGCACCGGATGCAACGGCACGGCGGCGGCCTCTTCATCGATCTGGACGACGGATCCTTCCGGGAACTGGTCGCCGACGTCCGGTCGGCGAGAAGCACCGGCGGCCTGCTGCTGGAGACGGCCCTGCTCACCTACCGCACGGATCCCGCCCGCTTCGACGCCTACTTCCAGGACCGCTTCGGGCTGCCCGGCGACCCTCACCGAACCATCACCGACATCCTGGACGAGGCGCGGGGCCACCGGGAGACGGCGCGCCGACTGGCCGCCCTGGACCGGACGTTCGCCCCGGTCACCGGCCTGGAGTCCGCAGACCCCGGTGTCCGTTCCCTCGTGCAGGACGTGCTCTGCGAGGCGGACCCCGGCGTGATCCACATCAACGTCCTGGACGACTACTACGCGGCCCAGCAGCAGCGGGTACGGGCGCTGACCCTGCTGCTGCGCCTCCCCTTCCGCCTGCTGTCCCTGCACTACTCGACCGTGACGGGGGACGTCTTCCTCCAGGAGTGACGACAGGACGCCGTAGCCCGGCCCACGTCTTCCTGCACGGCCGACGGCAGGTCGCTGTCGCCGGGCGGTCTTCCTCCGCGACCGGCGGCAGGACGCCGTAGCCCGGCCCACATCCTTCTGCACGGCCGACGGCAGGATGCCGTCGGCCGTGGAGCGCATGCCGTAGATCCGATGTAGATCGGAGCCTGCGACGGTGGTCACGCCTTCGCACCGGCAAGGCACGAAAGAGCGCGAGGAGATGTGGCATGCGCAGTCCCCATGACGCCGTCCGGCGAGCGGAGCGACGCCCCGTACGAGCGGCGGCACGCGCCGGGGCCGCCGGTCTGGTCGCAGCCGCGCTCCTGTCCGCAGCGGCGTCCGCCGTCCTGCTCCTGGGCGTCGCGGAGCACCGGCACGGCGACGGGCCGGCCGGGGTCCACGTCTCCGCGGCGGACCGGGACGACTGGAACAACACCGTCTCCCAGCCCCCGCCGAAGAGCTGAACGGGCAACGAGGCCGATCCGGCCCGCCATCACACGGGCAGGTCCTCCCGAAGTGCTGTCGCGTGTACCGCGTCCGGCAGCCCGAGGCGGGCGAAGACCGCGGCGGCCTCGCCGAGCCGGGCCGCCGCCTCCGCCGCCCGGCCGAGCTCGGCGAGAGCCCGGCCGGACGCGACCAGCGCGTGCCCGCGGTCGCGCTCGGAACGGCCGTCCGCGCAGCGGGCCACCGCCTGCCCGGCGGCGGCCACCGCCTCCGCCGGGCGGCCCATGGCCCGCAGGGTGTCGGCGAGCCGGTAGTGGGCCTGGGCCTCACGGCCGTGCAGTTCCATCGCCCGGCACACGCTCAGGCACTCCGTGTAGTGCGCCACCGCCTCGTCGTACTGTCCGAGTTCGTGCAGGCACAGTCCCAGGACGGACAGCGCGTAGGCCACGCCCTGGTGGTCCGCGGCCGCGCGCAGCTCGGCCAGTGCGCCCTCGCACGCCCGGCGGGCCTCCTCGGCGCGCCCGCAACGCAGCCTGGCCAGCGCCGCGTTCACCGTCGTCGCCAGTTCGCCGGACCGCTGGCCGAGTTCCCGGGCGAGCCGGACGGCCTCGTCCAGGCGCTCCACGGCCTCCTCGTGGTCGTGCTGCAGGAGCGCGACCAGTCCGAGGTCGTTGAGGATCTGGCCGAGGATGGGTGCGTCACCGTTCTCGCGGCAGTGGGTCTCGGCCACCCGCAGATGCTCCCTCGCCACGACGAGCCGGGTGCCCTGCACCGCGATGTTGCCGCACAGGAAGCGGGCACGGCCCACGGTGCGGCGATCGCCGTGTTCCTCGGCGGCCTCGGCCACCGCCAGGGCGGCCCGCACCAGTTGCTCCCGCTGCACGTAGGGCCCGAAGGCCGTCAGGGCGATCAGCAGATCCACGGCGGCGGCCAACAGGGGCGCACCGTCCGTGGCCCCGGGCCCGGCACCCGAGGCACCCGCGCCGGCCGCCCGTGACTCGCGGGCGGCTGCCAGGACGGCCGAGAAGGCCGCTTCCGACTCGGTGGCGGCCCAGGCCCGGGCCGTGCGCACGTCCGCGAGCCCGAGACCCGCCGAACGACTGGGGCTCAGCGTCGCGGCGACCGCGTCGCCGGGTACCACCCGCTGGAAGGCCCCAGCCGCGGTGGCAAGCAGGAAGTCGAGCAGCCGGTCCAGCGCGAGCAGGCGCTCCTCGGCCGTCGCCTGCTGCTGCCCGAAGACGCGCAGCAGGTCGTGGAGCCGGTACCGTCCCGGGCAGGAGGTGTCCAGCAGCGAGGCGTCCACCAGGGATTCGAGCTGCTCCTCGGCGGCGTCCTCGTCCAGCCCGAGCACGACGGCCGCGGCCGGGGTCCCGATCTCCGCGTCGCAGACCGCCGCGATCAGCCGGAACGCCCTGGCCTGAGCCTCGCTCAGCTGGCGGTATCCCATCTCGAAGACCGCCGCCACGGTGAGGTCGCCGGCCCGCAGTTCGGCCATCCGGCGCCGCTCGTCGACCAGTCGTACCGCCAGCGACTGTGCCCCCCAGGTGGGACGTGCCGCCAGCCGGGAGGCGGCGATCCGTACGGCCAGCGGGAGCAGGCCACAGCTGTGCACCAGCTCTCGCGCCGCCGCCGGGTCCTCGGCCACCCGCGCGGAACCGGCGATGCGCTCCAGCAGGGACACCGCCTCGTCCGCCTCGAAGGCCGTCAGGTCGACCCGGGCCGAGGTGGGCAGACCCCACAGCCTCGACCTGCTGGTGAGGAGCACCGCGCAGCTGGCCGATCCGGGGAGCAGCGGCGCGATCTGGGCGGCGTCCCGCACGTCGTCCAGGAGGATCAGCACGCGCCGGCCGTTGAGCAGCGAGCGCAGCAGCCCGGCGCGGTCGTCCAGGCTCGCCGGCACGAACTGCGCCGCGACTCCCAGCGCGGTGATGAAGCTGGCGAGCACCACACCGGCGTCGGCGGGATCGTGGCGGTTGCCGCGCATGTCGGCGTACAGCTGGCCGTCCGGGAACCGAGCGCTGACGCCGTGAGCCGCGCGCACCGCCAAGGCGGTCTTGCCGACCCCGCCCATGCCGGTGATCACGACGACCGGCGGTGCGTCGCCGTGGTCCGCGGCCAGGGCCTGCGTCAGGCGCCCGAGCGCGGACGAGCGACCGGTGAAGTCCACGGTGCCGGCCGGCAGCTGGGCCGGAACGGGGGGAGAACCGACGAAGATCCCACTGGTTGTGCCGGGAGGAGGGTCGCCTGCGCCGGCGGCGGGCGGCGGAGAGACCTGGTGAGCGCTCTCAGCGGTCCGTGGGAGGCTCGCCGGCCTCGTCGGGCCGGCCCGGTCCGCCGCGCCGGGCGTGGGCACCGCCCTGCCGGCGGCCGACTCCTCGTCGCCGCCGGGCGTGCGCGGCGCCGTGTGCAGGACGGCGCCGACCGCAGCGGGCGGCGAGGTCCGGGCCCGGGGCTCCTCGGCGGTGAGAGCCGCGGGGGCGGGGTCGTCGGCGAGCAGCCGCTGGTAGAGGGCGCGCAGCTCGCGACTCGGTTCGACGCCCAGGTCGTCGGCCAGCCGGGCGCGCAACCGGTGGTACGCCGCCAGCGCGTCGGCCTGCCTCCCGGCGCAGTGCAGGGCCCGTATGTACAGGGCGTGGAAGCTCTCGCGCAGCGGGTGGGCGCTCACCAGGGCACACAACTCGGGGACCGCCAGCAGATGGGCACCCCGGCCGATCATCAGGTCGAGGTGCTCTTCGAGCAGGGTCAACCGGACCTCTTCCAGTCGACTGCGCTGCTGCTCCGCGTGCGGGCCCGGTACACCGGCCAGCGGTTCGCCCCGCCAGAGGGCGAGCGCCTGCCCGATCCGCTCGCCCGCCTCCGCCGGCCGTCCGGCCGAGCGGTGCCCGGCCGCCTGCGCGGCAAGGTGCTCGGCCCGTACCGCGTCGACATCGCCGGGATCCAGGACCAACCGGTAGCCGTCACCCACGGAGACGAGGGTCTGCGGCCGGGTGGGGGACTCGTCGAGGCTGCGGCGCAGGCGCCAGGCGTAGGTCCGCATCATGGCCGCCGCGGAGTGCGGCGGTTCCTCGCCCCACACCCCGTCGATGAGCTCCGGCATGGAGGCGGCACGTCCGGAACGTAACAGCAACACCGCCAGCATCGCCTGTTGTTGTGGCGAACCGACGTGGATGGTCCGCTCCGCGCGGGTGGCGCGCAGCTGGCCGAGTACGGCGAACCGGATGCTGTGCGGCATGCCGGCCTCCGTACGGTGGCCAGCCCCGAGGCGTGGTGCGGGCGGCGCCTGCGCATCACGACGACGAGGCTCGTCCAAGATTTCCTCCAGTCCCACGACAGACTCCTGCGGCCCCGGGCCTGCTCACCCGTACGACGCCACGAGGGCGACGCGCCAGGCTCCGGGGCGACATCTACGCTATGAACGATTGCCTCAGGTCGTCCAAGGTTCCCGCCCGGCGCGTGTCACCAGCGGTGGGTGGGAGACGAGGCGTACTCGGCTGCCGGTCGCACGGGCCGTCGCCAGGCCCTTCACCGAGGTCGGGCAGCCGGTCCGCGTAGGAGAGACGGACGGGCCGACCGATACGCCTGCGTCGGGGTCACGCACCGCGCCTCCTCCGGCGGCGTGGCCTCGGTCCGCCCGAAGGGCCGCATCACCAGGGTCGTCGGCGCTGTCGGACTCGTCGGCCCCGGCGGCCGGTGGGGCATTGCGCACCCGGCCCGCACCGGTTCGGCGGCATGACAGGGCGCAGCGGATCCCGGCCGGCCTGCGCATGGTGTCCTTGCCGCCACTGCCGAACACGCCTCGGTGGGTGCGCGGGAAAGGCGGGCGTGCTGCCCGCCGCCTCGGCCGCCCTCTCCGTCGCCGGGGTGGTCCGCCCGCTGCCGGTGGCGTGCCGCCCTCCGGCGCGACCACGGCCGGTGTCGTCGCCACATGCACACCGGTCGGGGTGCCCGTCCTGGCGTCCGGTGCCCGCATCCTGGCCCGCGCCGCGATCAGCGTCGGCTCCTTGCTGCGCCCGTGTGCCGCCCGGCCCGCCCACGGAAGCCGGTCCGCCTCGCCCGGGCCTCAGGGGTTGTCGAGGTGGGCGGCGAGGACGGCCGCCTGGACCCGGCGCTGCACTCCCAGCTTGGCCAGCAGGCGCGAGATGTGGTTCTTGACGGTCTTCTCGGACAGGTACAGCTTCCTGCCGATCTCGCGGTTGGTCAGGCCGTCGCCGATCAGGGCGAGGATGTCCCGTTCGCGCGGCGACAGGCTCGCCAGCTCGGGCGGCAGCGAGGGCGTCGCGGCGGGGTCGGCCCGCAGGGACCGCATGAGGCGGGCCGTCGTCGCGGGATCCAGCATCGACTGGCCCGAGGCGACGGTGCGCACGGCCGACACCAGGTCGGAGCCCTTGATCTGCTTGAGGACGTACCCGGACGCCCCGGCCATGATCGCGTCGAGCAGGGCGTCCTCGTCGTCGAAGGAGGTCAGCATCAGGCACGCCAGTTCCGGCATCCGGCTGCGCAGCTCCCGGCAGACCGTGATGCCGTCCCCGTCGGGCAGACGGACGTCGAGCACGGCCACGTCCGGGCGGAGCGCGGGCCCGCGGGCCAGGGCGTGCTCGGCGGTGTCCGCGTCACCGACCACCGAGATCTCCGGTTCGGCGTCCAGAAGATCGGTCAGGCCGCGCCGCACGACCTCGTGGTCGTCCAGCAGGAACACGCGGATCGGGTCCTGCTCCGTGAAGGTGCGTGTCTGCGTCATGACGACCTCTCGTTCCCCGGTGGGGACAGCCTCCGGACTGTCCACAAGACGATCATCACCCGTCGGGGCCGTGTGCACTAGGGCCGATCGGCCCCTGCCACCCGCCGCCACCGGAGCAGCACGCTGCAGGGGTGGCACCACCACGCGGCATGCCCGATCGCCGCGGTCCCGGAATTTTCCAGACATTCACCACAGACTGTCCAGCGATCGACAACCGGCGCCCCTGCCGGCCACCGACGATGCCTTCCGGAGTTCCCATGTCCCACGCCGCCCACCACGAGGCCACCGCCCTCACCGACGAGGAACTGCGCACCCTGGACGCACACTGGCGCGCCGCCAACTATCTCGCGGCCGGCCAGATCTACCTCATGGCCAACCCGCTGCTGAGCGAGCCCCTGAAGCCCGCGCACATCAAGCCCCGGCTGCTCGGGCACTGGGGCACCTCGCCCGGCCTGAACCTCGTGTACACCCACCTCAACCGAATGATCAGGGCACGCGGACTCGACGCGCTGTGCGTGTGGGGACCGGGGCACGGCGGGCCGTCGGTCCTCGCCAACTCCTGGCTGGAGGGAAGCTACAGCGAGACCTACCCCGACGTGACACGGGACGCGCCCGGCATGGAGCGGCTGTTCCGGCAGTTCTCCTTCCCCGGCGGGGTACCCAGCCACGTGGCCCCCGAGACCCCGGGCTCGATCCACGAGGGCGGCGAACTCGGCTACTCCCTCGCCCACGCCTACGGCGCGGCCCTCGACAACCCGGATCTGCTCGTGGCCTGCGTCATCGGCGACGGAGAGGCGGAGACGGGCCCGCTGGCCGCCTCCTGGCACTCCAACAAGTTCCTCGACCCGGTGCACGACGGGGCCGTGCTGCCGATCCTGCACCTCAACGGCTACAAGATCGCCAACCCGACCGTTCTGGCCCGGCTGCCCGAACCCGAACTCGACGCGCTGCTGCGCGGCTACGGCCATGAACCCCTCTACGTCACCGGCGACGACCCGGCCACCGTGCACCGCGCCCTGGCCGCGGCCTTCGACGAGGCACTGAACCGCATCGCCCGGTTGCAGCACCGCGCGCGCCAGGAGGGCGCCGACGAGCGCGCGCACTGGCCCGTCGTCGTGCTGCGCACACCGAAGGGCTGGACCGGTCCGGCCGAAGTGGACGGCGAACCGGTCGAGGGTACGTGGCGCGCCCACCAGGTACCGCTGGCCGGTGTCCGGGAAAACCCCGAACATCTACGGCAGTTGGAGCAGTGGCTGCGCTCCTACCGGCCCGAGGAGCTGTTCGGCCCCGACGGGCGGCCGGTCGCCGACGTCCTGGCCTGTATCCCCGAGGGGACGAAGCGGCTCGGCGCGTCCCCGCACGCCAACGGCGGACTGCTCGTGCGCGAGCTGCCCGTGCCGGCCCTCGACGGCATCGCCGTACCCGTCGACAAACCCGGCACCAGCCTGCACGAGCCCACCCGGGTCCTGGGCACCCTGCTCGAACAGGTCATGCGGGACACCGCCGGCCGGCGGGACTTCCGCCTCGTCGGCCCGGACGAGACCGCCTCCAACCGGCTCCAGGCCGTCTACGACGCCAGCGGCAAGGCCTGGCAGGCCCAGACGCTCCCGGTCGACGAACATCTCGACCGGCACGGCCGGGTCATGGAGATCCTCTCCGAACACGTCTGCCAGGGCTGGCTGGAGGGCTATCTGCTGACCGGCCGGCACGGGCTGTTCTCCTGCTACGAGGCGTTCGTGCACATCGTAGACTCGATGGTCAACCAGCACATCAAATGGCTGAAGACGTCCAGGGAGCTGCCCTGGCGCGCGCCCGTCGCCTCCCTCAACTACCTGCTGACCTCGCATGTGTGGCGGCAGGACCACAACGGCTTCTCGCACCAGGACCCCGGCTTCGTCGACCATGTGCTCAACAAGAGCCCCAAGGTCGTGCGCGTCTACCTCCCGCCGGACACCAACACCCTCCTCTCCGTGACCGATCACGTGCTGCGCAGCCGTGACTACGTCAACGTGATCGTCGCCGGCAAACAGCCCTGCTTCGACTGGCTCTCCCTGGACCAGGCGGGCGCCCACTGCGCGCGCGGCGCCGGCATCTGGGACTGGGCCGGCACCGAGAACGGCGGCGAACCGGACGTCGTCCTGGCCTGCGCCGGTGACGTACCCACACTGGAGGTGCTGGCCGCCGCCCAGCTGCTGCGCCGGCACCTGCCCGAGCTGGCGGTGCGGGTGGTCAACGTGGTGGACATGACCCGGCTGATGTCGCACGAGGACCACCCGCACGGGATGAGCGACTTCGAGTACGACGGCCTGTTCCCCGCCGACAAACCGGTGATCTTCGCCTACCACGGCTACCCCTGGCTGATCCACCGCCTCACCTACCGCCGCACGGGCCACGAGAACCTGCATGTGCGCGGCTACAAGGAGTCCGGCACCACGACCACCCCGTTCGACATGGTCGTGCGCAACGACCTCGACCGCTACCGGCTCGTCATGGACGTCCTCGACCGCGTGCCCGGCCTCGCCGTGCGCGCCGCCGCCGTGCGCCAGGCCATGGCCGACGCCCGCACCCGCCACCACGCCTGGATCCGCGCGCACGGCACCGATCTCCCGGAGGTCGCCGAGTGGAGCTGGAACAGCTGAACCCGGATCCCGGACGGTGGGTGGGGCCTCTCGTTCGGATCTTGCCGGGGCACGGGCGGTCAGGCCGGCCTCACGTCACGGCGAAAGAAAGCCCCTAGCGGCCCGGCCCCGCGCCCGAGCGGCGCCCCCGCACGCGTACGCACCCCCGGCCCCGGCGTCTGTCTCGACGCCGGGGCCGGGGGCTTTGGTGCGGGGGCGTGGCGGATGCATGCCCGACCGGGGGAGTCAGCCTGCGAAGTCCTGCGTGATGTAGACGGTGCCGTCAGCGGCTTGGTCTATGCCGACTCCGACCAGCTTGTAGTAGACGGTGAACGGGGGGGTGTCGTGCTTGATGTCACCGTTGGAGTAAGGGTTCTTCGGGTCATCGGGGTCGCAGCCCATGATGTTGTACTTGTGGCCCCACTTGGACGCCTCGTCGTGGTTCATCCAGTCGTCCATCGCCGTGTCGAAGGTGTCTCCCATGCCCCAGTGGACGTTCTCGCCCTGGGCTTGGGCAGCCGATGCGCCCAGGTCGCTGTGGATGCGCCCCTTAGTCGCACCGTTGTCCGTGTCCCAGGGCAGCGAGCCGTCACTGCCCACGTGGCCGCGATTATCGGTGGCCGCAGCCGTGAGGTTCGGGTGGTCGGCCAGGTCCTTGCTGTGGGCCCGCGCGGTTTCCGTGAGTTTCGGATCGGCCTTCAGCGGGGCGCATCCGTACTTCTGACGCTCACTGTTGATCAGGTCGAGGAACCGCTGCTCCTCCGAGGGCGCCGGCGTATTGGGGTTGCCGTTGGCCCAGGATGCGGCGATGTCGCTCTTCCCGTCGCCGTTGAAATCACCGGCGGCCCACTTGGTTGTATCCATCCAGCCACCCGCGTTCGTGGCCCAGTG